>CALLLW010000027.1 GCA_938007995.1 uncultured Granulosicoccaceae bacterium | reverse complement strand
CAGAATCTTGCAGACAGACTGAGAAAGCACGAAAGCGCGGTATTGTTATTCGCAAGCCGAGCCGACGTACCGTTCACGAACAATCGTGCAGAGCGAGACATTCGGATGAGCAAGGTCAAGCAGAAAGTAAGTGGCTGTTTCCGAAAGCGGCAATATGCTGAGGCGTATTGTCGGATAACGAGCTACCTGCAAACGATGGAAAGGAAAGGCTACAACTCGCTCTTGGCCATCCAAATCGCATTAGCAGGACGAGCCAACTCAGTTTAGGGGTGAGTAGTTACTTTACTTCTTTCAATGCTCGTTATTGCCGTAGAAAACGTCCGCTAAAGAGATTTTCGGTGTTGATCAATCGGCGATTTGAATGGCAGCAAAGGGCAGAGGCTGTGTAAAAACTATTTTTGTTATAAGAAGTCGCTAATTATGTCGATTCTGGCTCTTGCATCGCTTTCACGGGTAGGCAGTTGCCGCCAAGCTAAGACCCCTTGATTTCAGATCGCCGATTTTTAGCGCGCCAAATGGGCTTACATTACTTTAAAAGGTGCGAATATAAATAAAAGAACAGCATTCTTATACACCGTGATTACTGGCTATTGCAGCTTGACGGTTTTCAACCTGCACGCCGAGAGTTGCTGTCGTGAATGCGTTTCAAGGGGAAGGCAATCCGCAATAGACTTGTTTACTGATTTTCCGGGGGCTTTCAAGGCACGCGACACATTGCACAGTACGCGACATTGTTGTTCCCTGTTCAACCAACATATTGTGTTTGTGCGGTATTATTACGCCTCAAGTCAAATGAGGTGCATGAAATGAACAAGCTAATTTTTCCCACTGTTGTAGGTCTGCTGATGCTCGGTTCAGTACCGGCGTTTGCTGATATTACCGGGAACTGGCTTTCTGAAAAGAATGATGAGGGAAAGCAGATTTCTGTAGAGATTTACAATTGTGGTGAGAATATCTGCGGCAAGATTACAGACGTTCATAACTCCGAAAATACATCAGTCATTGGCACAGAAATCATTGAAGGGATGCAGAAGAAATCTGATACCAGATATACGGGCGGTCGGATCTACGCACCGGATACCGAGAAGTGGTACAAATCAAAAATCAAGGTCAATGATGCAGATACTCTGAAGGTTTCTGGTTGTGTTGCCGGTGGAATTATTTGCCGTGGTCAGATCTGGACCAGGAAGTAATATGGTAAAGCCTCTTTTGCAAGGGGCTTTCTTTTCTATTGAAGCTCACCAGAGCGCGCTTGAAAGATTGAGCACATTTCTGAGCTGGTGTGTCAGCAGTATCTTCGGAATAGTCAGGCATTTTGGTATAGTGCGGATGAATGACCTTCACTTACAGGTGCCTGTATGTTTGCGGAAACACCACAGAGATCCGTACTCTATGTACCCTCGAGCAACACAAGGGCGATAGAGAAGTCGGCTGGAATAGATGCTGATTGGCTGGTGTATGATCTTGAAGATTCTGTTGCAACAGAGGCCAAAGATTCCGCTAGAGAATCCTTAATATCCGCGTTCAAGAAAAAGGATTTTGGCAACAGCCGTACTGCTATTCGTTGTAATGCTGCGTTCAGTGGCGAAGTTGAGGCAGATTTAAGTGCGGTACAAATCTGTTGTCCGAATGCTGTCCTGCTACCGAAGGTTGATTCGGTGGCGCATGTGGAAGAATTTCATAAGATAGCAGAGGCTGCCAGTCTCGATCACAAGCTAGCTCTCTGGTTTATGATTGAAACATCGAATGGTATCGTCGAACTTCCGAAGATTATTGAAAGTGCTGCTGACTTACCGTGGAACTTGTCCACGCTTGTCGTGGGTCACAATGATATTGCCAGTGAAACAGGCGTTTCTCTCGAGAACAATCGCCGGTATATGATCCCATGGCTAATGCAGATTGTGCTGCAGGCAAAGGCGAATAGACTGACGGTACTGGACAGTGTCTGGAATAACTTTAAGGACACAGACGGACTTCGGTCTGAAGCAGAGCAGGCAAAAAAAATGGGCTTTGATGGTAAAACGCTTATTCATCCTTCACAGGTTGAAGTCGCAACACAAGTATTTTCGCCCTCAGAATCAGAAATAGACCGTGCCAGACTAATTATCAATACCTTTTCTAGCGCTGAAAACCTTGAAAAGAACGTACTGAATATTGATGGAGAAATGGTGGAGCGGCTGCATCTGGATCAGGCAAAACGGCTTTTAGTGAAAGCTGGCATCAACTACCAGACAACGTCGCAGTAATAGCACTTATTTCTGCTTTCTAAAAGCCCATGGTGGTATGGCGGCCGGGTTTCGCCATAAGCCGCGTCTATACTTTTTTGCAGACTCAGAAGCTTTTTTGTAAGCACGCTGATCTGTGAATGATTGTTCATCTTTAAAGCGTTCGTAGTACCAGGCGTGACCTGATTCAAGCATCAGTAGATTGGTATCCCTGTTTTCAATAAATACTCTGCAGACGTGTCTTTGGTATTGATCACGCTTATGGCATCTGGCCACGGCCTGTTTGTTTAACAGGGTTTTTCTGAGATGGTCGCGCGACGTTATTCCGTGTAGCTGGTCAATTTCAGGGGCATCGATCGCAGCGAGCCTGATTACCAGTCGTTTTTTGCCTGGTGGTGTCAGATGTATCGAATCGCCGTCATGAACTTTGGTAACAGTGCCGGAATACGCATCAACAGGCGCAGTTCCCTTAACACATGCAATGGCTGAAATACTGCACAGGATCAGAGCTACCCATTTGGCTGTACGTTTTAGTGTTTGGGGCGTTTGATATTCAGTAATCGATCTTGCCACGGTTTTGCTTGAGCTGACTGTGTTTGGTTTTGCGGTCAAGTCGCTTGTGTTGCGAGCGCTTGCTTGGCCTGGTTGGTCGACGAGGTTTTTGAACTTCTGTTGCCCGAAGGATTATATCTTTTAATCTTGCCAGTGCATCCTGTCGATTCTTTTCGAGTGATCGGTATTTTTGCGCTTTGATTACAATCAGACCATCGCTGCTGACTCGCTGATCACTTAAAGCAAATAGTTTGCTTTTGTAGTTCTCGGGCAATGAAGATGCAGCGATATTGAAGCTGAGGTGGATGGCGCAAGAAGTCTTGTTGACCTTTTGTCCACCGGAACCTTGTGCACGAATAGCTTTGAAGTCTATTTCGTGTTCGGGAATAGTTGTAGATTGGTTTATAACCAACATAGTGAAAGCGTATCACAAATTCTGCGCGCGGCGGCCCGAGGCCCCATCTATCAACAAGCCATGGTGCCGCATTGCTGAGGCTGACCCGCTGCGGCTTTTGGAGAAGAATGATTGCTCACCGGATTAGTAGTTTCCACCAACATATTGTTAGTTCTTTCTGCGGGGTTCCTACCAGAGAATCATCGTGTCGGCTGCAGCCACCACAACACAGGCGCCCAGGATCTGCAGGCGTAATAGCATGATCGAAATTCTAGTACTTTTCATTGAATATTCTCCTTTCCGACGTCTTTAGCGCAGATTGGAGAAATTACTTGAATTTATTCAGAGCAGACCGCGTGAGCCGGCAAGCGGTAGCCGTTTGAACTACAGGATTTAGCTAACAGGGTTATCTGGTGGTAATTTGGGCTGGTAGTGTGGCGTGGCGCTTTTTTCCAGCTACAGTTGTTATGGCTGCAAAGAAGGTGTTGGTTTAATGACCTGAATACGCGGCCCTGAAGAGTGCCATTTGGTTGGGCCTTCAAGTGATTTGTGATCCAGATGCGAGATATACCAGAAAACAATATCCTGCCGATCTATATTCTCGCTTTCATTGTAGTTGTCACCGAGCTCGCCCCGCGCACCGAGGCGCCATCCACTGGTTTCGTTTTGATCCCATTTGCGTACTGCCACATCCCACTGAGAGAAATCATCGGTGAAGCCGTCGTATGGTCCCGGGTCTACTTCAACACGCAGACCGGTTTGTGCATCTCTGACAGTCCAGTAATCGGTACTGACTTTACGGTCGTTGAATTCGGAGGTTTGTAGATCGCCACTGTTTTTTAACACCTGATCATTGGCACTGCCATCGATATCAAAATCAAACATCCAGTGTGCATGGTGTCGGTGATCTTCTTCACACTGCAGCCCGCGGCTGAAAACAAAAGAATCCATATAGCCGTCGGGACTGAAGATGTAGGACTGGTAGATGTCGTATTCACCGAGCTCTACATTGACGCCAAGTTCCAGATAATCGTTACCATCCTGCGTGTATGTGCGACCGCAGAGTCCGGACCCTGCGTTACAGCTATCATAGGGTGGGCTTAGTTCAATCGGTACATAGGCGTTAGTCCAGAGGATATCCGCGTATGGACCGCAGACATCGTTGTCGTACTCGACTCGCATCACCGGAAAGCTGGCTTTGCCGAGAATTCTGTAACCATCAAAACTGACGTCGTATAGTTCAAGACCTTCAGCGCCTATGGTATTGTAGGAAAATTCCCACCCGCGCCAGCTGATTTCACCTTCATCAGCCTGGGCTACGCAGCTGCCGGCAAGGCACATAAGAATAATGGCAAACGCCTGCAGTAGTGTGTTTGAAATACTGTTATTCATTGGATTGAACCGCTGCTTTCGACTGTATTAGTGCTGAGATTAACCAGCGCGCGGTAGTGCGGCAGCACACCATTGCCAGTGCCGAAGGTGATATAGATTTTACGTTCACTGAAAAAGTTGGTACCACTCGCGGCGGTCTCTACTGACGTTGGAAAGGCGAGAAGCCCGGTACCCTGTAGACGGGTATGTTCGGTAAACCCTTGTCGGGTTAGATCAGCAGCTGCCAGTTTTATTGCACGTGCGACTTCAGCCTGCGACTCTGGCGGCTGGTACTGATGTGCATCATCGCTTCGCTGACTGATGATCTTGTTGCTCTGGGCATCAAGTTCAACCGTGATGACCTGGTTGGTATCGTAGTTAAAAATCTCAACATCAACTCGGCTGGCTTTGCCTGATTTGTCGCGCAGATAGTGTTGAGTGAGCACTTCGTGGCGCGCTCCAATCAGGTTTGAGATTGCGTTATCTATTCCGGGCAGGCTTTTGCTTTGAAAGCTGCTGATCCGGCGGACCCTTTCATCGCCGGTTTCACGTTGTAAATCTGTAAGAGAGGTCACCTGTTTGATGTCTACAGGCTGTGGCGGCCAAATATCCAGATTGGAGTCAGTGAAGCGAACACCCTGGCTGATATCGTGATGATCATCCCCGACTACTTGCGATTCTACTACCTGTGATTCTTCTGGTGTCGATGGCTGAGGTGTTTCGAGCTGAGGCTGTTCGGCTGGCTCACTCACTACCTGCACTGCCGGCACATCATTGTTCGATGTGTTTGAAGGTGCTGAGCTCGATGCACTGTCACCTCCACAGCCGGCTATCGCCAGGTATAAAGCAATAATAGCGAGGCGACTCGCAAGGGAATTTTCATTTACGCTTGGCGACACGGTATTTTCCAGTGCTTGTTTCGCTTGCGTGTATTATATTTGAAACAAACAGCGCGAAACTGTGCATGATCGTGACTTCTATACGCTTTGCTTCACAAAAGCGCTGATGACCGGACGATTAAAAGCAATGCTCACCTGCGATCTTCTGCTCAGGCTTTGCCCGTCTCATACTGTCCTTGAATTGATTGTACCCTGATCCGCTTGTGGTCTGTCTTGTTACCGCTTCCTGGATCCACTTAGTTGGTGCTCGCGTTCTCCAGCTCATCTTCTTCGTCATTGTGGTTGGCGTAATTGTGGTTGTGGATAAGACCAGGCAGGGTATCCGCATCGGCGCCGGCGTACAGTTCTACCGTTTCGCCATTGCGGTAAACCGTCAGCACCAGCGGCTCATCAAAATGAATACCGGATTCTGGCTGCGCTGCTGAAAAATCGTGCGGGCCGCGGCAAAGCAGACCATTGACAGAGAGGATCAGATCGCCACCAAGCAACATTTTTCGACCGCCGATTTCAGACGGTACAGAGCCTGCGATCAAACCAGCTTCAGCCATGATGGAATTAGCATTTACCCGCTGCACCAGCATGCCTGGTTGTGGAAAGTTAAGCAGATCAGCAGTCTGTGCGTCCAGCATGATGCCTTCGAAGCCTGCAAGCACACCGGAGCTGGTCAGCAGGGCTTTTCTGGCGGTGTTACTGGATGTGGCGAAACCGATGCCATCAAAGCCACCGCTTTTAGTCAGGATGAAACTTACAATACCAATGACCTCGCCCTGCACGTTAAACATTGGGCCGCCGGAATTTCCGGTGTTGATTGCGGTATCTGTTTGCAGAAATTCTATCGGTGTCCCGTGTGCCATCAGCCCGCGGTTCAGTCGTCCTGACAAGTGACCCACACTGAGAGTCTGGGAAATTCCAAACGGTGCGCCGATAATGAAGACTTCACTGCCAATCGGGGTTTCATCGGAGTCAGCCAGTGAAGCAATTTGCGGGTTGGGATGGCTTTCTCGCAGTTTGAGTAGCGCAACATCGCTGGCGGCGAGCGATGAGATGACGTCAGCCTGGATTCTGACACCGTCGGTGAAGAGCACTTCGATAGCCTGCGCGCTGTCTATCACGTGGGCAGCTGTCAGGATCTGATCTTCCTCAATCAGCACCCCGGACCCGATACCCAGCGCAGCGTCTGATGGATCCTGTCCGGTTTCAAGGGTTGCTGTGAATATTGTCACTACTGACGATGAATGCTGCTTGTACAGCGCTGCGAAGTCCGCATTGCTGCTTGCATTTGCACTACCTGCAACAAGACCGATCAAAAACAGAAATATTCGCATACGGAGTCCTTAGGTTGCGCTATCAACTTTTGTTGCCGGGTCACGCAACAAGTCGTTCAACAACTGTAGATTATCGCCAGCTGATCTGTTGGCTTGCGAACGCTTTGTAACAGCCTACCACAGAGGCTTTCAGCATCACTGTCACGTAGGTGCAGAGACTGACAACGCGTATCTGCTTCAGGCCGGGGAACAGGTTTACTAGTAATTGTAGCATTGGACAGCACAAGGCCAGGCCGCAGACCAGAATCGCAAGAAAATGGTTACCAGTCAGCATCCCTGAAACGATGCTTAGAGCGATAAATAAAACGATCACCGGGCCGATGAACCAGCGCAGGATCTTGTGACAAGTGAACTTCAGTGCGGTAAGGAAATGCCCCCGGGGCGGCCATACGGTTTTACGCCTGAGGCACTGAATACCACCGGCCACAATTCGAACCTTGCGTGTGTACTCGGATTCAATTTCGGCGATATTCTGTTCAAATCCCAGTGCCTGCGAATCAAAAATTAAACGTTTGTGCTGTTGAATAACGCCCATAGAAAGGACGAAGTCATCAAGCAGGGTATCTTTTTTCAGTGGCCGGAAGAGTTCTCTTCGCAGCGCATACATTGCACCATCTGCACCGATCAGATTGCCGGTGTTGCTTTCGAGTTGCTGAATATTATGCTCAACAAGGTAGTAGGCGTTTTCGGCATCGGAGTAGCTCAGACCTTCGTTGAGCAAAACAACCTTGCCGGAAACTGCACCTATTGAAGGATCGACAAAGTGACGTACCAGATGCCGGATGGCACTGAGCTGATAAATAACATTGGCATCTGACAATACCACAATGTCAGATTGAATCTGACTCATGCCATTGTTTAGAGCTGTTGCTTTGCCGCTGTTAACCGGGTTCACAATCAGCTTCACGCCACGGCTTTCGAAAGAGCGTGCGATTTCATCTGTGTTGTCTGTTGAGCCATCAGAGACAACAACGATATCCAGCAAACCTTCCGGGTAGTCGAGGGCGAGGCTGTTAAGTAATTTTTCGTGTAACACTTCGCCTTCGTTGTAAGCCGCTATCAGCAGAGTGACTGAAGGGGTGTGACCGGGATCAATCTGATGCTCCACTTTTCGAAACGAAGCAATAATACGCAGCAATACGGAATAGGCACCAAAGTTAAAAACAATGATGAATGCCAGCAGAACTAACAGAACATGCACAAGCGTTACTGCCACGCTGCCCCCATAAACATAGATTGCCCGCGTGCAGTGAAATAAACATTTAACAGTGCCCAGATGCCGCTGGCCTGTTTAAGCCTTTGCATGCCAGCGCTTTTTTTGTAGCCCATGAAAAATAACGGTAGCTGCCAGAAACAGGCAAACAACAAACACCACCAGATTGAAAGCTGACCGAATACAGCCAGAAGCAACGTGATTAGCGACAGTAGGATTGCCACGATTTGAACCAGTGGAAACAACAAGCTTGGGAGTTCATCAAATGTAAAACCGTGCTTACGCAATCCTTCTATATTGCTTACACCGCGCCAGCGTTCTTTTTCATAGAAGCGCTTTACTGTTCGTGCTTCGCCGTGATGAATGGCTTTGATAGAGGGATCACACCAGATGTCACCGTGTTCTTTTAAGCGGACACCAAAATCGTAGTCCTCGCAGGTCTCAAGGCTGGTGTCAAAACCGTTAACAGCGTGAAAGGTATCGCGTCTGACGAACAGGTTCATCGATTCCAGCCATTCGATTTTTTCCGGTGGATCGGTGGGCTTGCCTTTTTTCCTTATCTGATACCAGCACTCCTGAACCCAGGTGGATTGTTCCGGAATACCCGGAGGGTTACCAAAACATTTAATTGATTCGTTATCAATGTACGGAAGCACCGAGTCGAACCAGTCTGGTTCAAGAGTGCAGTCTGCATCGATAAAGGCCAGAACTTTTCCCTGTGCGTGTTCAGCGCCGTAGTTGCGCAGCGCTGCGACGGTAACATCGGGAACCACGTGCACGTCAGCGGAGAATCTACGGGCAACATCGAGGGTGTCGTCTTCAGATCCATTATCGATAACAAGAATTTCGTAGGCGACGTCGACCGAGCGCGCATCACGAATTGAGCGCAGGCAGGCTTCGAGATTGCTTGCTTCGTTTTTTACCGGAATTATGATTGACAGGCTGATCAAAGTAATACGATACCGATTCCAACCTATGGTTGGCCCATGAATGGGATGCAAAGTTAAACGGGGGACGGGTAACCACCGAATGGTACACTTGCTACACTTTTGCAGCATTGATTGTGATCACAACGCTGTTCGGGTAGGGAAATTGGTGCGATCTTCCTGACAGGAATCAGACCTGGTTCGCCCCGGACGTGTGACAGACGTAACACGCCGAGTATCGCACAAGCAATGCCCGGCTTGCACCGGTGCAAATAAAACTTCACCAAGAAATTACACATCAGTTTTCTATTCAATAATGGCATACCATCAGTGAGAACCATTCTCATTAAGAAGCTATGCAGTGTGTTGGATTCTAGTAAACTGCGACGTCTGATCGGGCTTCTGGAGCCAAAATGATTGCACTCTGGGATTTGGGCAATGTTGTTGTCCAGTGGAATCCACAGGATATTCTGCGCAGGTTGCAGTTACCTGAAGATAAAGCAGAGCAGGCAGGCCGTCTGCTGAACGGTGGAGAACTTTGGCTTGACCTTGACCGAGGGGTGACTGACGAGGCAACGGTTGCCGAGCAGATTTGTTCTGTCAGTGATTTAACCACCGCTGAGATGCACCGGTGTTTCGATGTTGTACGGGAATCGCTGGTCGACTTCCCGGAATCTGTAAAACTGATCAATCAAATGCGTGACGCGGGTATTCCGATGTACGTATTGTCAAATATGTCTTTGGTAAACGCGCAATATCTTCGTACCCGCGATTATTTTGAGTGGTTTGACGGGGTGGTTATTTCTGCAGAGGAAAAGCTGATCAAACCTGATCCGGCGTTGTTTAAGCGTGTTATTGATCGATATCGGTTAAACCCGCACGAGATCGTTTTTATTGATGACAGTCTGCCGAATATTGAAGCGGCTAAAGCACTGGGAATGAACACCGTACACTTTCATGCAACAGAACGTTGCTACCAACGTATTCGCGAATACTTTGCAGAGTTGCCTGGCTAATGTTGCGGCAATCGGCAATAAGGTTGTGCCGGTAGTCAGTGCCCACTGCGATCAAATGTTAATCGCTTCTAACTATAAGACCCTATGTCAAAGCTCTATTTTTACTACTCTTCAATGAATGCAGGCAAGTCGACTTCGTTACTGCAATCAAGCTACAACTATCGCGAGCGTGGTATGAACACGCTTGTGTTGTCACCACTGGTAGATGATCGAGCCGGGCAGGGTGTGGTCGCGTCGAGAATCGGATTGAAGACTGAAGCCACAGCAATAAGCAGCAGCGATAATGTTTTTGAAATCGTTAAACAACATCAAAGTGAAACGACGCTGAGTTGTGTATTGATCGATGAAGCGCAGTTTTTAAACCGACAGCAGGTATTTCAACTGGGTGAGGTGTGCGATCAGTTGAATATACCGGTGCTGGCTTACGGAATCCGCACTGACTTTCAGGGCGAGCCGTTTGAAGGCAGCAGATATTTGCTGGCCTGGGCTGACAACCTGAAAGAAATAAAGGCTATTTGCCACTGTGGACGCAAGGCGACAATGGTTATACGACGTGATGAGACTGGTAAGGCGGTAACCAGCGGAGCGCAGATTGCGATCGGTGGCAATGATCTTTACGAATCCACCTGCAGGTTACACTTTAAAGAAGCCTATTTTGCAGATGAATCTGCTGAGAGGCTTGATAACTAAAGTGTGCTTGTTGGCCAGTCTGTGGCCACAGAGAAAAGTAAAAAGTTACTGGTAAAAGGTTAAGCATAAAAGGGTGAATATAAAAAGTAGCAGGCAAAAAAAACGCCCATCAGTTTCCCGATGGGCGCTTGCAGAAATATAGAGCTAGTCGGACTGTTACTTAATCCAGCCTTCTACAATATCCATATTCTCTTCAACCCAGGCTTCAGCAACATCCTGTGGATCTTCTTTGTCACGACCGATCTGCAGTATCCAGCCATTGACCACTGAAGGATCAAGCTTTACCTGTGATAAGAATCGGGCGGCATCCGGGTTACGCTCTTCCAGTGATTTTGAATACGCAACATAGATTGATGCATCTTTGTTTTCACAGTTGAACGTAGAGACTTCCAGCCAGTCTTCCTGATCCAGTGCCAGATCTTCACAGCCATCAGTGCGTGCAGCCTCACCGGTAACCGGTGTGAGGTCGTAAGCCGCGTGAATCCACTCTGGTGTCCAGTAGTAGAAAAGAATCGGCTCCTCACCTGCGATAGCACCTTTCAGCTGCGCGAGGAAGGTATCCTGTGGAACAATTTGCGGCTCCCATAATTCACCGAGTTCATAACTCTTGAACTTCACCTGCCACATTTTGGTGGATTTCCAGTCTGCCGCACCTGCCCAGTATTCGCCTTTGCCGTTACCGTCTTTATCGAACATGGCTGCAACTTCGGGTTTGGCCAGATCTTCAAAAGACTGCACGCCTTTCTCTGCCATATAAGCAGGTACATACATCATTTGTGTGCCCTGATACGGCTCGTTGGTGGCAACCGACTTGGAGCCGTCAATGTATTTGTCCCAGATCGCCTGCTGATTCGGCATCCACATGTCTGTGTAAACATCAACTGAGCCGTCGCCCTTGTCCATGCCTTCAGCAATAATGGCCTGTTGTGACATGCCGTTGATGACTTCTGCCTCAGAGCCGAGCGGACCGTTGATAACAGCAGCAAGCACGTGACCGATCGCTTTTGCGCCGGTCCAGCTTAAGTCTGAAATTGCGACTTTGTCCTGTGCCTGAGCGGTACCGGCAACAGTACCGGCAGACAACATCAGCGCCGCCACCAGTAATTTTTTGTTCAGCATTATAATTCCTCGTTTTGTGATTAAAAACTGCGTCACGCGGCGAAACACATCGGGAAAGTGTCAATCTTCGCTGCGATTGGCCCTTTGTACTATACGATCGATCACCATTGCAATTAGTGCGATCGCAATTCCGGCAAGCATTCCGCGTCCAACCTGGCTCTGGCCCAATGCGTCAACGACGATAAACCCGAGTCCGCCGGCACCGATTATCGCAGCAATAACCGCCATTGACAGGCTCATCATCACAACCTGATTGACGCCCGCCATGATCGATGGAGTTGCCAGCGGCAGCTCAACGCGTGTTAACAATTGTCTCGGACTGGCGCCGAACGCCAGCGCTGCTTCTTTGGTTGATTCGGGTACCTGTTTAATACCCAGTGCCGTGAGACGCACCATCGGTGGCATTGCAAAGATCACTGTGGCCAGTATGCCTGGTGGCTTACCGATTGAGAAAAAAGCCACCGCCGGTAGCAGATAGACAAAAGAAGGTATGGTTTGCATCACATCGAGTATTGGCGTCACGATGGCTGAGCCACGACGTGACTTGCCAACCCAGACTCCCAGAGGAAGCCCGACAACAATACAGATAATGGTTGACGCGATAACAATCGAAACGGTACTCATGGCAGTTTGCCAGAAGCCGAAGAAGCCAAGATAAACCAAAGTTGCACCGGTAAACACCGTTACTTTGGTGCCTGCAAAGTGATAGGAAATCAGCATAAAAATAGCGGCAGTCACCGGCCACGGTGTGCCGACAAATACCGCCTCAATAGCATTTAGAAGGGTACGCAGAAATTTAGTGATGCCATCAAATACATGCCCGTAGTAGGCTTTGGCATAGTCAATACTCTGATCTATTTTTTCAGATAACCAGGTGTTGACATTGACGGGTCGTTTGGCGGTTGAGGGTGTCCACTGTGCGGTACGTGTGCCGTCGTCGTTGCGTACAAAATTAAGTGAATCCGGGCGTTTTAACCAAAGCAATGTTGGTACTTCAGAGATGGTTGCGCAATCAAAGCGATCTTTAAGTGTTACTTCTTTGCCATCCTGAAGGGCTCGAACCTGCTTGATACAGTATCGCTGCTCAGGTGCTTCCTGAGTTGAACGGTACAGTGTCAGTGGTGCTACCAGTGCAACAATAAGCCCTGCAACTATCCAGCGGCTCTTATTAATGCCTGAGTTAACCGACGAGTCAATACGCCATGCACTGTATTGTTTATAATAGAAACGATCTGCCATCCAGCCGATCACCAAACGCCCGACAATAAAGATTGCGATTGCAGTAATAAGGTGCCTGCCGGTCCAGTCAGTGAAGCGCTCGATCAGATATTGCTTCTCATCTACAACGGCTGCGGTTTTAGCGACAGAGTAGCGGTATACCAGGCCCAGGTTGGCAGCTGCCATCATGTCAAAGATAAAGCCAATCCAGAACATCAGCCAGTTGCCGCGTAATGCGGCCCAGAAAAAGCTGCCAAACATCGCCGCGAAGTTAAAATGAAACAGCGATAATTTTGCCTGTTGAATCTTTAAAAAAGTCTTTGAGTAGTAGTCTTTGCTTTGCTCGGCAAAAGATTCGAATGCCTGTTTGATTTCAAGATCAGCTTTGCCGGAGTCCTGTGCGTGCTGCTGTGCCGCGGCGACATCTGCTAATGAACCAGCGTTTGCCGACGTGCCGTTATGTGTGTTGGTCGTGTCTGACGAGCTCATCAGTCTTCCCCCTGTATGCCACGCAGCAGCGCGTCTTTTGTAACCACACCAACAAGACTGCCGTCCTGCCGGATTGCGATAGGATGTTCTTTGTTAACCGCCAGACTGATTAATGAATCCAGATCGGCTTCCGGATGTGCCTCCGGCCATTGATCGATATCAACAGTAGAACCACCGCTGTGTTGGAACGCATCCGGTGACTGCATTACTGTGTGTGCGAATACCAGTTTGAGTCTTGAGATACCCTGAACAAAGTCGGCCACGTAGTCATCTGCAGGTGCTGTAACGATGTCTTCGGGTGTGCCAATCTGAACAATAACACCGTCTTTCATAATCGCGATTCTTGAACCCATACGAATCGCTTCATCGAGATCATGGGTGATAAACAACGTGGTTTTGCCCATGACTTTTGAGAGTTCGAGAAATTCATCCTGAAGGCCACGTCGAATAAGCGGATCCAGTGCAGAGAATGGTTCATCCATCAATAATATTTCAGGGTCTGCAGCCAGTGCTCTTGCAAGTCCAACACGCTGTTGCATACCACCTGACAGTTGCGATGGCATACGATCACCGTAGCCCTGCAAACTGACTGTTTCGATGACTTTATCTGCCAGCTGCGATCGGGTATAGGTATCTACATTGCGCAGCTCAAGCGCGAATGCGATGTTATCCCGAACTGTTCGATGTGGCAGTAACGCCATATTCTGAAACACCATACCAATGCGATCTGCGCGCAGTAGCCGCAGTTCTTTGGCATTCAGATTGCCGACGTTGACGCCGTTGATCAGAATTTCCCCGTGAGTCGGTTCGATCAACCGGTTTATGTGTCTGACCAACGTGGATTTGCCAGATCCTGACAGACCCATAATGCAGAAAATTTCACTCTCGTGAACATCGAATGAGACTTCCCGCACTCCCACCACCGCCTCAAGTTGTTCCAGCACCTCGGCTTTGCTGAGGTTGTCTTTTCGAATTGCAGCCAAAGCCTCGCTTGCACGATCGCCGAAAATTTTCCAGACATCGCGAACCTGTACAACAGGTTCACTGTGCTGTGCTGTGTTGGAAATCATAATGGGGTCGTATCATCAGGTGCGAGTACGGTGCAATGATACGCCGTATGTGGCATCTTTTTATTGTCATCTGCGACTGAACGCCCGGGAGCGGCTCAAACGGTGCCATTGCCATTGCCATTGCCATTGCCATTGCCATTGCAGTGTGTTGGCGCAGAGATTCCGGGGTAACTGCACACGCTTAGTTCAACACCCTTTATGGCTTCGGGTTAGCTGCGAGGTGAGTTACTTTTGAAAAGCGTCTGCACTTTAAGGTGTTGAAAATTACCTCCAACACCTTGAAAGTAGCATTATGAAGGTCTGTTTTGCTGCCACCAGCTCTCGGCTGATTGACGAATCTCCGGACCATGAAATCGCGCCAGATTGTTTGTCGGTTCAAGTTCTTCTGTGTAGAAAAACTCCGGCAGTTCGTCATCGTTAACTACAAAGCCCGCTTTTTCATTAAACTGATTTTCAAGATCCAGTGTTTCTATACCGAGTTTGCGATAGAAATCAGGTGTCAGGCTGGTGCCGTGCGCGTCGTTCATTGCGTTGACCATGAACTCTATCTGCGCATAAGTGACTGAGCGCCCGAAAATACATAAGCCAAGTGAATCGGTCGATGCAGTAAGCGCCTGCATATCGAGGCTTGCATGTACAAGTTCTTCAGCCGGTTTACCTGCGCTTTCATAGGTTGGCAGGTTGCCCGCTGTATGATCCGCACCCTGTGCTGTCATGATCATGGTGATGCCTGTGACCTCTATGACTCTGGGGTCATAAGCACTGATGGTTTGTTTTTTAATTACCGGTATGCGCTTTAGTCCGTAGTGTTCTCCAACTCTGGCGGCACCCTGTGCTACCAGTTTTCCATGTTCTGTACCGTGGCGCAGATGATTGTCGAGAATGTCTTCCATCCACGATACATCGCCGAATTCCGCCTCGCCTGCATCCATCATTACCGCTAGAGTGCCACCGAGTTCAATAGTATCCACACCAAGATCATTGGCGAGCCAGTTAAGTTTAGCCAGATCATCCGGGTCTTTGATACCGCAGTTGGTGCCAAGCAAACCAATGGTTTCATATTCAATCGGTGAGACTACTTCGTTGCCGTCTTTGTCTGCATAGACATTGCTGCACTGAATCAGGCAGCCCGGCATGCAAGCGTGTGTGGTCTCGCCACCGCGCTCGATGTTTTGTTCACGCAGATAGTCGCCGCTTAGCTTAAATGTTTCAGTGCTGGTGTCTGCTGCCTGTCCACCGGTGAAGTTACGCACCGGTATACCGCCGAGTTGATTGATTACATCCGACATCATTGCGGTACCGGTTTTAGCAAAGTTATCGATTGCAGGTTCAGCCTTGAGCATTTTGTTGTACTCGCGAACCGCACCCATGAGTTTTTTGCGTTCGTGAAAAGTCGGCATTTTATGCAGGTCAACTACAATAGCTTTTACTTTCTTATTACCCATTACCGCACCGACGCCACCACGTGCGCTTAATCTTGAAGGTCGCAGGTCAACGTCACTGAATGCAATGCCACCGAGCAGACCCTCATACTCGCCAACCTGACTGCACAATCCAATGCTGACTTTCTCGCCATACTTTTCATGTAGTTTGGCGGCGGCATCAAAATTACCCATACCGAGAAATTCATCTGCCGGGTCAAAACTGATACCGCCGTCTTTAGTGATGCGGATAACAACCCAGTCTTCACTGCAGTTGTTGAGTGTCAGGCCGGCGAGTTCGAGCTGGCCCAGTGCAAAACCGAAAGTACCACCGGAGTTTGCCTCTTTGATGCCACCGGTCAGCGGGCTTTTGCAGCCAACACTCAAACGATTGGCGTTGGAGAAGTTTGAGCCTGCGAATGGACCGGCAGAAAAGATCAGCGGGTTGTCTTTTGACAGAGGATCAACGGTCGCGACATCCTGCTCGACCAGTGTTTTCGCAATCAGGTAGCGCCCGGCGCGGATTATCTCTTCGCCTTCCAGTTGCTGCTTTTTAACTGACTGATCGCCGAGATCGATGTGATAAAACGTGCGCATGATTGGGTCCGCAGGTGTTCGTCCAGTACGCAGTATACTCAATCAAAACGCTGGAAGTGCAGGGGCTTGGGCAAAACAGATTTCGGCCCGTGTTGCAGGTAGACCCGGGCCTACCTGACTCTCTACTGGTGCCGCCGCGCAATGCTGGCGACACCAACGGCTGTCATGCCATAACAAAAATCGGTTAACGCCAGTAAAACCGTAAGCCCAGACCGATTTCTGTGCCGTCACCAATGACAGTCTCAACGAATGCGGAAAAGCCGGTGGCCAGCTCATACAGACCACGCAGTCCCAGTGACAGATCAGTGTCAATCGCCGTGGTAAACAGCAGTGCCGCGTTGGCTTCGAGCTGCTCTGTCACCGCATAACGTATGCCGGCATCGGCAGATAAGCCTGTTTCGTCGCTCCCCTCAGCATCAATTATCTGGAAGCCTAAACCGAAGTTCCAGTCTGCCTTACCAGGGAATTTTGCTGCCTCGATGTGGTAGGTGAGACCTGCGGCCACGGTATCAGCATCGAATCTACCGACGCTGAGTCTGGTGTAGCCAGCGTTTAACGCAAAATTTTCTCTGATATCGGCGGAAAAGCGCAGCCTCAGTCCATCTGCACCGTCACCATCGACGTAAGCGCCGTCGATCAGGTTGTAGTTAAAGACACTTTTGCCTGTTTTGAGTAGCTGTGCCGAGGCTGTATTTGTTGCCAGCAGACTTGCACACAGTATCAATAAGACTTTAGCCAGACTTTTTCCGGACACCCGAGTTCTCCCTTAGAGTGCTTGCGCACCTGTTAAATGATCTGCGGGATGGTACCTTAATCCTGTTAGAAACAGGGTTACTGCAGAGGTTCGTAAAACCTGGTTACTGCGGCTGAGGGGCATTTTAATGTCCCTCACCCGGTTTATTGCTGAAGGTAGACGGTGTTCTTTAAGCTGAACAGTTGTTCATTTGGCTTTTCAACGCCATTTCAGGCTTAAGCCTGGGTATTCAGGGTTGGCGACCTGTCATGCGCAGGAGAGCGCAACACGTAGAAAATAAAAGCGACGATGAGACAGATTGACATTTGCTTGACCTTTGAAGGAGATTAGTAATTATTGTCATGACACTATAGTGCATTTAACGTGTCATGACAATTTATATTTAGCTCACTTATTGTCATGACACTTTGTTTTACAATATCATCAATGATCAGCGCCCCGACGTGATTGATAAAGCTTAAGATGATGGTTGTTTCAAGACGATCTGTTGGAAAAAACTATTAAGCGCCCTGTGAGGCCGTTAAACTCCCGCTCACATGTCCGGTACAGCCGTAAACAGCGAGTTGCGGGCTTCGTTTGCCGGTATAAAGCAGCACTCGCTATTTTTCCCGACACCTGATCCTTGTGCGCACCCTCCGAAACGTCGGAAAAATGACGCCACCTGTTGATTGGAACAATCGCAGGGCAACTTGTGCAAAGTGGTCAAACACGGCAGTGTGGCATGCAATCTTCAGTTAACTAAAGGTGTAGAATCCCGGCCGGCGTTGCAGTTGTACTATCCTCCATTCGTTAACCAGTTATCACGAGATCTCAGTAGCAATGACAGAAACGCACTATGCCGGATGATGGCGACGACAACAGCCTGGCACTCGATGCCTTTGTGCCGCCCGGGAATGGCGGGCGCTGGCCCTGGAGTGATGCACTGACGTGGTGCGCGGGTATTGTGGCGCTTCTCGCTGCAGTCACTGTGACCAGTGTCTGGGGAATAGAGCACTTTCAATCGCGGCTCGACAGAAGCGTCAATACCGAGCTGCTATCCAGCGGCATTGATACCTCACGTCTAATGTTTGAGTGGGACTATCGAGATGTTACGGTAACCGGGCAGCTGCCGGCTGACTCATCCGAAGAACAGCTGCTGGCAGTGCTGCGCAACACAGACAACGGCGGTGTTCGTAATATACGCCTGACCCTCGATACCGTTGAAGCGCCACCTGACGGATTACAATTCGGCACCGTCGACGTGACTGTCATGCTGGAAGACGGAAAGATGTTGCTGCAGGGCAGCGTGCTCACTGCAGCGCAACGCGATCAACTCCAATCGGCTGCCGTTGAGGCGATTGGCGAAGACCAGGTGACCAATGAGATTTTTGTGACCGGGTTTCAGGAGCAGACCCCCGGCGCTGATCAACGTGTTGCGAGTCTCGCCAACTCTATTGCCGGCCTTAACCAGGCGGCATCCGCAGACGCTCGATTGTCTGCTTCAGATTTTCGATTTAATGCAACCGTTTCAGACGCTGAACAGGCGGATGATTTGCTGCGATTACAAGGCAACGCAGGAGATCTTGGGCTTGTAATCAGCGGAGATATCGTTACCAGGCAAACGGCTCCCGTTGGAGTGTTGGACGTTACCGCCATAAAGGAAAACGGTCGGGTGCTACTGACTGGCACGGTGACCGATGAATCTCAACAGCAAACACTGGTGGCAGCAGCAGTAGCAGCGTTCGATCAACAAAGCGTAATTGACGAAATTACTATTGCAACGAATGGTTCTGTTACTGAAGAGTCTGATCGCTCTATTACGGTCATGGCTGCAGCGATAGATAGCTTTGACGAAGCCATTGAGGCTGAGGCAAATTTAAGTGAAGGCGTGTTTACGTTCAACGCGTTAATGGAGCTGGAAGAGGACACTGGTCCATTACTGCGGGTTAGAGAATCAGCGCAGAGCATTGGCTTGCAGCTGGAAGGGTCAATCGAGGCGCGTCAGATTTCACTCAACCGCGAAGTTGCGTTGTTACAGCAGGAGCTTGATCTGCTCAATGAAGAAATTCGCGAGAATGTGGTGTTTGAATCCGGTAAAGCTGATCTGGACTTCACCGCTAAGCAGACTCTGGATAAAGTTGTCGATGCGATGAACCGTTATCTAAGGCCAGTCGTTGAGGTGCAGGGGCATACCGATAACAACGGCTCTGATGATGCCAATCTAAAACTCAGTTTGTTCCGTGCAACTGCAGTGCTTGAGTACTTAAAAATCAGCGGTATTGACGGTCTGCGTCTGCGTGCCGCCGGCTTTGGCGAATCAGCACCAGTGGCTGATAACGCCACAGAGTTTGGTAGAAAACAAAATCGCCGCGTTGAGTTTATTGCGAACAGCAGCTTCTAAAACCAATAATTCGCTGCATAACAGCGTTATAAAATAATCAGGTGACAACATGCTTTGGGTGCTGTGGGATATCGTCGTTCCGTTAATCGTGACGTTTTTGATAGGTCTTTTTACCGGCTGGTTACTGTGGCGCTGGCGACGTAGCCGAATTGATGCGGAAGGCTTGAGCAAGCTGCGTCGCACCAGTGCTCGATACCGGTCAGATGTTGAGCGTTTGCAGCAAAGTAATATGGATTTGTCCGACCGGCTTCGACGAACCGGTGCGGGTGGCGACGAAGAGCTGGAAGACGCAAGATGGCGTATTGAGAATCTAACCGAGGATCTCAAGGCTTCCCGGCGCGAGATTGAGGTACTTAGAGCTTATGGATCTACCGATGCTAACCCGGATTGGCAGGCAGAGCTTGAAAGCGCGCGGCAACGCATTGCTGAGCTGGAAAGTCAGCAGGCGAGCGGAATATCTTCAATGTCTGAGGAGGATCTGCGCCAGGAGATAGCGGCACGTGATCGTATGATCGCAACGCTTGAAAAATCACTTCAACAGTTTGGCGAAGCTGGAGATACCACTGCATTAATGGCTGACATCACGATACGTGACAGAAGGATTGAAGAGCTGGAAGCCCGGCTTGACACTTACAATCAGAGCTAACAGTTTGCCTGGCGGATGTTCGCCTGCCAGTTCAAATGCTATTCAGTTCAAATGCTATTAATTGGAAGACAAAAAAAGCCGGAGACTAGCTCCGGCTTTTTGGTTTCAACCTTTGATTACAGACTTATTGCGCAGGTATCTGACCACGCATAAAGTTAATAGTAGGATCCGATCTGTGAACGTTGAAGTACGCTTCACCGTTCAGTACCAGTTCAAGGTCTGCTGCATCAAAGACGCCTGTTGCAGTAAATCTGGTGCCGTTACCTGCATCTTCCAGTGGAACAATAACAGGACCTTCTTCACCTGCTGCACCTCGATGAATGTGTACCACCGACACAGTCTCTGGCTCACCATTGGCATTGACATCTGAAGCATTCAGATTGACGTTAATAGCTGCAGTGAAGTCACCGGTCAGCGTGTTGATATTAATGAACGCAACGCCGTTAGAGAAAGCATCTCCACCGCTGACATTGTTATCAGAGCTGAGGACGTTGAATTCCGGCTCTACACCTTCGAGTAAAATAATGCCGTCCCTGGTGCTTCCGTCAGCAAGAGTGACACGGACAAACATATTACCGCTGACGATGTTGTCCTGAACAATCGCTTCATCACTTGGTTCAAGCACCGAAGGGATGAAGAAAGTCGGGCCACCGTTTAGTGGAATGACGGCTTCTGACAAGCCGGACGCCGAGATGCCTGTGTGAAGCACAGCGGATACCGGGCTGAACTGGCTTTCGACAGCTACCTGACCACTCAGGTTGGTGCCGTTCCATTCAAAATCTGCGATACCTACTTCGCCAACCGGGATATCGTTTAACGGACCGGTTTGATCAACTGCCTCTGGTGTTGTTCCGCCAGTATCCGTGTCGCCAGTGTCAGTGTCGCCTGCGTCGGTGTCATCAGCAACTGAGTCATCATCGACTCCGTCTGCGTTGGCATCAACGCCGTTTGTCAGAGCGACTTCAAACGAGTCGTCGATACCGTTTTCATTGGCGTCAGTGCCATCCGCAGCAGTTTCGAACGAATCGATCAGGCCGTTACCGTTGGCGTCCAGCGTAGTGTCTGAGGTTTCAAATGCGTCGACAACGCCATCGCCATCGACATCACCAACCAGCACGGCATCGGTGCCTGTGTCAGTGTCGTCCGTGTCTGTCACGACCTGATCAGTGCTGCCATCGTCATCATCATCGTCACTGCCGCAGCCTGCAAGCACTGAAACACTGAAAAGTGGTACCAAAGCAAGTGGCAACCATCGTTGTTTGAAAGTTTTTAATCTACCCATTATTTAATTTAATCCGCTGGTTAGTTGACTACTGACTTCACAGAGCCTGGTGAGTGAATTTCTGCCAAGTTTTAGCAAACGCAGAGCCCAGTGTCGATTCGTGTTCACACTGATACCGTAAAGCTTAGCCCTATGATGTTAACGCAGACTGTACACGACTTACATACACAAATTCGTGAGTTATGTTTCGAATCTGTTACATAAGTGCAGACAAAATGTCTGATAGTGATGTAGCGCTAACCTGCGATGAAAGGGTCAGTGCCTGCCTGTAGTTCATCAATATTGATGATGCCGTCACCGTCGGTGTCGATATTAAAGTCAAAGTCAGTGTCGTTTAGATTCAGTGTAAAGTCCTGACTGCCAGCGACAACCGTGGTCACTGAATCTGCAAGCAGCACAATCCTTTGCTGACCCTGAACGGTGATATTGCGTGTCAGCCGGACATCCACTTCGATGGTGTTGAGCGTCGATACAAGACCGGTGGCAGTTCTGAAAGCCCCGTCACGCATGAATTGTCTTGGCGCGTCAGCGATCAGAACAGCGACCTGAGTGATTGTTGGATCGGCTCGCAGTGGAATATTGAAATTTACCGTGACGGCTCTGATGCCGGCACTCTCGGGTACAAATGGATCGGTGCCATCGTTGCGCTCACCGATGTTGCTGATGCCATCATTGTCATCGTCGAAATCGTAGCTGAATTGCTCTTCGAAAATTTCAATGGTCTGATCGGTGCTGCCTACGGTAAATGTCTGTGGCTCTGTACGCGCCAGATCGAGCGCTGCACCGCTCGGCAGCGTTTCAATAAATCTCAGGTCAATTGAGACAGTGCTGTTAGCCGGTACGCCCGGCACTGTCGCGATGAAACGCTCGCCCATGCGCTGCATCTCGAAGACCCGGTCATTGACGTTGGCAATTCCCGACACCTGATCAAAGTCTACCGCCAGCGACGTACGTATTTTCTCTGGTGCCTGAAAGTCAAGTTCCCCGTTTTGCTGAGACAATCGACTACTGCTGTCGCAGCCGGTAAGCAAGGCCAGGCTGGTCAGCAGAAAGAGAGGAGTTTTACCAAGTAACACGTCGGGGTCCTGTGAGTTTGAGCGACGACGGTAACACATTACCCTAACGCTGAGCAGGGATGTGATCGCAAACCTTACACTGCTGGAACTAATTCACTCGTGGTAACAATTGTCAGCGATTACAATAGGTTGAACTTAACAATTTATAACGTGTAGCAGTTAGCTCACCTTGCAAGCTTTGTGACGAGCAGCTTAAACGCAAAACTTAATCGAGCGCTGGCACGCAAAGTGCTGACGCGCAGGGACACTTTAAAAAGGATGGATAGTAAATGTTGCCGGTCAACTCAAAAATCGCGGTGGGTGCACTACTTTCGTGCCTAACAATTATTCAAGGCTGTGCAACATCTGATTCACCGAGCCTCGGTGCCGCGCTCGCCTCAGCTAAAACCAGTTATGTAAAAGACAGTGCTGACAGCGTTGTGATGTCCGGGCAAAAAGAGTGCGTTCGAAGCTCAAGCTGGAATGAAGCAAATGTAATGGCTGAGTGTGATGATATTGCCGTTGCAGAGCCGGCTCCAGCGCCGGGCAGTGCACTGGTCTCTTACAATGGCCGTGCGCTGTTTGAGTTTGACTCGGCTGCGATTACTTCTGCCGGTCGGGCTGAGCTCGATGCGCTAACTGCCAGATTGAATGCCCAAAGTGAAATCAGGGGTATTGAGATTGTCGGTCATGCGGATAGTGTTGGAACAGATCAGTACAATCAGACGCTGTCCGAAAGTCGAGCGAATGCGGTCAAGGCGTACCTGCAACAGACACTTCAATCGGTGGCAGTCAGTGCAAAAGGTATGGGTGAAACTACCCCGGTCGCTGATAACGACACTGAAGATGGCCGACGAAAGAATCGTCGTGTGGATGTCAATATTGCAGCGATGGTTGAGCAGTAGCACTGCACTCCTGAAGAAACTGGATCTGGGCCGGGATCGGCCCACGATTGATCCGGGTTAGTGTCGGGTTAAAGCAAACGGTGCGGCTGATATGCACCGTTAATTGCTCGAATACAAGCTTGCCAGTGGTGCTGCCAGTATTAGTGACTGAATACCCGGTCAAAACCCGTAAGACACAGTAAAGAAGTTGTCTTCGGTGACAATGTTTTCCCGATCATCCAGGTTAAACCGCTGGCTTTGATAAACATAGCGCAGTTGAGTGCCTGGTCCTACCGGAATTGAAAAACCGACCTCCGTATCGATATTTGTGCTCTCATTGTTGACCTTGGTTGAGATTGTTGCATCAAGTCGTACTAATGCGAGCAAACTTGAGCTGATGGTGCCAGATAGAAACACGAAGCCATCTGCCTCATCTGTTGAATCAATAAATTCAAGTTGTTGAGCTCCTATTCCGGCTTCAATTCTTGCGCGGGTGTTTCCGCGTTGGAAAAGGTTGTTGCCAATACCAACACTTGCTTCAATTTCCTGCTCAATACCTCCCGGGTCATTTTGTTCAATACTGAATCGCCCGAAGCTGTAAATTGAATGACTGACGCGATAGGTCGGTTCGTAACCCAGTCTGTAGTTGCTGCCACCGGATACCTGAATCCAGTCGATATAGGTGAAATGCGACAGTGGTTCCGATGCTTTATTTAAAAAAAATCTCAGCGCCGGTCTTTCATCGGATCCGATTCGTGCACCGGCCTCGATACCTCCAGTCCAGTTAGCGTTCGCCAGACCCGTGAAGATAAGCAAGCCTGCTGCCGGAAAAAGTTTAAGGGCTGAGTTCACCGGAATATTACCTCTTGGCTGGAGTTGGGGGTGGGAGTACCGATGCCCGTCTTCGAAGGCGGTTTACTGTGGCAGTGAATTTTGCGGCCGTGATAGCCGGACGCTGTATCATTGCGCAGTTAGCGCTACATCACTGTCTGCCGTATTCGGTACGCCCCGTCATGGTGACTTCAGTTTAGTGGAAAAAACGTGGGATGTAATGACACGCGCGGGTGCCGGGTGTTACGAATGTACGTGTTTTTGGTAAACAACTGAAAATCAGGCCAAATTAATGAGGCCAAATTAATGAGGGAAGGTTAATGAGGCCGGGTATGAGTGAGCGGATAAGGTTCGACCAGATTAATCAAAGCAGGGTTAGCAAATGCCTGCTCACCCGAGAAGCCCTACCAGGTTCGTACCGGCCCCGTGTCCAGGTGGACAAAATCAGAACTTGGATAGTATCCGACGCCACCGCCACCCAATCGCAATGCGGCCTTTTGAACATTGGCACTTTCAACCCGCGGGATTCTGATGTCGATGGCGCGACCAGCCATATGAAAGCTTCTTCTGGCAACACCTTCAGTGGTTTTGCGCAGCATTTCGTTGGTTTTTTTGGAGCGGAAACCGGAAAGCACCACAATGTGGTGCTCGCTTTCCACTTTGCGGTTGAGTAGATAAAGTATATTCATCAGGCGTGGGTCAATGGCTTTGACATCGCCTGTTCTGAAGTCCCGCAGCAACCAGCTTATTTGGTTGAGACCGCTTTCAACATAGTGACCATCAGACCAGAAGGTAATGTTCTCTTTTTCACCGGTGTGTGCATTGTGCAGTGCCAGCGAGCGATCCGGATAGATCAGCCTGGAGCTGCCTCTGGATGCTGACCACGGCAGACATAGCCCGGCAGCGCAACCGAGCGCAAAGTTGCGACGGGAAAGGCGACCGTTTGCTTTCAGGGAATCCGCAGTCATTTGTGTTCGGTATTTGTTCACTGCAGTCAAGTATAGTCAGGGTCAGGAATAAATGCGTGTCCCAGTTCTGGTATTTGTCAGGCTTTGCCTTGTGGGCCGGGCCGACTACTGAGTATTATCATTTGGAAGGGCAATAATGCACGGTTAGCGCCATAAAAACACACTACAAATGTAACATTCTCGCTTCAATGATCACATGGTGGCATGTTTTTGTCGCTTAATGGATAGTACTGTAAGATATTCGCAACGCTATCATGCAGGTAAGTCGGATTTCGCTAACCAAAATTCCACAATAGCGCCTTCTTGCTGCCGGATAATAGGTAATTCCGGCCTCGCAGAACTGAATCTAAAATGGCAAAAATATTATTTCGTTTACGCAACGCGCCGGACGAAGAGGCAGACGATGTGCGCGAGCTGCTCGATCAGCATCAAATCGACTGGTTCGAGACAACGGCGGGCAAGTTTCAGATTTCATTCCCTGCAATCTGGGTGCGTGACGACGATGATGAGCCTCGTGCGCGACAGCTCATTGAAGGTTACCAACAGCAGCGCAAAGACAAAATTCGTGCAGAGCGGGCTGAGCTTGAGGCCAGAGGTGAGGCTGAAACCCTGTTGACCCGTACAGTAGCGAGGCCGCTACCTGTGTTAGCCACTCTATTGTTCGTTGCGTTCATCTTGTACGTATCAATCAAGCCATTCGTCTCGCTGATTAATCACTAAACTCTTTCTATATCAAAAGCAGAATCTATTTGAATCCTGTACTCGCAGAGGTAATTCGCGGTGGCATCATCGAATCAAAGCATCGTGGTTCGGTCATCGCTTTAAATGCATCTGGTAAAAGACTGTTGTCCGTCGGTGATACCGAGGCGCTGGTTTTTCCTCGCTCGTCTCTTAAACCGTTGCAGGTGATACCGCTGGTTGAATCAGGTGCGATAGACACATTTGGTTTAGGTGATCGGGAGCTGGCGCTGGCATGTGCGTCGCATAACGGCGAGAGCATGCATATCGATGTGCTGATGCAGTGGATGCAACGAGTGGGCCTGGAGCCGGCTCATCTTGAGTGTGGCCCTTCTCTGCCACTTGATAAGCAGGTGGCAGAGGATCTGTTGCGCAACGGTGGAGTGCCCGCCAGAGAGTTGCACAACTGTTCTGGTAAGCACACAGGTATGTTGACTCTGGCGGCTCAACTAGGTGAACCGCTGGTGGGCTACTCCGGGTATCAACATGTGACACAGCAACGCTGGATGAGTCTGTTGTCTGAGCTTAGTGGCGTTAACATATTCGATATGCCGTGGGATAAAGACGGCTGCGGTTTACCTGCTGTTGCCATGCCGTTGTCAGCATTCGCAAAAGCGTTTACACCGTTTATTAATGGTGTACAAAAGAATGGTAACGTTAGCCTCAACCGAGGTAAGGCCATGGCACGAGTTGCCGCGTCCATGCGGAGCAATCCATTGATGGTTGCAGGTACAGGGCGGTGTTGTTCGGCAAGTATGCAGAATAGCGATGACTTGATGGTAAAAGTCGGCGCAGAGGGTGTGTTTATCGCGGTAGCATTGCAGGCCGGGGTGGTGATTGCACTTAAAAATGATGATGGTGCCAGTCGCGGTGCCGAAGTTATGCTGGGTGCTGCGTTGCGAAAGCTCGGCCTGATTTCAGCTGAGCGTTACCAGGCAATGTCTGACTGGTTTAATCCGTCAGTGAAGAACTCGCAACAGAGTGTTGTCGGGTCTATTCAGGCCGCAAAAGTCTGGAGCGAACTGCCTGTGAGTTAGTCTTTTACGTGTTACAGAGACTAAAGCTTCGTGAAGCTTGCGTGCGGTAGCCGGGCTAGACGAGTCTGTCATTCATCCGGCTTGTGATCACTCTGCCAGCTGCAGTAGCAACTTGCCATCCTCTACACGGATGTCCTCAATGCCATCAGCAAGCGATTTCCAGAAGCCGCCGGCACCGCCGAATTCCTCTACCAGATCGATATTCTTAAGGCCGCCGAGCCAGGCATTTGGTATTGGTACGCCCCAGACACTTACTCCTTTCATGACTATTACCGGTCGATTGTTTTGATACGACAACTCGGTACCACCGCTGACTTTCAGTGTTTTTCCACCAACAAACGGCAGGTCGGGATCCAGGTCCATGAGTAGCTTGATACTTGCGAGGTTATCAGTCAGATCAACAACAAGTTGTTCGGCAAGGTCAGTGTTTTCTGCAAGCAATGCATTTAGTTCACGCTCTGTGAGTTCTATCCGCCGTTTACCTGCGTCTTCTGTGTAGAGTTCAGGTTGTAATTCGTCATTAGTCCTGTTGTCACCCGCATTCAGTTGTTCGCGGTTTATGTCATCGGCAATTGCATCTGCGGCGCTTGCTGAATCAGATAAAGAAGCCGCGAGGTCAGAATCGGCACTTGATGTGCCACTGCCCAATGCATTTAACTTTTGTTCCAGTGTGGTTTGTTCTGCGTTGCTCAGCTCAACCGGTTTGAAGCTACTTGTGAATAACGAACTTTGTATCGCCCAGACAGTTGCAGCTGCGGTGATAATCATTGTTAACAACAGTAAACCGAATATTCCCAGACAGCCGATCTTACCTGACTGCGAATGACAGCGTAGCAGGGCATGTCCGGTGTGTAGAGCGTGGTTGTTACCGCCAGGGCGCATAGTGCTTCCAGTAGATTCAAGCGAAACTTAGCGCAACAGTAACCTATAAGTCATTGCCGGTGTAGCGTGTAGCACTTAAATTGTATATGCGGAGGCTGCATGCCAGTGCGTGTCCCATGCTTGCTGCAAGACACAATGCCAACCTCTATGAGGCGCTGAGTTGCGGGTTGTGTGCAGCGGGCGATGGATACCGCTGCATAACCGGTAAAGCATACTCACAACCGCAAGGTGACTGGTGTCTCGAACGGATACATAGGGCGGCAACTGGCATACATCAAATTTGAGAGATGCCGGCTTTGCCCGACACTGGCAATTATGACCACTGTGGTCAAACGGTAATGCGTGAATTGATTGGTCGCCATGGTCGCCATGGTTGCCCATGGACTCTTTTACGATAAACAGAAATAGTCGCCAGGAATAATATGAATCAAAGTGTGGCTGCCAGCCTGGACAAAGAAAACAGTCCGGACAAAGACAATGATGAGTCAGCGACTCCGAACAGTACTTTTTCAAGTGAAGTGCGGATTCGTATCTGGATTGTTGCAGCCTTTATATTGTTGTTTCTGGCAACGCTGTTCATTGTGGCGCCGCACATTCAACAACGCCTCGATCGATTAACACAGAACCGTCTGGCACAAGCGGGAGTGAGTACTGAGCTGCTGCACTTTGACTGGGACTATCGCAACCTCACTGTGTCCGGTTACCTGCCAGAGGGCGTAACAAAACAAAGACTGGCTGCGATAATGCGTGGTTCTTCTGAACCCGAGTCAGCGTTGTTTGCCAACGGTATACGCCATCTGAGTTTCGATCTGGAGGACGGATTGCCATTCGCGGGCGTTGTTGACTCAGAGACAATTGCAATCCATGTCACTGGTAATAGTGAGGCAATAACAATTGCAGGTGTTGTACAAAACAGCGCGCAAAGAAACCTACTGGTTCAGGCAGCACTGGCATCCGGGGTGGATAACGTATTTGACAACCTGGAAGTTCAATCGATACCGGATACCGCTGCAGTAAAAAACGGAATCAACGCACTTGCGGCCATTGTTCAGCAGTTAGGTCCGTTGCAGGTTCGACGCTCGGAGCTCAGTTTGCATCAAAATGAACTCCACTATCGGGTAACAGCGCGCGACAAAGACGGTGCACTTGCGATTGAAAGAGCGGCTTCATCAGTGGCAGGTGACTTGACCATCACGGGTGGTGTGGAGTTGTTGAACGGCAACAATCTGAATTTGATCATGGTCGCAGATGGTCAGCATATCACTCTTAAGGGTAAAACTTTTTCTGAGAACCAAAAAAAGCGATTGCTATTTGCAGCGGGTGAGGCAGTCGGGGTGCAGAATGTGGTGGACAATTTAACTATTGCAGAGGTGCAGTCTGATGCACTGGACCTGACAGAAAAAGTAGAGAGCTTTGCCGCGGTGATATCGCGGTTTGCCCCGGGCATTACAGGCGATGTCACGCTGCGCAACGGTGAGTTAAATATCAATGCTGAAACAGGTAGCGAAGCGGTGCGTGATTATCTGGCCTCTTCTACGGCAAGAGCGCAACGAACCGGTTTGTCGGTATCACAGAATATACGGATACCAAAGCCGAAGAGCGATGCCAAAGCCCTGCAGGCAAGTCTCGATAACTTAACTGCAGAAGTTCGGCAAACAGTGGTTTTTGCAAGCGGTGAAGCGGTTTTATCACCACAGGCAATGCAAACGCTGGATAAGGTTGCTTCTGCCATCGGTAACTATTCCGGTCTGGTGATAGAAATTGAGGGACATACAGATGATGTTGGTCGTGCCGGTGTTAACGAAAAGTTGAGTCAAAGCAGAGCGAGCTCTGTAAGAGACTATCTGGCCGCAGCCGTTGCTCCTGTCAATCAACTGATTGCTGTGGGTTACGGACATCGCCGTCCGCTTGAGTCTAATGATACTCCTGAGGGCCGTCAGGCAAACCGTCGGGTGCACTTCACGGTACTTAAACAATCAGACGAAAAGGCCGGATAGTGACAATGAATTTTTTTAATCAGCTGAACAGAGGATAAACAAATGGCATGGGTGCTCTGGGATATTTTTATTCCATTAGTTGCTTCGTTTGCGTTGGGAACCTTACTTGGCTGGGCGATATGGAACTGGCATCGACAGAAAAGAGATGGTGCAAACGATTCTCTTCATGGCGGTGTTGTTGTCAACGAAGAGGCCTCTGATGTCTCTGGCAACCAACAGATTGCAAATGCCACTGAGGACGAATCTGAGGTTGCGATACAAGCTTCTGTACAGCAACCTGTTACAGACACTACTGCAATGGCTGACAACCTGGCAGGTATGGAGCAGGCGAATACTGTCTTGATTGGCGAGCGGGATAGAGCTGTTGAGGAAATGGAAGAAATTCAACAAGAGGCTGAGGCTTTGCGTCAACGGATTGCAGAATTGGAGGCCGATGCCGCAGATGCATCTGTGGCAGATGCTCAACTAAATGACGAAATAACTGACAGTGAAAATCGCGATGCCGGCGATTCGTTAACCGATCCGCTGATCACTGCTGTCGATAACTCCGAAGAGCTGGCGTTGTTGCAGGACGATATACAACAGCTGACTGAAACGCTTGAGCGTGAACGGAAAGCAAGGCGGGCAACAGAGCTTGAGTTGCTTAACATTAAAAATCAGCACGATAAGCTCGCAAACGAATTGCAGTTAGCAGTCAGCCAAAGCGATCACACAATTGCGCTTCAGGATCGAGATACAAGAATTCATACGCTTGAACAACAACTGGCTGATCAGGCAGATCAACATCATCAACTCAACCGGGAGCTTGCCAGGGATGTTGCAGTAGTCTTTGAACCAGAACCTGAACCTGAGGATGAAATTGCGGAAAGTGCAGTGTTGTTCAGCTCCGAATCCAAAGACAGTGCAGATAGATGCGAGACCGATGCGCCCGAAGAATCCGATGATTGTGCGCTTACAGTCGATAGCCAATCAGTCATCGATGAAGATTTAAGCGCTCACGCTACGGCTGAGGTAGCTTCGCAAACACCTTGCAAAAACGGACATATTCCCAAAGGATGGGCGATTCCGGATAACCCGCCAACCGGAAAGGACCGCGATAGCCTGACTGAAATAAAAGGTGTGGGGCCTGTGTTGGAAAAGATGCTACACGACTGTGGCATCTATTATTTTCATCAAATGGCAGAGCTTGATGAAAGCGGTATGGAAGAACTGCAACTCTTGATACCGCAGTTCCCGGGTCGAATTAAAAGAGATAAATGGGTAGAGCAGGCGCGGGTGCTGCAGCGGGATAAGTATGGCGAGCCTGTCTGACCCGGCTAATCGCTCTTGCTATTGGCAAGATCTACAACATCCTGAATAGTCGGGATGGCGGTCTGTGCACCGGATTTTGTGCAGGCCAGTGCTGCTGCTGCATTAGCTACTTTACAAGCGTTTTGCAAAGAGTTGCCGGTTGAAAGCAAAGTACCAAGAAACCCTGCAAATGTATCACCGGCACCAACAGTGTCTATGGCGTCAACTTTAATGCCGGGCAGACTGAAGCTTCGCGATTGCTCATCAATGGCTTCTATCCCTTCCGCCCCCAGGGTTTTAATCACCGCACAGTCAGTTGCAACGCGGATGTCTTCTACCGTTGCAGAATTTAGTTGTAAATCTTTGGCGAGTTGATCGGCTTCAGACTGGTTTAATATCAGGTAGTCAACCTCAGTGAAGAATTGCTTATCAAGCGAATGATAGGGAGCGAGATTGGCAACTACACTGGCGCCACACTTTTTGGCACGAGCTGCGGCCTCGATAACTGTCTCTTGAGGGCATTCCATTTGTAGCAGTAAAACATCATTGTTGCTAATGCTCATGTTACGTGCATGTTCTGCACTGACTGCATCATTAGCACCGCCAACTATTACAATCTGGTTTTCGCTTTTTTCATCAACGAATACGAAGGCACATCCAGTCGGGCCTTGTATCGACTGGACGCCGGACAAATCCACACCGCTCTGCTTGAGTAGTGAAACAGCGGCATCGGCGACTGAGTCTGTGCCAATTGCCCCGATCATTTTTACCTCCGCACCGGCGCGCCGGGCGGCGAGTGCCTGATTTGCACCTTTGCCACCGGGAGTCAGTACAAGTTTGTTACCTGCTATGGTTTCTCCCGGTGTGGGTAGGTGTGGCACAACGACTGAGTAGTCAATGTTAATAGAGCCGAGTACATGAATCATGAGATGACACTTTTCGCAATGCGTAGGGGTGGTCTGGATGATACTTTAGATTCTATAAAATTTTTCAACCACAGTGTGATATTGCTTAACGTGACAAGATTTTCGCGGGTTAGTCTGGTGGTATTGTGAAAAGCTGGAGAGCAGTGTGCAAACGGTATTAGATGATCCTGGTGTAAAGCCGGTATCTGCCAGTAAACTACGGCGGATTGCACTGCAGCGTCAGGGGTTAGTGGGAAAGCGTGTTATCGGCTCAGGCCAGGCTGGCGTCATTCAGGCGGTTGAACATCTCGGCTATGTACAGATTGATACTATTTCAGTGGTACAGCGGGCTCATCATCACGTCCTATGGACACGGATAAAAAACTACAGCCCGGAGTTGCTCGATCGTGCGGTAAAAGACAAGAAGATATTTGAGTACTGGTTTCATGCTGCGGCCTATTTACCCATGCGCGATTTTCGATTTGCACTGCCGAGAATGCACGCAATTAAAGCTGGAGAGAAGCACTGGTTTGAAAACATAAGCAAGAAGTTATCGCGGCAGGTTTATCAACGGATAAAAAGCGAAGGGCCGTTGCGGGCGCGGGATTTTGTCAGTAAGAGTGGTAAGCCTGATCGAAAGAGCACCGGCTGGTGGGACTGGAAGCCAGCCAAACAAGCGATTGAACAGCTCTTTATGCAAGGCGATCTGATGATAGTTGAGCGTGAAGGTTTCCAGAAACGATACGATCTGACCGAACGTGTTTTGCCGGAACATGTCTGCACACAGATGCCTGATATTGAAGAACAGGCACGCTATTTAGTCGATACATCTTTAAGAGCACACGGTTATGCCAGCCTTAAATCATTCACTTATTTGCGCAAAGGCAAGGCAATTCGACAAGCAGTGCTGAATTGCATAGAGGCGTACATTGATGAGAGTAAAGTCATTCAAATAAAGTCTGACGCAGGTGATAAGTTTTACTGCGATCCATCGGTAGTTAGTGAGCGTATACGTCCAGCCAATAGAGTAATGCTACTTTCACCGTTCGACAATCTGGTGATTCAACGGCAGCGCTGCCGCGAGGTATTTAACTTTGATTATCAAATTGAGTGTTATGTGCCAGCGGCAAAAAGACAGCATGGCTACTTCTGTCTGCCGGTGTTATATAAAGATCAGTTGGTTGGGCGAGTAGACTGCAAAGCTGAACGAAAGACCTCTGTGTTACAGATTAATTATCTGCAGTCTATCGTTTCTGATGAAGACTATCTGGCGTTGCTGGCTGAAGAACTTGTGCGATTTATGCAGTTCAATCAATGCAACTCTATACAATTCAAACCCGGGGCATCGATAGTTTGTCGACGATGGCTACAACAGCGCGTCGAGAAACTATCGTGCCCGGTGTGATACAAAATGACCAGCGTAGGCTATCGCTGCTACGCAGACAGTGCGGTTGCTGGATCGGTAAAGGCCATATTTAAAGCCTTTGCGACTGGCTCGTTAGTCAATGTGCCTTTATGCACATTAAGCCCTTCAAGTAGGTTAGGATCAGTAAGACAGGCGTCCCTGTAGCCCTTGTTTGCCAGAGCGAGCACGAAGGGCAGTGTCGCATGATTCAGTGCATGTGCTGATGTGCTTGCCACGGCACCGGGCATGTTAGCTACACAGTAGTGAACAATGTCTTCAACAATATAAGTTGGTTCTTCATGTGTGGTGGCGACTGAAGTTTCAAAACAGCCACCCTGGTCGATAGCAACATCCACCAGTACTGAGCCTTTACGCATTGTGGTAAGCATTTCGCGTGTTACCAGCTTGGGAGCAGCGGCTCCCGGTATCAAAACTGCGCCAATAATGAGATCGCTGTTTGCAACATGCTGTTCCAGTGAAGCTCTGCTGGAATAGACTGTTGAGATTTTGCCACCGAATTGCGCATCCAGTTCACGTAGTCGTTCAATAGAACGATCAAGTACGGTGACATTCGCCTGCATGCCGACAGCCATTTGTATGGCATTTGTACCCACCACGCCGCCGCCGATAACGAGCACGTTGGCAGGTGCTACACCAGGTACACCACCAAGTAATTTACCTGAACCACCGCGTGATTTTTCAAGACACATTGCGCCAGCCTGGATTGACATGCGCCCGGCAACTTCGGACATAGGTGCCAGCAGTGGCAGACCGCCCTCTGCATCTGTGACTGTTTCGTAGGCAATTGCTATAGCGCCGGAGTTGATCAGCAGGTCGGTTTGTTGTGGATCCGGTGCCAGGTGCAGGTAGGTAAAGAGTAGCTGGTCGGGACGCAGCATTTTGCATTCATTCGGCTGTGGCTCTTTTACTTTAACAATCATTTCTGCCTGTTCGAAAACCTGTTCCGCAGAGGCCGCGATCTCGGCGCCGGCGTCTACATAAGCCTGATCTGACTCTCCGATTCCTTCGCCCGCAGTTGTCTGTACCAACACCGAGTGGCCATTGCTGACAAGCTCGCGGACACTGATTGGTGTCAGTCCTACGCGGTATTCATGATTTTTGATTTCTTTTGGAAGGCCGATCAGCATGGCTGTCTCCGAATTGGTTAGGTGATATGCAGCCGCCGTCAGCGAAATGGGTCGTAGTACGCTATTCCACTGCCAGCGGCTCTTACAGCAATTTATTTCAGTTTAGGAGAATTAGTCCAAAAATAATTGCGGTAATAGAAAATATATCGAAAGATAATTATGTAAAATAGAGAATTGCAGAAAAAATTACTTGATTGCCTAATGAAAGAACTGGACCGGATTGATCGTCGCATTCTCGATGAGCTGCAAAAAAATGCACGTATCTCCTACGTAGAGCTGGGTGATCGGGTGGGCCTGAGTACCTCACCCTGCCTGGAGCGGGTTCGACGCCTTGAATCTGATGGCTTCATTACCGGCTATACCGCTATTTTGAATCCGGAGCTGATTAACGCAGCGCTGATGGTTTATGTTGAAATCAAACTGGAATACGACAGTAAAAGTATCTTTGAAAAGTTCAAAAAAGCCGCCTTGCAGATACCGCAACTGATGGAATGTCATCTACTATCCGGAGACTTTGACTACCTGATGAAAATCCGGGTGGCTGATATGGCGGAGTATCGATTACTGCTGGGAGATATATTGCGTGACCTGCCCGGCGTGCGAGATACCCGCTCATACATCGTCATGGAAATCATAAAAGAAAGTACCCGTTTGAACGTTGCATAGTACTTGGTGCGTAGGGCGACAAAGTGTAGCTGACGTCTGAAACTCAGACGAGTGACTGTCAAGGGAACTACATTCCTTACAGAAGTGCGCACCAGGAGTAAGTGCAGGAGATTTGTTCGTGATTTAATTGGCAAGTATTTTCAATTTATGCAGCAAACTCTATACAGGCTGGAGAACTTAGCCATTTCCGCGTTCTGTGACTGTATATTTCAGGCATTGTTTTACTTTGAAAGACTATGAGCAAGACTCCAGACGACCCGAATAACGCCTCACTAAAATCGCAATCGAGGCGTCGCCCTGCACGTCAGCTGCCCGGTGGTGGATCTCTCACTTTGGTTCAGCCGCCTGACGCGCATGAGCATTTTCTTAATGCAATGGATCTGCGGCGTGGTTCTGTAGGTAAAGCCATGGATGAACCGGCGGCGATAGAATTGTTTGAGATTGCTGCTGCGGATGGCCACCGGGGGGCATCTGCGGCACTTGCTTTGTTGTGTGATGGGAAAGTGGCTGCTGAGGATAGTGAAAAGCATTTTCGCAGTGCGAAAGACTGGATCGTTTCAGGGGCTAACAAAAATGATGAATGGGGTCTTTTGTTCCTTGGCATCATGTACTTTGACGGCTACGAAGTTGAGCAGGATTATCAACAAGCGGCCGACTATTTTCAGCAGGCAGCAAAACACAACAATTCGTGTGCACAGGGCTTTCTCGGCTACATGCACTCGATGGGCCACGGGGTATTGCTGAACAGACAAGCTGCAGTCAGTTACTATCGCGCGGCAGCTGATCAGGGCCATGTAGTTGCGCAGTTCGATCTGGGCGTTTGTTATGCGCATGGCAAAGGTGTACCCAAAGACAAGAGAGCAGCACTCGGCTGGTTCAAGCTTGCCGGTGAGCGGGGTGATCTGCAGGCGCGTGCGTTACTCGCCAAGATGTACGCTACGGGTAACATGGTAGAGGCAGATAACGAAACCTCAGTTAAATGGTTCCATCGTGCAGCAGAAGCAGGGCATACCGCCTCTCAGTTTGATTTAGGCGTTTGTTACGTTAACGGTGTTGCCGACACGCAGAATCATTCAGAAGCGATGCAGTGGTTCCGCAAGGCAGCACAGTCTGGTCACGCGCAGGCGCAACTTAACTATGGTATCGGTTGTGCGCTTGGTTTGGGTGTGGCGAAAGATGTTTATCAGGCGGTATTCTGGTTCAGCATGGCAGCTGATCAGGATAACGCCGCAGCGCAATACAACCTTGGCCGAATGTACGAGCATGGTCTGGGTATAGACAAAGATGAGCAGGCTGCTATCGACTGGTATCGCAAGGCGGCTGATCGCGGCAATATACGCGCACAGGTTAATCTGGGTTTGCGCTATGGCAACGGTCGTGGTGTGAGTCAAAACTATACTCGTTCTGCACGCTGGTTACGCCGAGCTGCTAAACAGGGTGATGCAAGAGCGCACTACAACATGGGTGTGCTGCATCAAAACGGTTGGGGCGTGCCTGCAAGCGAGATCAGAGCGATTGAGCATTTCAAAGCGGCAGCTGCCAAAGGTAGTGCTAAAGCGGAACGCTCTTTAAGAGCTTTGCAAAGAGCAGGTCGACAAGCCGCAGAGCACAACGCGGCAGAAGTATAGTGCGGCTTTTTCTTAGTAGTCTTTAACAGACTTGGTTATTCGTAAAAACTTTACTGGCAGTACTTCCACCCGGAGCCACACAGCACTCCGGGTTGATTATCAGTCTTGGCCCGTCACTGCCATAAAAACCTGAACTAGAAATTCAGGGAAATATCGCGATGACCGGCGTCACACGCGGCTACATAAAGTGCCTGATCTTTTGAAAGCCTGGATTGCTGCCTGATACCAATAGTGGATCTGATTGATTCTTCATAAGCTGCGATCTGTGGTCCGACAGACGCCTGTGCTTGCTCGCGCCATTGAACTTCAGACTCAAACTCCTGCTTGGCGGCTGCCAGTTCCTCGATTGCTTTTTCCTGATCCGGATCTTTTGCTCTGAGGGCTTTGCGTGCATTAGAAATAGCAGACCTGATTGCTGATGCCCCTTCCACTTCACCGAAGCGTTTGCTCGATGCCGCCAGTTCATCGATGGTAGCGTCAGATTCACCGCTGTCTATCATGTCTCTGAGCATTTGAAATTCTCCACTGAGCGCTTTCAGTGATTCAGTGGCTGCCAGAATAGACTGTAGCTCTACGATTGGCTCGTAGCCTTTGTCGGCTGTACGGCGATATGCCACGCGTTGTTTTCTTTCAGCCTGTTGCAGCTCGGTAAAGTCGCTGCGTGCCTGATCCCAGTTCTCGGGTATGGTGGCTTCTATTGCTGTGCGCTCGGCGTTTAATTCTTCGATGTGATTACCAATGCTGTCACGCTCTGGAGAGTCGTCATCCAGAATCCGCAGTGAGCGTTCCAGCTCCTCTATCTCTGCATCAATACGCAGTGTGTTGATTCGAATGTCACGCATCTGTTCATGCAGTGGTCTGAATTCAGGCTCGCTTGCAAACGTAACATTGGCACTCTGATTGGCTTCAGCCAGTAAATCAATGCTGTTCTCTGCATCATCAAAGCTGTCTGATACCGAGCGCGCCAGATTGTCCGGCAATGCGCTGTAATCAAGCTCGCGTGCCGTGGCGATTGCAGTGCGAATGCCTTCACCGTTAGCGGCAAACTCTTCGGCCACGTACTGTTCCACACAGTGGCTCAGCTTTGGATTGCGAGGGGGTGGTGCGGTCTCTGAAGTAAGTTGCAGTCTCTTTGGCAGGTAGTTCACCAGTTGCGGGTAGTACCCGACAATACCGAGTGCGATGATCTGCAAAGTGATAAAAGCAATAACACCCTTGTACATTTGCACCGTCTTTACCGCGGCCGGTGCCACACCACGCATATAGAACAACGCAAAGCCGAATGGCGGTGTTAAGAAAGAGGTTTGAATATTCAGACCGATCATCACGCCAAGCCATACCGCTGTGATGTTTGCTGAAGGATCTGCAAGAAGAATCGGTGCGACAATCGGTACCACCACCACAGCGATCTCAATAAAGTCGAGAAAGAAGCCGAGGATAAAAATCACCGCCATAACAATAATGAACTTGGTCCAGAAACCACCCGGCAGAGAATTCAGGTAGTCGCGTACCAGCTCTTCACCGCCAAAGGCACGAAAAGCAGCAGTCAGCATTGCTGCACCGAGCAGAATAATAAAAACCAGTGAGGTGGTTTTGGCGGTTTCAATCATGACCTCGTAGAGCGTATTGTCTGTGCGTGCAACACGAATACCACTCCACAGCAAGGCCAACAGAAAAACCGCTACCGCAATAATTGCCAGTGTGATGCCGAGTTGATCGCGTTCGGTTTTTATATCTTTAATGTTGTTATCAAAAAAGATCAGTATCAGCCCGATGGCGATTAACGCAGCAGCTGCCAGCAGCGCCGGCAGGTATCTTGAAAAACCGGGTTCTTTTAATCTGTAGCCTGCCATCAACAGAGCACCGGCTGCACCTATTGCACCGGCCTGATTGACCGTTGCAATGCCGGATATGATCGAGCCGAGTACAAGAAATATCAGTGTTAAAGGAGGCACCAGTGTACTGAGCACTTGACCGATGAAGGCGCCGTCGAAGCCGCCCTCACCACGTACCGCCGGTGCTGATTTCGGACGAATCAGTGCAAAGACCAGAATGTAAGTCATGTACAGTAAAACCAGTACGATGCCAGGCACAAACGCGCCGAGAAACATTTCACCGGCACTGGTTGAGCCGACGTCAAACTCTGACGGCATTGATATTTCGCCGGTTGATGCCTTGTACAATACTTTACGCGCAGTGCTGGCCTGATCCGTGGCGCTGGCAAGCTGGTCAGCAAGGATAATCAGCACAATTGAAGGCGGGATAATCTGACCCAGCGTACCGGAGGCGGCGATCGTGCCGGTAGCCAGTGACGGTGAGTAGTTATTGCGCAACATCACCGGCAGTGAAATCAAACCCATCGCAACAACAGTTGCTCCGACAATGCCTGTGGTAGCAGCCAATAAAGCACCAACGAATACTACTGATATACCCAGGCCGCCCGGCACCGGACCGAATAGCTGAGCCATGGTCAGCAGCAGATCTTCGGCGATCTTTGACCGCTGCAGCATGATGCCCATGAAGATAAACAACGGGATCGCGATCAGTGTGTCGCGTTCTACTTCCCAATAGATACCGCGTAGATTGGTTACACCGGCAGACAGCCACTGACTGGGGCCATCCTGTGCAAAGTAGGCGTCCACATTGCCACCTGCAAACAGGTAACCGGACACAGCGGCAATGGCAATCGTAACAATGGCAGCACCGGGCAGCGCGAAAGCGACCGGATAGCCAGAGCCGAGTGCAAACGCCAGTATGACAAGTAACAGCGCGAGAAATAGTAGTTCCATGTTGTGCCCCTAATGCGCTATTTCGGTGTTAACTTTTCTGCCACCGGGTTGTTGTCTTGTATCCGCAACCGATTCGAGAAACTGTGCAACAAACTGCAGCAACATGGTGATCGCAAACACACCAAGAAATCCTGCCATCCAATACTTGGTGTACATACCAAAGCCGGACTGTGACACTTCATAGTTTGCCAGAGACCCATAGATAATGGCTGACTTGCCACCGAGCCCGATAATAATGATGGTCCAGCAAAGTGTCATACCAAAGAAGACTGCACCGAACGAGTTAACAAATCCTTTACGGGTACGGCGCATAGCAGCGTAGAACACATCCACCCGTACATGGCCCTCTTCAAGCAGGGTATAGGCGCTGGCAAACAGGAACAGAGCTGCGTACCAGAAGCGCACCAGATCGCCCATGAACGCCTGTTCATAAGAGAAGATGAATCGAGTGATAACGATAGCCAGTTCAGCCAGCACAATGAGTAGCGCAAGCCAGTGAAACCCAAGCGTGCGAGTGACCGCACCAACGAAAAAACCCAGTACCAGAAGTGGCAGATGAACCATCGGGCCGCGAAACTGCGGGCGACCCAGGTCTTTAGCAAGTTGTTCATTCACAAACTGGCTTAACAGGTCTTCTACCCGCAGGAAAGAGATTGCCATGTCAGCCAGACCGATGAAAAACACAGCCCAGAACAGAGATCGTATTAAATAGGTATTGATTGCGGTAATAGTTGCCGCATCGGCTCTTAAACTGCGTTCACGGCTGTTAACCCACATCCAGGTCAGTATTAGTGCCGCCGCGTAGATTGCCAGTTGTACCCAGAGGCGCCAGTCGCCAATGGAGCTGGTTATTGCTTGTACACCTGGCCATTGTTGTGAATGAACCAGCGTGTTGTTTATCAGGTAGGCGACCAGGAAAAACAACATACCCCAGCCAAAGTAACGACTCATCCGATCTTTGCGATCAGCGCTGTGGTTAGCTACGGAGTCGGGTCGGTGCTCTGTTTCCATCGCCACGTACTCTTAAAATTAATTGTTATGGAGTGATGCTACTGCGACGGGTACGACATGTTCGTCAGACAATTAGCATGGGAGTTTCTTGAATCAAAAATGACGGTGGAGCGATTGCTCGCTCCACCGTGGTTTTATCGCAGTGCCGGATTAGATACCCAGTACGCGATTGCGCTGATTTGAAAATCCAATTTCAGCAATCTTCAGATACGCTCCCATCTCGCGGAGTGCTTCCTGATAGTTGTCGTTGATTTTCTTTGCCAGATCGCTGTGGTCGCGGGTTTCTTCAAATACTTCAGCTGCGGCTTCACCGAAGCTGTCGTAGATTTCATCGTTGAAAGACCGAAGCTCTACGCCGTTTTCCTCGACCATGCGGGCCAGGTAAAGACCGTTGTTGGCAATCGCTTCTTCCGGCTGGGCGGCATTCTCTTCCATACAGGCAGCTTCAATGATGGCTTGCTCCCACTTGGAACGCTTGTTCCACCATTCTGCGTTCATGCCAAAGGCGAGACCACCACCTGGCTCGTGCATGCCGGGCGAGTAGTAGTATTTGGCCGCTTCATAAAACTTCATGAAGAAGTCGTTGTACGGGCCTACCCATTCAGTGGCGTCAATAGCGCCGGAAACGAGGTTCTCATAAATCTGCCCACCCGGCAGTGATACCGGTGAAGCACCGAGCTTGGCCATAACGTCGCCGCCCAGGCCTGGAATACGCATTTTCAGACCTTTGAGGTCATCTGCAGTTTCAATTTCCTTATTAAACCAGCCACCCATCTGGGTGCCGGTGGCACCGCATGTCAGTGCTTTGAGGCCAAACTCGCCTGACAGCTCATCCCACAGCGCCTGACCATCTTTGAATTTAATCCATGCATTCCACTCAGGTGTGGTCATGCCGAAGGGTACGGCGGTAAAGTAGGCAAAGCCCGGGTGCTTGCCTTTCCAGTAGTAGTCGGCAGCGATGTAAGCCTGGCTGTTACCAGCGGCCACTTCATCAAATACATCGAATGCACCAACTCGCTCACCGGCGGCGAAGTAGTTGGTGACAATCTTGCCGTCTGACAATTCAGAGATACGCTCAACAAGCCGTTGTGCACTGGTACCCAGCCCCGGAAAATCTCGCGGCCAGGTAGAAACGATGGTCAGTTCGGTTTTGGATTGCGCGATAGCCGGAGCGGCTGTGATCGTGGCGCCTGCTGCGGTAGCAGCGGCCCCTGTTTTTATAAAATCACGTCTTTTCATTTGTTTCCCCAGAATTTTTGCTGGTTAAAGCACTTTTGGTGGTCTCGCCAGCGTGAATCTGGCGAGGGGATCCATCCGGCACAGTTTGCGTTGCAAAACCGGCCGAAGTGGAGTGAGGTTAACATCTTTAAACCTGTAGTTGCATACCAGCAGTGAGAATCGGCGAATCCGCCTCACAAGGGTGACGAAAAACTATTGCAGCTGATCTGAGGGCGTTAAATTCTCCCTCAAAATACTCACTTCTAAATCATCAACCGTGCTTTCCCGGTTGAATTTTCCTACCCGGACCGTCGCTCATGACGTTTTTTCAACATCCTGCTGATTGGTCAGTTCAGCGATTGACGGCGTTTGGTTTGACAGTATGTTTTGAAATTGTGCGGGGTCTTTGGTGAAAGTCATTAGCGCATCTGGTGGGAAGTGCAGATCGTGAAGTCTTGAGAGCCAGAATCGAAGTGCGGCACAACTGACTGCATTCGGCCAGCTTTGATGTTCGGAAAGTTCCAGCGGACGAATTTCCTGATAGCCCTGTAGCATTGCACTGGCGAGTGGCAGATCAATTTCGCCGTGATCGTCGCGACACCAGTCATTAAAGGTGATCGCGAGGTCATAAAGCATACAGCCGGTGCAGGCGTAGTAGAAGTCGATGATGCCGGTGATCTGATTGTTATTGAACAACACGTTGTCCTTAAACAGATCAGCGTGAATAACACTCTCTGGCAGTGCCGCCAGTACAGCTGAGTAGTCTGCCTGCATGTGTTGGTCCAGCAGGTTTCTGTCTTGTGTATCGAGTTTTGATCGAACCTTTTCAGCTGTGGCTGCGCGCCAGGCGCTGCCGCGTGAGTCGATGCGGGTCAAAGAATAATCTTTGCAGCTTGAGTGAAAGCCTGCGAGTACACGTCCGATGGCATGGCAATCGTCGCTGTTGACTGCAGTTTTATCAGCACCGTCCAAACACTCGACGATAGTGGCCGGCTTTTTTGCCAGTGGTTTGGTGTAATTGCCGCTAACCGATAAAAACGGTTTTGCACACGGAATATGGTTCTGGTGAAGAAAGGCAAGCAGCTGCATAAACCACTCGACATCCTTGAAGGTTTCTTCTTCGACGATTGTCAGCACATAGCGACCGGTCTCTGTATCGATGAAGAAATTACTGTTTGTGATGCCAGCTTCGATGCCGGTGAACCCTTCGGGCTCGCCGATGCTGTAGTGTTTTAGAAATGCAGTCAGTTGCTGCATGTCGATGGACGTGAAGACAGACATTGAAGGTCAGTTCGGCGATAACGTCTGCCAATTGTATAGAAAATGATAGATGGTTGTCTCAGTCATACGATGCTGAGCCAGCGGTAAAACGATGATTGGCCGGTGTGAGCGTTTAGATATCCATAGAAATATCATCGTTGGCTAAGACCTGGTCCATGTCCACACCTTCATAGAAGTCAAAAATAGTCTCAATGACTTTTTCGGGGTCGTCTTCAATTGAAAACAGATCCAGATCAGATTCACTGATGGTGCCCATCGTGAGCATGGAATCTCTGAGCCAGTCTACCAGGCCGCTCCAGAAGTCAGAGCCAACCAGAATGACCGGGATTTTTCGCGATTTACCGGTTTGTATAAGAGTGAGAATTTCTGCCAGCTCATCCAGTGTGCCAAAGCCGCCGGGCATGACAACATAAGCCGACGCGTATTTTGCGAACATGACCTTGCGGGCAAAGAAGTACTTAAACGTGATCGCGATGTCCTGATAGGGATTGCCGGATTGCTCAAACGGTAGCTGGATATTCAATCCAACACTTGCAGATTTACCTGCGAAAGCCCCTTTGTTGGAGGCTTCCATGATACCGGGGCCCCCACCACTGACGACTGCGAAGCCTGCGTCGGATAGCTTGCGTGAGATGTCCTCTATTAAAAGACTACATTCATGGTCCGGTTTGAAGCGTGCAGAACCGAATACACTGACGGACGGGCTGATGGCTGCGAGCTTTTGAAAGCCCTCGACAAACTCGGCCATTATTTGAAAGATCTTCCAGGACTCGCGGCTTAGTGCGTGATCGATATCCGCGCCTTTTCGCAGCTGAGGTTTCTTTTCAATTGTCATTTACGAGGTCCACGGTGGAAAATAGCGAGGGGCAAAGCGTTGCCTTTTGCGCGGGATCGAAAACCTTTTCAGCGGCGCAACCTGCTGAATGAGTATAGCTGATAAAGCGCAGTGCTCAGGCTTTGCGGTTGGTAATACAATGCGGAAGATAAAATTGCACCTGACTACTGTCGCGTAAACCTGCACAGACGGGTATTCTGTTGAGTTCCCAACACTGTTCCGGATTGAAAATGTCAGATACTCCGCCTCTGATACTGGTTGATGGATCTTCCTATCTGTTTCGCGCCTTCCATGCATTGCCGCCACTGACCAACAAAGCCGGTGAGCCAACCGGGGCGATGCTTGGCGTTATCAATATGCTGCGCCGTTTGCTGGACACCTATAACCCGACCCACATGGGTGTTGTGTTTGATGCCAAGGGCAAAACATTCAGGAATGAAATGTATGCCGAATACAAGGCCAACCGACCGCCCATGCCGGATGACCTGCGCCAGCAGATAGCACCGTTACACGAGATGATTCGTAGCATGGGGCTGCCGCTGATCAGTGTGCCCGGCGTAGAGGCAGATGACGTTATTGGCACGTTTGCACAACAGGCGACTGAGGCGAATCGGCGCGTCGTGATATCAACCAGCGACAAGGATCTGGCTCAATTGGTTAACGAGCACGTCACTCTTATCGATACCATGAGTAACAAAACCTACGATGTTGATGGCGTTGTTGAGAAATTCGGTGTGCCGCCATCGAGGATCATCGACTATCTGGCGCTGGTAGGTGATAAATCTGACAACATACCCGGGGTTAACAAGTGCGGGCCAAAGACTGCGGTTAAATGGCTTGGCCTGTACGATTCGCTTGAAGGTGTCATCGCCAATGCCGATGCCATTAAAGGCAAAATCGGCGAGTATCTGCGTGAAGCTTTACCACTGTTGCCTATGTCCTATGATTTGGCAACGATAAAGCTGGATGTTGAGTTATCAGAAAACATCAACACGCTCAAAATTGAAAGTGCAGATGCCGAAGCATTGCGGCCGATGTTAGAGCGTTATCAGTTTAGAGCCTGGTTAAACGAGCTTGATGGTGAGGCGGCGGCATCAAGTGGAGGGTCGTCGCCTGAAACGCCTCAAGCAGAAAAGATCGAACAGCGTGTTTATCAGATAGTCAGCTCTCAATCGGCGTTGGATCAATGGTTGAAAAAAATCGAAGACAAAGGCGTGTTTGCGTTTGATACGGAAACCACCAGTCTCAACTACATGAATGCAGAAGTGGTGGGTTTGTCTTTTGCGGTAGAGATGGGAGAGGCCGCTTATCTACCGCTGGCGCATGATTATGAGGGCGCACCCGAGCAGCTATCACGTGATGACGTGCTGGAAAAATTCAAACCGATACTGGAAAGCGACAAAATAAAAAAAATCGGTCAGCACTTAAAATATGATCGCAACGTGTTGCTGAACCATGGCATCGAATTGCGTGGCATTGCTCATGACACGATGCTGCAGTCCTATGTCTGTGATGCTGCAGCTAACCGTCATGATCTTGATACGCTTGCAAAGAAATACCTTGATATCAAAACAACGCATTATGAGGAAATTGCCGGTAAGGGCGTAAAGCAACTGACCTTCAATCAAGTCGAAATACAACCGGCTGCAGACTATGCCGCAGAAGATGCCGACGTTGCTCTGCAATTGCAACATCAGCTAAACAAGCTCGTTACTGCAGAACCTGCACTCGATAAAGTCTATCGAGAGATCGAGCTGCCGTTAGTCAGTGTGTTATCCAACATCGAACGTACCGGTGTTTTGGTTGATGCAGATTTACTGCGTGCGCAAAGTGATGAAATAGCACAAAAAGTCGCAAGCATTGAGTCATTGGCGTTTGAAGATGCCGGGCAGGAATTTAATCTGGGTTCCTCCAAACAGATTGGCGAATTGCTTTATGGGGTCAAAGGTATGCCGGTGATTCGCAAAACGCCCAAAGGGCAACCATCAACCGCTGAAGATGTGCTGGAGCAACTGGCGACAGATTATCCACTGCCAAAGTTAATTTTAGAATATCGCAGTTTAAGTAAACTGAAATCCACCTACACTGATAAGCTGCCCGAGCAGATAAATGCCAAAACCGGCAGGGTGCATACTTCTTATCATCAGGCAGTTGCATCAACCGGGCGGCTGTCTTCATCTGATCCGAATCTGCAGAACATTCCAATTCGTACCCATGAAGGCAGACGTATTCGTGAAGCTTTTATCGCGCCTGAAGGCTATCAGTTACTGGCCGCAGATTATTCACAGATAGAGCTGCGCATCATGGCCCATTTGTCTGCCGATGAAAGCCTTCTAACTGCCTTTGAACAGGGTGACGATATCCACAGCGCCACTGCCGCTGAAGTGTTTGGCAGTGACATTGACAGCGTTGATGCAGACCAGCGGCGTGCAGCTAAAGCGATTAACTTTGGCTTGATCTACGGTATGTCTGCCTTCGGTCTGGCACGGCAACTCGATATTTCCCGTACTGATGCACAACAGTACATTAATATGTATTTTGAACGCTATCCGGGTGTTAAGCGCTATATGGATTCAACCAAGTTAAACGCCAAACATCAGGGCTATGTGGAAACGGTGTTTGGTCGACGACTGTACCTGCCGGATATTAATTCCAATCGTTATCAGATGCGACAATACGCTGAACGCACGGCGATCAACGCGCCAATGCAGGGCACTGCAGCAGATATTATTAAGCGTGCAATGATCGAAGTTGATGATTGGCTTGGCAAAAGCAAGGTAGATGCGCGTGTGATCATGCAGGTTCACGATGAACTGGTTCTGGAAGTGAAGCACAGCGAGATCAAAAAAGTCTCCAAACAACTGACTGACATCATGGTGGCAGCGGGGTCGTTATCGGTGCCGCTCGAAGTGGAGATCGGTGTGGGTGACAACTGGCAGGAAGCCCATTAGTTGTTAGTTACCAAGCGACAGCCCCGGATACAAATAGCAAGATGAAAAACCCGAATGATCGCGAAGGCGCTACGGTTGCCGCAAAGGCCGGACACTTTCTAGATGTACACAGCGGCGCCGTGGTACCAGAAATACAGCTATCAACTACCTATGCCAGAGATGATCGCTACGCGCTGATCAATGCGGCAAATTTATATTCACGGCCTGACAATCCCACCTTTGTGCATGCGGAACGTACGCTTGCTGATCTTGAAAACGCTGAAGAGTGTCGGTTGTTTGCATCGGGCATGGCAGCGATAGCGTCGGTTTTCTATTCTCTGTCACCCGGTGCGCACGTGGTGTTGCCGGATTCAATGTACTGGGGTGCAAAACAGTGGATTTGTGATTATTGCCGGCGCCAGGATATTTTTGTCAGCGAATACGACACCGCAGATGCGGCTTCGATTGAAGCCTGTGTCGAGAATAAAAACCGCACCAATCTTGTCTGGGTTGAAACACCGTCCAACCCGATGATGCATGTCACAGACATCGGGCTGGCTGCAGACATAGCGCATCAGTACGATGCACTGTTGTGCGTTGATAGTACTGCTGCGACCCCGGTTTTTACCCGGCCGCTGGAGCTCGGGGCAGATCTTGTTGTGCATTCCGCGACCAAGTACCTCAATGGTCATAGTGATGTGTTGGCAGGAGCAGTTCTGACCCGTGAGGAACATGGACTATGGCATGCGCTTTGTGGTGAACATAAAATGGCCGGTGCACTGATTGGTGCGTTTGAAGCGTGGTTACTGCTGCGCGGTATGCGCACATTGTATGTTCGGGTAGAACGTGCGGCACAGAATGCCATGCAGGTGGCAGAGTATCTGGAACAACATCCAAAGATCGAGTCTGTCAGTTATCCGGGTTTGCCCAGCCATCCGGGGCATCATCTGGCAAAGCTACAAATGCAGGGTGGATTTGGCGGTCTGCTGTCTTTTCAGGTACAAGGCGATGCGTCTGCCGCTTTAAAACTGGCGGGTGCGATGCAGATTATTATCAGTGCAACATCACTCGGTGGTGTGGAAACACTGATCGAGCACAGGAACACGCTTGAGCCTGCTGAAAACATGATTCCGGAAAATCAGTTGCGCCTATCTGTCGGTATAGAAAGGGTGGAGGATCTGCTGGAAGATATCGAGCAGGCGCTTTTGCAGATATAACGCTGCGTTATGAAAGCATTTCGTCAGTCCGGGGAATGTAGTCTGCTCACATCCCGCCCGTCCTGCTTATGCCGATTCCAGATAAGCGGGTGTAACCAGCTTGGGTGATGTGCGCAGTTGCTTTTCAATCGACTGAATCATCATAGAGGCAACATCGTGCCCGGTGGCATCTTCAATACCCTGTAAACCGGGTGAAGAGTTCACCTCAAGCAGCAACGGTCCACGATTACTGCGGATGATATCCACACCGGCAACACTCAGATTCATCGTCTTTGCCGCTTTTATCGCAAGCATTTCTTCTTCAGCTGTGATGTCAGTCAGCGTGGCCTCGCCACCGCGATGCAGGTTGGCGCGAAACTCACCGGGCGCAGCACTGCGTTGCATCGATGCGGCAACCTGGCCATCTATCATGAAACAGCGCAGATCCTTGCCGGCGGCCTCCTGAATAAATTCCTGCACAAGCAGATTGGCGCGCAGAGATTTCATCGCGTTTATCACACTCTCTGCAGCCTTTTTAGTTTCGGCCAACACCACCCCTTTGCCCTGTGTTCCTTCCAGCAGTTTCACAATCAGCGGTGCGCCACCGACCATTTCAATCAGATTGTCGGTATCGTTGGGCGAGTTGGCATAACCGGTGATCGGGATGTCGAGCCCCTGTTTCTGAAGCATCTGCAGTGAGAACAGTTTATCGCGTGACTGGGAAATTGCTGCCGAGTTATTCAGGGCATAAACACCCAGACTTTCAAAGTGGCGGGTTATTGCGCATCCGTAGAAAGTCATCGACGGGCGGATTCTTGGAATCACGGCATCAAGATCATTCAATATCCTTCCATCGCGATAATGAACGGCGGGAGCCTCTGCATCGAGTTTCATATAACACTGCCTGATATCCAGAAACACCATCTGGTGGCCGCGCTTTTCACCTGCTTCCATCAGGCGACGATTGCTATACAGGTCTGGATTACTTGCCAGCACTCCGATTTTCAAGCCAGCGCCTGGAACCGGCATGGCTTTGCCATACAGCAACTCCAGCTGTTGGTTAGAGACGTCTCCAAACAGAAACTCGGCTTCGCTATCAACCAAAATTCGACCGCTCATTGCTTCTCTTCCTAACAACATGCGGTATCCCATTGCATCGCGGTTGGTCAGAGTCAGTTCGATATCCCAGGTCTCTCCATAGAGGGTCATAGGAGTTTTAATGACGAAGCGTTTTTCGCTGCTGCCGTTGGAGCTTCGGATAGTTCTGCGATCAATGACTGGCGCTTCGCATCTGATTGTTGCACGCCTGCTCTTTTGCAAGGGATGCAGATCAAACCGAACCCACTGGGTAGCATCTCTGGTGAAAGGTTCTATGTTAAAAGCGTGTATTGAAGAAGTCTTGGCACCGGAATCAACGCGTGCTTTCACTGCAGCAATATCGAGTTCTGGCAGTGCACACCATTCTTTTGAACCGGCTACTAATTTATTCTGCATGTTCAATCCACTTACGTCGTAAGGGGTTGTTATAGACGTAAAGATAAGAAAATGAAGTGTGATGCAGCGCAAACTTTGGGCCGTAGTTTGGTATCAGGTGTCAATCGATTGTCATGTTGGCTTGAATTGCATTACAAGATGCTTTGTCTGCTTTAAATCTGTTGCTGAATAGCTAACACTTGCGCGCTTGTTATTTAACAAGTGTTGACGTCACTTAAGTGACGCAAAACTGACATTAAACAAGCTATAGCGTTACATAACGAATAGCTGTCTTTGTTCTGTTTCACAATTCGGATGATGCTGCATTACCAAGCTGGTAAAGCTTGTGGCAAGTCCGCTTTGTATTGCTAATTGCGAGTATTCTCAGCCTTGTCGGCAAAAGTTGCATCAAAAGCTTCAGTGCCTGACAGCCTCCGGCCATGAAACATGGCGGTGGAGAATGTTTCACGCGGGAAGATGATGAGAACCAAATTTAAAATTGGCGGTATCAATCAGAATAATGCGAGCGGATTGTTGCTGAGCAATGATCTGACTGTATTCGATAATGTCAGTCGCTTTGTTGGCAGTAAATGCAAGCCGGTCAGGAAGCTTAGCGATATTGAGTTTTTATCACTGTTTGATATTCCATCTGTTAATGCTCTTTTGAATAGCAGCTTTAATCTCCGATCAACGGCAGCGTTGGTTGAACATTTTCGCTGCCGGGTGGACGCTGACTGGCTTGCTCCACCAGCTCAACTGTCTGATCTTGGTATTAACACAGACCATTGCAGTGATAATGAGTTGATCGCCAGAGCTGACCAGGCACTAAAGCTTGATCTTGAATGGAGCGGCGTACCACCGGAACTCGGTTGTGGTGGAGATATCGATTGGCAAAAGAATATTCTTGATAATCGCGATTGGCTTGCCCGATTGAACAGACACAGCTGGTGGCCACTGTTGGGTCTGGCTTACCAGCGCACCGGTGATGAGAGATACGCAATGGCATTTGCCAGACAAATGTCTGCCTGGGTTGCTCATCTTGATCACTGTGATGCCTCTGAAGCGAGTATCTGGTCATGCAGGCAGGTGGCATTGCGTCTGCGCATAAGCTGGATACCGGCTTTTGGACTATTTTTCGACTCACCGTATTTTAACAATGCACGCAAGCTTGAGATGATGCGCGCTATTTTTGATCAGGCGCGATACCTTAAGAATCAAAAGTGCAGTGATAATCTCGTTGTGAATGGCGGTTTGGTTTGTGCCGGTATCTCATTCGCCGAGCTGCGCGAATCCAAAGGCTGGCGTCAGGTGGCGGTGGAGCGTTGTCGTTCCAGCCTTCGAACCGGATGCTCGTTTGCATTTGGTCTGGCATCTTCCAGGGCAGAGCTGTCTAACTCTTCCAACCTTCTGGCTTACAGTGACAGAGAGTTAGCGACCGCTTTTTGATCTGGCGGATTGTTTGATGTGTGATCAGCAAGCCCTGCACATCGGCAGGGTGGTGCTAACTTTTTATTGCCTCCCTATAGTGTTTTGATCAGCGACGATGCCTGTTTGATATTCATGGCGTATTGCCGGTGCAATGCAGGATCATTGCCCTCGGCGGAGTAGGTAGCGTTGCAATAGCTTTGCTTTACTGACTCAAAATGCGCTCGATGTTGCGGCCATTGCTGACTGGCACGTTCAAGATAGGCAAGAACAGTTTCACCGCTCTCTTTTTGCAAGCCATGGCGATCAAGTCTGGTAGCCAGCTTGCGCCAGTAAGTTTCACAGAGAGCGTGCTTTTCGCGGCTGAAAAGACCAGCCGGTTTAAGAATGAGCAGGGCCCACAGGCCGGCAACTATTATAAAACCCAGTACAATCATCCATGCACTTGGCTTCTCTATACCGAGTTTTTTCCACATGGCACTCTGATTATCGCTGTCGAAGCCAATGACCATGCGTTGCCAGGCAAAATTGATCGCGTCCCACTTTAGCGAGATAGCACCGAAAAAAGGAAAGTCTGCCGCCTGAAAAAGACGGTTGGAAGAATCCGGGAACAGTGTATCGGATGCTCCCTGTTCAACACGTTCCGGTGCTACTGAAGCAGTAGGATCAAACCTTTGCCAGCGCGAATTGATATATGCTTCAGTCCAGGCGTGCGCATCGGACTGGCGGACAATCATGTAGTCGTCACTCATCTCACCGCCCTGATAACCGGTGACTACCCGTGCCGGTATGCCGGCTGCTCTGAGCATAAATACAAAGCTGCCTGCATAGTGTTCGCAAAAGCCACGTCGTGAATTAAAAATAAAATCATCAATCGAGTTTCTGCCCAGCCTTGGTGGATTCAGCGTGTAGTGAAACGGTTCTGTATTGAACCACTTAAGCAGGGCCTTTGCGAAACTGGCATCGTCAGTGTGTTGTGCGCGAAGTTGTTTGGCAAACGCACTAGCCTTGGGATTGCTGCTGGTTGTGATTAACGTGGCATTGCTGGGCGTTTCAGGATGGCTGAAATTGTCGCTTAAAATTGATGAGGCGCTGTAGCGCAATGGCTGGCTGATCGGTCTTGATGTATTTATTTGCAGTTCCCGATTAGCTGAAACCTGGAGTTTTCCGTTGTTGTTAAGCACCGGTAGCCGGGCAGGTGTATCGAGGGTCAGTAACCAGGGCTGGTAGTTGGCAACCATAGTAACGGTGTAGTCGATCTGACGACCTGCAGATTTTGCTGTGGTCAGGCTTTGAGGGGATGAATCCCTGCTGATTTGTTGTGGCATAACAAACCAGTCGTATCCATCAAATCCGCTCAGCACCGGCCCGCGCCAGTAGCGTTCATGAGGTGCAGGTGGCGCGCCGTTAAACTCCACCCGAAATGCAACCTCATTAGACTTTGACAGTGAAGCGAAACTCCCGGGTGACATTGAAGACGAAAGCCCGGTGGTTGCATGGCTGCCGCCGTTACTATTCCACGGGTTGTGTGAAATTCTTGGAACAACAACAAACAAAATCAGAGCGATCGGTATAGCTTGCAAAAATAGTTTTGACGTCAGATGCACCATGTCTCTGGTATTAAAATCTGCGCCCTCACGCTGCACCATAAACAGCGACAGACCAATAAAATACAGCGACGGTATAGAGATTATCGCTGACACCAGTGATTGCCTGAAAAAGAACTGGGTCACCAACAGGAATGCACACAGAACGATCAGCAGGCTGGCATCATAGACCTTATTGGTTTCCACGAACTTAAAACTGATAAGCAGGAATAAAAAAGCGACACAGGGATCGCGCCCGAACAGATATCCATAGTGAGCAAAGACTGCAATCACTGCCAGCAGGACAAAGATCAGTGTCAATGTGGCTGGCAATAGTGGTTTATGCTGTACGTCACTTCTGATCTTTGCCACAGCAAGGCCAATACCCGGCAAGGTCAGCCAAAGTGGCAGATGTAGCAGCAACGGAAGCTGAGACAACAGTACTGTTAAGCCAAGCATCTGAATAGTGCGTTTATTCAGTGGCCGGCTGTCTCTTGCTTTGTCAGCCCGTTTTGCTTTTTCTATTATCTGACTAACCATGGTTCAGATTTGATGGCGTTGTTCTGTGGTTTGCAGCGCTGTCTGCCGGGTTCATCTGGTAGTTGGCCAGTGCCAATAGGCAGGCTTTATAGTGTTGCTGACCGCTGGCAAGACTAAGTGTTTGTGACCCGGGCAACTCAAAGGTATGCGCAAGGTTTTCCTCTTTTGCACGGACTACCCATGCACACATGCGAGAGAGTCTCTGCTCAACGCCCATATGGGCAGGTGTGTCCTGCCAGCGGATAGCTATTTCCTGTTGTTCCGCTTCGGCTTCAAATTGTTTGCTAAACCAGCCTGCGCCACTGGCAACCTGCTTCCACGCTACTCTTGAAGGTGAGTCAGAGTTCTCATACGTTTTTAAACCGGTGAATTCCTGCTCACCGGTACGTCTGGCAGCAGGGCCACCAGCCGTTGCGCTGTAACCTTCGAACGCGGCTGCCGGTGTCTCGGGTTTTGGATAAATGGATGCATTAACCGGCGTATGCAAATAACCCCAGCCACGCCATAGACCGAGTGGGAAATCGCTCGATAATGTCAGTCGGCCTATAGCGTGCCGACCACGTGGCAGATCAGCGATAGTGAGTTGAGCCTCTGTCACGGCTTTCGGCTTTGCGTCAACAATTGTGCTGGCGTGCTTGTTATGCAGACGGATCGAGCTTCTGTACCGATTCGCCTCTTCACTGATTCTAACGGTAACCTGCAGGTTTGACCCTGCGAAGGTTTCGTTGGTCGCAACAGATAGGAAGCTGATGTTTGCCAGATTTTTATAGGTAGCAAGAAGACACGCTGCAAACAGACCGATCAGAATAAAACAAAGCGCGTAACCGAGGTTCAGTCCGTAGTTGATCGAAGCCATCAGCATGATTGCTATCACGCAAATAAACGCCATACCTCGCCCGCTTGGTAAAATATAAATGCGTTCATGTTGAATCGTCAGTGGCAACTCATCTTCGGCTGCTGTTCTGAATAGTCGTTGTGCAAATCTGTTAGGTTTACGGGTTTCGGACGCTGCATCAGAGAGATCAGGCGCCATAGTTTGGTGGCTCATAAGTGCGCTCTATGGCTGTGGCTAACCGGCGACCACTTGGGAAAGCAGTTCCTCTGTCAGCGGCAAGCCTTTGCGCAGCGAACCACCAATGCGATGTGCTGCGACACTGGTAAATACTTCCTGCACGTCATCGGGCAGTACCATTTCTCTGCTGTGCAATAGTGCCCAGGCTCTGCACATTGCTAACAGACTTAAACCGGCGCGTGGACTTAGCCCGGTAGCACATCTGCCGCTGCGTGCCATGTCGCGAGTGGCATTCAAAAGTGCTTGTACATAGTCAAGCACGGCAGGTGAGGTATGAATCTGTTTCGCTTTTGCCTGCCAGTACAGCAGGTTGTCAACGCTGGTCACGGCTTCGGTGGTTTCAAGTAACTGCTGACTGTCAGCGCCTGCGAGAATTTGGCGTTCTGAGTAATTGTCGGGGTAGCCTAGTTCAAGGCTCACCATGAAGCGGTCGAGTTGTGATTCCGGCAATGGATAAACGCCCAACTGCTCTTGCGGATTTTGTGTGGCGATTACAAAAAATGGTTTGCCGAGCGAGTAGGTGTTTCCGTCCGAAGTGACCTGACGTTCTTCCATCGCCTCCAGCAGCGCGCTTTGCGTTTTTGGAGGAGCGCGATTGAGTTCGTCTGCCAGTAGCAGCGATGTGAACACTGGCCCTTCGTGAAACTGAAATGCCTGTTTATGAACATCAAAAATGGAAATACCGATAACATCTGCAGGCAAGAGATCACTGGTGAACTGCACCCGGTTCCAGTTGAGGCCGATGGTGACAGCGAGTGATCGCGCCAGCGTCGTTTTTCCCACTCCGGGTATGTCCTCTACTAACAAGTGTCCGCCGGCAAGCAGAGTAGCGAATGCCAGTTTCAGCTGTTGTGACTTTCCAATGACTATCGATTCAAGCTGTTCGATAACCGCATCCAGTTGGTGGTGTCCCGCTGCAGTTGCTGTTGTTGGCATATGGTGCTTTTTTGCTGATATGGCGATATGAGCAGATCGGCAAGATTGGCCTATGCTTGAAGGCGACAGCTCGCCAGAGTGCGCACGGCCCGTCCGCCAATTGCACCTGATACAAAAAATATGGCCTGGTTCACTAAATATTCTCGCGATTTTGCGTTCGTTTACTTTGACCACTTGTATAACGATTCATTTTCACCAAAGATAGACGTAATGGCTGATGAATGGGTCGCGCGCGCGCCGGGCCGGCAAATGCAGGTTGGTCCAGGCCCTGTGGTAAGGCTTTTGGTTATGGTTATGGTTATGGTTGTGGCTAGGGTTGTGGCCAGGGTCGTGGTAAGGGTCGTGGCTAGATCTTCGATTCCAACCTGAGAATCAGCGGAGTAACTAAAAGTTATTCAAAAAAGAAATAGATAAATAAAAAAACTTACAGGCCGCTACAAAGGCGCACGTGAATTGCCGGGTAGCGCTGAATTTTCAGAAATGTTCAGCACCGGTTCTAGTCGCCTGTTTATCCTGCGCGTCGATATTGAAAAAAGTTTGTCCCTGATGGAGCAAGAATGAAATGCTTGGACTAGTAACCAGTAATGCCAATTCGATCTATACGCTTGGAATACCAGGGCGTAGAGGCGTGATCGGCATGACCCCGTGTCCGGGCATCCGAATCGAATCGACCCGCCGTGGCAACGTGCAGAAAAATCTTCGGCGGGACCTTATCGCCTGTCGCGAGTGGGGCGCCAGCGGGATTGTAACGCTGAACCAGCCTGACGAGCTGCACTCGTTGGGTCTCGGTGACCTTGGCAACCACGCGATGGATGCGGGATTCTGGTGGCGGAATTTACCCATCACCGATATGGATGTGCCAGACGAGGCTTTCGAGGACATCTGGGCAGTTGAAGGAAAGCAGATCGCAGCATCGCTGATTGCAGGCGAACGCGTCATCCTTCATTGCCTGGCGGGGCTAGGTCGCACCGGCATGATGGCAGCGCGGCTGCTGGTCGATATGGGCATGTCACCAGAGCTGGCAGTAACAGAAGTGCGAAAAGTGCGGCCCAGAGCCATCCAGACTGAAGCGCAACGTAAGTACGTGCACAAATTTGGTCGCAAAAAGACGCCAGCGGCTGCCAGGACTGTGCACCTGGGCAGTCGCTACGCAACCACACCACGCGGCCCCATCAAGGGTTTCGGTACCTGACCCACTACTGATTGCAGTCAGCAAACGTTAGAAAAGACCGCTCTCAAGCGGTCTTTTTCGTTCCGGGCGACGAACCTTCGAATTTAGACTGCAACAAGTCAATGTGATATCGTTTCCGGTGAATCGCTGCGAGCTACGCTGTAGCGGCCACCATAAAGGTCTTCGACCCAAAAACAAGCATCTTCGGAGGAGCGATAATGCAGAAATCCCTAAGTATTGACCCTGGCAAATGCACTGGTTGCCTACAGTGTGAAATGGCCTGCTCGCTGGAAAACGAGGGCGTTTTTAATACCGCCAAATCGCGAATCAAGGTCTTCACCTTCCACGAAGAGGGAAAATTCGTTCCCTACACCTGCACCCAGTGCGATGAAGCGTGGTGTATGCATGCCTGCCCGGTCGATGCGATTGTCGTCAACGCCGCCACCGGCTCGAAGGACGTTATTTCTGATCTCTGTGTTGGCTGTAAGGTCTGCACCATTGCCTGCCCGTTCGGCACCGTTAACTACAACGCTGATTCCGGCAAAGTAGTGAAGTGTGATCTCTGTGGCGGCGACCCGCAATGTGTCGATGCCTGCCCGACAGACGCAATCACTTACGTAGATGCAAATGCCACCGGCCTTGACAAGATGCGCCAGTGGGCTGAGAAAACCGACAACACGGTAGGGAGCTAAGCATGGCCTGGACTAGACAAATACTGCGGGTGAACCTGACCGAAGGAACCTGCATTGCAGAACCGTTGAACATGGACTGGGCCAACCAGTACCTTGGCCAGCGCGGTCTCGCAACGCGTTATCTGGTAGAGGAGGTGGATCCAAAAGTCGATGCGCTGGCACCGGAAAACAAGATGATCATGGCGACTGGCCCGCTGACAGGCACCATGGCTTCTACCGGCGGCAGATATTCAGTGATCACCAAAAGCCCGTTAACCGGCGCGGTTGCCTGTTCTAACTCGGGTGGGTTTTTCGGCGCTGAGTTAAAGAATGCCGGATGGGACATGATTATCTTCGAGGGCAAGGCGGCCAGCCCGATGTATCTGCACATAGAAAACGAATCTGCCACCCTGGTCGATGCGTCAGATCTCTGGGGCAAGTCCTGCTGGGAAACAGATGAACTGTTGCACGCAAAGCATCAGGACCCGCAAATTCGCGTTGCCTGTGTAGGTCGCTCAGCGGAGTCCGGTTGTCTTTACTCTGCGATCATTAACGACTTGCATCGTGCTGCCGGTCGCTCGGGAGTGGGTACCGTAATGGCCTCCAAGAACCTCAAAGCGGTGTCGGTCCGTGGCACGCTTGGCGTTGGCAATATTAAAGATCCTGCCAGATTCATGAAGAGCGTCAAGGCGGGTAAGAAAGTGCTTGCCGAAAACCCGGTAACCGGTGAAGGTCTGCCGGCGCTTGGTACCCAGGTATTGATGAACGTTATTAATGAAGTGGGTGCGATGCCGACTCGCAACATGCAGGAAGTTCAGTTCGAAGGCGCCAGCAAGATATCCGGTGAAGCGATGCTTGAGCCCCGCGCCAGCGATGGCAAGCCTAACCTGACGCGCAACGGTGGTTGTTTTGCCTGCACCATTGCCTGCGGCAGAATCTCTACCATTGATCGCGAGCACTTTTCTGTTAAGGACAAGCCGCAGTACTGGGGTAACTCCGGCGGGCTCGAGTACGAGGCAGCATGGGCGCTTGGTTCTGACACAGGTGTTGATGATCTCGACGCACTGACTTACGTCAATTTTATCTGCAATGAAGACGGTATGGATCCGATTTCATTCGGCGCCACAGTCGCAGCGGCAATGGAATTGTATGAGAAAGGCGTAATCACCACGCAGCACACCGGTGGTATGGAATTAAAGTTTGGCAGTGCAGAAGCTTTGTGCTGGGCAGTCGAGCAATCGGCAACCGGTGAAGGTTTTGGTGCTGATATCAATCTCGGTTCCCGCAGGCTATGTGAAAAATATGGCCGACCTGAGCTATCCATGACAGTCAAAGGGCAGGAATTTCCAGCCTACGACCCGCGTGGTATTCAGGGTATGGGCCTGACTTACGCGACCTCTAATCGCGGTGCATGTCATTTGCGCGGGTATACCGTGTCATCAGAAATACTGGGTGTACCGGAAAAAACCGATCCGCTCACCACTGATGGTAAGGCAGGTCTGGTTAAGGCATTCCAGGATGCCACGGCAGCAGTCGACTCAGCTGGACTGTGTATCTTTACAACGTTCGCCTGGTCACTGGATGATATCTCTCCGCAAATTGATGCGGCTTGCGATGGCGATTGGTCACCTGAACGACTGGTTGAAGTCGGTGAGCGCGTCTGGCAGCTTGAGCGCGATTTCAACATGAAAGCCGGTATGACCGGTGCTGACGACACCTTGCCGGATCGCCTGTTGAAAGACGCCGCAAAAACAGGCCCTGCGAGTGGCAAAGTTTGTGAGCTTGGCAATATGTTGCCAGAGTATTATCAGCTTCGTGGCTGGAGCGCCGATGGCAATCTCACTGCTGAAACTCGCAGTAAGTTTGGATTACCCTCGTAGCCTGATGCAGGCGTTTAAACGGTAATATCTGATTAGAGCGGCAACGGCGGTTGTCGCTCTTTTTGATTGCGAATGTTGCTTTTACTGTTATTGGAGAAAGCCCATGATTTATCTTGTTGTCGGTTCCGGTCCGGCCGGTGTGGTTGCTGCAGAGCGGTTGCGAAAACTCGATCCTCTGGCCAACATCAGTTTAATTGGATCAGAGCCTGAGCCTCCTTACTCGCGGATGGCAATCCCGTACTATCTGACTGACAAAATTCAGGAGCATGGCACTTATCTGCGCAAAACCGCCATGCACTTTGAAAAACTCAACATCCAGCTTGTACAACAGACTGTCACTTCGATTGATACTGAATTTAATCGCCTGATCACAGACGATGGAGAGACAAGAAGATACGACAAACTGCTGCTCGCGACCGGCTCTCGTCCGGTAGTACCTCCGGTACCCGGTATAGACGCACCTGGCGTGCACAACTGCTGGACGCTTGAGGATGCCAGAGAAATCATCAAACTGGCAAAGCCGGGCGCCAGCGTTGTATTGATGGGAGCCGGCTTTATTGGTTGTATTGTTCTCGAGTCGCTGGCGTTGCGTGACGTCAGGCTTACCGTCGTTGAGATGGAAAATCGAATGGTGCCACGCATGATGAACGATATTTCCGGCAATATGATTAAACGCTGGTGTGAAGAGAAAGGTGTATCAGTGCATACCTCCACCCGTGCAGAATCAATTGAAGCGCTCGATGCGGGCAAGCTACGGGTCAACATGAGTAACGGGCAGTCGGTTGATGCAGACCTGGTCATCAGTGCTACCGGTGTAAAACCAAATATTGAATATCTGGCAGAAAGTGGTGTGTATACAGATCAGGGGATTGTCGTAAACGACTACCTCCAGACCAGCAATGAAGATATCTATGCAGCGGGGGATGTCTGTCAGGGTAAAGATTTCAATACCGGAGAGTACACAGTGCAGGCAATTCAACCGACCGCGGTTGAGCACGCCCGTGTTGCTGCCGCTAATATGGTAAGAGGGCATCGTACCGAACATGTTGGCAATCTGAACATGAACGTACTCGATACGATAGGACTGGTGTCTGCCTCTTTTGGTCAGTGGATGGGGGTGCCAGGCGGTGACAGTGCTGAGCTGGTCAATGAAAAAGAGTACAAATATCTGAATCTGCAGTTTAAAGACGATGTGTTAGTCGGTGGGAGCAGTCTCGGGTTAACACAACACGTCGGTGTGATTCGCGGTTTGATTCAATCTGAAACAAAACTTGGCTCATGGAAAGAACGATTGCAGAAAGATCCACTCAAAGTGATGGAGGCTTACCTGGCTTGCTCGCAGTCACAGGTTGCAACAGCGTAGTCAGCGCTTTATCCACTGCAATCATGTCTGGTGCATCAACAGTCTGGTGGGTGCACCAATAAAACGCAGATCAATACCGAATGAAAATTACTTTTAAGCTGTACGCAACGCTGCAACACCTATTGCCCGCTCACGCTGTCGACAATGCTGTTGAGGTGGAGGTTGAAAAAGATATTTCGTTACACCAGGTAATTGATAAATTCTCAGTCAATCGTGCGGATGCTCATCTGGTGTTGGTTAATGGTCGCTACTTTGACTGCGAAGGACGCGACGAGCCCGGGGTATTGGTCGAAGGTGATGTTGTTGCAGTGTGGCCTCCTGTTGCCGGCGGATAAGCGGCAGGCAGGGCGAAGATCAGCAACTGAATTTCTGCTGTTATCGAACTTGTTAAACTGCATCAAGTTAAACTGCTTTAGGGCAAAAAGTGCTGATGAAAAATAATTTCAGTCGCGAGATGGGTTTCACCAGAGAAGAGTTTTTCAGGTTGCTGCCCAATGCACTAAACAACAGACCGCATCAAATTGATGATTCCGGTGTATCTGTACAACATGGCACAGGCCGGGTGCGAATTGACGTGGGGCCGCAACAGCATCGCCACATTGCATCGATATCAATGCCGTATGTTAAGGTGGACTTTGAGTTTAATGACTTTAGCGATGAAGACAGAATTGAATTTATGCGCTTTTTTGACTTGCGGTATCAACGTGGTGGTGGCTGATGTTTATTGCGGATAAAAAAACCGGAATTGTGTTGTACGGTAGAACAATGGCTGCGTTTGCTTCTGGTTGGCAGAACGTCGAGCTTAGCCAACCAATTGTCAGCCAGCGTATCGTCAGCCAGCGTATTGTCAGTATGAATCTTATCTGAGGTCTCGATAGCTACTGCCCCCATAGATACTACAATGAACACCACAATCCACACTGAGCAACACGCCGGCATCACCGATGGTCTGAATCGTCCGATTCACGATCTGCGTATCTCTGTCACTGACCGTTGCAACTTTCGCTGCGTTTACTGCATGCCGAAAGAAAAATTCGGCAAGGGCTATCAGTTCCTGTCCCGGAATGAGCTGCTGTCATTTGAAGAGATCGTTCGTATCGTCAAAGTTTTTTCCGAACTCGGGGTACGTAAAATTCGTTTAACCGGAGGTGAGCCACTGGTTCGCAGCGAGCTGGAAAAACTGGTTGAACAGATTGCAGGCATCGAAAAAATTGAAGACATCAGCCTGACGACTAACGCGGTATTGTTAAATCAAAAGCGAGCCGGAAGCTTACGTGATGCGGGTCTTAATCGGGTAAACATCAGTCTTGACGCGATGGACGATGAAACCTTTATGGCGGTCAATGATGTTGGCGTGCCAGTGCAGAAAGTACTTGATGGCATATCCACTGCCACCGCTGCCGGCTTTGATTCTGTCAAAGTGAACATGGTGGTTAAGCGTGGTTTAAATGAGCACAGCATTTTACCGATGGCAGAGTACTTTCATGGCAGTGGTCAAATACTCAGGTTTATCGAGTTTATGGATGTCGGTAACACCAATAGCTGGAAAAACAGTGAAGTGGTAACAGCCGCTGAAATTGCCGGCTTAATACACGCGCAAAGACCGATCGAGAAAGTAGCGCCAAATTATAGAGGCGAGGTTGCGAATAGATGGCGATACCTGGATGGCGGTGGTGAGATTGGTATTATTGCGTCCGTCAGTGAGCCATTTTGTGGTGATTGCAGTCGTGCCAGATTGTCTGCTGTCGGAAAGCTGTATACCTGTCTGTTCGCCGCTGACGGGCATGACCTGATGCGACTGGTTCGCGACGGGGTATCTGATACTGAACTCAGTGACAAAATAACTGCACTCTGGAGTGGTCGTCGTGATCGATACTCGGAAACCCGAACAACCGAATCAGTGCTAAGGCCGAAGGTTGAAATGTCACATATTGGTGGATAAACAGTTGGCAGATTTACTCGATGAACACACGCGCAAGTTAGCTGCGGTAGCGCTGGGTGCATACAACGCAATGGAGACCACCAAGCGTCGACATTTTGACTATCTCAGCACGCTTGAATCAAAGCATAAGAAATTTAATCTCAAAGCGACCGCTGACGAGACTGAACTGCTCGCTTCACTGCTGCAAGATCACAATCAGTCAGTGGAATATTTCAAAGAACAGGCGCAGCAACTGAAGTCGATTTCTCCTGACGCTCACTCTTCGATGCTGATGTATATTGGCAGGCTTAACAGGCTGGCTGGTAGCTCAGCGGCAGCCCCCGCATCGACTCACTGAACGCTGTCTGATAATTTGTGGTTATACGCTAACCAAATATCATCATTTATAACAATGAAGTAAGCCAGTCTTTGCGTCCAGTTGCAGTATCATCTGCGTGACCGGTCGGCTGGATTGGCGTGGAAAATACCAACACTTAAGTTTAACCCGTGAAACGTGTGGACTTTATAAGGTACGCAAGCCGGAAACTTGGCCGACAAATAGCAGAGGGAGCAGATTCCCGGAGTGCCGGAGCCGGAAATGGTTAAAAAAACAGGCTCGTCTCTCTCGGTAAATCCGGCAGCGTATTTCAGGTTGTGGGGCGCCGCTGCGGGGCGTCACAATTTCTCTTTAAAACGGTCCAGTTAACAGGAAGCTGTTGCGGATTTCAGGTGACAGTCAGTGATTTTGACTAAAATGCGCACGAAATCAACGCGATAAGGTACAGAGCTCATGAAAACGACAATAGGCAACTCTATGGTCAACACACTGCACAGGCTGATGGCGATCTTTGCGCTAGCTGCGCTGCTCATGTGCACGTCTTTGCATGCACAGGATTCCTACCGGTTGAGTCCGGGTGACGAAGTGTCAGTGGTGGTGTTTGGCCAGGAAGACCTCAGTGTTTCCGGCAGACTCGACGAAAACGGCACGCTGAACTACCCGCTACTCGGCGCAGTCCGCGCCGGTGGTCTCACCGTCTCACAGTTGGAACGAACCTTGACTGATCAGCTGAGCGGATCTTATCTGGTCAATCCGAGTGTCACCGTGTCTGTTGCCAGCTATCGTCAGGTCTACATTAACGGTGAGGTCAACAGTCCGGGTGGTTTCGCTTACCAGCCTGGCCTGACACTCGATAAAGCCATCGCCCTTGCGGGCGGCTTCTCGGACAAAGCATCGAAAGAACGAATTACGTTAACCCGTGAAATCAATGGCACGCCGCAGCTCTATAGTATGCGGCCGACGGATCTGGTCTTACCTGGTGACATCATAGATGTGTCCGAGTACCTGCAGATCTTTGTGAATGGTGAAGTACAGCGCCCTGGAAATTATGCTTACCAGCCCGGTCTTACCGTCGAGAAGACCATTGCTTTGGCTGGTGGATTCAGTGCTCGCGCTTCAAAAAAACGAATCAGAGTTTCGCGTGAGGTCGATGGCCAGCAGCTGGAAGGCAAAATTAGAATGCGCGATCCGGTTTATCCTGGCGATATCCTGTCTGTGCCTCAAGGCTTCTTTTAGTAGAGCTTGTTAAATGAAATCACTCCATCCGTTGGACAATAACCTGACTGAACTCAGTAAAGAAGAATTCAGCTTCAATTTTGAGCGATATTGGCAGGCGATCCTTGACAATAAATGGCGCATTGCGTTGTTTACCATGTTGGTGCTACTGGCTGCCTACTTCATCATCAGCAGCCTGACTCCGCAATACAAGGCAACTGCCACGGTACTGATTGAGAGAAGTGAATCTCAAGTGGTTCCTGTGGATGAGCTGTACGGTCTTGATTCCGAAAGTGATGAATATCTGGCCACTGAATTTGAGGTGCTTAAATCGCGCCCGCTTGCAGAGAAAGTGGTACGCAAGCTTCAGCTTGCAGACGAACCCGTTCTGGTCGGCGAGCCGTCTTCAACACCCGGACGATTTGACGGAATGAAAGCCACAGTGCTCGGCATGGTCGGGCTTGGCAAATCTGAAGAAGAGGTCACTCGTGTAGCAGAAGTAGAGCGTGAGATTGCTCGTCGCGAGCTCCTTAAAGACTACACCGAAAGGCTGAGCATTCTTCCACTGCGCAATACCCAGTTGGTTGAAGTGAGCTTTGAGGCACCAACGCCAATGCTGGCGCGCGATATTGCCAACGCACATGCTGAGGCTTACATAGAGTCCGATCTCGAAGCGCGATTGGAGCGAACCCGGACTGCAGCATCCTGGCTTGCGGGACAGGTGCAGGGCTTGCGCGGTGATTTAAATCGTGCGAAATCCGATCTTGCCGCCTACCTTGAAGCAGAAAACATCATCGATATTAATGATGATGTGACTGAAATTGTTTCGCAGGAACTGCAGGAGCTTCAAGGTGAGATGGTAGGCGTGCGCTCGCGACTTGCAGAAGCACAAATCACTCGCGATCAGGTGCGATCGTCGAGCGGTAGCAATCGGGAATCACTGCCGATTGTGCAACAGGACCCGCTTGCCCAGAAACTCAAGCTTGATGTTGTTCTGGCGCGTCAGAGGCTTGCCGAGCTTGGCAAAACTTTTGGCCCTCAGCATCCGCGTATGGTTGCAGCTAACTCGGATCTTAGCTCGGCAAATTCTGCCTTGCGTTCGCAGATAAACAAAATTATTGAAACTGTAGAGCTTCAATACAACGCTGCCCTCGCTGAAGAGACCAGCCTGCAGCGACGAATTGATGACTCACGTTCGACTTTCTATGCGCGCAATGAACAAAGTGACAGATATTTTGAGTTGCGAAGCGAAGTAGAGTCTGCGCAGCGTTTGTTTGATTTGTTCTTTGAGCGTACTAAAGAGACCACCGAGACTATCGATCTGCAAAGTGCTCATGCACGCATTTTAACACCGGCAGAGGATCCTCTTGAACCTTCAAAGCCAAAAAAGGCAATGCTGTTTCTGTTGGCAGGATTGGGTAGCCTGGTATTGGGCGTGCTTTATTATATTTTGCGCGAGTTGTTTAACACTGGCATCCGTGATGGTGAAGATGTACACGAGCGTATCGGCTTACCATTGCTGGGCTCTCTGCCAATTATTAAAAAGAATTTTATCCGACCGGTAGTTCTAAACTCAATGGAAGAGGCCGAACGTTCCAAAGACGGGGCAATCTTCAAGGAAGCGGTAAATACCGTTCGTACCGGTATGATGCTGGATCGAGTCGATCAGCCTCATAAAATAGTGATGGTGACTTCAACCATTGCCGGTGAAGGTAAGTCCACAATTGCAGGTCACCTGGCATACAGCTACTCCAATGTCGGGCGTACCCTGCTGATCGACTGCGATTTGCGTACGCGAGGCGTCAGTAACATGTTTGGCGCTAACAAGTCAGATATGGGTCTGCGGGAATTACTCTCTGCAGAGGCACTGCTGGAGCAGTGTGTGGTAGGCATTGATAACAACCTTGATTTGTTATGCGCCAACTTCACACCGTTAAACCCGCTGAAGCTGATCAGTTCACCGCGCTTTCAATCTCACATTCAAGAGGCTGCTAAAAAGTACTCATATGTGATCATCGATGCACCACCAGTGCTGCCGGTCAGTGATCCGCTGGTGCTCTCCGGTTATGCCGATGCGGTGATCTATGCGATTCGCGCACGATCAACGCCTTATCAGCACATAAGCCGCTGCCTGCAATCTCTGCAGCGTGTTGATGCGCCGCTGGTTGGCGTGGTGTTGAATCAGCTTGAGATGGGTGGTACGTACTACTCGTATTACAGCTATGGAAATGCCTGAGGCACGATGCGCGCTAGACAGATGTGCTTACTGCATCTGTGTCGCCTGAGTTGAACAACTCCATGCAACATATTCAAAGCCACGGTCCGTTACGAGTCTCGAGTAAGAGGCTCAGTTATATTCTGCAAGGCCTGCCGTTGTTTTTGTTGCTGGCCTGGGTCACCAAAGCGTTCACTCCCAATTTGTCCCCCAAAGCGGGGCTGCTTGCACGAGATCTGGAATTAAATCTACAGATCGTCAGCTCCAGTGCCGCGCTGTGGCAGCAGCTGCTGCTGCCATGCTTCACCGCCGGCTGTTTGCTGTGGATTATCCGCTCGCGAAGACACGTCAACAGCTATATCAGTATCCTGATACCGATGATGACCTTCGGGGCGTTTATTTTCTTAACGCTGCTGTGGTCTGATCATCCGGATGACACGGCGCGCCGGGCTTTGCGACAAATGCTACTGTTTACTTCTGTGGCAGGGGTGGTAGTGATAAGTCGCTCCAATGATCGTTTTGTCAATTATCTGCAGTACTTTTCAGTCACTCTGCTGATCTACGAAGCGCTGTTCCTGCTGATTCCGCATATTTCCTTTGATGTGTATGGCAATTTTACCGGCTTACACTCCACCAAAAATGAGTTCGGTGGTATCGCTGGTGCCTTTCTACTGATAGCGGTTTGTATTTATCGCTACTACACCGAAACCGCCAAAGAGAAAAAACTGGCGATCTTTTGCATGATCGGCTGGGCTGTGCTTTTATTGCTCAGTGGCTCAAAAACGCCGATGGGGTTTGTTGCACTGCTTGTGCCTCTGTTGCTACTTTCGGTACATCTGTTGCGCCTTGTGACAATCGGCGTCATTGTTGTCTGGCTATTTATATTGGTCTTCATACCGGTGTTTCTGATGGGTGTTGGTGAAGCTCCGATTGATTTTTATCGCAGCATCCTTCCGGAAGAAGCACTGACCGGGCGTACCGGGATCTGGTACCACTTATTGAGTGATATCAAGAAAGACGTGATGTGGGGGACCGGATATGGCGCTTACTGGGGTGTGGGAGATGTTCCTGAAGCCCTGGATATAAAGTGGTCCTACTATCGGTTTTTAAACACCGGTCACAGCGGGTTTGTTGATTTGGTTCTGGAAATAGGTTTGATACCTACTGTCTTCTGGATGCTTGGCTTGTGGGTTTTTGTCGCATCAACGAGGAACTCGGCAGATCCGTTATCGACAGCGCTAATTGCTTTTGCACTGCTACACAACTGCCTTGAAACCTCTTTCGGGCATGGTCTTCATTTTGTCTGGGTGCTGATGCTGCTCAGCATGATGAATATACTCTACACCCACGCGCACAAGCCGGACTTTAAGCGGCGATTTGCAGCTGCCCTATCCAGCGGTGGTCAGGCCAGTGGCAGTCAGCCCAGTGGTGGTCAGTCTGCAGGTTCAAACCGCTTTGCGAGAAGCGGCTAATTAAACAGGTGTGCCGGTCGATTGTGGGACCGCGGTTCGCTTAATTCAGGCACGGCATATAAACCGGTAGTATGAAACGCAATCCCTCCATTCTAGTAATAGCCTCATCGGGCGGTCATCTGACCCAGGCAATGTGCGCTGTCAGCACGGTAGAACTCGAACTAATCCTGGTTACCAACAAAAATATGCTGGAAGACAGCCCGTTTGCGCGAATTCATACTATAAAAGACACACAGACGAATATCGGGATTCATTTTCTGAATACTTTCAGTGCAGCGCGAATTTTGCTTGCTGAGAGACCCAGGGCTATTTTCAGCACGGGTGGGCCCATATGCCTGCCTTTCGCATTGCTCGCAAAGTTAACCAGTACCCGATTTGTCTATCTGGATACGATGTCGCGAGTCGTGGAGCTGTCGAACTCGGGAAAGTTCATCAAGCGATTCGGATTGTTTGATTCTTTTTTGTGTCAATGGCAGGAAATAGCCGAAAAAAACGGGGCGGAATACCATGGCCAAGCCTTTGATCTTGGTGACAATGGGTACAAATGACTACCCGTTTCATCGACTATATAACTATATAAAAAGTGATCTGCTATACCGGGATGATCGTTGTGAGTGGTTTGTCCAAACCGGTTCTTGCGTCGTGGATGTTGCCCCGTTAAATGGAAGAGTGGAACAATTAATCCCCAGATTGGAAATGGAAGGTCTGGTGAAGCGTAGTGCACTTGTAATCAGTCACTGTGGAATCGGTAGTTTAAACCTGATGTTGAAGTACCGTAAGCGAGTCATTTTTGTTCCGCGTGTTGAAGCGCATCAGGAGTTCTCGGATGATCATCAATTGCAGATTGCTGGTGAAATAAAAAATAAAAAAATGCAGATAGTTTATCCGCACGATGATTTCCCACAGCTGGATTTTGAGCAAATTGCCGCTGAAGATATTCAAACTGATCCGGTTGACATAACCAATTATGAACTTGCTCGAATCGTCAACCAGAAATTAACGGGTTAAGCAATGTTAGTATCCATATGCATGTGTACTTACAAGCGAGACAGCTTGAAGAAAACGCTTGATAGCGTTGTAGCGCAGGATTTGCCTGATGGCTATTCGCTTGAAGTTGTTGTGGTTGATAATGATGTTGATGAATCAGGTCGTGAAGTTTGTGAGTCGTATCAGCAAAACCCATCGCAATCCCTGGTTAGATATTTTACCAACAGTGTAAGAAACCTTTCAGAGGTCAGAAACAGTACAATCGAAAATGCACAGGGTGAGCTGCTGGCTTTCATTGATGATGACGAGTGGGCCAGCGATAACCAATGGTTGACTAAGCTGCTGGGCACTATGACCCGGCATAACGCAGACGTTGTTTTTGGACCTGTGATCGTTCACTACCCTGAAGCAGCACCGGAATGGATAGTCTCAGGTGATATGTTCGGTAAAGACTCACATGCACATGAATCATTACAAAAGAAGGGCGCTACTTCGAATGCACTGATGAAAGCCACCTGGGTGAAAGATCAGAACTTTCGCTTTGATCCCTACTTTGGTAAGTCCGGCGGTGAGGATACGGATTTTTTTCATCGCATATACGAGGCCGGTGGTAAATTAATCTATGATGCTCACGCCAGTGTCGAGGAGACAGTTGAGCCCCATCGTTTGAATTTTGAGTATTTGAAAAAGCAAAATATTCGTATCGGTCAAACACACTATAGCTATCTATGGTCAAAACAGCGTGGACTAGCGTTTGTAAAAACCGGATTGTTTGTGCTTGCTCAAATCGGCGGTTATGGCGTGCTGACTCTGCTGACTATGTTGCTTGGTAAGAAACGCTACCTGCGATGGTATGTACTGTTTATACGCAATGTCGAAAAGCTAAAGACAGCCTTCACAGGTAGCAGGAATACGGTAGAGTTGTACGGTAACGGTTAACCGTGATGCTCATTACGCCGCACTGCATTCACCCGCCGGTGTCACTATCATTGATACCGGGCGAGTGGGAGCGATGTAACCCGCTGTCAGCCCACAGCGCGGGTAGAGTTGTCTTGTAGTGGGGCAGCCTTGATGCTTTCGGCCTGTGTACTTGCAGTCAGGCCGGTTTCTGCTTCAAAAATATCTGAAAGTTTATCAGTCACTGCATGCCAGTCGTATTGAGCCTCGACCAGATCCCGCCCGCTCTTTTCCAGTTTTTGGCGAACCACTGAGTCTGCCATGACGTCCAGAACTGCCTTACTGAAATCCTCCGGTGTATCTTTCAGCAGTATATTGGTTCCGTCTTCATGGTTAATGCCTTCGGCGCCAACCGTGGTCGAAACGATGGCCTTTGACATTGACATACCTTCGAGAATTTTTAATCGTGTGCCTCCGCCGACTCGTAGTGGTACTACAACAACAGCTGCTTTGTTGTAGTAATCGCGCATGTCATCCACCATGCCAGTGACAGTCACTGCAGGATCTGATTCCGCTAGTGCCATAACCTCGGGAGGTGGCGCCTTACCAGCGATGCAGAAAGTGGCGTCGGGATTTTTCGAGGTAATTAACGGCCAGACGTTCTTATGGAACCACAATATGCCTTCTGTGTTCGGGTAGTAGCTTATCGTGCCGGTAAATAACACCATATTAGCGTCAATCTCAGTGCTGCCGGCTTGAAAGTGGCTGCTATCGACACCATTCGGGATAACGTGACACGGCATATTCGGAGAACGTTGCTGAAGAATATCCGCGTCTCTTTTCGATGTGGTCAGACAGGCGGTAAACTTTTCACAGTTTTCGATTTCCTGTTTTGAGTATTTCCTCCATTCGCTGTACGCAAGGATTTTTCTCAACGGGCTTTTTTCAGTCTCAAAAGTACGCCGCATAATTTCATACTCAACATTGTGTTGATCAACGTATTTTGGAATATCAGTGTCGAACCGGTAGTAGCCCATCTGCGAAAATTCAACCAGTAGCAGGTCAAAATTTCCCTCTTTGAGGTGTTCGGACAGAGCTTCCTGCATCGCAGTGGAGTAGTACTGCTGGTACTGATAAGGTTTTGATGAGAACAGTGAACGTAGCTGATAAAAGCGTTTCAACTCTTTTTTCTGGTTGTTCGCCACAGGTACAGTTTTTACGTTAATACCCTGTTGGTTGAATACACCGATGCCTGCGGCCTGATCATCGTTGTCCGGTTCCATACATATGCAGGTGACGTTATGTTTTCGACCCAGGTTTAGCAGCAGGTGATGCACCCGGATAAGGCCACCATTGTTCAACGGGTATGGAACATACGGGGTAAAAAAAAGAATTTTCATAAAGCTTTTATCAGATGTTGCTGGTGGCGTTACCGGAAGTTTTTTTCTGCAGGAAGCAGACTGCTTTACCGGTGAAGCTAAACAGATCGGTTCTAAGGGCAGGTAACATAAACAGACATGCTGTCAAAAATACCGGGAAAATCACCAATGTCAGTACAAAGTTGTTACCGAGCAGGTAAGTGAGGGTCACAGCGCATATGCAAATCGTGCAGATAGTTAGTACTGGTTTCACATCAATTGAAAAGCCGGCTTTTTTCAGCCAGTAGTGATACAACAGATTCATTAACAACTGGGTAGCCAGCAATGCTGCAATAGCGCCCTGGTAGCCGTAGGCTTTAAAAGCGACAAAACAGGTGATGATGTTAAAAACACTTGAAATTGAGCTGACCCGAACCGGAAGAAATTTAAGCCCGGCCGCAACTCCAAAGTATCCCATCAGTGTCTGTGTCGATCGGAGCAATAGAACACCAAAAAACATCGCGGCTGCGTTGGCGGCAGATACGTACTTTTCAGTGAAAAAGAGCTTGAATACCGGCTCACGCAGAATAGTAAACCCGACAATTGCTGAGGCAATAACAAAGCTCACCCACATCAGTGAACTGACCGCCATGTGCTCGGCTTTGGTTTTATCGTTGTTGGCAAAGTTGGTAGTTTGCGATGGGTAATAGACGTTGGCAAAAGATTCAAACAGCCGGGTTCCGGCATCGGACAAACGCTCGGCAATACCAAAGAACGCCATGGTGATGGGGCCGCCGAAGCCTGCAACAATGTACTGCGAGACTTTCTCGTTACCGAGGTTTAAAAGCGCGTTCAGGTATAGCGGGTAGCCGAACTGAAGCAATTTGCGGCCGCCTGAAAACCTGGCTCGGAAAGCAGCGAGCAGTTTTGTTCTGATTCGGGTCGCTGCATAAATAATCGATGCGGCAAAAGCAAAAGCTTCAAGCATTAGCACCATGTTGACTGTGACGTCTGTCACCAGCAGCAGAGACACGACCAATAGCGCTTTTAACACGGCAGCAAGCACCTGAACTCCGGCATATACCGTAAATATTTGTTCAGCCTGGAGCAGTCGGAGGAGCAGCTCCCTAAAGCTATGCATCCAGTACATAGCAAGTGTCAGTGTAGTTACATGTGCTATGTCATTGATGAATGAGATAGCCTCTGACTTTTCGACCAGCACATAGACGACTGAAACCACACTACAGGAAAGCAACCTGATTATAATCGCGCTACGCAGAAGGTTGCTTTTCCCGTGGGTGTTCTCCTCTGGATACTGCTTGACAAAGGCCAGATCAACACCGAAGTCACTAATTATTTTTAACAGGAAAACAACCATCAAGGCTATGAAGTACAAGCCCATAGTTTCGGCTTCCAGCACGCGTGCCAGAAACATCAGGGTGAAAAAGTGGCAAATCAGAGTTACCAGAGCACCCGAAAATGTCGCCCCGAGTGCTTTAAGAATGGCCGTAGTCTCGCATCACTATTACTGCTGTTGCTAAAAGGGTTGAAGAAGTGTTTCGCTGTTGCTTGTTTATCTTCAGACAACTTTCATTATCTGGGATTTGGCATATTAGCAGCACCGTATAATGCTGCTGGACGGAACTGCGAGCGAGCTTTGTCCGCCAACTGCTGATTAATAAAGTGACTCAGCTCTTTACGGAACCTTTCATTTGAAAACGACTCCGCATGCCGCCGTATTTCTGCTGAGTCGAAGTTTTTCTCAAGACGTTCGAACCGCGACAGAGCCTTAAGTATAGAATCTACCGTCTGTTCTTCAAATAGCAAGCCGGTCCTTTTGTCGATCACAGTCTCCCTTGCACCTCCGCGTCGGTAGGCGATCACTGGTGTGCCGCAGGCCTGTGCTTCAACCGGCAGGATACCGAAATCCTCCTGTGCGGCGAAGATAAACGCTTTTGCGCGGCGCATGTAGTCGACCATTACTGCATCTGGCTGGTAGCCAACTATCTTAACGTTGGGACCCGCCAATGCTTTTATTTTTTTGTGTTCGGGCCCTTCGCCTATGACGACCAGTTGCTTTTCCGGGCAATGTTTAAATGCTTCTACTATCAGATCAATTCGTTTGTAGGGAACCTGGCGGGATGCAGCCAGATAGAATTCTTCCTTATTACTCTGTACCTGAAACCGATTGATATCTACTGGTGGATTGATGACAGTCGACTTGCGTCGATAAGTCTTTGTTATACGTTCAGAGATATAGGCAGAGTTTGCGACGAACTGATCAACCCGGTTTGAAGAGATGACATCCCATATTCTCAGTCTGTGCAACACATAGCGAATGAACATGGATTTCACGCCGGAACTCAAGCCGGTATGTTTCAGGTAGTGCGCCTGCAGGTCCCATGCGTAGCGCATCGGTGAATGGCAGTAACAGATATGAAGCTGATCAGGAGAGCTGATAATGCCCTTGGCAACAGCGGAACTGGAGGACACTATCAGTTCGTACTTACGCAAATCGAACTGCTCGATGGCGTACGGAAGAAGCGGCAGCAGGTTTCGGTAGTATTTCTCTGCCTTTGGAAACTTCTGCAGAGAACTTGTAGTGATTTTTTTCCCGTTCAGGAAAGGAGCATCATCGCGTGAAACAAAGTCAAACAGCGTGTAGATGTCTGCGTGAGGATAGATCTCAAGGATTTGCTCAAGGACTTTCTCAGCGCCACCGACCAGCGGTAGCCAGTCATGTATGACCGCAACACGCAATTCGCGATTTTTGCGATTTTTAATGGCGCCGGTGATGTTGTTCATGTGAGTGGACTATCCAAAAGTACAGAATGCTTGTCGTCAGTATATGTTTTGCTGCTTACTGCCAACTGCTTTGGTTGTCTTACAAGGCCAAGGTTAGTGGATCCCACATGCACCGGTACTGAATGTATTTGCATTGAGGGTGATGCTGCGGGGCACCGGTGGCCGCGATTTTGCTACTCAGGTCACAAAATTGTGGCCTTAGTATAAACCTGATGCCCGAAGACCCGCGTTTCCTGTCTGTATCGGCACGAATCAGAAAGACACGAATATAAAAAACGAACCGGGCGAAAGCAGCGGCTTTTTATCTGCAGCTTTGGTTGAGTATAGTCAGTGCCGAGATGTAGTGCCGGTGATAATGAGTAGTTCTACCGCTTTGTCTTTTAACGATATTTCTGTGAACTGCTGGTAACATACGGCCTCGGTAATCAAGCCGGAAATCAAGCGAGAGAAATGCCTGGATGAAGCAGGTCTATTTAACTGGAATCACCACGTCTGGCACCCCGCATCTCGGTAACTATGCCGGCGCAATTCGTCCGGCGATAGATGCCAGTCACGATCCCAATACAGAACAGTTTTATTTTCTGGCGGATCTGCATGCGCTGATTAAAGGATTCAAGCCGGAGGAGGTTCGTCGCTCCAGGCTGGAAGTTGCAGCCACCTGGATGGCTCTTGGGCTCGACACAGACAAAGCGGTATTTTACTGCCAGTCCGACATCCCGGAGATACCGGCTCTCGCGTGGCTGCTTTCATGTCAGGCGGCGAAGGGTTTATTGAACCGCGCACACGCTTACAAGGCCATGGTGCAGGACAACGACACATCGGGTCAGAACGACCCGGATAAAGGCATCACGATGGGCCTTTTCAGTTATCCGGTGCTGATGGCGGCAGACATTCTCATGTTTAAAGCCAATAAGGTTCCGGTAGGCAAAGACCAGATTCAGCACATCGAAATGGCGCGCGACATGGCGCAACGATTCAATCATCACTACGGTGAGCACTTCGTGTTGCCGGAAGCACAAGTGGACGATTCGACTGCGGTCTTGTCCGGCCTCGACGGGCGCAAAATGAGTAAGAGCTATAACAATACAATTGCGTTGTTTCTGCCCGAAAAACAATTTCGTAAACAAATTATGAAGATAAAAACCAACTCATTGGAACCCGGTGAGCCGAAAGATCCGGAAGGCAATACCTTGTTCGAGATCTATCAGGCATTTGCCACACAGGAGCAGGTGGACAATGTCAGGCAACAGTACGCAGAAGGGATAGCCTGGGGCGAGATGAAGCAATTCCTGTTTGAGCACCTTAACGAAATATTAAAAGAACCACGCGAAAGGTATGACGAGCTGCTGGCAAAGCCCGCCGCCATTGGCGAGGTGCTGCAGCATGGAGCAGATAGAGCGCGTGCGCTAAGCCAGCCTTTTGCGGCGGAACTGTTCGATGCGGTTGGCATTAAACCGATGTGGCAGTAGTTCTTTTTGCAACGCTCTATTGGTACTGCCCGGGTTGGTATTTGTTGGGTTTGCAATTCCGGGGTTTACAATTGCTGAGCTGTAATTCCCGTGTTGTAACTTGATTTGTAACGTTGCTTTCTATTTTTAGCAATACACTTTAACAACCGCTTTACGTACGAGATCATTATGGGATCAGACAGCCGCACCGCAACGGCGTCATCTAAGCATCGACCTTCGTGGCGCAACCGTCATCTAAATCAGCTCAACGATGAACAGCTAAACGAAGTCAGGCAGCATCGAGGGTCCGAAGCTGTAGTTGATATCCCCCGGGTTGCTTCCGCCGCTGCAGTTCAGGCGCCGGGGCCTTATGCAGAACCCGACGAAAGCAGGTTGCCGAGGCAGCAGGCAGGCCCGGAACCAGGCCGGCCAGAACTTAGCCGGCCAGAACTTAGCCAGCCAGAACTGAGTCGGCCAGAACTGAGTTGGCCAGAGCAGGCCGATAACCGGCAAAGCAGGCGAGAGCCGCAACAACGACCGGATCGGCCAGCAAGGAACGGATATAGCCCGGAATATTCGGGTGGCAGGCAGGATCTTGATCAGGATACCGTTCAGTCCCGGGGCGAAAGCGCTGATTACAGGGAGTCTGCCGGACGCGGATCTGCTCCTCATCGTGAGCACCAATACACGCAGGCGAGACGCGAAGATCACGGTAGTCGAGATCGCCAGCGTTACAATGACGAACGGCACCGTTATCAACACACTGATCGCTACGCAAACGAGCCAGGCGCAAGAGCTGCGTATCGGGATGAAAGAAACCGGAACCAAAAGGATACAGGTTCTAGCCATCAGCGGCATGACCTTGATATGCGCGCTCAGCGGTCGGATGATGCACCAGAGTTAACCGCAGAATCACAGACTAAAGGTTTTGCGGCAAAAATCCTTGACTACCAAATGCCTGCGAAACTTAAGTACGGTCTGATGGCATGTGCGGTTGCCATTATGGTTGCCGTGTCATTGCTTAAACCGATTGATACTTCCAGTCAGTCCCAGCTCGATAGTGCATTTACGCGTGCGTTGATTGGCTTCGGTCTTGCGAAAACGCTTAACGGTGTAATCTCGGTTGCGCAAGGCACAGAATTCGCCGTGCAGCCTGCAGGTGTTGGTGTCAATTTTTCACCGGGTGAGATACTCGACCCCATCAACGATTTAGTTGAACGGTTTTCCTGGGTGATGTTGCTGGCGACCAGCTCTATCGGGGTTCAACAAATACTGTTGGAGGTCAGCAGCTGGACCGGTGTCAGTGTATTACTTGCAGGCGCCGGCTTGTTTTTCCTGCTGACGCGACTGCGCAACAGCGCCATGGCAAGACTGGCCGATGTTGCAGGCAAGTTGTTGCTGGCAATGCTGCTTGTGCGATTTTTGATACCGGTCGGCGCTCTGGCGAATGACTGGGTATACCAGCAATTCCTGCAAACCCAATTTGAAGAATCTTCGGCAGAACTCGAAGACGCCAGCGACAGAATAAGGGAAATCAGCAAGCGTCAGTCCGAAGGGCCTGACGATGAAGGGTCAATCACTGATCGGGCCAGGCGGTTTTACAGTTCAATGACATCAAAGTTCGACTTTGATGGCATGCTGGACGATTACAAACAGTCTGCAGAAACTGTCAGTGAAAATGCCATCAATCTGATCGTGGTATTTGTATTACAAACCATCATTTTTCCGCTGTTATTTTTATTTTTGATCTATCGGCTATTCCGGTTTGTGGTGCTGCCGTCCAGACCTGCACGTTAAGAGATCATTGTTTCACCGGGCGTGTGGTTGGGTGTGTGGTCGGGCGCTTTAACCGGTGAGTGGCCGCAAAGTAAATTGTTGCATCGGGTCATGATTCGGCCCGATGCCCCGGCTTGATCTCATCTGTGGCAGTGGTGGTATGTTCACCGTTGTCATGTGTTGTATCAGTCAACGGACCAGATGTTTTTCGAGCACCGGGCAGGTACATATCCAGTAGTTCGTGTGCCTCCTCGATACCCTGTTTTTTAAGTGCTGAAAATGTCTGCAGAGTGCACTCGATGCCCTGCTTTTCAAGTGCGTCTGCGGTTTTCATCAGGGTCGATTTCGCCAGATTTTTACTCAGCTTGTCGCTTTTGGTGAGAAGACAGTGCAGCTCAGCCTCACCTTCAATGGCCCATTCAATCAGCCGCCAGTCGTAATCTGAAAGCGCGTGCCTTATATCCATTACCACCACCAGACACTGCAATTCGCTTCTGTTCTTGAGATAGCCACCCAACGCTGCCTGCCAGTGGCGAATCTGTGATTTTGACACTTTTGCATAACCATAGCCGGGCAGATCAACCAGATAATTGCCGGGCACAACTTCAAAATGATTAATGAGCTGGGTTCGTCCGGGTGTTTTGCTGGTTCGAGCAAGCTTTTTGTTGCGGGTGATGGTGTTGATGGCACTGGACTTGCCCGCGTTGGAACGTCCCGCGAACGCGACTTCGGCGATGCTGTAATCTGGCAGCTGACCCAGAGTGTGAGAGCTACAGGTAAAACTGGTATTGAAATAGGCTGAATTGATCATTTTTTGCTTAACTCTGAGCGATGCCTAGAGACTACATGACGGTCGGAATCATTGACCAGTATTTGCTACAATCGCCGGCAGTAATTTACCGGCGTTTTTCTAAAACGCGCTCCCAATTTAAAATTTTCAGGTGTGATGATGCGTAAATCATTTCTCATTTTGACTCTCTGTGTCACGTCGGGTGTCTTGTTAAGTCCGCTAGTTAATGCTGCTGACACTGCCAAGCCAGCTCAGACCATTGAAATCAAACCAACTATTGCTGTTGGTGATGCAGAGGCGGGCAAAGCGGCTTCCGCTGTCTGCGCCGGATGTCACGGCGCTGATGGAATCTCTCAATTGCCGGAAAATCCGTCGCTTGCAGGGCAGGGCGCTCCGTACATTTACAAACAGCTGGTGGAGTTCAAATCGGGTGCCCGCGCCAATGCGATAATGCAGGGTATGGTTGCCGCTCTTTCAGATGACGATATGCAAAACCTCGCGGCCTACTACGCGCAGCTGGCTGTGGCCGAGCCTGTCTCCGAGCCGGAAAACCTCGACCTTGGACGTCAGATTTACCTGGGTGGGATCACTGCGATCAATGTGCCGGCCTGCTCCAGTTGCCATGCACCGGACGGTGCTGGTAACGACGCTGCAAAATTTCCCCGACTGGGTGGACAGCGAAGCGATTACACTGCACTGCAGCTGAAGAATTTTCGTGCTGGTTTACGTGCCAATGATCCTGGCAACATGATGCGAATGGTTGCCAAGCGTCTCTCTGATGAAGAGATTGATGCACTGGCTAACTACATTCAGGGTTTGTATTAGCTCCGCAGCTGTGGACCTGAACCTATACGGGCTCAGGTCGCACTGTTGGATTGAACATCGCAAAAGGGCATTGAATAGATATTGCGATCCTGTCTGAGTGTTGCAATAACCCTTAGAGCGCTCAATATCGTATCCGCAGTTCAGTAGTAGGCAGCCACACGTTAAAGGTTGTCTTTATTAACCGAATCTGGTCTTTTAACTCGTGAGCGTAGCTGCAGCTGTGTGCCGTTGCAGCGACTACCGCCAGCTGGTTTTTAACAGGTGGGAACGAGCTTTAGAAAGCTGCTGCTGGATGGAACTCATCCAGCGATTAAAATTGCCCGGTGTTGATGATGCCCGGTTGATGATCTAATGTTTATCCAGATGTTGATCTGGCATTGATCCGGGTAATCAACCTAAGCGGTGTCGCCTTAAGAGTACGAAGCGAGTTTTTGTTGCATCTCGTTTATCTGCGCTGTCATCACCCCTTTCTCTGCAGATAACTCGGCAATTTCACGTCGCAGGTTGGCTACCTCGGGTGGGTTAACGCTACTGGTGAGCTGATTATTCAGTGCCGCCGTCTGGCGTTGCTGATCTGCCAGTCGGGTACGGAGCTGATCGCGCTCATAGCTAAGCTTGTCTACCGCAGTTTGTAACTCGCGCATGTGTTCAGTTGAGCCAGTGCCTGCAGCACCGACTTTGTTGCTTTGATTTTGCGTTTGTATACGACGGTTTTCATCTTCAAGGTCGTCGATTTTTATTTGCATTCTTGCAACCATCGGTCTCAGTCTGGAGACTTCAAGTTCCAGATCGTTCGATTTAGAGCCTTCTTTATTCAACGCATCATTGACGGCTTGTTTGACTCGCTGATCAAACCCTGCCTGCTCCTGCTCGAGTCTTACTGACCACTGTCGGTAATCTTCACGTTCACGTTCTATGTTATCGAGCTTCTGTCTGATGTTGTAAAGTTCAGCCTGAGCTTCCTCACGTTCACGGGCTTCTACAGCAATGCGCTGTCTGAGGTCAGCGTTTTCGCGATCGGCGGATCTCAGCTCTGATACTTCGCGTTGCAGACTGACAAACTCTGCATTGTTTTCAACTGATGCGAGGCTTTGCATTTCGTTCTGACTGTCAGCAAGTTGCATCGATAGTCTCTGTACCATTCGGTCTTTTTCATCTGAAGCTGATTTCAGTGCTTTGGTCAGATTTTGCAGCTTATTATTTTTTGCTCTTTCATCGGTCAGCTGATTTTGCATGGTCTGAACTTCAGAGCGACCCTGATCTACCTGTCCGGTCAGTTGGCGATGTTGCGATTTGCTGCGTTCAAACTCTTCGCGATTTTGATCGACTTTTGCGTTCAGTGCCGCAATTTTGGTGCGCAGGTTGTTGTTTTCATCTTCGAGCGTTTGGTTAGAGGTTTTGAATCTGGATATTACCCGTGAGTGTTCTTCTTCTGTATCGGCGAGTGTATTTCGCCATTCACGTTCAAGGCGACGTGCTCTGTTCTGCAGACTCATCTTGCCCATTGCCCAGCCGATAAGTAAACCGAGTAACACGGCAAGTGCCAGAAACGCCCACATCTTGGAAATCAGATACACCAATGATGGGCTGAATGATGAAAAGAATGACATTTGTCCGGTTACTCCGTTAGAGATTGAATTCTATGCGACGATTGGCGGCACGACCTGCTTCGGTCGTGTTGTCGGCTATGGGTGCTGTTTCGCCATAACCGATCGGGCTTAAGCGACTATCCGGGACATTTCGTCCCACCAGATAATCTCTTACCGCGGTGGCTCTTTCTTTACTGAGGCGTAAATTGCTGACAGCATCACCCGAGCTGTCAGTGTGGCCTGCTATCTCAACGACCAGATCATCGTAGCCAAGAATCGCTGCTGCGACATCATCAAGTACCTCACTGGCACTGTCGGTCAAGGTTGTACTGCCTCGATTAAAAACTATGTTTCTGGTCGGCAGAGCATCAAGCTCCTGCAACAGCGATGCGGCCAGCAAATCCTCTTCACTGTCTGGTACGCCACTGAGACTGCTGACGGAAAAGTTATTCAGCACACCGAGTTGGCCACCGGCAATTTCAGTGGCAGCAATTGAAAAGTCACGTGCTGTCTCGCGATCTTCCACGCGTCCACTCAGGCTCATCTGCCCGGCGCGAATGCTAACGGCGAAGTCCTCTACATCTCGTATCTCTGAGGTGACGATCAGTGCATCGTCTACCCATGGAGCGTCATCGGTTCGGTCTGCAATTTCCAGCTCATCAAAGTAGCCGTCAATGCCAAACAGATTATCAAGCCCGGTGCGCAGCCCATTGGCATCAGCTTCGGAACCTACCAGGCCACTCAGAGTAATTTGATTATTACTGGAACGGATTTCGATAGAAGCAGGGTTGGTGTTGACCACGGGCGGTGTTGTAACTGGCAGTGCCGTGGGTTCTACAACGGCAATCTCCTGCGTTTCGGCATCGTCCGCAGGTGGTGAGTTTTCTTGCAGTGTGGTTTGCGGTGATTCGCTTTCTGTTGCCGAGGTAGCCGCCTCTTCTTCGGGAGGTTGAATCGTCAGATTGTCAATCACATTAAGCTCTGCGCCGAACAGTCTTGCTGCGGTAGCAATTTTGACTCGTCGAATTTGTTCGGCATTGACTGCGCCGCCAAGCACAACATCACGGCCAGTGATCTTAATTACCGGGTTTTCAATGCCGTCCAGCTGATCAATCATTGAGATCATGCTGCCAAGCCACTGCGGCGATTCGCTGCCGGCAAAACTGGATAGCTCGTCCCTGACATTCTCGCGTCCAAACTTACCCGCCAGAGCGTTATTGATCCGGTCAATGGTATTGGTGTCAGGGACAATCCCCTGAGTGACGATTGTTCCATCTCTGGAGGCAATGGTCAGCGTTGCCGGCGTTGCTGCTGCTTCATCGTTATCAGCAATCAGCGCAGGTGTTTGTTTTTGAATTGCCGTAGTGCTTTCAGTGGTGCGGTTATCACCGTTAGCGACTGAGCCAATAACCAGTTGGTTTATCACTCTACTCACACCGTAGACTGAGCGCGCTGACTCTTCGGCTTGCTTGCTGATCGCCTCCGAGCTGACACTGCCAGTCAGAATGACGTCCTGACCATCAATAGAAAAATTGTTTGCAGCATCACCTTGCAGGGCAGTTGCAACACGAGCCGTCAAATCTTTTTCGATGTCAGGCTGTAGTTGGCGGAAGCTGAAAAGAGCAGCTGCGACTGTCAGCAAAGTAGCCAACAAAATCAGTGGTAGCGTGGTGCCAACGCCTCCCGCGCGCGACGATCCGGATCTCTTACTTTGCATTGCGTTCTCTGTTTTTTTATCAGCGGCTGCTAACTGTGCGTCGCTCGCGGTTGCGACGTAGTCCTGTGACTATGACACCAGGCTGCACATCAAGTCGCATGTCAGGGTGCAGTTATCAGCAGACGGCTTCTGTAACGGTTCAACCGGTTTTCTACTTGTTGTTATGCTCTATTGTAGTCGAGCCACCGAAAACCACCACGAGACTAGCAAAACTGTGTGATGCCGATCCTGACCACAACGAAAGTATTGCAATGCACAGGTGCAGTTTTACCAACCGGAAACAGCGCGTGATGTGTTTAAACAGTATGGTCGATGTGCTTACCAGTCTGTGGTGAAATTTAATCAAATCGGATTATGGAAAAATCATATTCATTGTTTTTCGTCAAATATTTGACCTGTCGTGTTGTTGCAGCCGGATCCCTGACGACAGGAGTTGTTCTGTCTGGCCTGTTGGCATTTGCCGCGCCTCCGGTTTATGCAAGCGACACAGCGGCTGACCGATTGATCAGTGAATGTGGCGCAGGTGAGGTTGATGAATACCTGCTGTCTGAATGTGTGGCTCTGCAATTCGAACAAGCTGATGCAACGCTACAGCGAGTCGAGAGTGCGTGGCAGGCGCTGTTAACAGCAGAAACCCGACAGCTGTCGGATTCAATTCGTACCGAATCTGATCAGGTAGCTGGCTCGTACTCTGCCACACCTGATACGCAGGCAACCGCACAGGCAACCGCACAGGCAACCGCACAGGACAACAACGTTATCGCTATTGTTAATACCATGGCACTGCGAGCCAGCGGAACACCCGGCGTGGGTCAGGTGATCAACATTGATGCGGGTGAATCCCAGGCTACCGAGGCAGAAGAACTGGATCTATCGGTTGCTGATGCAGAGCGCTTTGCCGCTTTGCCTGCGTTGTTTCGTGAATATCGAGAGCCTCATTGTGCGTGGCAGGCGTCGATTTTCGGACTTGACAGGCCGCAGCTGTATTATCGTGCATGCCTTACGTCAGTGACACAAGCCAGGGCGCGTGAGTTAACCGGTTTTCTGGCCAGCAAGCGTACCCGTGAGAAAAGCGGTGTGAGCTTTCAGGGGTTCTACATTAAGACCGGCACAGGTGCGGTGTTCCAGTCATGCGATCGCAAGACGGATTTCTGGATAGACGGTGCGGAGTCAGTGGTGTCAGCGCTTGATCGTCGCTATCGTGATATCAAATCGCAAACTGTCGGTGACAGCGAGTTACTTTACGCAGAGTTGCGTGGTGACTTAACAAGTGCACCGGCGGCTGGTGCAGGTGCTGATTCTGGTGCAACGTTGTCGGTGCGAAGTTTGTCTGTATTAAGACCCGCTTCCAGTACCGATTGCGAGCTCAGTGACCCTGCTGTACGCGGTGTGATCGCTGCAGACTTAGATGACGCTGAATTATTTGTTAGTACCGCTGCAACAGTTGATGATTACGCAGCGAACGGTTTTCTCTACGGTTATTTTAACCATTGGGTGGCCGCTTGCTCAGTAACTGAAAATACGGTCTGCAGTGCACAGACCGATGCAGAGTTTGCAAGTGATGGTGGTTGGCAACTGCGAGTTGATCGGTCACTCGAGGGAGACTGGCGCGTCAAGCTGGTGCCCACCACTGATAATCAGTTAATTGAAAAACAGCTGACTATGCAGATTAACGGCGCTGATTTCCGGCTTGAAAAGGCTTTTCCGCAATCGCTTGGCCTGACAGTAAATCAGGGAGTGACCATCGCAGATGGTCAGCAGGCGCGTGATGTGATTACACAGTTAAAGCGCGGCAGAGAGCTTCGATTTCAGTGGTTTAATGAGGTCGATGTTATGTCCGAGTTAAAGTTCTCTCTGTTGGGCGCAACACGCGCTTTGCAATACTTTGACAGCGACAAATCCTGATGCTGCAATGCCAGATGAATCGTTAACGCTTTGCTACCAGTGATGGTGCATCAGTATTTGTGCAATGATACTTGCAGCCACAATTGAAGTTTGTTTGCCATTGATTTCTGCGACTCCAACAGGCATGTGTAGCAAGTTAAGCTGCTCATGGCTTATGCCTGCTTGTTTGAGGCGGGTTTGAAAAATATGTGCTTTACGTGTAGATCCGATACATCCTATAAAGTTGCCCGGTCCGCACGCGTGTTGTATAGCTATCTTACAGTAGTGATAATCAAGCTCATGATCGTTGGTCATAATGATGATAACACCCGCAGGTAATGCATTCTGATCAAGGCTGTTTACCCGCTTCAGTTCAACAGGTAAGTGTTCGCATTGTCGCTGTATAGCGTCGGCCACAGCATGGTCGCCAACAAGAGTTATCTTTATTGAATTGTGCCTTAGCGTTCTTTTAAGAATCAGTGAATGTCCAACTGAAGTGATGCTGCAATTCAGATGTTTGTTTGATAGTGCCCGGTAGTGGGTGTGATCCTGATTTTGCAAAACTTCAGTGTGTATCACTCTGTTTTGTAGTCTGCAAAATTCTCGAACCAGATTACAACTGACGCCATCGCGATAGTGTGCCCTCAGACTGGTAAGCCATTGCGGGTAAGGATGGCCGTCGAAGTATTCATAGATAACTTCGCAGTAGCCATTTTCACCGCCTGCAACCCGCCCAAGTGGGATTACCTCTGTCTGGTAAACTGCTTTTGTGGCAAGCAGCTGTGTTGCGGTAGTGCACATCTGCTGTTGGCGGTGCTCTGACTTAATAAAACTCTGTGATTTAGTGGCTGAATGTAGCAGAGCAACACCCGGCGCTTCAGGGGAGTTGCCGTGGAAAGCCGTAACAGTGGCAACTACAAACGGTTCCTGATCAAGAAAAAACTCATGTAGTGTCGCCAACCAGTGTTTCAATATTTTTTCCAGCAAGTCTGCACGGCAGAAGATCCGTTATTTTTGAACGCGTCCTGATGGTGCGCCCATCGCTACAATAGTCATCGGTCAAATTCTTTCCCTGCGAAAACTATACGCTTTAGAACTAGCTTATAAAGACTAATTCAACGCTCTCAGACCCGGTGCAAGTGTTTTCCAATGTCCTGATTAGTCAAATTCTGACACCGGTCTATACTCAACGCTTAAATAGTCCGCTTATATTTTTTGCAACGCTGCTTTTTGTTGGCACGAAATTTGGCAGATGTTTTGGATGTTGCAAGTCGATTTGCCAAAAATCTTTGAGACGTTAGAACAATAATGAAGAATCCTATAATAGCCGCAGCGGTTGCCGGGTCCATTCTTACCAGCGGTTCGGTGTATGCTCAGTCATTTGACGGAAGTTTTAGCAAACGTCTGTACATTGGTATTGGCGCCGGCCAATCCAACGTAGAACCCAATACAGAATTGGTTGACGGTCTGGGCCTGGCAGATGACACCGACACCGCGGCACAGTTTACCCTCGGGTTTGATTTCAGCCGCAGACTGACTGCTGAACTGCACTATGCTGACCTTGGCACGGCAGTGCTTACCGATGGCGATGGTATCGAGTACCGGGTGGGCGCATTAAGTGGGCTTTTCTACCTTTGGAACGGCTTTGGAGCCTCGGATTTCCTCGATTTTGATGGACTGGACCGACGCGCTGGCCTGTCGTTATACGGCCGACTTGGTGCCAGCAGAGTAGAAAATGAATCGGTTGGTGACGTGCAGTTTGAGCGTGTTGATGATGTACAGCTGGTGGCGGGGTTGGGTCTTGAATTTTCTCTGGGCTCAGGTCTTGGTGTACGTGCAGAATTCATTAATTTTGATAAAGATGCAAACTACAGCGGGCTGACAGTGTTGTACCGATTTGGAAGCGGGCCGCAACGCGGCACGGAGGCTTCACCACCGATCGAACAGGACGAGCTGCCAACCCTTCCTGAACCTTCCTTTTTACCGGCTCCACCTCCATTGCCAACCGTTGACAGCTTGCCGCAACCCGCAACGGTAGTGGGCGACGGTGATAATGATGGCATCACTGATGAACTTGATCGTTGTCTAGACACACCACCTGGCACAAAAGTGGATGCCACAGGCTGCGGGCTTTTTTCTGGCACGCTGGAAGGCGTCAACTTTCTTCCTGGATCAGATACTCTCACAGCAGGGTCACGGCAGACACTGGATGATGCCATCCAGACGCTGCGCGACTTCCCTGCCATTAGAATTTCTGTGAATGCACACACGGACAGCGCGGGCAGCGAAGCTGCAAACCGATTGCTGTCGCGCAATCGAGCTCTAACGGTTGTCAGATATCTGACCGCTCAGGGCATTCCGGTCGACCGATTGGAAGCGCGTGCTTTTGGCGAATCGCGACCGATAGCCGATAACTCCACACAGGTGGGTCGTTTGTTGAATCGGCGCGTCGAGTTTGTCGTGTTGCCATAGCAGGCCAACGATTAAAGCCGGTTTCACTATCAAGATCGGCTTAGCGTAGTAATCCGTACTATTCGTTGAGAGCTCTATTTAAGATTTCTGTTTGAGAAATCTTTGCAGTGTGCGATTTCCGCCTGATCTATATTCCAGTGCCATTGCTGCATTGCCAGTATTTGCTGAAACTGAGCGTCGTGATCAGCTGAAAAGCAAGTGACTTTACCAGTCGCTGGATGGCTTATTGTTAGTTGCTGCGCATGCAGCAATAAACGTGAAGTGTTCAGATGATCTTTAAAAAACCGGTTATGCACTGATTTACCGTAGCTGGTATCCCCTATGATCGGGTGGCTGATGTGTTTCATGTGCAGCCGAAGTTGATGCCGGCGTCCGCTCTGTGGTTGTAACTCCAGCAAGCTGTATTGTGCTTGCGGATATTTATCGACTGCTAGTGGCAGTGTCATTTGTGCCAGTGTTTTGTAGTGAGTAACGGCAGGTTTTTTTGGTTTGCCGGGAGCATCCTTATCACGTACCGGGTTATCTATCGAGCCTTCGAGAGCAGCATGACCTCGGACAACAGCTATGTAGTTTTTAAGCACTTCATGCTGCTGAAACTGAAGCGCCAGTGCTGAAGCGGTATCTTTATTCAGCGCAAATAGCAACACTCCTGACGTGGGTTTATCCAAACGGTGCACTGGAAATACTTTGCAGCTTAGCAAAGCCTGCAATTGCTCCTGTGCGTTGTGCGGTTCGTGGTAGTCGATCGCGCTGCGGTGTACCAACAGACCGGCAGGTTTATTAACGACAACAAGGAATTTATCGTGGTAAATAACCTTTAGACCAGGAGCATCCAAGTCAGCCCGGATCCTTCTCGCCGACAACCGCTTCTGTCTCTTCTTTGTCGAGGCGTTTCCACAGATCTGTTACCCAGCCTTTCATGATCAGTGATTCTTCCCAGCGGTTGGACATTTCCATACCGTCTGGACCGGTCATGGCGTATTCCGGGGGTGCGAGCTCGGTCTGAAAGATCAGTGTGTCATCGGCACTGGCACGTTTTCGCCAGTATCTGAAACCTGTCTCCCACCAATCGAGAAATTGCACTACCCACTTTTGATGTTGCGGGAATTCAAGCTGCAGTTGAATCTGTTGCGCTGACGATATCCGCCCCTGGAACGCATCCGCACGTCTGAGTACCTTATCGATCAGCTGTGCTTCATCGTCGCGTAACGGTAGATCAAATTCCCGGTCTACTACATAGTGAGACAGATCCACGCCAAGCTTCATATCAGGTACAGCCTCGATCAATCGGGTTGTATAACCGAGATCATTGGTAACAGAGTTACGGTGCGTTTCAAATTCAATGCTGACATTCTCCTTGTCTGCCTCCTCCATCCAGTCCTGTACCATCAGCGAGGCTTCTTCAACACTGCTCGGAATTACCTGAGCAATGATGTTAACAACAACCGCATTGAACTCTGAGGCCATCCGCAGCACTGGCAGTACGTCATCCATACTGGCAGGGAACGCGTTAATGACACAGCCCAGTTCGTACTGCCTGAACAGCGGCATGGTTTTGTAAGCGGTTTCGTGGTCGGCCGCTGCCAGATCAATAGCCATTCCAGCAAAACCGGCATTCTTTACCATGGCAAACTGTTCTTCCAGCGGGGCTGGATCATGACTGCCTCGGCCGGAGTCCATTGCCCATAGCGATTGATATACGTCGAGTCGAGCCACAGATGCTCCAGAGATGAACGTTGAGAAAGATTATGAACTACTCAGCGGTGCAGTGCTTGGTATGATGCAGAGCTGAGGTTTGATAGGTTTCCGTGTGATTACCTATACAAAACGTTGCTAACAGGCTTGTACGAGTCAAAGCCTTGTGTTGCAACGGATCTCAAATTACAATCCGCCAGTTGCAAGTCCGTTGCACTATAATTGTACTTGTAGAGAGTATCTAAGTCGACTTTACAAAGGTTTACTCAACTGTACTGTGTTCAAGCCTGTGCACTGGCTAAACTCTGCGCGTGTGTCATAAAGCAAGGCCACAACTGCATCAAGGGCTATCATTGAACGTGGTTGTGGTCCCTCCAGCACAATAAAACTAAAGACTTACACATTAAGCTAAAGGAAAATATATGCATTTTCATAACAAGTATCTGGCCGAATTCTTCGGCACATTCTGGCTGGTATTTGCAGGGTGCGGGTCAGCGATCTTTGCAGCAGTATTTGCAAGCAGTGCTGGAATCAACATTGGATTGGTTGGCGTTTCACTTGCCTTCGGTTTGTCAGTCTTAACTATGGCTTACGCGGTCGGGCACGTGTCCGGCGGGCATTTCAATCCTGCGGTTTCAATCGGCTTATGGGTTGGCGGTCGTTTCGGTTTTGGTCACCTTATCCCTTACATTGTATTCCAGGTGCTTGGTGCATGTGCCGCGGCGTTTGCGCTGCAGTGGTTTATAACCGAAGCCGGTGGTCTTGCCACAGACGCTAATGGCTTGAATGGTGGTGCTATCGGCACGTTGGCTTCCAACGGTTTCGGTGAAGCATCTCCGGGCGGATTCAGCATGAACGCGGTAATCGCGATGGAAGTCCTGATGACTGCGATCTTCCTGATCATCATCATGGGCTCAACAGACGAGCGTGCACCAGCTGGTTTTGCACCGATTGCTATCGGGCTCGGGTTAACTCTGATTCACCTGGTTTCGATCCCTGTCTCAAACACTTCAGTCAATCCTGCAAGAAGCACAGGCCCGGCGTTGATTTCAAGTCTGTTTGGTGAAGGTGGTGAGACTCCGCTGACACAGCTGCCTGTTTTCTGGGCAGCGCCAATTGTTGGTGCTGTGCTGGGTGCGATTCTTTACCGAATCATTGTTTCCGGTGCCGCGCCTGCAGAGAAGGCCGCAGAGAAAGTAGAGTACCGTGAGCCTGAGTATCGTGACCGTGCACCGGTTGACCGTGGCGACTACGATCGTGACTATCGCGACCGTGGTGAGTACCGCGACTACCGTGATGACCACCGTGACGATCGTTACTAGTCACTAGACTCGCAGTAATGTTGTAACATAGACGTGGCGCAGCAATGCGCCACGTTTTTTTTTGCCTGGTGAAAAGTCCCCGCTAACAAGCCTGTCTATATGCCCTCCACCTATTACTGCCTCAAAAAAAATGAAAAGCTAACCTATGCGTAGCTTTGCGCGTGAAGAACGCCCGCATGGCGACCGTGATGATTTCGCAAATCTAAAAAAGCTAACACCCTATATCTGGCGTTACAGCAAGCGTGTTGCACTCGCACTGGCTTGTCTACTGATCGCCAAACTGGCAACGGTTTCTATACCTCTGGTTCTGAAAGGCATTATCGATAGGCTTGATATGGGCCAGCTTAGCGGAGGGGCTTTATCAGCTGAAGCCTTGTCGCAGAATATTGTTCTTGTCGCGCCCATGGCGCTGTTAATTGCTTATGGTGCTTTGCGGCTGGCAGGAGGATTTTTCAGTGAGCTGCGCGACATTCTTTTTGCGCGTGTACGCTACAGTGCGATGCATCAGATGTCTGTTGATGTATTGGAACACTTGCATCGATTGTCGCTGCGATTTCATCTTGAGCGCAATACAGGTGGTATCTCCCGCGATCTTGAGCGAGGTACGCGAAGTCTCGCTTCGGTGCTGAATCTGCTGGTCTTCAGCATTCTTCCAACCCTTGCTGAATTTCTTCTTGTGTCAGCTATTTTGTTGTTGCGTTATGACTGGCAGCTGATGGTCGTGATTATGATCACCGTGGGGGTATATGTTGTATTTACGCTGGCGTTAAGCACCTGGCGCATGAGCTTCCGTCATGCGATGAATAAATACGAAAGCGATGCCAATGGTCGCGCAGTGGATAGTCTACTTAACTACGAGACAGTCAAGTACTTCAACAATGAGTACATGGAGCGTGATTATTACAATGAAAAGCTCGATCTGTGGCAGGGTGCCGGGCTTAAAACTCAAATCAGTTTATCAGCACTTAACTTTGGTCAGGGTGCCATAGTCACTGTTGGTGTCACAGTGATTATGATTCTTTCGGCCAAAGAAGTGGCAGCCGGAGAAATTACCATCGGTGACCTGGTACTGATCAATACACTGATGCTGCAGTTGTTTATTCCGCTAAGTATCCTTGGGTCGGTATATCGGCAGTTGCAGTATTCGCTGGCTGATATGGATCTGGTCATCAAACTGTTAGATAAAACTCCTGAAATTGTCGATTCAGAGGATGCCGAGCCGCTTCAGGTTAGCAAGGCTAATGTGCGATTTAGAGAGGTCGATTTCCACTACAATGATGATCGCAAAATTTTATCGAAAATAGACTTTGAAATACCGGCTGGCAGCAAGCTCGCAGTGGTGGGTCCGTCAGGTTCCGGCAAGTCGACGCTGGTTCGGTTGTTATTTCGATTTTATGAAGTCACAGGTGGGAGTATAGAAATTGACGATCAGTCTATTGCCAACTGTACGCAGCAGAGTTTGCGACGCGAAATAGGGATCGTTCCACAGGACACTGTGTTATTCAACGATACAATCCGCTACAACATTGCTTACGCCAAGCCTGGTGCAACAGACAAGGAAATAATGGCAGCAGCTGAAAGTGCGGATCTTGGTGAGCTGTTATTGCGGCTTCCTGATGGGCTCGATACGGTTGTCGGTGAGCGCGGTTTGAAGTTATCCGGCGGAGAGAAGCAACGCCTTGCGATCTCCCGGGTGATTTTAAAAGCACCGAAGATCATTGTATTTGATGAAGCGACTTCCAGCCTGGATAGTCAGTCAGAACGTGCAATTCTTGAAGCAATTAACAAGATTAGTGACAACGCCACCACTATGGTGATAGCACATCGCCTGTCGACAGTTGTCGATGCAAATAGCATCATTGTTATGGATGATGGCCGGATAGTAGAATCCGGCACTCATGAAGAATTGCTTGCTGCCAGAGGCCTCTACAGCAAACTGTGGGAAATGCAGCAAAGTGATGCTGCATCACTATAAGCTCTTATCTGGCGGCTACAGTTGAAGCACTGACAATACGTTTCACTTCGCGATTAAAGTGGCTGTTTGCTTCCTCAAACGCATCATTGATGCCCTGGCGCAGAGCAACCGACAGCCTTGTGCCAGTAGGAGATCCCCAGAAGCTGATCATTGCTTCCACTTCCGCTTTGGAGAAATCAGCGTAAGTGAGAGACAACAGCGAACGTGAGTAGTTATTATTGAGGTTCCCTATCTCTCTGCGACGCGCATCGGTTGCTGCTTCGAAAATGCTGAAGTCTTTGATTGATGATGGTGACTTGGGTGCATTCGCAGCAAAAGCAGAAGCTGATGTGAGATTAACGCTGATGTCCAGTTGCAGCGCGCTGTCCATGGCGGCCAATTCGGCAACGTCAACCAGGGCAGCTTTTGCTGTGGACTCCAGCCCTGTTGCTTTGTCGATGGTAGTGGGGATGCCTTCGTTTGTCGCATTCAGTAAAGCGACTGCGTTAGCCAGTGATGCTTTTCGAGCAACCGGTGTGTCGAGCCACTGGATAATTCTATTACGCTCTTGTCGATTCAGCGTGTTTTCAATGGATCGAGCAATGTGTTTTTCAAACATACTTGAGTGATAAGTTCGCTCGATAACATCAAGAATCTGGCTTTGCACACCCTGATGGATCTGTGTAGTGCCAGACGCCATGCCAAGAAACTGTTTTGCAATGTTCGCTGAAAACTGTTCAGTGCGAATTTCTGCGCTTGAATTTTGATAAATTGCCAATGCATTATCGGAGTGTGAGTTCGCGACAGTCAGGGTTGAGCACATCAAAAATACGCTGCAGATTAAGTTTCGAGCTTGCACGTCTGTTCTCCGTTTATAAATGTTGGTGTTCCTCCGTTCAGGATAGGAAGCCAAGATTTTTATTATTAAAATTCTTCAGCGAAGGCAATAACTGATCAACTTCTTCGACACTCAGCCCCAGCCATTGAAGTAATGTGGCTGCGTACTGACTCACTGCGGTTGTCGGTACGATGCGGCCATTTCTTGAATCATCCGGGCCATTTACTAGAATCCTTGGCAGAATTCCGTAGATATCACCACCCAGCACCGGATTTCCCATCACAATATGGTGATTACCCCAGCCATGATCTGTGCCGTCGCCGTTACTGGTGACGCTGCGGCCAAAGTCTGATGTTGTGAAACTGACCACATCGTCCTGATAGCCGATTTCTGTTAAGGCCTGATTAAAAAATTCCATTGCCTCGGCGACTTGCCCGAAGAGCACCGGTTGCTTATCCAGCTGATAGTCGTGTGTATCAAAGCCACCCATTTCAACGTAGAAAAGTTGTCTGGTCAGGCTGAACTCGTCTTTTACCGAGATCAGCTTTGCAACCATAGCCAGTTGCGCGGCAAGAGGGTTGTTTGCTGGTACGGGTGTCTGTAGTTCACCGCGTTTTTCAAGTGCTGCGCCAACGTTGGTGGACAACACCAGAGCTCGCGATTGAAGCTCTGAGTAGGCCTTTTCAAATACATTGCTGTACTGTGCATGGAGTAACTGAATGAAAGCTTCTCTGCGTGGCATCTGCCACTTTGCTGTGTGATCATCCATACCCGCATAGCTGCGAACACCTTCACTATCAATGTTGAAAGCCGAGAACTCGCCACCTGCCTGCCAATTGTTACTGCCTGAAAGACTGATGGCGGCAAGATTGGCGTTAGGTCCTGATGCGAATAAATCTGCTGTTCGTGCACCCCATCCAACGTTTGATTGCGGGCCTGGAAAGTGATTCAGCTTCTGCCACTGTGTGGTTTGATCGTTATGAGAAAAAAGCTGTGCTGGAAGTCGCACTGATTTGTTGCGCACATCTTCGGCGCTGCCTGGTTCGATCAGCGTGCCGACATTGGACTGAAAAGCCAGCTGACCACTGTCGAACAATGGTTTAAGTGCCGCCATATGAGGGTTCAAACCGACAGCAGTGGTATTGGCAGTTGCCGGATTGAGAGGTAATAGACTGGAAGCGGGCACCGCTAGTTGACCACGACCATCAGCATACTCTTTGTAGGCCGCACCTGACGATGGCACAACCATGTTAAAGCCATCGTTACCGCCATTAAGATGTATGCACACCAGAGCACGATAGTTGTTGCCGTTTGACTGTGCATGGGCATTATGGGTTATTGCGCCGCCAGCCAGGCCTGCGCCAATGATGGTGCGGCAACCCAGTTCAAGAAAACGTCTACGTGTATATTTATTCATTGGTGGTTATCTCTGCACGGCGGCTTCAGGTGATGCAACAAACAGAAACAGCAATTCCTCAGCGCGCACTTCAGCTGAGGCCTTTTGGCGTTTGTTGAGTAGATAATCAGCTTGCGCACGCAGGCTGGCACCCGGTGGTTTGGCCAGTGTCAGTTTTCCAAGTAATTCATAGATTGCTTCGGTGTCGCCATCCAGTAGCATCAATGGTGTGATATCTATCGGAGCACGATCTGCGTCTGTGGTTGACTCTGTGTTTAGCCATATAGATTGCGCCAGCAGAGTATTGGTAATATCAATAATGCTGCTTTCGTGATGAATCTGAAATTCCGGTGATCTCAGATCCATCGTGCGAATATCCCCCGCCTGACTGAACGATGGAGAAAAAAAGTTAAATACAGAAGACGACTGCAATGGTGCCTGGTTTAAGCGGTTTCCAATCCAGCCAAGGCTGAAGTCAGGATTGTCTGGCATGGCACTGAAGGCTCGCCAGAGTGATGTGAGTCTGATCAGTGGCTCGCGTAGTTTGCCAAAAGTTTCAGGGTTGCGACGGTGTCCGTTCAAGGCTTCATCATCGAGCAAAGTTGCAGCGACCACTGCACCGATATTGCCCCTTACACCGTTACCATCGTTATTAAATTTCGTTGAGACTCTTTCGATGTACTGACTGGAGGGATTACTGGTGACCAACTGCCGGATCATATGTTTGGCAAAGAACGGTGCGACATTTGGATGGTTGAATATGTTGTCGAGTGCATCTGATAGATCCTGTTCTGCAGATTGCCCGGCCGGCAGTACCGTACCGTTTAGCAGCACCTTTTCGCCTTTGTCGTGGCGTTCATCGTATGCCTGCATCGGTGCATACCAGTCAGTGGTTTTTGGAAAATTCCAGTTGTCGACATTTTTAAAATGCCAGCCGGTAAACACATGCGCGAACGCTTCAACTATCTCCTGATCGTAAGTGGGGAGCGGTACATTGTTATCATCAACAAGCACGGTGCCATCAAGCTCCATTTGTACCAGACCAATTGAAAACAGTTGCAGCAGCTCACGTGCGTAGTTTTCATCCGGCCTGATAGCATTGTCCATGTCCGGCTTTTGATTACCCTTCATGCTGAGGTAGTCGCCCATGACCGGGCTCAATGTGACCTGCTCCATCAGTTCACGGAAATTGCCGAAGCTGTTGGCAACCAGAATATCGTAGTAGTTTGAAAGTGCTGCGGGTTGGCCACCAAGACCACTTTGATCAGACACCACAAAGAACTGCGAAAGTGCAAATGCAACGCGTTGTCTGAGTTGATCTTCTGCAGTGGTCGCGTTGATCAGCCAGCTATTGACGTGCTCTGCCCACCGTGGAGGATCGTACTTGCGGGTTTCCGGCAGCATGAAGGTTGCCGGTTTGTTGATCTGATCTGCGATCCAGGCGCTGTAGCCGAGCTCGTGTAACCGTTCGATGTCTGAAACAGTTGCACCAAAGGTGGAACGATTTAAAAATCGCGCAGCTGTGTAGTCGTCATTTATCGGTGCCGGCAATGCCGCACCGAGTGCTGGAATGGTCGAGTTCTCGATCGTCTGAGCGGTGCTGACGCTGCCTGTGTCGATACCATTTTCTTTGAACAGCGCGCTGCTATCATCGCCACTACCTCCACTGCATGCCTGCAATACAAAAAAGCTGGCAGCAAGGAGGATCGGTGTTACGTTACGCAAGACATCAAAACCTGAGCTGTTTCTCATTCTTGTCAGTAGAGACCGTCTGCTGAAAAATGCAACCCCGGTCTTTCCCCCTTTTTTCTTTGTCACTGGTAGATACAATGGCATTGCGGCCAATGAGACTTGTGGCAGTATTATCGGGCGTGTGCCTTCATTCTTGACCGGTGGGTTGATGAGCTTTGAATATTGAGAATTCAGCACTTGAGTGCTTACAAAAACTATTCGGTTATGAGCAGTTCAGAGGCCATCAACAGGCAGTCATTGAAAGACTGATCGCAGGCGAGGACACATTGGTACTAATGCCGACCGGTGGCGGCAAAAGCCTCTGTTTTCAAATACCATCGCTGCTGCGAGAAGGCACAGGAGTCGTGATCTCACCGCTGATTGCATTGATGCAGGATCAGGTACAGCAGCTTTGTCAGAACGGCGTTAGAGCAGCCTTTATCAATTCCAGCCTTTCAGCGGATCAGAATCGCCGCATTGAAGAGCAGGCAGTTAACGGAGAATTAGATTTACTTTACATGGCTCCGGAGAGGCTGTTGTCCGGTGCCGGCCAGCACTTGCTGTCGAGAATCAATGTGGCTCTATTTGCCATTGACGAGGCGCATTGTGTGTCGCAGTGGGGGCACGATTTCAGACCGGAATATACAAAGTTATCCATACTTGCAGAGAAGTATGCACAAGTGCCCAGAGTGGCGTTAACGGCAACTGCTGATGAGAACACACGTGAAGATATAAAAAAACATTTAAAGCTATCAAGTGCTGAAGTATTTATCAGCAGTTTTGATCGACCGAATATTCAATATCGGATCGAGGGCAAGAACAATCCGCGACAACAGTTACTGCAGTTTATTAACAGTGAATATCCAAAGGCTTCCGGTATTGTTTACTGTCTGTCGCGTAAACGCACTGAAGAAACTGCAGCTTTTTTGAAAAAACAGGGTATCGACGCGCTTTTTTATCACGCCGGACTCGACAGCCAGACCCGCGCTGCGAATATGCAGCGTTTCATTGCTGATGAAGCCGTCGTTATGGTGGCAACTATTGCCTTTGGCATGGGTATCGATAAACCTGATGTCAGATTTGTTGCCCATCTTGATATGCCCAAGAGTATTGAATCGTACTATCAGGAAACAGGTCGCGCCGGACGCGATGGATTGCCCTCTGTGGCGTGGATGGTGTACGGCCTGCAGGATGTTATTTCTCTTCAGCAAATGCTTGATGATTCGTCGGCAGGGCAGGAAGTGTTGCAGATAGAACGTCACAAGTTGACAGCAATGCTGGGTCTCTGTGAGGCGACAGAGTGCAGGCGTAGAACTCTGTTGCGATATTTTGGTGAATCATTGAATGAACCGTGTGGCAACTGCGATACCTGCATCACGCCGGTGAAAACCTGGGATGCAACGGAGGCTGCAAGAATGGCTTTATCTGCTGCCTATCGTACCGGGCAACGTTTTGGTGCAGCGTATTTAACTGATGTTCTGTTGGGCAAAAAGGACGAAAGGATAAGTCGCTTTGATCACGACAAATTGCAAGTCTACGGCCTTGGTACGGCGCATGATGAAAATACCTGGCGCAGTGTATTCAGACAGTTAATAGCGCGCTCACTGCTCACAACAGATATGCAACGCAGGGGCGGGCTTCGGTTAACCGAGCCGTCACGTGCAGTGTTGGTTGGCGAAGAGCAGCTTTTTTTTCGAGTTGATGAAAAACCGGTAAAGCAAAAGAAAACCCGAAGTAGTCAATCGGTAGCGCCTGAAGACAATAATCTGTGGGAAGAGTTGCGGATCACAAGAAGTGATATTGCAAAAGAACAGGGTGTGCCGGCGTATGTAATCTTTCATGATGCCACGTTGATGCAAATGGTTGAGAACAAACCACGCAGCCTGGATGCGATGGCTTCTATTTCAGGTGTGGGTGCGTCCAAGCTTGAAAAGTATGGACAGCAGTTTCTGGATGCCATTAACAGCCAGTCAGAACATGTGGATCCGGCAAAAATTCGAAAGCAGGTGATGCAGGCGATGAATAGTGGCACACCATCGGACAAGATAGCAGATCACCTTGGCTTGCCTGCCAAACAGGTAGATAACACTCTGATTGCGCTCATCAGAGATGGTCAGCTGGGTATTGATCAATTTACTGCTGAACTCTCAGAGCATGAATGTGGAGAAATTGAAGCAGAGATATTGCTGGCATTAGATGCCAGTGAACAACCACTGGAACTGGTTGCGAAAAACCTTGGCGGCAAATACTCAATGCCGCTATTGACTGTGATGTATCAGTCAGTCAGGTCTGAAATTGAGTTGGGGTAGCAGGCTGTTTAGTTATGAATTGATTGAAGCGGCGTTCTGCTTTTCTACTGAAGGTGGCGGGATATAAGTCAGATCTGTTCGCATTAATAAAACTGTGACAGCAACCATCCAGACAGCGCTGCCAATTAATAAGTTATCCCAGTTTACGCCGGCGTCAAGCAGATAGCCGAATAATGCCGGACCGAGTGCAGTACCGAATACCATGCAAGCGTGTGTCAGCGCTCTTATCGCACCAATATGTGAAGCTCCGTATAGCTCCAGCCACAGAGCACTTACCGAGGGTGTGCCAATACCAACAGTAGCGCCAACAAGCGCATAGTAAACCAGTGGTAAACCGGGAAACGTAAACCAGACAGCGATACCTACTGCGAGAGTAAAAGGCAGCAAATACAAACGCACCAGTTTTGCACCTGAGAAACGATCAACCAGCACACCGGTTGTTAGTGAGGTTAACACCGCTGCCATTGAGTAGGCGGCAATGCCAGCCGCCCATTGTGTCAGTGTATAGCCCTTACTGCTGGCCAGACTCTGCTGATGAAAGAACAGTGCGGTGGAAATGATTGGTGGTGTGAATAATGCCGGTGCTATCTGCCAGAACCGTTTGTCTCTGATGACCTGCAAACGGTTCCAGGAGTGATTGTCGATATCAGTGCTAACTGATTTTTTGTTTTTTAATTCGATTTTACCGATCAGCAGCTGCGCAACACAGGCGATCAGCAGGATTTCGATAAATGCATAAAACTGCCATGTTTGCCGCCATCCCACGTGACTGATCAATAGAAGAGTAGTCAGGGGCAGGACAATCTCAGCGGTTGAAAACCCGAGGCTCGATAAGCTGACACATCGACCACGGTATCCGGCAGCAACTCGTGATGCGGTAGTGACTCCAGTGTGCCCTGATAACCCCTGTCCAAATAAACGCAGCAGGAAAAAACTCAGGATCAGCGTTAACGCCGAGTTAACCACTGACATGCTGAAGCAGGCGATTGCCAATCCAATAGTCACCAGCCCTGTGTACAGCCTGAGGCTTAAGTGATCAATCAGCTTGCCAAGCCAGATCACAGTGACTGCGCTGAGCAATGTGCCCAGAAAATAAAGGCCACCAATGTCACCGTGGCTTAAGGCAAAGGTCTGACGCAACTGAGGATTAAACAGAGAGATAAAGAATGTCTGGCCAAATCCGGATGACAGAGTCATCAGAAAGCCGAACACTACAGTTGTGGCAAGGGTTTTTTCCGGCAGCTTCATCGAAGACGTACGTTGGTATAAACGGCAAAAAAGAAAGGCCCGAGACGGGCCTTTCTTTTTCGTAGCGGTGGTGAAGCTTTAATTTTTAATTGACTGGCTAACTGACCCTACTAACTGGCCGGCTAACTGGCTACTTTACTGGTGGCTTCACTGGCTGCCAGCTGTTCTGCGATTCGCTCTCTCTCACGCATGATTTTTCGTTGGTAGCGGCTTTGAACCACATCTGACAATGCCATCACAACAATCACAAAGTAGAACGTTGCCTTCGTCATTTGCTCTACCTGGGTGCCCAGGATTTTCATGTGAGCCAGATGTCCGCCTTCAGAGATGAGCATGATGCCAACGACAAACAAAATAAACAGCCCGAGCACTTCATACATCCGGTTCTTCTGCAAAAAGTCCGAGACGCGATCTGCCAGAACGATCATCATGATCCCACTGATCACTATAGCGCACGCCATGACGGCAAAGACTTTTGTCAGTGCCATGGCACTCAAAATAGAGTCAAACGAGAAAACCAGATTCATTATTACGATCCAGGTGATGACTTTAAACGCTGAACTGCTCTTGTTCTCGTGGGCACCGTGTTCTTCCAGGGTCATCATGTGAAGAATTTCTTTGGTCGCTGTATAGATGATAAAGATGCCACCCAGCAACACAATGATAGCGTGGAAGTTGAAATCGAACTCCAGTATGCCTTCGATTTTCACAGCCCAGACAGAGGTCTGGAATTTTTCAACCAGATTAACCAGCACGAAAAGCAGAATAAGCCGCAGGCCGATCGCAATACCAATACCGAGCTTGCGCACTTGTTGCTGCTGATGCTCAGGAGCACGCTTTGACTCAAGTGAAATATAGAGCAGATTGTCAAAGCCCAGTACTGCCTGCAGCAGTATCAGTAATAACAGAGTGACCAGATTATCGAGCGTAAAGAGGTCCATTGCGCTTTCCCGTGTTGGAGCCAGATAAACAATGATGCTGGCGTGTTGGCTGAGTTTTTATTGCTACGTTCGCTAGTGTCTCATTATTTTGACAGTCAGCAGTTAAACGTTTTGAAAGTGTCACTGCATTATTGTGGTAGAAAATAGCGTTTTTTGTGTTGATAGAGGTGAAAACCCCCCTTGTTTTTTCTATCCGGCAGTTGTTTTGCTGAAGCTGGCAGTGATTGGACGTCGGATTGCAAAAATATGAAAAATGAGCACTCTGATCAGTAACAAGATGGCAATAATCAACACAGATAATGAAACATTCAATTATCAGTTGTGCACTGCAAAAGATTGCCTTTTGCCGTATGCTTTACCGATCAATCCTGCTTTGTGTTTTATCTTCTAATGGACAATCATCAAATTTTACAAACGGGTGATTTGGTCCAGTGGTACCGGATCGAGGAAGTGCTCGGTCGAGGTGGATTTGGCGTTACTTATCTGGCAACCGATACCAACCTGGATCACCGAGTTGCAATAAAGGAGTACATGCCAGGCTGGGCTGCTGCGCGACTTGAAGACAATTCGCTGTCCCCCCTAAACGATCAGGTACAACAGGACTTTGCTCGCGGCGTTGAGAGCTTCCTGAGAGAAGCCAGAACGCTTGTCAAGTTCAGGCATCCGAATATTGTTCGTGTAATGACTGTGTTTGAAGCGAACAACACGGCTTATCTGGTTATGGAGTACGAAGAAGGCGAAGAGTTTAAATCCTACGTACAGCGAGCCGGAGGCATTGAAGAGAGTTTATTAAAATCCTTAATCCTGCGAATTGTTGACGGACTTGATCAGGTACATCAGTACGGATTCGTGCATCGAGATATCAAGCCGGTCAATTTGATTGTTCGTAAAGATGGATCACCCGTGTTGCTCGATTTTGGCGCGGCCCGTTCAACAGATGTCGAACCGGGCGCACACACTGCCTTTGTTTCAGCTGGTTACACGCCGATAGAGCAGTACCAGGAAGGCAAGGGTATGCAGGTGGGTCCCTGGACAGATATCTATGCTTTGGGAGCCACTCTCTACTACGCGGTGACTGGTGAAACACCCATCGGGCCAACCGGACGTCTTGCTGCGATTGTGAATCGATCTCCCGATCCGTTACAGCCGGCAGTGGAGGCGGGTGCGGGGAGATACAGTGATTCCTTCCTGCAGGCAATCGACTGGGCAATGAGCTTTAAACCGGAACAGCGCCCGCGGGATTTGTCTGAGTGGCGACTATCGCTGGGTGAGGAATCACAACCTGCATCTGTATCGCAGCAGCTGGAGCCGTCCGGCCGCGAGTCTGCGCGTTTGTCAGGAGCCAGGTCGGTAACAACAAGGCCGGTAACAACAAGGTCGGTAACAACCAGGCCGTTAACCGCTGCATCTGCCGGGCTTCTCGAACCAGCAGCAGACAAGCCACAACGATTTCATCAAACACCGACAAAACCTGCTGCAAAAATGCGAGGGAGTTTAGCCGTCGCACTGGTAGCTACCGTGGCAGTGGTTGCGGGTGGTGGCTGGTATTATCAAAACTATCAGCAGCAGGCATCGCTGGCTGGGCTTCTGGCCCAGGCTGATTCAGAGTTTAACAACGGCGACCTGGTCAATGGAGCGCTGCCACTCTATCGACAGGTACTGGGCAGCGTGCCGGATAACCGCGCAGCTCGCTCCAGGGTCGCCGAAATCGAGCAGATTACCAGAGATCAGATTGACAGTGCTCTTCGGCAAGGTGACATTGCTAGCGCTGAACAAAGCTTGACTGATTTTCGTCGTATTTCAACGGATAAAACGCTGGTGGGTCGTTTCGAGCAGCGCATAGCAAGCACGCGCGAGCTGCAGTCGTTCTCGAGGCAGCTGGATCAGGCGCGGGCTCTGGTAGATACAGGCCAATACCAACAAACGCTCGACAAACTGGACGAACTGGCGAGCTTTTCTCCCGATGACCCGCAAATAGCCGAGATTGCTGCTTTGGCTCGCCGAGGTCTGGACGACGCCAGGCAGCAGCAGGAACAACAGCTTCGCCTGCTCGAAGAGCAACGTCGCGTCGAAGCGCAGACCAGACAACGCATTGCAGAGGCCAATCGACGTCAGCGAGAGCGCAGACAAAGCTACAATCGTTACCTCACCAGGGCTGAGGCAGCGGTTTCGGAAGGCGATCTGGTTGCCGCTCGTGAGTCGCTTGATCGCGCCCGCGCTTTGCAAATCAGTGACAGTCGCCTTACCGGGCTGGAAGCGCAGGTGGTCGAACAGGAGGAGTACCTTCGAAAGCCTCTTTCTGCGTATGAAGTCAGCTTCGCATCCGGACAGTTCAATGCTTTGCGAGGCGCGGTCGAGTCAAAAAATTTGCGTGCCATAGAGACACTTTCAGATGATGCCCCAAGCCGGCAGACGCTGTTTGATACGTTGTTCGAGCGCTACACGCGGCTTGATGCGCGAATCATTGACGTTAAATCTGATATCGATCCAAAGCGTGTTACCGCAAAACTCCGCATAGAAGCCATGATTCTACCCAATGGCGATATCGTCTATCCGTCGCCCGCCTACCGGGACACCGAATTGACACTTAATCGCCAGCGGTACGGCTGGTCACGCATAATCTGGTAATCTCAGATCGTTCTGAAACAGGCCTGAGCCGGTTGGAACTATCAAGATTGCGTCATGACGTGATATAGTTCTGGCGAAAAACGATAACGGAAGGTGCGCCATTAATAAATTAGCTGACAAAGCATACTTGCCCGGGATTTACCGGCAGCTTCGCCGTGTTTTTATACTACTGATTGTTGCCGGTCTGGCCTGCTCACAGTCTTTCGCTCAAATCCACAACGCCACTTCTATTGCTATTGGCACTGGCGGCAACATTGAATTCGGCGACACTACAACAACCACAGTTGAGACTATTCGGCTGGCACAGGCTTCTGCTTCCCCCGGTTGGTCAGGAGACATCGACATTGATCCACCGGTCATTGATCATGAGGCGCTCGACTCCGGCCGCGCCGGCGAACCACAGGAGTTCGTTGCCGGTGTAGTCGATGATCGTGGCTTACAACATGTCATGCTGTTTTATCGAGCCCGGTCAGGAGCTCAGTACCAGAGTGCCGACATGCAAAAGGTCGCCGGAACCGATGATTTCACGGTAACGGTGGAAACTTTGCTCGGACAAGACCGGATTGAATATTACATTGAAGCGCTTGATGTCGGCGGAAACCGGGTTCTGAAGGGTTTTCCTTTTTTTCCGCTCGTGCGTGACCTTGCCCAGCCAACTGCTCGTGTGACCGGCGCAGAAGAATCGGAGGCGTCCGGCAATCGCGCGCTTTATGTGTTGCTTGGTATTGCGGCCGCCGGACTTGTGGTGGCGCTGGTGGCAGGTAGTGGTGGTGACGGCGGTGGTAGCGGTGAGACAGATCCGATGCCCGGCACTGTGCCGTTAACGATAGAGGTGACACCACCCTGATCTTTGCTGCCTGCAGAGCTGAATCCAAAGCCTCGCCTGATTCGTGACCTGTAATTCTCGATATCGGGCTTGCAGCCTATCGAGCTTTTTAGCAAAAGGATTTTGGCAGATTTATTTTATAGGAATGTTGAAAAGACTTTTGTGGCATCAGAGATATCAGGTCCGGTTTAGCATCAAACTCCCCTGAGGCATCGACAAAATCGCTGGTGCCAAGCCATGGCTCAATACAAACAAACGGCGCCGCCGGTTTTGACCAAATGCCAAGATGCGGTGCACCACCGGTATCGACGGTTAGCAATACGTCGGTTCCTCTGTACAAACTGATTTTATCGGATTTAATGTTTCGTAGCACCAGAGCATCATTTTTGAAAATATCTTCGGTGAGAATAATGGTATTGTTACTGGTTGCCAGCGGCTGCGGAGTGGTTTCCAGTAAGCCCTGTTCTGTCAGTGCATAAATGGCAAAGTCTTCCGGCTGATTAAAACCGATTGCATAATCATTAAAGCTGTAGCTGTCGTCAATCTGCAGCGCAAAAGCCGGATGTGATCCAATGCTAAACAGCATAGTGGAGCTGTCTTCATTGTAGACCTCATACCGTACTGCAATATCGGATTCAGTCAGATTGAAGTGTGCTTGTAGTTCAAAGTCCCACGGATAAAGCTCGCGTGTCTGTTCGTTGGCTTTTAAACTGAACGTCACCCCGGTAGTGGAATGATGAATACATTTGAAAGTACAGCGGCGTGCAATGCCATGGCGTGGCATCTCATAACGCTTGCCTTGATAGCGCATTGAACCATCTTTAAGTGCACCGACAATAGGAAACAATATAGGTGCGCGGCCACCCCAGTAATTATCATCACCGTGCCAAATGAATTCCTTGCCCAGGTGAGTAAGGCTGCTTAGCTCTGCCCCGAAAGGATTAATACTGGCCTTAAGAGTTGCGTTATTTATTTCTAACACGAGTAGATAGTCGGTTACTGGTCTTCACACACCATACAGACAAACACGACTCAGGTGTTTGTCGATATGGCACTGACTCTTCGGCGACGCATTACATAGATTGGTGCGGCCAATAATAGCGCTGCGACAGCTGAGAACGCGCCACCACCGCCTGTATCAGGTGAGTTGTTTGTGTTGCCGGGATTGCCTGCTTCATCACTTAACAATAAACCACCAGGTGACGAGTTAACGCCTGCATCGATCAGGTCGGCCTCGACAATTTCTGAATCGAGTATGCTTTGTGGAATAGGATTGATCAGTTCCTCAGCTTCGGTTATTTCAATGTCGGGCGCATCCAGGCTGACCGTTTGTACAAGTGCAGTATCAGGTAATACCAGTGCAGAGCGCTGAAGGTCACTCCAGTGTGCGGCATCAAATAAACTTTCGCTGTGCTGTAGTGTGCCTGCTTCTTCGTTTATTTCGAGCAGTTGCCCGAATCGATAGGCGCTGGTCAGTTGGTGAAAATTGTTCTTGTTTACCACGATGGTGCGGTTATCGATATCAACGTCAGGTGCGTTGCTGCCACTGAAGAAGAAGCTGGCAAAGTTATCTTCTTTGCCAAAAGAGATTGCATTGTCTGTGAGCCAGTCTGTGGGTGAAGCAACTGCGGCTGATGGTTGATAAACCAGTTGATCAAGCACAAGCGTTATTGCCAGTGAATCATTCAGCAGTGCTTCCATTATATGCAGCGATTCCAGTGCATGGATATGCCCGAAGCTGTCAATGCCTAAAGAATCACCGGGTGTGTCAGCAAAAACAAACCCTTCATCGATGACAGCACTGATCTTTATCCGGTTCGTGGGCGTAAGTGTTGTCGTTTGCGATGGTGTATCTCTGAATTCCACAATGTTATCCCGTCTGCTCCGATCAATGGAGTAGATGCGGTTTGCAATACGAAATGCTCCACTCCAGATGCCATTGTGTAGCGTCATTCGGAACCAGTGAGCAGGCACGCTTGCCTGTGGGTCCTGCGCATTGCTCAACCTGCCAGTGAAGAAAAGAACGTCATCCAGATTCATACTGGCTTCGGTGTTACCGAAGTCTGTGCCGGGCAGATATACCAGCATGTCATCGCGAATGATTCGTGACGGCGTCAGGTCAACTTCAAACACGCTACTGAGCCCGGCGGCATTGAAGTAGCTTATCTGCCTGGTGTCGGCGGTGAGTGTGACGCTTGTTACGGTGCCGGCCGCAATGCCATCGACTTCGCCGATCTGGCGAAAGCTTTCAAATTGCTGGGCTGATGCGGTGCTGCAAAAAAAGAGGAGCAACATCACCATCAGAGAGGGTATAAAACGCTGCATGGTTTGGACTCGTGTCGGCTTCGGCCAACGTACGTATTCTTATTCTTCTTCTGTTATCGCGCGCTCGAAGTTTCCCTTGAGCTTAGATCATGCTGCAGTTTCTGCCACGATTTACGTAAAAGTTGGCAATCTGATCGTGGGATGCCCGGCTGAGCCTGAGGCTGTGGTTCACCCGCAGACCAAAAAGCCAGCATATCGCTGGCTTTGAGGTACTGATTCATCGCGCCTGACCAGGGCACTGGATTAACATTGTTTAACCATTGTGCTGCAGGCACCTGGTCGTTTGCGCCACCGGTTACTTCACGGGCAGCGGGCTCGTGGCCAGCCAGCCAGCCAGCCAGCCAGCCAGTCAGCTAGCCAGGATAGTCGCGCTTAGCGTGGCCGGTGTAGATTTGTCGTGGACGTCCAATCCGATATTCCGGATCGCTGTGCATTTCACTCCAGTGGGAAATCCAGCCTACGGTTCTTGCCATTGCGAACATTACCGTGAACATGTTCATCGGGATATCCAGTGCGCGCAGAATGATGCCGGAGTAGAAATCCACATTCGGGTAGAGCCTGCGTTCCTGGAAATACTCATCGGCCAGTGTGGCTTCTTCGAGTTCGCGTGCCAGTTTGAACAACGGCTGATCACCGTCGAGCTCATCCAGCAGTTCATGGCAAAGCTTGGCGATAATTTTAGCTCGCGGGTCAAAGTTTTTGTACACGCGATGGCCAAACCCCATGAGGCGGAATGGATCGTTTTTGTCCTTCGCCCGCGCGATCGTGGTCTCGATGGTCTCACCCGACTGTTCGATAGCCTCGAGCATGTTAATGACTGCCTCGTTGGCACCACCATGAGCCGGACCCCACAGGCTCGCAACCCCGGCGGCAATTGAGGCGAAAGGATTAGCACCGGAGCTTCCGGCAAGCCGCACAGTAGAAGTACTGGCGTTCTGTTCGTGGTCGGCGTGCAGAATCAGCATCACTTCCAGTGCTTTTGCTGCAACCGGATTCTGCTGGTAGGACTGTGCCGGAACCGCGAACATCAGCTGCAGGAAGTTTTCCACGTAACTGAGATTGTTGTCCGGATACATAAACGGCAGGCCACGATGATGCCGGTAGCAGTACGATGCGATCGTTGGCAGCTTGGCGATCAATCGATGCGCTGATATTTCACGATGTTTGGGGTCGTTAATGTCAAGAGAATCGTGGTAGAAAGAAGAGAGCGCGCCAACAGTGCCCACCAGCATTGCCATCGGGTGAGCGTCATAGCGGAAGCCGCTGATGAAGTCGCGAATATTCTCATGCACCATCGTATGCATTTTGATCGTGTCACTAAAGTGATCAAACTGCGTTTTGTCAGGCAGCTCTCCGTAGAGCAACAGATAGCAGACTTCGAGATAACTGCTTTTCTCTGCGAGCTGATCAATGGGGTAGCCGCGGTGCAGCAGAATACCTTCTTCACCGTTGATGAAGGTGATACCACTCTTACAGCTGCCAGTCATGCTGTAACCGGGGTCGTAGGTGAAATACCCGGTATCTTTATATATGTTTTTTAGAGAGATACAGCCGGGACCGTGAGTCCCTTCGAGTAAATCCAGCTCCGCAGTTTTACCGGTCTGGTTGTCTGTCAGAGTGAGTGTTTTATTTGTCATTGACGGATCCGATGTTCAGTATCGTTGGGCTGGCAGTGTAAGAGTGCTGCCACCCTGCTGGCTTTTCTTTGTCACTTCGACGGTATTTCGAGCGAAAAAGTTCTGTTAGGCGGAAGTATATGCCAAGTTTTGTTTAACATTGATAATAGTTACTATTGGTCAGGTTAATAGTGGTTTGGCGATGATTATTCCTCTGGCTTTCTCCCGGCCGGTTGTTGACTTGCGCTGATCATCCTTAAATCCATGGTCGAAAGCGCGTGCGATTCTGCTCTGAGTTGCTTGTCCGTTCTACTGCCAGACGCGTAAAATGAGCGGAAGCTCAGCTGCTTGCTGGGAAACAGGTCTTGCCGGTCTTGCCCCGGCGCTCATCCGATACTGGAATAAAAACGCATGTCATCAGTCAGTAAAGTGGTTCTCGCCTATTCAGGCGGGCTGGATACCTCGGTCATTTTAAGATGGTTGCAGGATGAGTATCAGTGTGACGTAGTGACCTTTACTGCAGATCTTGGTCAAGGTGAAGAGGTTGAGCCAGCTCGCGATAAAGCGCGCCTTTTGGGTATACCAGACAAAGACATCTATATTGAAGATCTGCGCGAAGAGTTCGTGCGCGATTTTGTCTACCCGATGATGCGCTGTAACACCATTTATGAGGGAGAGTATTTGTTAGGTACCTCGATAGCGCGACCGTTAATCGCAAAACGGCTGGTGGAAATAGCACAGGCCACGGGTGCAGATGCAATTTCACATGGAGCCACTGGTAAGGGTAATGATCAGGTACGTTTTGAACTCGGTGCTTATGCACTGTCGCCGGATGTAAAAGTCATCGCACCGTGGCGCGAGTGGGATTTAAACTCACGTGAGCGCCTGCTTGCTTATGCTGCAGAGCGACAAATTCCTATCGAGCAGAAGCGCGGTGGCAAGTCGCCGTATTCTATGGATGCGAATCTGCTGCATATCTCCTACGAAGGTGATCAGCTTGAAGATCCGTGGGTGGAGGCGGAAGCGGATATGTGGCGCTGGACGGTCGACCCTGAGCAGGCACCGGATACACCACTTGAAATAACACTGTCATTCGTTGGTGGTGATATCACTGCGATTGATGGCAAAGCCATGTCTCCTGCAGAAGTGTTAACACATCTAAATAAGGTGGGTGGTGAACACGGAGTGGGCCGCGATGATATCGTTGAGAATCGCTATGTCGGTATGAAGTCGCGAGGCTGTTATGAAACGCCGGGTGGTACCATTATGCTGAAAGCTCACCGCGCAATAGAGAGCATTACTCTTGATCGGGAAGTAGCGCATCTTAAGGATGAATTGATGCCCCGTTATGCGAGCGTTATTTATAACGGATACTGGTGGAGCCCTGAACGCAATATGCTGCAAGCAGCTATTGACCACTCACAACAATACGTCAACGGTGACGTTAGACTTAAACTTTACAAAGGTTCCGTAAGCGTACTGGGTCGCCAGTCGTCAGACAGTCTTTTCGATGAAAAGATTGCCACCTTTGAAAACGATGAAGGTGCTTATCATCAACGTGATGCAGAAGGTTTCATTAAGTTAAATGCGCTCCGCATGCGTATTGCAGCACGTAAAAGAACTTGAAAACCCGTTACCCCAACCTATGTTCAGCCGATAAATATTGTTAACAAATTCGCAGACTTAAGCTGATTAGTTTAAACTTTACGAGTTAATGAACGGGTTTGTCTTAATCTCAAGGAGATAATTGTGGAAGATTCATCTAACGTAAAAAAAGTGGGTTCAGGTGGCAAGAGCATGCCTGATTTTGTCAAAAATGTCGGTAGCGCAGACAAGAACATCCGTATGGGTGCCGGTGGCGCCCTGTTCCTGGTTGGACTGTTTGGCTCCAAACTCTGGCTACTGCTCGGTGCCGCATTACTGGCAACAGTTTATTTCGGCATATGCCCGGTTTACACGTTCCTGAAGCACGACACACTGAAGTAAACCGAAGTACAGCCTGCTTGTTCCTGGTGCTGCCGCACGCTTGCGCAGCACCATTCTCTCAGCTTCCCGCATCGACTGCACTACAAACAGGCCGTCCCTCTTGTAAGTCCTGGCCCTGCCAAAACTGACCGTCACCAGCCGCAACAACGCTGATCTCGGCGCAATTTTTGTAACTCATTGAAAATACCCGGAACGCCGTAATGGTTACGGGATGGTTTTGTTCACAGGAATCGACTAGTCTTATCAGATGTATCAAAAAATGTACGATTTTGCCAGATGCAGATGTCTGATATTGCTGGCGCTTGTGCCGGTTCTGCTTGTTGCCTGTGCTATCGGCCCAAAGCATTGCCACGGTAGTGGTTGTGCAGCAGGGCACGGTTCTCATGCGCACGATCATGACCATGACCATCAACACGCTTACACAGAGCAACGAATCGAATCAGACGGTTTGATCGTCGGGGCGGTGGTGAACGCGAATGGCGGCTCCGAGCTAAAACCGTATCAGCGCTGGCGCTACGCCGATCAGCTGGCGTCCCGGATTTTAAGCATCAATCCGCAGCTCACCGGCAGTGTTGACAGCTATCAGTATCTAAGCAGGCGCATGGGCAAGCCGGTCGGAGCACTGTTACAGGGTTACCGGCAGCAAGGTGAGCTGCAATCCGACGAGATCAAGTTACTGCAAGACGCCCAGCTGCGACGCCGCTATGTGTTGCTTGCCAGTATCCTGCCGGTTGAGGAAACTATTGCTCTGGATGCCAATGCTGAGCCGGTTGTCGGGCCGATCAACCGGGAAGTACACGACTACTACGACACCAATCGACATACAGCACTTTTGAAAGCGGTACGAGTGAACATATACGATACTGCGTCAGGCAGGAAGGTGTTCGATCAAATCATTCGCAGCGATGATGGCGGTCAGATACTGGCAACAGAGAATAAATCTCGCAAGTACGTGGGTAATTCTCTGGTTGCTTCTATTTCCAATACAATTGCCAACGGTCTAGGCGGCACAGTTTCCGGTGCCTATCCAGCGCCGCCGAAAAGCGATGATGTGCTTGCGCATATCTGGCAGCGTGTCGCACAGCAATTACCCGGTGCAATTTTTTAGGCCGGGACTTTCAGGTCGAGGTTCTACAGGCACCACTGATTCATTGCTGGAATTGTAGTTTCCGACTCCGTAACATGTTCGGATGCTTCCAATACCTCTCGCCTTTTGAAACCTGAAATCACAGTGATCGGTGCCGGTATTGTCGGTATCTGTAGTGCGATCCAGTTACAGCGTCGCGGCTATGATGTAACGTTACTTGATAGACGCGCTCCTGCTTCGGAAACTTCCTTCGGCAATGCCGGTGTGATCAGCCGTGGTTCTATCTTCCCGACTGCGGCTCCCGGTATTAGTAAAAAGATACCGCAGATTCTTGCTAATCGCAGTCGTGAAGCACGGTTGCATTATCGCTATCTGGGACAGCTGGCACCGTGGGCACGGCGGCTGATGCAAAACGCCAGTGCGGAAAAATTCGAACTCAACCTACATGCGTTAAACGAAATCGTCGGCGCCTGTTTGCATGAGCATAAAGCACTGCTGCAAGAGTGTGGCGGATTAACTCTGCTGCGAGAAAACGGCTGGATCAAGCTTTATAGAAACGCTGAGTCATTTGAAAACTCGGCTGCTGAGCAGACCAGTCTTGCGCAATGCGGTATTGATTTCGAAGCGCTTGGTCACGAGCAGATAGATACAATGGAGCCGGCGCTTAATTCGATTTTCACGGGTGGTCTATGGATTAAAAATACAGCGTCAGTCAGTAGTCCGGGGCAGGTTTGCGAATTGTACACCCGTCTGTTCACTAACGCTGGTGGCAAGCTGGTGCGTGATGAACTTAAGGAACTGCAGTGGCGGGATGATCAATGGCAAATCAGCTGTAACAGCAATCAGCTAAACACAGAGTCGGTTGTTGTTGCCTTGGGAGCATGGTCAAAATCGGTGCTTGAGCAGCTTGGTTACCGCATTCCTATGGTCGTAGAGCGCGGCTACCACATGCACTATCAGTCAAGCTCCATACTTAACAGACCGGTCTATGATGTTGATGGTGGCTATGTGATGTCACCCATGCAACAGGGTCTGCGGGTAACCACCGGTGTTGAATGGGGCTCTGAAGATACAAAGCCAACACCGGTGCAATTGCAGCAGATACAACCTTACGTGAAACAAGCGATTGACATCAACGATAAGCTTGACCTGGAACCGTGGCTGGGCCGACGGCCCTGTACGCCTGATTCACTGCCGGTGATCAGTGCTGCCCACAGACATCAAAATCTGTGGGTTGCTTTCGGCCACGGCCATATGGGTTTCAGTATGGGACCGATTACCGGACGCTTGATTGCCGATCTGGTCGTTGGAACCGAACCGTTAATAGCTGCCGGCCGGTTCCGCTTATCCAGGTTTTAGTCGGCTTTTTACACGATCGGTTGTTGTTTGCGTTGCTCGGCAGGTTTGTTGGAAAACAGACTCTTGATATCTTCCAGAATCACGTAGTTGCATGGAATTAAAATGAGAGTAATCAGCGTTGCGAACATGATTCCAAAACCGAGTGATACTGCCATCGGTATAAGAAATTGAGCCTGCGTGCTTTTCTCGAATATCAGTGGCATTAAACCAAAAAAGGTAGTTAGTGAAGTCAGCAGTATTGCTCTGAATCTGGCGACACCGGCCACTGTCACTGCACTGATCACTTTGAGCCCTTCGAGTCGGCGTTTGTTAACGAAATCGACCAACACCAGACTATCATTGATTACCACACCGGCGAGCGCCAGCATACCCATGTAGCTCATGATGCTGAGATTCATACCCATAATAACGTGGCCGAGAATCGCACCGACAACGCCGAACGGGATAACCAGCATCACGGCGATTGGCTGTACATAGGAACGCAATGGTATAGCCAGCAGTGCATAAATTACACAGAGTACAAAGATTATTCCTGTCTTCAGGCTACCGAAAGAATCACGTTGTTCGCGGGCCTCGCCTTCGAGTGAGTAGCTGATATCCGGAAAGCCAGCCAACAACTCTGGCAATTCTTCCATCAGCTCGCGTTTGATCGCTTCGACATCAGTATTTTCTTTATCGACATCAGCTTCTATGTTGACGGTTCGTTTGCGATCAACGCGTGTAATCGAAGAAAAACCGCGACCCATTTGTGCATCAGCGACTTCAGCAAACGGCACAGTACTGCCGGCAGGAGTTCTGATCATCATTGTTTGCAGGTTATCGAGTGATTGGCGCTCGCTTTGTGGATAGCGCACAACCACACGTACATCGTCACGGTCGCGCTGTATGGTTTGTATCTCAAAGCCGAAGAATGCCTGTCTGACCTGAGTTGCCAGATCAGAGAGTGTCAGCCCCAGTTGCTCGGCAGCCGGTTTAATAGCCAGCATCAGTTCCTGCTTACCACTTTCAAAGGTATCCGTAATATCTTCAACTCCCGGATACGCGGCTAACTTGTTTTTCGTGATCGACGCTGCGAGCCGGAGACGTTCGAAGTCGCTGCCACTGAGTTGCACACTGATAGGTGCGCCACCACGGCCGATCTCTGCCCTAAAGTTAAGCTCCTTGGCGCCGGGTATGTCGCCAATCGCACGGCGCCATTGCATCACCAGTTCGCGGCTGGTGATTTGTAATGCCCGTTCCTCCGGTGGGGTTATTTCAAACATCACCCGACCAATATGCGATTGTGCGTTTGCACCACCTCCTGCAGAACCTGCGACCGACATTATGCCTTCAACAACGCTTAATCCGGTTTCTGAATCCACATGCTCCTGCTGCAACGCCAGTGCCGCCTGATTGATGCGATCAATGTGTTTCTGGGTAACCTCAAACGGTGTACCGTTTGGCATAACCAGGGAGGCCGTTGCCACTTCACTTTGAATGCGCGGAAAGAAGATAAACTTGACGTGCCCGGCGGTGACCAGACTGAAAACAATAATCGCTGTACCTAAAAATACGGATACTGTCAGGTATCGCTGACGCATGCAGGCAGAAAGAAATGGCTGATACCAGTGACGTATCATCCATTCAAGACCATCAGCTACTTTGCGTTGCAAACGTGACAACAGGTTGGGTTTATCCTGTTTGTGAAAATTAAGATGTTTCATGTGCGCCGGTAGTACCAGCTTGGTTTCAATCAGTGAAAAAAGCAGTACCGGTATAACGATCATTGGTATTTGGGCAAAGATTTTTCCTCTGACACCTTCTATCATAAGTAGTGGCATAAACGCCGCAACAGTGGTTAACACACCGAATGTCACCGGGATAGCAACTTCCTGCGTGCCTTCAATAGCTGCTTGCACGCGATCTTTATTGCGTCGCATATGGGAGTAGATGTTTTCACCGGTGACAATGGCATCATCCACGACTATGCCAAGTACTAGAATAAACGCGAACAAACTGATTAGATTGATGGTGACACCGATCGTTGGCATCATCGCAAGGCCGCCCATAAAAGACACAGGTACGCCGATAAATACCCAGAACGCAACTGATGGTCTGAGAAATAACGCGAGTAAAAGTATGACCAGCAGCCCGCCCTGAAAAGCGCTTTCGTTCAAGGTTTGAAGGCGCGCTTTGACCGTGCGTGAACGATCCCGCCAGTACCCAAGAGAGACGTTCTCCGGCATAGTCAGTTGCGCGTCTTGCAGATAGTTCTTTACTTCATCAGCGACGGTAATGGCGCTCTGGTTGCCGGCGCGAAAGACATCTATTTCAATACCGCTGCTGCCATTGAATACCTGTGCCAGAGACTGTTCTTCAAAGCCGTCGTTAATACTTGCAAGTTCCCCCAGCGTAACGCGGGTACCGTCGGCAGAGCTTATAACAGGAATTCGGGCAAACTCTTCTGAGGTTCTGCTTTGCCCCTCAGTGCGAATCAGTACTTCGCCACCTGCGGTTCTTATTGCACCTGCTGACAGGTTCAAAGATGAATTGCTGATGGCAGTTGCGACGTCAGAAAACGTTAAACCATACTCAAGCAATGTGCTTTCACTGACCTCGATTGCCAGTTCAAAATCACGAGCGCCGGATAAACTTACCTGGGTTACGTTTGGCAGTGCTTCAAGTTCATCGCGAACCCGGTTGGCGAGTACTCTTAATTCACGTTCGGCCAGTGGGCCTGCTATTACCACGCTGATGACTTCGCGGTTGCGCACCAGTGTGTAAACGCCGGGGTTATCTGCATCTTCAGGAAACGTGCTGATCTGATCGATACGTTGCTTTACATCATTAAGTACATCATCAACATTCGCGCGCGAGTTAATCTCAAGCCTTACAGTGCCGAGGTCTTCAGCTGCAGTAGAGGTGATTGATTTGATCTCGGGCAGATCCTGCAGCGCTTCCTCGATTTTTATATTGATTGACTCTTCGACTTCGGTAGGTGACGCGCCGCGTATTGGCACACGCACGGTGATGGTATCGAGCTCGAAAGAGGGAAATACCTCCAGCGGTAGCCGGTTGTTCAATGAAAACAAACCCCAGAACACAATCGCAAACATGAGTAAGTTTGCAGCGACTCCATTGCGCGTAAACCAGCTGATCATTGAGTGCATGGATTAGTCCCGGTATCTGTCTGCTGTAGTGGCAAGTGCTGTTAGTTTGCGGTTGTTTCAATATGTTCTTTGAGCCAACCCGGTACGCTTTCACCAGCGGCAATACGTGCTTTGATTCTTTCAATTGCTTTTGGCGGCAGTGGTTCCCCTGCATCAATCATGGCTTTAAGCTGTTGCATTCGTTCGTCGCGATTGCCACGTTCAGAGTTTTGTCCGGTAGCGCTTTGTTTTTCGACACTGTCTGATGGGGACCCGCCTTGACTCTGTCTTTGGTTTTGAATCTGACCCTGACCCCGATTCTGACCTTGGCCTCGATTCTGACCCTGACCCCGATTCTGGCCCTGGCCTTGTCTTTCCTGTTGTGGTGCGATTCCGTCAATGGTGGCTTTTACACGGGTACCGTTGGTGACACTGCCAAGTGCGGTGATGTTGAGTATGTCGCCGCTCTGGAGACCAGAGCTGATTACCGCAACCTCCGCATCTTTCCATTCAACAACAACGTCGCGGCTTTGTAGTGTGCCGATTTCATCTACGATCAATACGTTCTTGTCTTCCCGCAGTGCCGACCTTGGAATAACGAAAACATCGTTAAGAGTTTTGCCGGTGACTTTGGCTTCAACGTATTGGCCTACCCGCAGCGGGTTTTCTGCCTGATAGGGATTGTCGATCTTTGCAATCACGTAGAACTGCCGGTTTGTTACATCGATACCTTCTGCGCGCGCCAGAGTTGCAGTCCATTCGATGGTGCGGCCTCCAATTGCAGCCACCAGTGTCACTGGTTGTTGCTGTGTAATCGCTGTGTCCAAATCAATAGAGCGCAGCTGATTACTGGTAAACGGCAATCTAATCTCTGCGCTGCCGGTCGAGAAAATATCACCCAGCGTTGAACCGCGGTTAACGTACCGGCCGAGTGATACTTGCTTGCTGCGAACCCTGCCATTGTACAAAGCGCGTATGTTGGTGCGCTCAAGATCGAGCTCTGCACGTTGTACCTGTCCGAGTGCACCCGCAACGTTGGCTTCTGCGGCTGCAAGCTGCGGTTTACGCAGTGTCAGGTCAGACGGACTGCCGCGGCGGCCGAGCTGGCGCCATTCGGTGGCTGCCTGTTCGGAGCGAGCCTGCTCTTCGGCGAGCGTTGCCAGTGCCTGGGAATAATTCGCCTGTGCGAGTGTCAACGCGATCTCATAGTCGCGTGGATCAATATTGGCGAGAATCTCGCCTTCCCTGAATGCACCGCCAACCACAAAGTTTTCAGAAATTCCGGTGATGCTGCCTGCCACTTCCGCAACCACAGCGCCTGCATTAGCCGGGCTGACTTCGCCTCTGGTGCCAAGGGTTATGGTGTAGCTTTCCGGCGATACTCTGGTGGCCTCGATCGCTGTGGACGATTTGAACTGCGGCCTTGTGCCGGGTTCCGGCCGATTTGCAATCACTGCGCGGGCTGCCATCACACAGGCGGCAATGACCAACAGTGGCAGTACTATTTTGGCGATAAGTCGTATGGTGGCTGGCATTTCTCTACCGGTGTTCTAGAACGGATTTTGCGCTGACGGTGTTAGCGTCAGTGATGACTTCATTGTCATACCTTAAAGTACAGGCCCAGAGTATAGGAGCTGGGGTCGGTTGGATCAGACGAATTTTCAGGTTGAGCATTGATGCGTGAACGGCATGTAAACCTGCTTCTCCCCTCTTGAGACAGTGATCCACGCAACGCCTGTCAGACTAACAGTGGAATGTGGAAGCTTATTGAAAGTTCCCTTTGTTTGCTGCTGCAGCGCCCGGTTTTTGCACTACGCTTAAATATATGACAACAAGAATGCCTTTGTGCCGATGTGCCGCCGCCGTGTACCCGACAGTTCTAATGACGCTTTTGATTGCCGGTTGTGGTGGTTCCGGGGTTGGTGATGCGCAGGATATCGCCGTCGACAGTGGTGCGAGCGTTGCGCAACCTGTTACTGGTGAGATTGTTGAAAACCCGCTGGTATCTGACGACCCACCAGCAATAGATTTGCCGATCGTACAGGACGATCTGGCATGCAAAGCAGAGATTGATATCGCAGAATTCTTTCTGACAGAGGCAGATCGTCAGTGGTCCTGTTCAATCGAATCAAGTGCTGGCTTTCGGTTTGATGATGTCTTTTTTGATCGCCGTGGTACCGCACTATTTGCCAATGATGGAATTCATTATTGGAATCGCAATCCTGAATCAGATTCAATCAATCTTGCCGCGCCCGGACGAACCACATTGTTGATGACTGATATCGCATCAAGCAATACGACATTGATGTATCGAACTGTCAGTGATACTGGAGCCGAAGAGCTCTATGAATGTCTGCTGGTGACACGTGAGATGAGTCTTTAAATTAACCATTCAAGTTGCACAGCAGCGTTGAATTATAGAGTAGCTGCTATACAGTTTGCCGTTCGAGAATCATATCGGAAGCCTTCTCGGCAATCATTATCGTTGGTGCGTTGGTATTACCCGATACAATTTCCGGCATCACAGAGGCATCAACAACTCTCAGGTTGTCAATGCCGTGAACTTTAAGTTCATCGTTGACAACGGCCATCGCATCATTACCCATTTTGCAAGTGCCTGCCGGATGATAGATGGTCTGGCTGTATTTGCGCACTGCATCCTCCAGTTCACTGTCTGTCTGATACTGATATCCCGGAACGTACTCATCGATAATGTACGGCTCCATCGATGGTGCTGAGGTAATTTTTCTTGCGACTTTTAATCCGTTAACTGCTGTTTTCAAATCCAGCTCGGTCGACAGATAATTCGGTTGAATAGAAGGGTACTCCGCCGGATCACGGTTTTTAATAGTAATTTCACCACGGCTTTCAGGCCGCAGCTGGCAAACGGATGCAGTAAATGCAGAAAAGTCATGCACGCCTTCACCGGGTTTATCTGCACTTAACGGTTGCATATGAAATTGAATATCCGGCCTTTCCACCTCTGGTGACGAACGGGTAAATATAGTGACCTGACTGGCCGCCAGTGTGAGTGGCCCGTTGCGGAACAATGCGTATTGAATGCCGACCTTGATGCGCTTGATCAAACTGTTGAGTTCATCGTTAAGTGTTTGTTCGCTGGTCTTGTAAACCGCACGAATTTGTAAATGATCCTGCAGGTTCTTGCCCACGCCCGGCAGATTGTGAACAAACGGAATGTCGAGTGATTGCAAATGTGTGGCGTCACCGATACCGGAACATTGCAGTATCTGTGGTGATCCAATAGCGCCCGCTGACAATATCACCTCATTGCCTGCGTATGCCTGTTTTATAGATCCTTGGTGCTGATACTCTATGCCCTGTGCTACTCGATCTTTTACCAGCACCCGATGTGTTAAAGCGTTAGTGATAACTGTCAGGTTGGATCGCTTGCGTGCCGGTTTTAAAAAGCCTTTGGCAGTACTCCAGCGATAGCCCTTGTGTGCGGTTTGCTGAAAGTAACCAATGCCTTCCTGTTCGGCGCCGTTGTAATCATCATTGATCGGTATCTGACACTCAGTGGCGCCGGCGATAAAGTGATCTGCAATCGGACGGCGCAGTCTGAGATCAGATACTTTTAGCGGCCCGCCGGTACCATGGTATTCATCGCCACCGCGTGCCTGATCTTCAGATTTTTTGAAGTAAGGCAGTACGCTCTCAAAGTCCCATCCATGATTGCCAAGTTGCGCCCAGCGATCGTAATCTTCACGCTGACCGCGCACGTACAACAAGCCGTTGATAGAGCTTGATCCGCCGAGTACCTTGCCCCGTGGCCACTGTAAACGGCGATTGTCGATTCCCGGGTCGGGATCGGTTTTGTAGCACCAGTCGAACTTCGGATTGTGCATGGTTTTGAAGTAGCCGACCGGTACATGAATCCACGGGTTGGTGTCCGGGTTGCCAGCTTCCAGTAACAGCACTTTGTTTGCAGGGTTCTCTGACAATCGGTTAGCCAGTACGCAACCTGCCGAGCCGGCGCCGACCACAATGTAGTCAAAAACAGATTCGGTAGCGGTTTGCATGGATTTATCCGGGGTTCTTTTGCCAACGGCACACCATGGGCAATTGTTGCAGTCTTTGCAATAGCCAGCGAAGATGGCAGTTAAATACCAGTGCAGTCAAGGCCGTGGTGGCCGGAGCACTTCGATCCCATACTGACAAATGTTGGCATTAAGGTGGTGGCTTATTGAATTTTATCGACGCGCAGTTCAGAATTCGAGCGGGCGATGTAGCTAACTTTCAACAGGAACATCATGCAGAGATTAGACGGGAAAAGGGCCTTTGTAACTGCTGCCGGGCAGGGCATCGGGCGCCGTGTGGCGGAAATGTTTGCCGCTGAAGGTGCATCGGTCATCGCCACAGATATTAATGGTGATTTGCTTGACGGGCTGGACGGTATTGAAACTTCCGTGCTCGATGTGACGGACAGTACTGCGGTCACGTCAGCTATTCAAACCGCTGGAAAGCTCGATATTTTGTTTAATTGCGCCGGCGTTGTGCACAGCGGTTCGATACTCGAATGCAATGAAGAGGACTGGGACTTCTCTTTAAATTTAAATGTTCGGTCGATGTACTACACCACCAAAGCCGTATTGCCGACGATGCTTGAATCCGGTGGTGGATCGATTATCAACATGTCTTCGGTGGCGAGCAGCTTAAAAGGTGTGCCCAACCGATTTGTCTACACCACAACCAAAGCGGCATTAATCGGCCTGACCAAATCGGTCGCTGCAGATTTTGTCACTAAAGGCATACGCTGCAATGCGATTTGTCCGGGCACTGTGGAGTCGCCATCCCTGCATGATCGTCTGCGGGCAACCGGTGACTATGATGCGGCGATGAAGGATTTTGTCGCACGGCAACCCATGGGTCGTCTTGGAAGCACTGAAGAAATAGGCAACCTGGCGGTCTATCTGGCGTCTAATGAATCGGCATTTACCACAGGTCAGACTCACATAATCGACGGTGGCTGGGCGCTTTAAAAGCATAGCCCACTGACTGGTAACTCACACACTACTAAGCGAATAACTGATGAAACTACTGCGATACGGACCTGCCGGTTCGGAAAAGCCCGGCGTACTGGATGCCAACGGCGTTATTAGAGATCTGTCATCTCATGTTGACGATTTTGATGGTCCTGCACTATCTGATGCAACGCTTGCAAAGCTGCGCAGTCTTGATTTGACCGGCTTGCCCGAAGTTGATTCAGGTACGCGGCTGGGTGCTTGCGTCGCTAACGTCGGCAAGTTCATATGTGTGGGATTGAACTACTCGGATCATGCAGAGGAAACCGGCAACGAGGTGCCACCCGAACCCGTATTGTTTTTTAAAGCTACTTCCGCGATTGTCGGGCCGAACGATGCCATTGTGATACCCAAAGGCAGCGAGGCGACAGACTGGGAAGTAGAGCTTGCAATAGTCATTGGTAAAGATGGCAAGTACATCGATGAAGCAGATGCGGTTGATCACATCGCCGGCTACTGTGTGGTTAACGATGTTTCAGAAAGAGACTTTCAGATCAATCGTTCCGGACAATGGGTCAAGGGAAAGTCTGCTGATACCTTCGGGCCGATGGGTCCGTGGATGGTCACCCGTGATGAAATCGCCGATACCCGATCGCTTTCAATGTTTCTCGATGTCAACGGCGAGTCGATGCAGAACGGATCGACCAAAACCATGGTGTACCAGGTGCCATTTCTGGTGTCCTACATCTCGCAGTTCATGAGCCTGCAAGCCGGCGATGTGATTTCAACCGGCACACCGCCAGGTGTTGGGCTTGGCATGACACCGCCACGTTACCTGAAACCCGGTGATGTGGTGAAGCTTGGGATCGAAGGGTTGGGCGAACAGCGCCAGGACGTTGTCGCGTACTCTTGAGCGCAGGCCCGATCTGAAAATAGCAAGGTGCCATCGGTGGGGCTGTCATTCTCACCGCTGGCGTTCTACAATAGCGGCTGTACTGCAGTGCGCCCGTAGCTCAGCTGGATAGAGTACCTGGCTTCGAACCAGGTGGTCGGAGGTTCGAATCCTTCCGGGCGCGCCATTTAATTCACACACATCGGTTGTGCGAGATTGAAGTCTCGGTAGATCGCAGGTTACTTTGTCGATCTCCACAGCGCGGCCGGCGCTCACTCTCCGCAACTGCACCGGCTGTGATGCCGGTATCTGGCCTGCCATCAACGTGAACAACGGCTCGTTGGATTGCAGTTCTCCAGTCGATTCATCCCACCGGGTGCATGCAGGCCGTAAGTTAGTGTTGAGGGCGTTCTGTGAAAGAAGCAGAGCGCAACGGTACCCGGAATTTGTCTGCCGACATGCTTTTGTAGCTCTTTAATTCATAATAGTAGAAGTTGCCTAAGTAACGGGTCTCGAGTTTCTTTCCACTGCCTACTGTCGCAGTGAGTGTCCCGATTGGTTTGGTAGAGATGACACAGTCGGGTTGAAATTTAGATAGCACTCGGTCGTAGTTGGATGCATCGAGTAGGTTTGTTTTTACGCTGAGAACTTTGCGTGGGCGAAGCGTGTAGCTTAACTTGGTTTCGTGGTCGCTATCTTGTAAAAGGACTCTGCTGCCCAACGGGATGTCAGAAAAATGCACACTCAGTTCTTCCAAAGCAGAGTGTTCATTACTCGATTCAACATACACTGTGTAGCAAAGATAGAAGCTCATTAACATCGAGGCCCCTGCAAGGCCTGCGAAGGTGAATTTTCGAATAGTGGCGGGTAGCAATAATCTGGTTTCATTCGCTAATAAGGAAATTGCTACAAAGGTTGCCGGTGCGAATATTTGCTGATACCGAGGTTGAGGCTGCATCAATATAGAAAGGCAGGTGTAAAGTGCTAATACGAATATTAAAAGCGCTTCTATATCCCTTAGCTGGTGTTTTTTTCGCAGTAGCAAATAGATGCCGAAAATCAGAGCAATATTGGTGTAAAAGTAGTAATACGGCTGATTAAGATGTTGCAGAACTGCATGCTTTAGCTTTAAAACCAGAAGCTGCAAATCCAGTGAAGGAATGTTTGCCGAGTAATGCCACAACATGCTCGATTTATTTGGCACAGAGCCGGCAATCAGGCTTTGAAGATCGGGCTGAAAGGTTGACGGGAATACCGAAGGGTAGATTCTAACCATCACAATACATGCTGCTGCAATAAGTAATGCATGCACAAGTTGCTTTTTATTTTTGTTGTGAATGGCCTTTGCGATATTCACCGAAATGTATGTGATGGCGAGTGTTGTAAAAAGCGGATGGATTGCAACAGTAATAACAAGCGCCGCTTGCATTAATATTCTTGGTAGTTTGGTGTCACGATAAGCGAAAGTTGCAACGATGACTGCGAGCAGGCAGGCGAAAAAATTCTCTTGCATCATGTTCATGGATTGCCAAACCGCAATCGGTGATATGAAGTAGAGAAAGCTACTGGAGATCGAGATCGTGTGTGTTGTGTATCTCAGGGCTGTTACATAAACACAAAATGCGGTTATCAGATGGCAAACCACATTGACAGTCAGCCAGCCATTGAATGGACCAAGAATTCCCCCAATCAGTGCTGATAGATACAGCACTGGCCCGTTGTGAATAAAGTAGTTCGCGTCTTCGCGATTCTCAATCAGTACCCTTGGGAAATAGAGATTGCTGAAGGGTTGGTCACCCTGGATCAGGGTGATTACGTCGGCAAGGTACCAATATTGGTCAGTGCCACGCACACCATAGGCACTGAGTAACATGGCAACCAGCATGAGTGCTGCGAGCAGACACAGTGGCTGCGCGGTCAGTTTTTTTGGTTGGCTGGGCCATCTGTAGTGGGTAAAAAATTGCCTCATTCCGTGAGCCTCAATCCCTGAGTTACAATTCCCTGACTACACGTAGTGTAGCCGACGAGTGACAGTGACTAGTTCGATAAGGGTACTACGCGGTGGAGAAATAAATTGTTAACTGCTCGATAACTTTATAAATAATACATACAGTTACGGGAATTTAGTTGACATAAGTATTTTCGGTTTTAATAAAACCTGCCCTTAAGGATAAGTTTTTCAGCGTTCTGTTACTCTCATGAGAAGTAATTTGATCTTGGGTGCAACTTTGTTGTTGCTTTGCGTGTACGATTAGTCTATTCCCCGAAGGAACCACATTGTTCGCTATGGATAACACTGTTAACAACACCATAACTAATTCTGCTGTCAGTCAACCGCGTGTTAACCAAAGACTGAACCGGCTTGAGGCTGTGCGCGGGCTTGCAGCTTTCTACGTTGTGTTGCATCACACAATCAATCACAACACAGTGCTGAACGGTGTGCCTGTCGGGTTTCTGCTGAGGTTCGGACAGGAAGCTGTCATTCTGTTTTTTTTGCTGTCCGGGTTTGTGATCAACTACTCTTTTAGGCACAGCTCGGATAGATCTTTCTCTAATTATTTTTTCAAGCGCAGTACGCGCATCTATATCCCGTTGTTCTTCGTGTTTCTGATTAGTTACGCAGGACAGAGCTATATCCAGGGTGAATTGATTAATCCGCAGCTCTGGACGCTGCTGAAAAATATACTCATGTTGCAGGACTGGGATGTGGTTAAGCCCAATGTCCTCGCCGAGCCTTACATGGGCAATACTCCGCTGTGGTCTTTGTCATACGAGTGGTGGTTCTACATGCTGTATTTTCCGATCGTCACCAGGATTGGAAGCGGCTCGGTTTTCAGGCAGTCAATGTTCGTTTTTGGTCTAAGTATTCTTATGGCTGCACTCTACGTGTGGCAGCCCAATTTTCTGTTCAGGTTGTTTGCCTACTTTGGTGTCTGGTGGGCGGGGGTTTACTTATCCGATTTGTATCTCGATGGAAAACATACATCTTTTAAATCGTTGTCTATTCCGGTGCTTGCAGTCGCTGCAATTGCTGCTGTGATGTTTGTTCCTGTACTGATGGCCAGACAGGCAGTTGAGGGGTTATTGCTTGGCAAACACCCGCTGCTGGAGTTCAGGCATGTATTTACTGCCTTGTTTTTTATTGTTGGAGGTATTGTTTGGTGCCGTCTCCGGTGGTTCGGGTTTGATACTTTGATCAAACCGTTTCTGATTTTTGCACCGATTTCCTATGTGCTGTATATCTGTCACCAGCCACTGATGGTGCAGGCGACTTATCTGGACTTCATTGAGCATTCGGTGCTGCGTTGGTTTTCTTACCTTTTCGTGGTGTTACTGTTCTCTTATATTCTTGAGTTGAAGATTTATCCGCTATTGCGGAGTTATTTTCGCGCCCGTCGTGTTCGAGCGTAGAAATTTGGCACAAGGCCAAATTATCGGCAGTTGTGGTTCATAGCAATACTGCACAGGCTGAGATCTCGATACAGAAGAGAATAAGGTGCGCCCAAAATACGCCAACGTCATTAGGCAATGACAGCGATGCTGGATTAAGTTTCGGCCGAGGCCTAACAACATAAGTTTATTGTCTGTTGGCTGAGTGACCTTTGAAAGGGTGGCGGGGAAATCCGCCAGCCTGCGTATATCGATCTGAAGGCCATCACCGCTAGGTCTTCGTTTTGTACCGCTAATCGAAGCAGTGAGCTTCTCTGATCCTAATCCCTCCCTGGAATACATTCTTTACCTGGCAGACGTGTTGATTCTCTTCCTGATCTGATCATCGCTGCTGGGGATTGTGTGCTCCTGAAGTCAATTTTCATGCGGCTTAAATAGCGTCGGGCGTGGATTCAAGAGAGATTAGTCAACTTTTAGATTGTTAAATATTATCAACCGATGATGATTGCCTTCTGCGCTGCAAAATGAGCAGAAGACAAGGCATGCTAGTTGCAAAACTTCGCTGAACTCGCGCAAGAAATCATTCAGATGAAGTCAATAGCATTATTAGTCCTCTGCTCATTACTAGCCGTAGTGTATTGGTTTGGTGTCGACATATACTCAGAGAGAATTGAGGAAGACATATCAAATAGAACTCAACAAGAACTGGACGACCACCGGGGCGAAATACCCGCTGTGGCCCGTTTAGTTGACGGTAGAGATGTCACTATCATAGGTGAAACGGTGTCGGAAGATGCCCGAGTCACTGCAGGTGACGATACACGAGACGTTTGGGGTGTTCGCGTTCTGGAAAACAAGATCAGCCTCCGCGAACCGGAACCAGAACCTCAACCGGTCGTTGAAGTGCCACCGTCGTTCAATTTATATGCTGACCACCAGCATCCCAACTTGAGTATCAGCGGTCTGGTGGGTCAGCCCGCCTACGACACCGTAGCTGGCATCCATCAGGCTCTGCCACCAGAGTCGTCGATAGATTACAGCGGTCTGCAAACTAATGGGCCGCAGTTGACTGGCAGCCCACGAATTGTCGAAACCGGTATTGCGGCAGTAACACAGCTTAACCCTGGAACCCTATTCATCTCGGATAAGGAGTTCATTCTGGAAGGGGTGGTTAACTCTTTGGACCGAAAGCGAACTGTTGAACAGCTTATTGACGTTCGGCGCTCTGAAATTGAACCTCTTGATATCACCGTGAACATCACAGTCGAAGCACCCGGTATAACGCTCGCTTGTCAGCAAGCTATCAGCCAGGTGTTGGCTGACAATGTATTGAACTACGCAGTCAATCATTATCAAATTTTAGAAGAGCATGACAGAGTTCTTGGCGCTATGTCCGACACTTTACTGGGTGTTTGTCAGGGACAAATCGAGTCCGTACTGGTAGAAGGTCACGCCGACTACACAGGTGGAGCTGGATACAACCAGGGTCTTAGTGAAAGACGATCCGGCACAGTCAGAGAAAACTTGATTCAGCGTGGTGTATCTCCCGGGTTGATCAGTGCATTCGGTTATGGTGAGTTCAGACCGATTGCAAGTAACGAAACGATTGAGGGCCGAGCAATGAATCGACGCACTGAAATTTATCTTTTAACACCAGGCCAGATATCAGGGAACACAGTTCCTCAAATAAGTCTCGGTAGCGAATAAACCAGGGTATTTATAAAATGACGTATTTAATCACGCAAATCTTATTGTTACTAATTCTCGCGACTTTAATCGGCCTGGCTATTGGCTGGTTGTTTAGAGCCATATCGGCAAGCCGCCGTGAGAAGGCATTAAACGAGAAAATCAACAAAACAAGTCGGCAGATTCCACCGCTCAAGGAAGCGTTGTTTAAAGCTGACGCCGAGAGCAAAGATCAGGAAGATATGATCATGGCATTGCGGGCCAAGCTCGATGACCGCGACTCTGCGCTAAACAATGCAGAAGCTTCGCAGCGCGAGATAGAGCTGCAAAGAGATGACATTGAAAATCAGGTCGGCTTAGCTAATGCCGAGCTGGAAAAGGCCAGGCTGGCAGCTGACACTAATGAGCGCCGAGTGCTCGAGCTGCAGCAGGAGATGGAATCAGAGCAGGAAAGACTGCGTGCTGAACTGCGTGACCGGTCAGCAGCGCTGCAGGCGGCATCTGCAAAAAGCGATGAGCTAAACGCTGAAATTGATCGTCTGCTTGAGTCTAATGGTGAGAAGAGCGATGAGATCGTTGATCTTCATCAGGATCTGAACACTGCAGAAGATGAGAAGCGAAATCTGCAGCGCGAGATTGGCGACCTGAAACAAGCGCTTGCTGATAAAGAGCGAGAAATGGCTGATCGAATTGCTGCACTGCAGGAAGCATTGGCGAAAGAGAAAGATGCACTCGCTGAATCGCGTGAAGCTGCTGCGCGCAGTGAGGCAAAACTTGAAGCCCTGAATGAACAGTTGCGCGATCGTGCAGCAGAGCTTGCCAGGTTGGAAGAGCAAACCAGAAATCAGTACGAGACTATTGGTCACTTGCAACGTCAATACGAGCTATCGCAAAACGATAAAGCAAATGCGAACACAGAAGCTGCGTTTGCCGTTCAATCGTTAGAGAAAGAACTGGATGCATACAAAAATCAGGTAGATAAAGCCGAGCAGAAGGTACAAGAGGACGCCAGACAGCGTGACCAGCTGCAGCAGGATACCCGACGTCTTCAGGATGAGCTGCAGGCTGCAAAGCAGGCGGCTGATGCGCGCGAAGCGAAGCTTGCAGCAGAACTTGCAGAAAGCAAAGCAGCGGCACAAAAGGCAGAGGCCGAACGCGAAGCTGAAAAAGACAGGAACGATGCTCTGAAGAATGATGTACAGCATGCAAAAGCGCAAATAGATAAGAAAACCAGAGATCTCGAAAAAACTACAAACGATGTAGAGGCGCAAAAAGCAAAGCTCGCAGAGTTGAAATCTGCCAACGATAAACTGCAGGGTCAGGTTGAGGAGCGAGAGAAGAAGCTCGAAAAGTCTGCAGACGCCAGCGAGCAAGACAACAAGAAGTTAAACAAAGAGCTACAGGACCTGCAGCAGGAACTGGCTGATGTTAAGTCAGATGTGAAAGCACAGGCGCTTCGAGTTGAGGCTCGTGATCAGCAGTTGGCAGAGCAAAAAGATGCATTGAAGAATGCTGAGAAGCAGCTCGCGGAGAAAGAGAAAGCAGTCGATAATCTCGAGAAATCTTTAGTCGCTAACAAAGAACAGTATGCTAATGCTGCCAAAGAAGCATCTGCGAACGCGAATGCTCTGAAAGACAAAGATAAGCTACTGGCGAAGCTGGACGCTTTAAAGGACAAGTTTTCTGAAGAGAAGAGTGACAAGCAGTCTGCTCAGGCAGATCAACGCAAAACTCAGGCGCAGCTCGATAAGTCACAGCAAAAGATAGATGAGCTGAAGGATGCGCTGGCTGATGCTCGTTCTGCTGAGAAGATACTTGGTGGCAAGGTTGATGCGCTCGAGCAAGCCAGAGATGAGTATGCACGGGCTGCCGAAAAGAACAGACAGGAAGCCGGTCAGCTTGAAAAGCAGGTTCAACAGTTGGCAAGTAATGCAAATGATGAGCAGCAGGCAAGTGCACTTGCACAGGTCAAGCAGGATCAACTGAATGCGAAGGTTGACGCTCTTAATGACAAACTTGCCGAAGAACGGAACAAGCTGAAAGAGGCGCAAGCTGAACAGCGAGACTTAAATAGAAAGCTTGAGAAAGCTCTCGAGAATGCGGCTGACTTGAAGGATGCCCTGGCGCAGGCGAATGACTCTGAGAAAAAGCTCAAAGAGGCCTCGCGTGATCAGGATAAGTCAATCGCCAAACTTGAGAAAGAGCTAGCTGACAAGCTTAAGGCTCAGCGCACGGCTGAAGCTGCACTAGCCGACGCTAAGGCTCTTGAGTCTGCAGAACTCAAGAAGGCCAAAGAACAGATTGCCGAACTAAAGCTTGTGGTTTCACAAGGTAATGAGTCTGATAGAAAAGCGGCAGAAGAGCGAAAAGCGCAGGAGAAGAACGTAGCAGCGCTCGAGCGAAAGCTGGCAGAAAAAGCCAAAGCCCTGGATGTTGCGAAAGCCGAGCTTGATAATGCGAAAGGTAATCAGTCTGCTGAGTTGGCCAGAGCCAAAGAGCAGATCGTTGATCTTAAGCTTGATGTTGCGAAGGCGCAGGAAGCAGAGCGAAAATCTGCCGAAGCAGTTCGAGCCCAGGATAAAGCGATAGCTGCACTCGACAAGAAAGCGGCGGAGGCGAGTCAGAAGCAAGACAAAGAGTTACAAGCATTGATGACCGCTGTAGATACAGCTGAGAGCGAAGCTCAACAGCAGAAAGATAAAGTAGCGGCGCTTAATGCTGAAGCAACTGAAATGCATCAGGCTGCAGCAATGGCCCAGGTGAAGCAGGATCAGACACTTGCTAAGGTTGACGAACTTAAAGACCAGCTCAAAGAAGAGCGTGACGGATCCAGAACCGCGCAGGCTGAAGCTCGACAGTTGGCTGATAAACTGGAAGCCGCTCGAGAACAGGTTGCTGACTTAAAGAGCGCTGTTGCAAAGGCTGCTGAGTCTGGTAAGAAGATGCAGGAAGCAAAAGATGCGCAGGACAAGGCGATTGCAGCGCTGCAACAGGCAGCAGATGAAGCTGCAAGGCAGGCTGCACAGAACAGCAAGCTGTTAGGGCAGGCTGAACATGAAAAAGAAAAGGCGATGCAGAAAGTTGAGCAGGCCAAGACTGACTCAGCAACGGATCAAGCGCGTCTTAAAGAGCTGCTTGCTGAGAATAAAGCTTATCAGGCAAAGCTCGAAAAGGCGCAAGAGAACAATGATCGCCTGCAGCAGGCAGTTACCGATGCAAAGCTGAATGATCAAGCCAAGGCTGGCAAGATAGACGCACTTGAGAAAGCCCTTGCTGAAGAGCATCGTACACTGGCTGAAGTGAAAGCGGCGAAATCAAGCAACGAAAAAGAGCTGGAAAAGCTCAAGCGTGACTTGATGAATGCTGACAAGCGACAGGCCGAGATGCTTGCAAAACTTGAGAAGGGCAGTGACCAGCTGAAAACCATGGATCAGGATTTGAAGGATGCAACTGCATCTAACGATCAATACAAGCAGAAGCTTGAAGACAGGGAGCAAAGTCTTAATGACACGACCCGTGAGCGTGATGGTCTTGACAATCAGCTGGCGTTACTTCAGGAGCAACTCAAGCAGCTGACCGCACAGCACAGTGATCTGAAGAGGGATTACGGTAATCTGCAGCACAACGCCGGTAAGAATGAAAAAGAGTGGACTGAGCGCAGTCAAAAGTTTCGTTCTATTGAAGCCGAGCTTCGAGCTCATATTAAAAAGCTTGAGCAGATGGTTGCTAAAGAGCTGCGGCATGCTCGTCAGGGATTACTTGGCAGAATTGGCGATATGGAAGCAACTCTGGCGGAAGAGCGCTTACATACCGACAGCCTGGAGAGTATCACAAGCAGTGAGAACATCATGGAAGTTGTGAAGCGAAAAGCCTCTTAATGAAGTAATGGTGTAAGCAGGCGGGTTCTTTCTACGAATGATCAATAGATGGTCAGGAAGTGGAAAGAACCCTTCTTGTTTTACGGCCGGTATTATGGCCGGATATATGTGAAGCGCTGATGCAAACATTGGATTGATCAAATGTTCAGGACTGGCATCGTCGCTATTGCTGCCGTCCATTTGCTGTATTTACTCGGTTGTTGATTTACTTAGAGCCTGCTGAAAAACTCGTAAGCCTATAAAACAAGGCTAAAAGTGGAAAAACAGGTAAACTGGTGCACGAGAATCTGAACAGACCCTCAAAAAGGCGTGCACCAGTGATCAGAGAAGACAACGAAAATCAGCTTAGC
>CALLLW010000026.1 GCA_938007995.1 uncultured Granulosicoccaceae bacterium | reverse complement strand
GACTGCATGTACATCTAGACCTACATATTTGTTAGACTCTTTCATGACCTGTCCTCTTCAATTTGGCTCTGTTGTGGTGGTTCCATCTTCTACGATAACCCAAGGCGTTGAAGATGGGCAGGTCACTACATAATGTCTACTGACTGAACGCGGGTACGGCGAAAGCAACAGTCTCCCGATGGGTTTATAAGCCTGCGGCGCATCAACCAGTGGTAGGGAAGGCTGCTTCTTTGCACTGCACTTCGACACTCGCTCTATTTCAGATTAAATCAAAACTGCGTGGGTTGTTTTTACGTCGGGTTTCAGGTGTCAGGCACGCTTAGGCTTGTTATATAAAAATTGGCAGATGCGCCTTGGAGCTTATCCCCCCTGCGAAGAGCCACATAATCGATCTGCTTGCTACTGGCCAGCTGCTATTCTGATGTGCGCGGAGTCTGCTCACAAAACGCGTGCACAACAGGGATTGCTGCAGTAAAGTAGTCGGTAATCAATTCTGATCTGAAGTAATCGCTGTAGGAAGTAACCATGTACCAGTCAACTCTTAAGTCTCAAACTCATTCCGTGACCGATCTGCAAGTCAGCACCGAACCGCTCAAGGTTCTAAAGAAGCATTTCGGCTACGATGCCTTCCGTGATGGTCAAGAGGCGGTGATCACCCGATTGCTTGCAGGATCTTCTGCGGCTGCAGTGTTCCCGACCGGTGGCGGTAAATCGCTTTGTTATCAATTGCCGGCGCTGTGTCTCGATGGTTTAACGCTGGTGGTTTCACCACTGCTGGCGTTAATGAAAGATCAGATTGATGCGCTCACCGCGCGCGGTATCAAAGCCAGTCGGCTTGACTCTACGCAAAGCTTTGAAGAGTATCAAAAGGTGATGGATGATATTCGCAGTGGTCAGCTGCGTTTGTTGTATGTTGCTCCTGAGCGCTTTAACAATGAAAGATTCCGTGCATCAATTGCCAACATCAAAGTGTCTTTGTTTGCCATTGATGAGGCGCACTGTATTTCAGAGTGGGGCCACAACTTCCGACCTGACTACCTGAAACTTGTTGAGTTTGCCAGGCAGTGCAAGGCAGAACGATTGCTGGCACTAACGGCGACTGCAACAAAAGAGGTGCTCAAAGATATCTGTGAGCAGTTTGATATTACTCCTGATTGCGCGGTGAGTACCGGGTTTTACCGTAGCAACCTGACCCTGCGTGCCGAGGCAGTTACGCCTTCACAGCGCGATAAAAAACTGCTGCAGCTAATTAAAGCAAGTAAACCGGGCGCGTCTATTGTTTATGTCACACTGCAAAAAACAGCAGAGCAGGTCGCACAGTTTCTGCAGTCTAACGGGCTGGATGCCAGGCACTATCATGCAGGCTTAAAAGATGATCAGCGTGCAGAAACGCAGGATTGGTTTATCCAATCTGACAGCGCTATTGTTGTGGCAACCATTGCCTTTGGTATGGGCATAGACAAAGCCAACATACGCGCGGTCTATCACTACAATCTACCCAAAAGCCTTGAGAATTACTCGCAAGAGATCGGTCGTGCAGGGCGAGATGGACAACCATCCATCTGTCATACATTGGCTTGTAGTGAAGATCTTATCCCTCTGCAGAATTTTATTTATGGTGATACACCGTCACTGGTAGCGCTTAAAAAATTCACGGATACAGTTTTTTCACACGATGCTGAGTTTGATATTTCACTCTATGAACTATCGAACGAATGTGATGTTCGCCCGCTGGTGTTACGCACATTACTTACCCGGCTGGAACTCGATGGTTACCTCAAGGGCGGTACGCCGTTTTACTCTAACTATCAGTTCAAACCATTGATGTCTTCAGAGGAAATTCTCTCCCGCTTTGATGAGAATCGTCGGCAGTTTATTGCAGGCATGTTTAAGCAATCGGTTAAAAACCGGGTATGGTTTCAGATTGATCTTGACGCTGCATCCAGTGTGCTCGACTCACCACGGCAACGTCTGGTCGCCGCACTCGATTATCTTGGCGAGCAGGGTATGCTAGAAGTTAAAGTTGCCGGTGTGCGAAATCGCTACACCTTGGTGAAACAACCTGAAAGCACGGTGCAGCTTGCGCAAGTTTTATCTGACGATGCAATAAAACGCGAAGCTCGGGAGATTGAAAGGTTGAAGCAAGTGCTTGACTGGATCAGCCTTGATCAATGTCAGACATCCGCGTTGTGTGAACGATTTGATCGGGCGCTGGAGGAAGACTGTGGTCACTGCAGCTTTTGCGAGACACGCAAGGCAGTTGTGGTCAGTGAACCAAAGCAGATTGATATAGCACCTGAAGTGCTGAGCGGTGCTGTTGAGCTGCAGAAATCAAACCCTCAGGTGCTTCCAACAAACACCGATATCGCCAGGGTGCTGTGCGGCTTGTCATCGCCTGCTATTGCTAAAGCTAAACTTACCAGGCATGACTTGTTTGGAAAATGTGCCGAAATTGAATTTTCCGTCGTGCTTGATAAGCTGCGTGAACTGAATGCGTAGTTGCTTTTTAAAGCGTCAGCCAGGGAGACTATGGTGATAGTGAGCCCGTTGCGATCAATCAGGAGTGTTAATTTCAGTTGCGGGTAGCTCATAAGAGGGCAGGCGATCATCAAGAAAATGAAATTCCTCACGCGCCTGTTCTATCGCTGCCTTGCTGAGTTGTACGTGTTTGAATTGCTCGTCATGTGCGGCAAATTCAACCGAGTGATTGCTTTCATCCACCCACGGTGGCATGAAAACCGAGTTGCCGAAATTCTCACCGGCCCGATTCAGGCTCAGCACATAGATTTGATTTTCCATGGCTCTTGTTTTAACGAAAGCATGCCAGCTATCGAATGAGGGATCGCGGGCATAGGCGCCGGTATGCAGGATGCAGTCAACCTTATGCTGTAGAACCAGTGTTCTGGCCAGCTCGGCAAACCGGATGTCATAGCAGGTGATAGGGGATAAACGGAATCCGTTACATTCAAAAACCACCAGCTGGCTGCCGGCATTATTAAAGTAGTTTTTCTCTTCAGATGCCCCAAACTGCGCGAGGTGGAGCTTATCGTAAATGCCTTTGAGTTCTCCTGCAGGATCAACCACACCGGTTGCAATGCTATAGCCTTTTTTGCATCGTCGAGCATAGCCGTACAGCACCCAGCAGTTGTGTGTTCTGGCAACATCGCTCCAGGTGCTAAAGCTCTCGCCGGCATCGCTTTCGGCAACTTCAGCCAGATTTGCGAATGTAGCGTTTGAATAGTCGAGCGTTGAAAGCTCCGGCAGAAGTACGATATCTGCAGGTGCGGCATTGAGTCGTTTGCGAACAGAATCAGCAGTTGTTCGCAGGTGTAAATTTCTGGCGGCTACCGTATCAGTCGGTGGGATGTTGATCTGGCAGGCCAGTATATTGAGGTTTGTCATGTTGCCGCTCGATCAGGTGGCGGGCTTTTAAAAACAGACCCGCTGACTGCAGGTCTGTTTTTCATCAACAATGAGGCGCAGTTGAATTAAAAGTTAGCCGCCGCAGTTTGCTCGCCTTTGCTTGCCAGCAGTTCGTCATAGGTTCCCATAAAATCATTGAGCTTGTTGTCTTTGATTTCTATCACGCGGTTGGCGAGTGAAGAGACGAATTCACGATCATGGCTGACAAAAATCAATGTGCCTTCGTAGTGTTCAAGGGCCATGTTGAGTGACTCAATCGATTCCATATCCAGGTGGTTGGTCGGCTCATCGAGTATCAGCACATTAGGTGAAGTCATGATCAGTTTGCCGAATAGCAAACGGTTTTTCTCACCACCGGAACACACCTTAACCTGCTTTTTAAAGTCATCATTCGAGAACAACAATCTGCCCAGTGTGCTGCGCACGATCTGATCGTCATGTTCGGGCTTGCGCCATTGAGTCATCCAGTCAAACAGGGTGAGGTCATTGTCGAACTGATCGTTGCTGTCCTGAGGGCAGTAGCCCAGTGTGGCGTTCTCCGCCCACTGCACTTTGCCTTCGTTGGCCTGCAGTTCATCTATGAGCAGTTTCAGGAAGGTGGTTTTGCCTGTGCCGTTCTCACCGATCACCGCGAGCCGGGTGCCTGCTTCAAGTAGCAGATCGCCGCCGCTGAAGAGTTGTTCTCCGTCAAAGCCATGGCCTATGCCTTCAAGAGTCAGCGCCAGTCGGTGTAGTTTCTTTTCCTGGGTAAAGCGGATGTACGGGCTCACGCGGCTCGATGGTTTGATATCTTCAAGCTTGATCTTCTCAATCTGCTTTGCACGTGATGTTGCCTGACGCGCTTTTGATGCATTGGCAGAGAAGCGGCTGACAAACTGCTGTAGCTCTGCAATTTGTGATTTTTTCTTCGCGTTGTCTGACTGCATTCTTTCACGCGCCTGTGTGGATGCGGTCATGAAGTCATCATAGTTGCCGGGGTAGATGCGAAGCTCGCCGTAGTCGATATCTGCCATGTGGGTACAGACTGAATTTAGAAAGTGGCGATCGTGCGAGATAATCACCATGGTGCTTTCCTGAGCTCTGAGTACACCTTCAAGCCATCTGATGGCATTGATGTCGAGGTTGTTGGTGGGCTCGTCGAGCAGCAGAATGTCCGGTGCAGAAAACAGTGCCTGTGCCAGTAGTACGCGGAGTTTCCAGCCCGGTGCGACTTCACTCATCGGGCCCGCGTGCAATGACTCTTCAATACCAGCGCCGGATAAAAATTCACCGGCGCGGCTTTCAGCGGTGTAGCCGTCCAGTTCTGCAAAGCGGTTTTCGAGCTCCGCCACCTGCATGCCTTCTTCTTCCGACATCTCCGGCAGGCTGTAAATGCGCTCGCGTTCCTGTTTTACCTGCCAGAGTTCTTCATGACCCATGATGACGGTGTCAAGTACGCTGAATTCTTCGAACGCGAATTGATCCTGGTTCAGTTTGCCGACCCGGTCGTTAGGAGAGATGCTGATGTTGCCGGAGGTCGGTTCCAGTGCACCACTCAGGATGTTCATGAACGTCGACTTACCGCAGCCATTGGCGCCGATCAGTCCGTATCTGTTGCCATCACTGAATTTAACCGAGATATTTTCGAACAGCGGTTTTGCGCTGAACTGCATGGTGACGTTGGCCGTTGTGATCACTGTTTATACCTGTTTGAAACGCGTCGGGTCAGCCCGCCATTATACGAGAAAATTGGAAGCTTTGCTGCTCTAACAATTGTGTGACAGGTGGTAAATGGCTACTTGCGTTACAGCTTCACCTTTAATCTGCGTCAGCGGCCCGTTAAATCGAGGTCCGGGTGGTGTTAGGATAGTGGTTCCATGTGATCAGACGAGTAATATTAAAGTGCCAAAATTTACAGGCAATCGACCCGCATTGTCCGGGTGGATAACGATAACCCTTTTTGCTGTCATTGCTGTCATTGCTGTTGTCGGCATCTCGGGCCTGACGCTGGCTCAGGATGCAGGAAAAATGTCTAAGTTTTTGTTGATGAAAATGTCTCGTGATCAATCAGAGGTGCTGTGTAAGTCGGAGGCATTTACCTCCTGTATGGGCTTCACCGCTCAGGCATGTCTGGAGCTGTCAGAGAAAGCGCTGGAGCAGTGCATCATGCCATTGCCCGATACGATCCTGCTGCAGGATCTTAATAGTGAAGTCCTTGAATCCTGCCCGCAGCAGATATACAGCGAAGCGGGCCTAAGCAATGAAAAAGCGGCTGAGTGTTTGCAGGAAGTTTTGAAGAATTAACAGCATTTTGAAAGACAGCGCCCTGCAAAACGCACGCAAGTAATTTGCTGTCCTCTCGGGGACGGCATTGTTAACGTGATTGCAGTGACGCATATCAGTTTTAATAACTGCTCCATAGTGCCGCTATCTTGTGCTGGAAAGCGTTTTCATCTCCTGTCGTAAGGCTTTTAATTCCGCCAGAATTTTTTCATTATCTGTAATCATTTGTTCCCGCTCGATGCTGGCGCTCGATTCATGTTCCGATTGCATGGCATCGACAATCACACCAATAAAAAGGTTGAGTACAGTAAAGGCAGTGAGAATGATAAACGGTATGAATAACAGCCACGCCCACGGATAAACATCCATCACCGGCCGCACGATTCCCATCGACCAGCTTTCTAGCGTCATCACCTGAAAAAGTGTGTAGGCAGACGCGCCAAGCGAGCCAAACCACTCTGGAAAAGCGTGACCAAAAAGTTTGGTAGAAATAACCGAAAACACAAAAAAGATAAGACCAATAAGGAATACTATTGATGCCATACCCGGCATCGCTCCCAGTAAGCCTGACACCACACGACGCATAGCGGGTACCGCTGATACCAGCCGCAACACACGCAATATGCGAAACGCACGAAAGATTGACAACGGGCCATTGGTGGGTATTAAAGCAATAGTCACGACAAAGAAGTCAAAAATGCGCCAGGGGTCGCGCCAGAATCCACGGAAATCGTGCACTAACCGCATAAGAAGCTCAGCAACAAAGATCGAAAGTAATATCCGGTCGGCTCGCAGTAGCCATTCTCCTGCGGCATGCATTACCTCGGGGCTGGTCTCCAGCGCCAGTGTTATAGAGTTGATGATAATCAGCGTCAGGATTGTTGTCTCAAAGTAACGCCAGTTGAGTATTTGATTTATCTTTTCTTTGAACATGTGTGTGATTCAGATTTGATCCAGGCTGTGTCTATCATCCTGGCAGTTGACGAAGGTGTTTGCTTTGCTGCACAGCGTAATTAGTTCACTCGTTTGAAGAATAACTATTGATACATCAGGTAGTTTGCGCAGGAAAGAAACCACTAATACAAACGCGCCTCGATGTGAGTTCATGGCTATTATAATTATCATTTATTTTCGTTGTCTGAGTGCGGCAATGTGCCGCAAATAATCGTTTGTTAATTGAACGGTCAGTTTTAGCTGGGATGTAGTGGCTGCGGTGCAAATTCTTGTGGTGATGGCTTGGCGTATAGACTGAATGTCATCGCAGCTATCGAGCATTAGCAATCAGTCTATCTGGCAGACACATCGTGCGATGCTCAATCACAGTCGTATCTCACTTCCAAGTGTCTGGTGTTAAGAGCGCGTTTGCAGGCGCCGTAGCAACAAAGGATCCATCAGAGGCGATGTGGCAGTGTTGTTCTTACAAGATGGTGGCGGTCAAGTTAGCGGCGATGTCGGCGATACGGATGTTGTATCGCCCTGTGATTGTGCCCTGACAACGCGGTCGTTGTGAAGGCTATGGATCAAATCCTGTGTACTTCGATGAGTAATTACAAACCCATCAAAGCCAGATCTTACTCCTGTTGATCATAATTCTCCGTCGAGTCGCCTGTCGGTAGGAATTCGGCGCCGTCCAGTTCCGGGTCTGCTGGTTCAAGCGATAATTGCTCAGATACAAACAACTGGCTGTCTACTGATTGCACATTGTCCATTTGACGAGCTGCACTGGCCAGGAGGTCCTTGGTGCCTGACTCTGGCACTGTTTCAGTTAGTGTGGCAACTCCATCTTCCGCAAACACAAAGACGCTGGCCGACGGTGTTTCTCTGACAATGTCACTGATGTTGGCTGCTGTCGTAGCGCTAGAAGTGCTTGCCAAACCCGCTGCCATAACTACGGCTGCGAACAGATTCCTGGTAGTGCGCGTTGACGTCTAACTTACGCCTTTCATCATTAATTCTCCTGCCTTTTTGTTTGTGGTTATAATTTGAGAAGAGGATGTTGCTCCTCACAACAGAAGTATCGGATTCAATATATTCCTGCGATTTTCCTCAGACTTACTTCCTTGTGAGTTTTAGGGTGGTCCTTGCCGTGCACCAATTTTAGTTGATCATGCTGATATGGTTTAACATCCTGCGTAACCTTGTAGTCATACAGGCTTGCAGGTGAATGTTAAGTGGTAGTCGGTTTGTCTGCTCATTCACAATCGATTTATACGGCGCACGGTATCGCATTTAAAGCCGGTATCGAAGGCAAAAAAAACGGTTAACATGCCGGCAGATGAAATATTTAAACAGACGGGGATAAAGCTTGCACAAATTGAAGGCAGCGGCTGTGATTGTATCGCTAGCGGTCACATTATTTACCAGTGCGATTGCCCAGCTAACTATTGAGTCAGATGGCGCTGCCGCCAGTGCGGATTCCAGTAGTTTACAAACGCGGGCTCAGAGTCAGACGCCACTGCAAACACAGATGCGGCAACTCGGTGAGCTTGTTAGCTCGTTAGAGGCGAGTAATGCTGCAAGACAAGTGCTCAGGGATGCAGTTGAAAATGCAGCGGGTGACGAAAAAGCCGAACTCGAGCTGCAGCTGCAGGAGATCAATCAAGAGATTCGGGAGACGCGTAGCGTCATAGAGCAAATAGCGGTAGGGTCTGTAGATCTGGAGGCCTTTGATGCGTCAAGCGAAGAACTGGATTGGCGTACAGAACTCACGCAAGTCCTTCTGCCGGTTGTACAGTCGTTAAAAAGACTCACAGAAAAGCCGCGTAGAATAGAGCTTCTGCGTACCAGAATATCTCAGGCAACAGAAAGTAAAGAAAATGCAGAGCGTGCCGTTGAAAATATTTCTGAAGTGCTGGCAGTTACTGAATCTGGTCCTACACAGGACGCGCTACAGGCTTTGTCGCAAAGCTGGCAGTTAAAAGCGCAGGAGTTTTCACGCGAGATCAGCCTGTCAAATGTGCAGCTTGATAATTTGCTCAACAACAACGAACCACTATGGGTACGCATCAAAGATGTGTTGACTTCTTTTTTTCAGGGGCGTGGTTTAACTTTGGTTCTTGCGCTGGTTGTTGGTTGTCTCGTTCACTATGCCACCAAAATAATTGCGAAATTTTTTGCGAAGCGTCAGAAAGGTGAGGCTGTAACCACCTTTAGAACCCGTCGTCGCATAATCCACTATGGTCTTCAGGCTGCCAGAACACTGCTTATACTGATTTCGGTGATGTTGGTGTTTCAGATGCGAGGCGACATTCTGCTGTTGGCAATTGCCTTACTGATAGGCGCCGGACTGGTGCTGAGTGTAAGGCACATGTTGCCGCAGTTTATAGATGAATTGAAATTACTCTTAAATCTTGGGCCGATCCGTGAAGACGAGCGGGTGATATACCGGGGGCTGCCCTGGAAGGTGACTCAACTCAATTTATTTTCCGAGCTCAGCAATCCTGAGATCACAGGCGGGCTGCGTATTCCCATTAAAGAGATGGCAGGGTTAACCTCTCGCCCTGCTCACGATGAGCCGTGGTTTCCTTCGTCAGAAAATGATTACCTGGTGCTATCAGATGACCGACTGATGAAGGTAAAAAAACAAACACCCGAGCACGTGCTGTTGGAGAACGTAGGTGGAGCAGAGACAATGATCCCCACTGCCGAGTTTTACAGTACGGTGTTTGAGAATTTGTCGCGCAACACCACCTACCAGGTAACCAGTGTTTTTGGCATTGGCTACTCTCACCAGAAAGACAGCGTTACCAGGATTCCACAACAGCTTAAGCAGGCTATCAGCAGCGCTTTATCAGAGTCTGATTATGCGCAGCATCTGATCAGCACCAATGTTGAGCTGGATTACGCAGGTTCCTCATCTCTTGATTTCTGGATCGCTGTAAAGATGCACAGCGCGTCTGCATCGTCATACAAAAAGATTAAGCGCCTGATTCAACAGATATGTGTTGAGACATGCACAAAAGAAGCATGGGAAATTCCTTTTCCGCAGCTCACGCTACACAATTCCTGATTAATAGCAGGACTGATTAGCTTTGCATCTAACGTGATAGGTAAGTTGCCGGGTTCACGAGGGTAGCGAGACTCTATATTCAAACTGATCAATGACACTTTTGATTAGATCTTCACGGTTGGTTCGAACCGGGTATATCGCGTACAAATCTTTGTTTATTGGCGCAACACCCGGCACCAGAAATAGTTCATTGTTTTCCAGTTCGGCATAGACAGAGCGGTTAGAGACGAACGCACTGCCGCTGAATTGCTTTATAAAATCCAATGCAATTGATGACTGTGAGAATCTATGTTTTGGTTCTGAAATATCAGGAAACAATCGCTTCAGATCAGTGCTGAAGCCAAGGCCCCAGTCTATTGCCACAAAATTGTTTTCAAACGCCTCAGTTGCAGATGACACGGGCTTGGTGGATACAAGAACAAGTTTTAGCTCGGCTACTTTCTCTATGTGTAGAGAATCGATCTTCGGTGGTTCAAGAATAAAGCCCAGATCAAGCTGCCCGTCTATCAGTTTGCGTACCAGCGTTTCTATGGTGTGTGATTCAACAATCAGTGCTAACGCTGGAAAAGCAGAGCCAACACGGTGTAACCATTGCTGTAGTGCCGCATCCCACACCCGATAGGTGCCGCCTACGGCAAGCTGCACCTCGTTTGTCCCGAGTGATACATCATGGCGGGCCTTGCGCCACTCGGCGATTAATCTTTCAGCATATCGCTTGAAGCGGTGCCCCTCTGCGGTGAGCTCAATTTGCCGCTTTTGCCTGGTGAACAAATCTACCTTCAGCAGCTCCTCCAGCTGTTTGATCCTTGAGCTGACCGCAGCCTGGGTGACGTTCAGCTCTTCGGCGGCCCGGCGGAAATGCCGGAGTCGTTCTACCTCAAGGAAGGTTCTTAACTGCTCGAAATCTGCCATAATAATAGAAATATTTTATTGATTGGGTGATAAATTGCATTTTAGATCGAAATAAATTATCAAAACAACAAATAAATATTGTTTTATTTATTGAAAGGAAAGGTCGATAATTGCCTGGTCATTTAGAACTCAATCACTTATCGGGTAATCAACATGCGAAAATCTTTAATCACGCTCGCGAAGACATTGCTGATCGGACAAAGCGCCGCATCCATTGAACTCACCGATTATCGAAATCCGGAAGTCACATGAGATTCGGTGTTTTCTGACCTTAATGCAGACCCCCGACCATGCAGCAGGTGGTAACAGTGCACTTGATGGCGTTAACGATTGAAGTAATTTGCAATACCAGTCAATGCCCGTCCAGGTGTCTGCATGAGTTTTACAAGGTGAATACTTTTTAGGCAGTTTATTTTTCCTCCATTATGAGACCAAAATGAAAATAATGAGATGTGTACTTTTACTAATCACTGCGGGTGCTATCGCAGGTTGCTCGACCAAAAACATACAAGTCAGCGATGCGGCACTCAGTGGCGATCCGGTAGCGATGGCCAGTGAGGGTGCCAGGCTGAACAGTGAGGGCGCAGAGTTAATCAACGAGGCCGAAGAGCAGCTTGTCGAAGGGCGGGAAAAAATCCGTGACGGCGAAAAAATGGTCGGTGAAGGTAGTGAGCGAGCAGCCAGAGCAAGATCTGAGTATCGGGACCTTGCACAAACTGTCGGCCTGGCGTCGGATCCCGCGAGAGTTGCCAAAGAGGCCAAGCTACTGAAAGACAGTGGTAGGCAATGGCGTTCTGCAATCAAAGAGGTTGAGGAAGGCAATAAGCTTATCAGCAAAGGTAGCAAACTGATTGATGAGGGACAAAGTAACATCCGGTTAGGCAGGCAAATGATGGAGCGGGGTAGTGCTCTGGTCAGGAACAGTGCCAGAACCACCATTGAAGAAGATCTGTTACCGGTGCCTGAGCGGATTGTATTGCCGCAGTCGTAGTCTCTCCACACCAATGACAGTAAGCAATACTTGCAACTCCACTTTTAAAAAAAAGCTGTTTTGACCCTGCAATTGTTTGTCTACAACTTTGCGGTGGACGGGGCTTAAGCTCCGTCCGGCAGTCTGATCTTTTTGTTGAAAAGACTGCGCTGTGACAGAAGTGGTTGCGGCTGCATAGTGGTGTTGTTAGCAGAAATTGATACGAAAAAGTAAATTGGCTGTATATCACAGGGAAGATTTGATGGTGATACTATCGCCGTCGACCAGGCGTCGCAGCGTATCAACTACTGCTCGCTTGAGGCGTCACGAACAACGGTAACTACTAAAACCATAGAAAGGTAGAATCATGAAAGAACCTATCATTGATGCCTTGCGGCTTGTTGTGGCTGATACTTATGCAGTCATAGGTCAAACTCACCTGTGTCACTGGAACGTACGCGGCCCTGCTTTTTTCTCTCTGCACACCGCATTTGAAGAACAGTACAACGAGCTCTTTACTGCTGTTGATGAGATCGCCGAGCGAATTCGTGCAAAGGGCGCATTGGCGCCGGGTGGCTTGTCAAAGCTTGCGAGTATGGCAGGCATTGAAGAGATAGAAGAGGATTGTCCAGCGCATGATATGGTCCGCCATCTGGTGCGTGCCAATGAGAAACTGTTGGATGATCTGAGGGCTGCCCGAGAGTGCGCCGGTGAGGCTAATGATTCAGAATCTGAAGATATGATGATTGCACGTATACAGGTTCATGAAAAAACAGTCTGGATGCTGAAAAGCTTTCTTGAATAGCTGGTAGTTTTGTAGCAATTAAAGCTTTCAGCCAACCCATGCCATTCAGTATAAATCGGATTTGGTGGGGATATCGCCGGCGGCGAATGGGCTTGGTTTTACAGCACTCGTTGCCGGGCAAAGTTTGATTGGAGTTTTTTTCTTTCGATAGAACTGCCGTCGTTTCAGGATACCTGGCTACTTCAACCACTGGTGCCGGGCATGATGGGCACCTTATGGGAGAGCTTTGAAGGTGCGATGACTTTCATACACAAGCAAGGTGGCGCTTATTTAGTGTGGGACTTGATCGCGTTGCATGCAGGAGCGGCACTGTTTCATCACATTGTTCGAAAAGACAATGCACTGGTTCGAATGATCAACACTGGCGTCTCCAGTCGCACTGATTAACTACCTGCCTGCATCAACCGGGCTAAAGAGTTGGTGCGCCGGGTGGCTCAGGTTTCTTTGTGCCGTGTCAGAATGCGCAACATGCAAGCTTTAACGTCTTGCGGTCGGGTTGTTTGAGTTGGCTTTTCACAATGTGCATGCATATCGCTCAATGCCCTCTGAGCCGCTAACAGACTGTTTTTCGCAAGGTGTTAACCGAGCCGGCAGTTTCTTACGGAAATGTATGTTTCTGGCAATTGTGGTGAATTGCTGAACGCCGATACTACCGACGTGCACAAAACCGTCACAGGGCCTGGTGTAGCGCTCGGCGCGGCGGCAGAAACCAAAGCGAACGAATGCGTGACCGATTCCCGGTGACGGCGCTGGACTGCGGGTTTGATTTTGGTGCCGATTGGTAGCCGAAAAATCGAGTAAGCGACAGTGGCTTTGAGCGAGTAACCGGCTAATGAAGCAAGAAATGTTTGGGGATGAAGTTGAATATTTTACTGATTGAAGATGATGTTGAAACATCGGAATACGCATCCAACGGCTTGTCACAGGCGGGCCATGTGGTGAATGCGGTGGGAAATGGCAAGGAGGGACTTGTTCACTGTCTGGACACTGATTACGACCTTTTGATCGTCGATCGCATGCTACCTGGTATGGACGGCTTGTCAGTGATGAAGGCAGTGCGGGCCTCGGGTGTGAAGACACCGGCTTTGTTCCTGACCGCGGTCTCTGGTGTTGATGACCGTGTCGAGGGGCTCGAAGCTGGTGCCGATGACTACCTGACCAAACCTTTCGCCTTTTCCGAGCTACTGGCGCGCGTCAATGCGCTGGGACGTCGTCCGGTAGAGTCAACTGAGACAACCAGGCTTAACGTTGCTGATCTCTCGATGGATCTGCTCTCGCGAACAGTAAAGCGGGGCGACGTAGAGATTGATCTGCAGCCGCGTGAGTTTCTGTTACTCGAAGTGTTGATGCGAAACACAGGAAGGGTAGTGAGTCGCACCATGTTGCTTGAAAAGGTCTGGGATTTTCACTTTGACCCGAAAACCAGTGTTGTTGAAACGCATATCAGCCGCCTGAGGAGCAAGATCGATAAGCCGTTTGACGTACAGCTGTTACACACCTCGAGAAATATCGGATACAGCTTGCACTTGCCAAGGTAGTCGGTGTCTTCATCAGGATGAGCGATAAAGTAGAAAAGTTGTTCAAGAGTATGCCGTTTCGAGTTGGGATGCTCTTCATGGTTTTTTATCTTGTCTGCTTCTCTATCGGGGCGTTTATATTTTATAAAAACTCCGTGGGCATTCTCAACAAGCAGATGGATGGTGCGCTCGCACAACGCCACGATAGCCTTGAACGAAAATTTGCAGCAGACGGAATTGAAGGCGTTATAAAAGGAATAAGCGCCATTGAATCTGAAAACCCGTTGGTGTTCGGTGTGGGTTACCAGGTAAGCGATGCGAGCGGCTCTGTGATCGCAGGTAAAGTAACCGAACCCGTACCTGCTGAGGGTATCTACGATGCCAGAGCAAGTGAGCTTGGCTTTGGTGATTCAGATACTGGATTCAGGGTTTATACAGACGGCCCGGAAGATTACTCTTTTACAGTGGCTCTAAATGCCAGCTTTCGAGACGATCTGCTCAAAGGGTATCTTTCCAGCATAGCGCTAACGTTCTTTGCCACCGCAGTGGTTGCGCTGCTGGGTGCCATGTTTCTTTCACATAAACACAATCACCGTTACAGCCAGCTGGCAAATTTTATGGAAGGTGTCGGTAACGGCGACCTTAATCAGCGGCTACCCATTAGCAGCAGAGATGATGATGTTGATCGCTTGTCTCGAGATATAAACAACGCAGTGGCGCTGCTGAAGCGGCAGATAGCGGGTATGAGCCAGGTTAGTAGTAACATCGCACATGATCTGAAAACACCGTTGAATCGATTGTCTATAAAAATCGAAGAGGCATTGTTCAATACCACTGAAGATCAGCCCGTGCACGAAATGCTGATTACGGCCAGTGACAACGCCACGGAAATTAACGATACTTTTGAGAAGCTGTTATACATTGCTCAACTGGATGCCGGTGCAAGGAAGTCCAGATTCGTATTTACCGATCTACGGCCAACACTTAGCAAGGTCGTCGAGGTATTCAGTGCCGTTGCCGCTGATAAAGGCCAAACACTTAAGTTGACAGCCTCCGATAATCTTAGACTGCTGGGCGATGACGATCTGCTGCTACAGCTAGTGGTTAATCTGACCGAAAACTCCATAAGCCATAACGGATCCGGCATAGAGATCGAGATTGCCGCAGGAGTGGAGCAAGGCCAGCCTTGGGTGACTGTCAGTGACAACGGTAATGGTATACCCAAAGCCGAGAGAGAATTACTGTTTGACCCTTTGTACCGTGTAGAGAAGAGCAGAACCACAAAAGGATCGGGGCTGGGGTTATCCCTGGTGCGAGCTATTGTTGAGCTACATGGCGCTACCATAGAATTATCAGATAACAGTCCAGGGCTTCGTACGATGATACGTTTTCCGGCCTAGCCCGGTTTATTCGTGAAACGGCGAGCATAGCGCGCAGAGCATTGGTTTCACAGGGTATTTTCTTCTCGCGTCGAATACTTACTGATATTTGCAAGAGAAAAAATTCGCTGTGGAATCAAGGATCAAGCGGGATGCAGTCATTTTCATGAATAAACCGGGC
>CALLLW010000025.1 GCA_938007995.1 uncultured Granulosicoccaceae bacterium | reverse complement strand
CGGTAACCAACCCACGTATATGAGAATGTTCAACAATCGAATGAGTTATTCCAGTGCTACTTAGAGAGCTTGATAAAAACAATGGAAATTTAACGTAAACAGTCACTTGACAGGTCACATACATATGAGGGGGGATAAGCTACTCTGCTGCATCTTCAGGCCGAATCCGGTTGTAAATGCGCACGCTGTATATGCCCGCACTGACTTCAAGGCGCATCCACCAAAGCCACTCACGTCATTTCTTTTTTGAATCATCGACATAACAAACGCACATTCGGTGGATGCGCAAGCTTATCCCTACGAGTTAGTACCGTGTGGGTTAGCGCTCTGCCTCTTGCGGATTTTATGAATACTTCTACCCTTCCGCCTGCTGGTCAAAGAACGAAGCACCTTTGGGTATTTGCGGTAATTCGATATCGTAAGGCACTGACCTGACGCGATTGGTCTTCTCACCCCGTACCAGCAAACCTTCATGCTTGTTTGGCATCGGGTTGGGTGACTGCGGTATCGCATCTTCAGCGGAGTAAACCGCAATAAACAAGGTACGCGGTTTGTCTGAAAGATTGGCGGTAGAACCATGCAGCAAACGTGTATGCATAAGACAGACAGTACCCGCCGCGCCTTTGCAGCTGACCGCTTTTGATTTACAGTCCGCCGCTGCATCTTCTGCGATCGCCCCGGTGAACACGCCATCGTGCCACAAGCTGTGGATGTCACCCTTGTGGGAACCCGGTACTACCTCAAGCGGGCCGTTCTGATCGGTGACTTCATCAACCATGAGCAACGCTGTGATCAAATCATCATTGCTGTGCGGGGTAAACGGGAAGTCCTGATGCCACTTTACTTCTGTTTTGGCGCCCGGCAACTTTGAATTAATTTTGCTGTGGTGAAACTTGATATTCGGACCGATCAACTCAGCCACACAATCGGCCATTCGGCTTTCTGTCATTGCCTTAAAATAGGCATCAGAAATTTCTACCGGTGCATTGACCCGTCGTAGCGCAGGGCTGTCTTTAGAGTGGCCGGACTCAACATCAAACCTGGGCCGACCGTCAAATGACTCACCATAGGCCCCTGTCTGCTCGCGGCTTTCTTCAACCCAGTTAGAGAAATCACGGGTTAGCGCTTGCAGTGCTTCAGCATCAACCGCGTTTTCGACCACCAGATAACCGTGCTCGTTGAAGAAGTCGATTTGTGACTGTTGCAGTGCAGGCATAAGCACCTCAAGGGTTGTTTCTACAGAACATGCCACAAAGCGTGGATTGTCTCAATCGACCAGGGTATTTATTATGACGGATAGATACCGGATAACGCCAAAATGAGCAATGCGCTCGACAATTTTAATCCACAGGTGCGCAGCTGGTTTGAAGGCCGCTTCAAGCAGCCTACTGCGGTTCAGAATGCGGCCTGGCCGGTCATTGCCAGTGGCGGGCACTCGCTAATCACAGCACCCACCGGCAGCGGCAAAACGCTGACTGCTTTCCTGTGGTCTTTGAATCGCTTTGCCACCAATGACTGGCAACCCGGTGCCACAAGGCTGTTGTATGTGTCGCCACTTAAAGCGCTCAACAATGATATTCAGCGCAACCTGTTAGTCCCGCTTGATGATCTTTGCGCTACCGGCGCACTGCCCCGGCTTAAAGTGCAAACACGTTCCGGCGATACCTCGCAAACCGATCGCCAGCGCATGCTGCGAAAACCACCGGATATTTTAATCACCACACCTGAAAGCCTGACACTTTTATTAACCACCACAAGCGGCCGACTGGCCTTGAGCACAGTTGAAACACTGATCATTGATGAAGTGCATTCACTGGTCGATAACCGACGCGGTGTTGCGTTGATGGCAGCCGCAGAACGGTTAGTGCACCTCACTGGCGATCTACAGCGCATTGCACTGTCTGCCACAGTCAGCCCGCTTGAAGCCGTTGCCAACTATGTGGGTGGCTACGATGAACATGGCAAACCAAGATCAGTAAGCATTGTTAATCCGCCTTCAGAAAAAGCTATCTCACTTAAAGTGCGATACCCGACTGAGGTACGCGAGGCCGCTGAAATCGGTGAGTCTGTGTGGGATCCGTTGGCAGAAAAGTTTCGCGATGTTGCATTGAATAACCGCAGCACACTGTTCTTTACTAACAGCCGGGCCATGGCTGAGAAAATAACCCTGAAGATAAACGAGCAGTCACCTACGCTGCTTGCCTATGCGCATCATGGTTCATTATCAAAAGATATTCGTGCTGAAGTAGAACGGCGCTTAAAGCAAGGTGAGCTAAAAGCCATCGTTGCGACCAGCTCACTCGAAATGGGTATTGATATCGGCAGTCTTGATCAGGTGGTACTGCTGCAGTCACCACCGGGCATTGCTGCAACACTACAGCGTATAGGCCGCGCAGGCCACAGTGTGGGAGAGGAAAGCCGTGGTGCTTTGTATCCAGTGCACTCGGCAGACTTTGTTGAGGCGGCAGCGTTATCAGCGGCCACCATTGAACGTGATCTTGAACCGCTGAAACCTCTGATTGGTGCACTCGATACCTTATCGCAAATTATCATTTCAATGTGCGCCAATGAAATCTGGCGTGCAGATGATATGTTTCAGCTAATCAAAAGATCAACGCCGTATCAACAGACCTCACGTGAACAGTTTAATCTGGTACTTGAGCTGCTGGCGGGCAGATACGCAGGCTCCCGCGTGCGGGAACTTCAATCGCGAATCATTTATAACCGGATCGATAGCACAGTCGCGGCAAAAAAGAATGCAGTCTTTGCGCTTTATAACTCGGGAGGCAGCATACCGGATCGGGGCTATTATCAAATTCGCCACGCTGACTCGGGAGCAAAAATCGGTGAGCTGGATGAAGAGTTTGTCTGGGAAGCGCGAGTGGGTGATGTATTCGCATTTGGTACACAGCATTGGCAGGTACGGCAGATCAATCACAATGATGTATTGGTAAAACCATCAACAGCCGGCAGCGCACCACCGTTCTGGCGCTCTGAGCGCAACAATCGCAGTCACTACTATGCGCAGCGTATTGGCGATTTTCTTTTCCATGCCAATACAAAACTGGGCCAGGGTAAAGAAAATCTACTCAGCGAGCACATTGAAAAGGAATTGTCTTTTGATTCAGGTGCTACAGAAAAACTTGTTGATTACTTAAAAAGACAACGGGAAAAAAGCGCTGCTGATCTGCCACATCGCAGCCATATTCTAATAGAGCTGATCGAAGCCGGACCAGGTGGTTTCAAAGGCCCTGACAACCTTCGGCAGTTGGTACTGCACACTTGTTGGGGTGGCAAGTTGAATCATCCCTGGGCGCTGGCGTTGCAAAGTGCGTGGCAAGAGCAATACAAAGAAACACTGAAAATTCACGCAGATAACGACGCCGTTGTTATACAGCTAACCAGCGTACCTGACCCGGCTGCAGTACTGGCACTGGTCACACCGGAAAATCTCAACTATCACCTGCGGCGCTCCCTTGAAAGCTCAGGTTTTTTCGGCACGCGGTTTCGCGAGTGTGCCGGTCGATTTTTGCTGTTACCACGGCAGAAGTTCAATCAAAGACTGCCACTATGGATGAGCCGGCTACAAGCCAAAAAATTGATGACTGCCACTCTGGAGTTTGAAGACTTCCCGGTACTGCTTGAAACCTGGCGCACTTGTCTGAATGACGAGTTCGAGCTCAATGCCCTGTCTGCGATGCTGATTAAAATAGCCGATGGTGAATGCGACTGGACCTTTGTACGCACCGCCACGCCTACCCCGTTTGCCAGCAACTTAACGTTTGATCAGGTCAGTCAGTACGTGTATGCCGATGACAGCCCTGATCAACAGCAGATGAGCGCTCTATCGGGTGACTTGATAAAAGAGACCGCACAGGACAGCCGCTTAAGACCCACAATTGATCTTCATATCAACCAACAGTTTATTGAAAAAAGACAACGCTCCCACAGTGACTATCAACCGGCCGATAACAAAGAATGGACCGAGTGGGTTAAAGAACGGATTCTGATTCCACAGACTGAATGGTGGAGTGAATGGCAGAACCAACCAGCCAAAGCCGATAGGTTGCTTTGCGAACTCTCGCTGGATGATAGACGCTGGGTCTGTCATCTGGAAAACGCCTGGCAACTGATCAACAGCGGTCTGGCCAGCAACGCTAAGATCAATCGCAGAAAACTACCGCAGCTTGAAAATGATAATCGTGATGCCGAATCATTGGCAGCAGAGATACTAACGTTCTACGGACCACTCACTCTGGCAGAAATTGAATACCTGCTACCGTCTGTGCCTGACAAGCTGCTGCAGGGTGATCGATATATCTGCGGTGAGCTGCTCACCGATGATTCTGCCATCCGCTACTGCGACACTGAAAACTTTGAAATTCTGTTGCGCTGGCAGAGAGCAGCGCGCCGCCCGTCGTTCAACCCGCTACCGGTCAAAAAGCTACCGGGAATACTCGCCAACTGGCATCAGTTTAATGTGGCAGCAAGTGAGCAGACTGTTATTGAAGCAGTCGAGCGGCTGCGAGGTTATCAGAGTCGAGTACAACCGTTGCTCAATGATTTTTTCCCGGCCCGACTAAAACAGTTTACCGATCATCAACTGGACAATGTATTTCTACATCAGCAACTGAGCTGGCTCGGTACCGATAAGGAACAGTGCTGTATCTGCTACCCTGAAGATATTGATTTGCTGACACGCAGGAACAACAAACCGTTTGCGCTTGCTGAATATTTCAGTGACCCACATGCAAGTTATAACTACCTGCAGATATCCAATCAGGCACGAAACACAGATCGCCAAAGCGCTACATACCCTATCAACGATGAGATTGATGATCTGAATGATTGCTGGTGGCACGGTGTCTGGTCAGGCCAACTCACCGCCGACACTCTGGCACCTCTCAGACAGGGTGCCCGCTCAGGCTTTAAGCTAACCGGTGTCGCCAGTGGCACAGGCAGAATAGCCACAGCAAAACGACGCGCCAGAGCGTTAAGCAACAGCTGGCAGGGCAACTGGCGACTGATCCCTGAAACCGAACCTGACACAGATGCACTGACAGAATTTGAAGAACAGCGCGAGCGGGTTCACCTGCTGCTGGATCGCTATGGTGTGATCACCCGTGAACTGGCTAATCGCGAAACCGGTTGCTTGAAATTTGCAAAGTTGTTCAGAGCACTTCGAGTCATGGAACTTGCCGGTGAAGTAACCCAGGGGCTATTTTTTGAAGAGCTCAGCGGGCCGCAGTTTATTTCAACTCGCGCGCTTACCCGCCTGCAGCAAAATGAATTTGCACCGGCACACTTCTGGTGCAATGCGCTTGATCCAGTCTCGCCCTGTGGCCTTGGACTTGACTGGCCGGAACTGCCACACAGAAGAGCGCAGAACTATCTTTCTTTTTTTCAGGGAGATCTTGCACTGGTCATAGAGAACAATGGCGCACGACTGCATTTTTATACTGACCCGCAAGACAACGAACTCGATCGTATCCTCGAACCCTGCATCCACATTGCAAAAATCACCGGCAAACTGACAGTAAAAGAAATAAACAAGCAATCGGCACTGACCAGCCCCTATCTGCCCGCTCTCTCACGGGTATTAAAGAAACGCAAGGATCACCGTAGCGTATACTTTGAGCTTTGATCAAGACAATGTCGGCTAGTGGAGAAATACAATGGCAGGAGTAATTCCACAGGAAGTGCAAAGCGTATTCGACTCATACCCGCAAGCCGCCACAAAGCAGCTTCTGAAAATACGTGAGCTGATCTACCAGTGCGCAGCATCAGATCAATCTATCGGTGAAATTACTGAAACGCTCAAATGGGGTGAACCCGCCTACCTGACCGGGCAGACCGGTAGCGGCAGTACAATAAGGCTTGGCTACAAAGACAAACAACCGGACAAAGTGGCGGTCTACTTTCATTGCCAAACCAGCATTGTTAAAGATATTCAGAAGAGATATAAATCGATAGAATGCGTCGACAATCGGGCGCTGCTATTGCAATTAAATACAGACATACCAGCCGAACTTGCCGATTGCCTCATGGTGGCTCTTACCTATCATCAAAAAGGCCCGGCATAACAAGGTCAAAAACAAACAGGGTTACCAAGAAAATAGTGTGGTGTTTTTTGGCACACACATTGGTTCTTCTCAATAGATAACCCGGAACATTACCGGTTGAATTTTACGCGCTCACCATGTGCGGAAAAATATTTCATCACTCTACTTATTCTTCACATCATAAAATAACAAGTCAGAGCACACAAAGTTGCCAGCAAAAGATAATTCCATAATCAAAGGGGCGGGAACAGCACTCATTGCTTTCGCGCTGTTCTCAACTCACGATGCACTGGTTAAAAGCCTGTCAGGTATTCATCCTTTTCAAATCGCGTTTTTTGCATTTTTATTCAGCTTTCTGCCGTTTACCTTGTTTATCGGTGTTGATCCGGTAGAAAGGTCCTTGCGCCCCAACCGCCCGCTTCTGATCGGCCTGCGCTGTATCTTTCATGCCGGATCAATTATCTGTGCATTTTATGCATTCAGTGTATTGCCGTTGGCGCAAGTCTACGCGATGCTGTTTGCAACACCGGTACTGATAACTCTGCTGTCTATTCCGTTACTGGGTGAAAAAGTCAGACTGATCCGGTGGGTGGCAATTCTGCTCGGCCTGAGTGGCGTGATGGTGGTACTCAACCCGACGGCTTCAAGCTTTTCAATCGGTCATATAGCCGCTTTAATGTCAGCTGTTTTCGGTGCCTGCAACTCCATTAACACCCGCAAAATCGGCGACACTGAACACAGCGCCACACTGCTGCTGTTTCCGATGATTGGCAATGTACTGTTGAGTGGTGTACTGATGTATTTTGTATACACTCCCATGCCTGGGTACGCGCTGTTGGTTTGCGCGCTGGTTGGATTATTATCAGTGACCGGCCATAAAATTCTGATATCTGCGTTTAGAACCACCGAAGCGCAGTTTATTGCGCCCACTCAATACAGTCAGATCCTCTGGGCGAGTCTGTTTGGCGTTGTGTTTTTTAATGAAACGCTGCAAACGACCACCGTGGTTGGCTCCATCATCATCATCCTGTCCGGCGTATTGTTTATCTGGCGTGAGTTGTCTGTCTCTGTGAATATGCCGGTTCTTAAAACGCGCAACGTACGGGCAAGCGGTGGCCCGCCTCTGGTTTCTGTTGAGGCCGACAAAGAAAAAAGTGTTAAGCGCGATAATTAAAGCGGGTTGTCTGCACACAGCGAGCACAGGGTACTTTTACTGTGCTCCCTGTGTGAGCCTGCCTCAGTAAAAAGATAAAGCGTGAAGATCAGGGTGCAAAGATCAGGTGACCTTTGATTTCGTTTTATACTCAGGCTTATCCCATAGCTTATCGCGCATTACTTCCTCGATAATATCAATAGCGGCACGGATGTCATCTTTATCGATAAAAAGCGGAGTCAGACCAAACCTCATGATATCCGGCGCACGGAAGTCACCAATGACTCCACGCGCAATTATCGCCTGCATGGCGGCATAACCTTCGCTGAAGTGAAAAGAAACCTGACTACCTCGCAGTGACGCATCACGCGGAGAGGCCAGTTCAAGCTGAGGTACACGCGCTTGTATCTCTTCGATGAAAAGCTCTGATAATTCGATGCTTGCGGCACGCACCTCGGGCATATCAATTCCTTCCCAGGCGTCCATTGCTGCATCGAGCGCTGCTACCTGTAAAACCGCAGGTGTCCCCACACGAAAGCGTTCAATTGAGGCCGCCGGACGGTAGCCGGGTTCAAACTCAAATGGGGCTGCATGCCCCAGCCAACCGCTGAGCGCAGGGTCAATCGTTTCAGTGAGATCAGGGCGAACATAAATAAAGGCCGGTGCACCCGGCCCTGCATTAAGGTATTTGTAGGTGCAGCCTATAGCAAAATCACATTGATCCTGAGTAACATCAACCTCAACAGCACCGGCAGAATGTGCAAGATCCAAGATCATCACGGCACCTGATTCATGTGCTTTGCGGGTGATGGCATTCATATCATGCATCCGACCGGTTCGGTAATCGACATGCGTTAACATCACAGCTGCCACTTTATCGTTGATAGCGTTTTCAATTTCCTCTGGTTCAACTACCTGTAGTTCATAGCCCTGATCCAACTGATCGATTAAACCCTGCGCCATGTATAAATCAGAAGGGAAATTACCACTATCAGATAACACCAATCGACGCTGTCGCCGCATTTGTAGTGCAGCCGATAAGGCCTGATGTACTTTGATAGAAAGTGTGTCACCCAATACGCAAGTGCCGGCGGGCGCGCCGATAAGGCGACCTACACGCGAGGCCACATCGACCGGCTGAGCCATCCAGCCATCAATGTTCCATGATCTGATTAAATTAGGCCCCCACTGATCATTGACAACACGGCTTACCCGTTCAGATGTGCCCACCGGCACAGGGCCAAGGGAATTACCGTCAAGGTAGATGATTCCGTCAGGCAGGTTAAAGCGTTGTTTGACTGGCAGCATTTTAAATTTCCGGACCCCGGGCAGGCGGCAGTGGTGTCAATATAGCAGTATTGGCTTCAGTGAATGTATCAGTCATTGCCAGCCGGCGACCAAATTTAACGCGCACAGTAATTCAATTGTCGTACGGGTTGGACATTCCTGTATTTGGCTTTACCATGACACTGAAATTTCGATGTTAATGGTTTTGACAGAAAACATCAGACTCGACTTTAAACGACTGGAACGCTGAATGATAAAGTACCTGAAAGAAGGCAAACCTGCTGCAGAGCGTGCAGACGATGATGCCAAAGTGCGCACAACGGTTGAATCGGTATTAGCACAGATCGTACAGGATGGTGACGCAGCAGTACGCGCGCTTTCTGAAAAGTTTGACCAGTACAATCCGCCGGGCTTTCTGCTGTCTGAAACTGACATTGAAAAAGCGATGGCAAAAGTTTCAAAGCGCGATATGCAGGACATTAAATTCGCACAGCAACAAATCAGAACCTTTGCTGAAGCACAGCGTGCCTCGATGCAGGACATCGAAGTAGAAACCATGCCAGGCGTCATACTCGGGCATCGCAATATACCGGTGCAGTCAGTCGGATGTTATGTACCTGGCGGTAAGTTCCCGATGGTCGCTTCAGCGCATATGTCTGTGCTGACTGCATCAGTTGCCGGAGTGCCGCGCATTATCGCCTCTGCACCTCCGCAAAATGGTGAACCACACCCGGCAATTGTTACAGCCATGCACCTTGGCGGCGCCCACGAAATTTATGTACTCGGCGGCATACAGGCGGTAGGCGCGATGGCAATCGGCACAGAAACTATTGATCCTGTACATATGCTGGTTGGACCGGGTAACGCCTTTGTTGCAGAAGCCAAGCGTCAGCTGTTTGGTCGTGTTGGCATTGACCTTTTTGCAGGCCCGACCGAGACCATGGTCATCGCCGATACAACCGTTGATGCCGAACTATGTGCCACTGATTTACTCGGCCAGGCAGAGCACGGCTACAACTCACCTGCTGTGTTGCTGACCAACTCTGAAACTCTGGCACGCGAGACAATGACTGAAATTGATCGTTTGCTCTCTGTGCTGCCTACCGCAGAAACCGCAGCGATATCATGGCGTGACTACGGAGAGGTTATCGTTTGCGATACCTATGATGAAATGCTTGAAGTCGCCGATGATATCGCCTCGGAACATGTGCAGGTTATGACAGACAGAGATGACTGGTTTCTTGAAAACATGACCTGCTATGGCGCACTGTTTCTTGGCCCACGCACCAACGTTGCCAATGGCGATAAAGTAATTGGCACCAACCATACGCTGCCAACCAAAAAGGCTGGTCGCTATACCGGTGGCTTGTGGGTCGGCAAATTCTTAAAAACCCATTCTTATCAAAAAATCACCAGTGATGAAGCAGCGGCTTCGGTCGGTGAATACTGCTCACGCTTGTGTATGCTTGAAGGGTTTGTCGGTCATGCCGAACAGGCCAATGTTCGAGTACGTCGTTACGGGGGGCGTAATATCCCATACGGCGAGGCTGCAGAATAATGTCACTGCCACGCACGCCCAGCCTGCGGCTAGATGGCAAGCGCGCCCTGATAACCGGTGCCTCCAGAGGAATCGGTTATGCAGGAGCCGTTGCACTGGCTGAAGCCGGTGCAGAGGTGGTTATGGTCGCACGCAACCAAAGCGATATAGAAACTGCAGCTGAATCACTGCGATCAGAGCAGTTCAGCGCGACAGGTTTGTCTGTCGATGTAGAAGATCACAACAGCATTACCCGGCTGATCAAGCAACATGGCCCGTTTGATATTCTGTTTAACAATGCAGGAACAAATGATCCCAAACCTTACACAGAAGTCTCTGAAGATAGCTTTGACGGCATCATGAATCTCAATCTGCGCTCAGCCTTTTTTGTCGCACAACAAGTCGCTGCCGACATGATCAAACAGAAAAAGGGTGGCGCAATTATTCATACTTCAAGTCAGATGGGGCATGTGGGTGGACTGGATCGCACGGTGTATTGCTCAAGCAAATGGGCACTGGAAGGTTTGACAAAAGCCAGCGCGATAGAACTTGCCGCCCACCACATTCGCGTTAACACCATTGCACCGACTTTCATCCGCACCCCGATGACTCAATCCACCTTCAGTGATCCGGAGCGTTTAAAGTGGCTTGAGGAAAAAATCAAACTCGGTCGCGTTGGTGAAGTTGAGGATATTATGGGTGCGGTAGTGTTTTTAGCCAGTGATGCTGCAGCGTTGATAACCGGCACTTCTATAGTGATTGATGGTGGCTGGACTGCGGGTTAGCAGGTCTTGCTTACGAGCTGGGCTCAATAGCACGTTAATCGTCAGTAGCAGAGTAAGTAAATTCAACTCGCCCGGCAACACTGGCTGCAACACTGGCAGTATCACTGGCTGCGTGATTGGCATTATGACTGGCCATGTAATTTTTAGTACGCAGATTGTACTCAACCACAGATGCGCTTAATCTGTAATACTGTCTTTGCATGGTCACATCGTGGCGTAGCACCACTGTCCAGGTGCGTGTCAGGTAGTCTAGCTCACCACTTTCTATCCGCAGCTGCTCGCCGCTTGAAAGATACTGTTCAAAGCGCAAAGGAGAACCTTCGGCATAGATTCTCGAAATCGCACCATAACTTCGGCTGATCTGTACAAGGTCAGCAGTGACGGTAATGTCGTGATATACAATTTTTACGTTACCACTTAGCGTGTGTAAGCCGGACTGTGTATTAACTTCCATATGATCCGATCGTACCGTGATCAGTTCTGTATTAGCGAAAGCCTTAACGCTATACAGTTGCAGAAGCATAAGACCACAACTGCAGATCACAAGGTATAACTCTGCACGCCATGCTGTATAGCGGACCTTACCGATACATCTCACGGGCGTCATCTGCCTGAACCCACATACCTGACTCAACCCTGAGCCGATCTACCTGTGAACACCTATTCAAGCTATAGATGAACGCCCGTGTTCTTATCACAACCAACAAGCCGCCACTACTGACAAGCCACCACTTCATAGTCAGAATCAAAATCACCAATATCATCTGCACACTGGCCGGCATTGACTGTCAGCTGATCAATAACCTGATTTCCTGATTCATCCTGCGTGGTCAGACTGTAGCCAACCGGCCCACCACTGAGGACTCCCAGTGAACCATTGAGCTGATCGGCGATTTGAGTGCCGGCAGGCGCTGTAATTTCAAGTAAACCAAACAAGGTATCTGAAATTTCACCATCATCTGTGATGCCTCTTACCAGAGCGCTGAGGTTAAGCTCACCGGTCAGAGTAATCACGGGCTCCTCACCAGTATCATCTGAAGCAATGTTAAAACCGAATGTATCGAGCCCGAAATTTATGAATTCATTGTTGTCTACAGCGATACGTAACGGTCCGTCACCGATACCAAGATTTCTTACTACCAGCTGATCAGCATTGTTGGCAAAGTCGATAACTGCGGTGAGACCAGCGAGGCTTAGATCATTGGTGACCTCTTCACTGGAGTCGCGCAGTTGTAGTGCACCCACCTCGATTTCCATGGTCGCATTTTCGGCTGCGGCGTCTGCTGCAAGCGCGAGTATGGTGCCAACCCCCAATGAAAAAGAAGTGTCGGCATCAGCCGAAGCAATGGATATAGGTTGCGACACCTGAAGTGCGACGCTACCGGCTTCAGATCCCAATGTTGAGTTGGTTACTTCGGCAGACAATCGCAACGCACCCTGCAGGGTATCGAGCGGACTGTCAGTGATGCCATCAGGATCAAGATCGTCCTCTGCATCTATTAATAATTTAAGTGTGCCGAGATTGAGCTCGAAAGAATTGCTGATATCCGAGTATCCCATCGTGACCATTGGCTGGTTTTGAAACAGATAGGTCACAGTACCCTCGGTATCCGTGGTGGCATCAAGCTGAACGATCATGTCACTGACCAATGCCTGACAGCGCTGAAACTCGGCATCGGTCGCTGACATATCGACAAACTCTTCAGAGCAAACTTCTGCGTCATCCGGGTCTATGATGATACGTGATCCCTCACGGGTGGTATTTTCTTCACTGCCCAGACTCAACGACGTGTTGACCAGGCTTTGCGCATCTTCACTCCACAGCCCACCGAGGCCGGTACTGGCCGGATCATCAAATCCATCTGAACCAACTGTGTCACTTGCAGACGTGACACGGGAAGCTCCGTCAAGCGAAGAGTCAAGGCTACCACCGATATTTAATGCGGCGTTGCCGATCAGATCGTCGGTGGATGTTTGATCAACAATTGGGGCAACAGGCGGATTTTCTCCGCCGGAGCTGCCACCACCACAAGCAGTTATCAGCAGCATCGGGGTGACCAGACAGGCTAAACCAGATCGAATTCCAAAGATACTCTTGCACTTTTTTGACATTTCTACTTCTCCCGTGACTTCCAGAATGGCAGATTGAATAATAACCTGCCGCCGATAATGTTGATAGATTCTAACTGAAAGCCAATGCAATTGGTTATTCGACACCTTTCTGCACGTTACCATACGACTCGGTAATAACCCTGGTAAGCAAAGCAGCGCTTATCAAAACCATACGTGGTACGAAATTAGATTTAGAATGGTATCAGTAAGCATTCCAATACAGCGCTGTTGTATAATCGACTACATATCATCCCGGATGATGAAATCCGCATTTATCCGCTAATTTAAGCGCCTTTCAAACCACCTCGATGACACTAAATCAGCGGCTACAGAAAATTGCAGATAATCGTCTGTTTGAATGGACTGCCGTCAGTGTAATTATTGCTTCAGCATTGTTACTCGGCGCAAAAACCTTCGAACTCAAGCCTGCAACTCAATCGCTGCTGGAGTTTTTTGACTGGTTTATTACTGTATTTTTCGTTCTTGAAATCAGCCTGCGCTTTATAGCGGCACCGGATAAAAAGAAATTCTTCGCCAGCGGCTGGAACACCTTTGATACGATCATTGTTGCTGTCAGCCTGATACCGGGCGGTGGCACAGATCAGATACTGGTCGCGAGGTTGATCAGAGTCTTTCGTGTGCTTCGCATGGTATCAATTATACCTGAGCTCAGAGTATTACTGACCTCGCTGCTAAAGGCACTGCCTCAGCTTGGCTATGTTTTACTACTGATGTTCATCATTTTTTATATTTATGCGGCCATTGGCACAACACTTTTTGAGTCGATCAATCCGGTACTGTGGGGAGATATCGCAGTATCACTGCTAACTTTATTCCGGGTAATGACTTTTGAGGACTGGACAGATGTGATGTATGAAACTCAGAAAACGTACCCGCTTAGCTGGGTTTTTTACCTGAGCTTTATATTTTTCACTGCATTTGCTTTTCTGAATATGGTGATAGGTATTGTGGTCAATGTACTTGACAGAGAACAGGAGAAAGCCAGTGCAGAAGCAGCCCTTGCAGCCGGCATTGAAGCAGATATAGATAACCGCACGTTGCTGGCGGAGATCAAGGAACTACGCAAAGAAGTTGAAGAACTGCGCAAGCAATAAATAACGCGCTTACCCACTCACAAACAACATGCTTGACCTCTCTAGCCCGGTTTATTCGTGAAATGGCGAGCATAGCGCGCAGAGCATTGGTTTCACAGGGTATTTTCTTCTCGCATCGAATACTTACTGATATTTGCAAGAGAAAAAATTCGCTGTGGAATCAAGGATCAAGCGGGATGCCG
>CALLLW010000024.1 GCA_938007995.1 uncultured Granulosicoccaceae bacterium | reverse complement strand
CAGACTAGAGCGTTCTTTTTCAGAAAGTCGAACCACGTATTTCTTCACAGGCATCATTGGATCTCCATGGCAATGACCTGTATTTTGAAGATGTTATGGTATATTTCTCATTCCAATTCTTAATGTTGCCGGAGCACTAGTTTGATGTCGAAAGTATGTAGTACGTTCGCTATGACACTAGCGCAAGGGGAAACAGCTGACAGCTAGATAGAGTGAGCAAAAAGTGGCTGCGACGTAAGTAAAAAGTTATTCGATACAATTGAATAGTAATTGAGGATAGCCAGAATGTTAAAAAGGGCCTTTCGCCGTTGAAAGACCCTTCCATTCCAGCGTGAAAAGCTAAGTGATTAGATTAGCTCTTTGCAGCGCATGGATTGCATGGGTTGCAAGGATTACAAGGATTCTTGCAAGCTGCTACCGCTTTAACCGCACATGGATTGCAAGGATTACATGCGTCATCAACACCTGCGATGCACTCTTCAATTGACTTTTTTGCAGCGCAAGGATTGCAAGGGTTACATGCTGCGCGAGCAACGCCAGCACTACCAGCTGCAGCAATTGACATGGTCACTGCAAGAGCAAGAGGGTTCAGGCCAGATTTCTTTGCATCATTTTTTTTGATGTTGGTCATTTCTAAATATCCTAGGTGAAAACAATTGATGATGAATACAGGTGTATGCTGGTAACAGCCTCACTGATTTTTATTCGACGAAGATGAAGCCGCAGGGCATTCTCGACGTCGCAATTTAAATGACACTTGTGAATGATCGTAGTTCATAAAAAATAGCGATAACACAGAAGAAGTTTACTGGTGACGAGGTTTGCGGGGATACGATTCGCTTTTGATACAAGAACAGCAATGAAAATTTTTCTCTGTCAGTGCAGTGGCAGGTGATGTTGCTCTTTTAAGACAAGTGAGCCGGTGGCTGGTTTATCAATTCTGGTCGGTTTGTGACTGCACGCCATGGCTCATCCATTATTCGTCTGGCTCTATGTGCGCAGTTGTACTGATAAAATAAAATTTACACATAACTGCTCGACAGCAGCCTTAATGTCATGACAGAATGGTGTATGAATTGCATACATTGTGGCAAAATATGTTACTTATTTGTTACACCTAGTTTCAATCAGTAGGCTTTATCGCTTACAGAACATGACGAACCATACATCAAGCCGCAGATTCGTGAATATCTGCAGCATCCTTACGGTGTTGTTCGTTAAATCCAGTAAGATCCGCCAACCAGATCAACATGTTAGAACCAGGGAGTACAACAATGCTCAGAAGCATTACCGCCGTTACAGCGGCTTTCGCACTCGTTGCCTGCGATAGCGAGGGTATAGACCGCGCTACTATTAATAACGACCCGCCGTTAACTGTTATTCAAAGTGGCAGTAACGAATCGGCTACCATAGTAAATGGCTCTGATGTGACTACCGATAGCGATGCTGACGGCAATGAGACCACTGATATCGGTGGTGGTCTAGATACTGGCAACACAGGCATTGAACCTTCAACAACTGACGTTACTGTACCCGAAGGTTCTGCGACTGGTCAGTGTGCTAATGATCAGGCAATTAGTGATGATGCTGGTAGTAGCACCTCCGATGGTGGCCAGGCAATAAGCGATGATGCCGGCAGCAGTACTTCTGACGGTGGCCTGGTATTCAACGATCAGACTGGCTGCAGCACCTCAGACGATGCACAGGGAGCTCAAAGCACCGAAGCTGTTATGTCTAATGATTCACCTGCAGAAATACCAGTAGAGTCACCGGTAGAGACACCGGCAGAAACGCCTGATAATGATGATAATCGTGAAACAGACGGAGGCAGTTTTGCTGCTGACACCGGCGGTAATGTGCTCCGGACGTCTTCGTTAACTGCTCCGTCAATGGTAGAAATCTGCACCACACTTGCTGATCCAAACGATTTCTCAGACACCAGAGCGGGTGACTTTATCCTGCACAACAACGCCTGGCGTACTTTTCGGGCAGCTCCCGGCTTTGACTGGGAGCAGTGTATTTTTACCAACACCAACGGTGCTTTGGTTGGCTGGAACTACGACTGGGGTCCAGGTGTAGCCGGGCTCTTTGGTAACCCTAACCCGTCGGGTGACTTTTTCGTACGTTCCTACCCTGAGTTGATATACGGTACTAAAGATGAGTTTCGTACCAGCGCACCCACTTCGGTAACCGGTCTGCCTGTGCGTCTCGGTGAGATGCCGACTTTCCGGATTGACTATGCGTTTGATGCTCCGCAATTTGGTGAGGCGCGCGAGGTAGATGCGTCTAACAACAGCCGGTTTCCAAATGGCACGACAATCTCCGGTGAGCGAAATGTTGCAGTTGAATCTTTCTTTTATGAGGAAGACGCAGCAGGTAATTGCACACCGACTATTGTTACTCGCAACGGTGGTTCAAATCATACGTATGAAGTGATGATATGGCTTGATGCAGGTGCTGAGAGACTGCCGGCGGGGCCCGATGACTTTGTGGTTGATCTGACCATACGTGGTGAAGCGTACAAGGTATACACCAAAGACTCGGATCCTCGTTACATAGCGTTCGTTGCGCAGAACCCTCAATCCACCGGTACCATCTTTATGAATGACTATATCGACTGGGCAAGAGAAAATGCGCACCTGGTAGATGAGCGGTTCGGCGCCAGAAGTCCTTCGGTTCAAATTCAGGATGACTGGTGTATGGCTAACATCCTTGTAGGTACAGAGATATTCTGGGGTGCTGGTAGTTTCAACCTTACCGAGTGGACAATTACACAGAGTCAGTAGTCTTCAATTGAAGTTGTAGCAACAGAAAAGCCGGCTTTGCCGGCTTTTTTGTTTACTGAAACGAATGGCGACTGATATCGCATAGCTGCAAGAATCAGCAGCCACAAAGGCACGACTACCAAGGGCAATATTTTCAGGGTGGTATGGCAAAGTTAGTAAACTCTGTTCTATTGCAAGTGGCAGGCTATTAAATGATCACCTGACTGCCTGGCTTTAAGTTCCGGTTGATCGGTAAAGCACTGATCAACCGCGATTGGACAGCGGCTGGCGAAGCGACAACCGGCAGGCAGGTTAACCGGGTCTGGTGGATCGCCTGGCAAAAGTACTCTTTGCCTGCGTTGTCCGGGATCTATGCCGGGTACCGCAGACAACAGTGCATTTGTATAAGGATGGCTTGGCGTTTGAAACAGGCTTTGCCGGTCTGCATATTCAACCACCTTACCCATGTACATCACTGCGATGTTGTCACTCATGTGCTGTACGACACCGAGATCATGGCTGATAAATAAATAGGTGAGATTGAATTCGCGCTGTAGTTTGCGCAATAAATTTAAAATTTGCGCCTGTACTGCAACATCCAGTGCTGATACCGGCTCATCACAAATGATCAGTTCGGGCTTTGTTGCCAGTGCGCGTGCAATGCCGATCCTTTGGCGCTGTCCGCCGGAAAACTGATGAGGAAAAAGCCGCTTTTGCTCAGGTCGTAATCCGACTGCGTCGAAGAGTTGATCAACAACTTCGCGTTTTTGTTTTGAGGTTTGATGCGAAAGGCTGTTCAGTGGTTCGGCAACGATTGCCTCTGCACGCATTCTTGGATTAAGACTGCTGTACGGATCCTGAAAGATAAACTGCACCTTACTTCGTATCTGCCTTAGTGCTTCACCCTGTTTTGCGAGAATATTTTCGCCATCGAGTGTGATCTTACCCTGATGTGCATCAAGCAAACGCGCACACGCCAGAGCCGCCGTGGTTTTACCAGAGCCGCTCTCACCAACAATGGCAAGGGTTTTACCGCGTTCTATTTGAAAGGAAATATCATCAACTGCGTAGAGGTAGGATTTCTTCCCAAATAAACTCTGTCGCTTAACTTCGAAACGTACAGAAAGGTTTTGTACATCCAGTAATGATGTCATTCCTGATATTCCACTGCATGCCAGCATTCCGCTGAATGATCACTACTGAACTGATGTTCCTCCGGGCGTTGTTGTGTGCATCGTGAAGATCTGTGCTCGCAGCGTGATGCGAACAGGCACTGGTCTTTTCCAAAATCTTTCAGCGACGGCACTATTCCGGGCACTTCAAGCAGGTCCTGTCGTTCATTGCTTAAGTCGGCAGTGATATGTGGTACGCAAGCAATCAGACCCTGGGTGTAAGGATGCCGCGGCTTTTCGATAATCTGTTGTACCGACCCATATTCTGCCTTACGCCCGGCGTACATCACAATCATGCGTTCAGCCATTTCAGCAACCGCCCCCATGTCGTGAGTGATCAGGATAATTGCGGTACCGGTTTGCCGGCGAAGGTCTTTTAGCAGATCAAAAATCTGTGCCTGTACTGTTACATCAAGCGCTGTGGTGGGTTCATCAGCAATCAGCAACTTTGGCTCACAGGCGAGTGCCATGGCAATCATCGCACGCTGTCTCTGGCCGCCGGACATTTGAAACGGGTAGTCGGCAGCTCTGCTTTCTGGCTGGGGAATTCGTACGGCATTCAGTAATTCGACAGATTGTTTCCACGCAGCACGGCGAGATAACTTCTGGTGTGTACGAAGTACCTCGGCTATCTGCTCACCGATGGTAAATACCGGATTCAGTGAAGTCATCGGTTCCTGAAAGATCATCGAGATATCATTGCCACGAATCTGTCTTAATCGATCCTCTGATGCATCGTTTAATGTTTCTCCGGCAAAGGTGATGCTTCCGGCTGAAACCCGGCTGATGTTTTCTGGTAACAACCCCATCAGTGCCAGGGCAGTCATTGACTTACCGCAACCGCTTTCACCGACAAAGCTCAGTGTTTCACCGGCATTAAGATCGAAAGATAAGTCATCAATTACCGGTGCAACACCGTCGCGAGTAGTGAGCTCAATGCTCAGGTGATTCACTTCCAGCAGCGCAGACATTAGCGTTGCCTCAGCTTTGGATTGAGTGCGTCATTTAATCCGTCACCGACCAGTGAGATTGCCAGTACGGTGATGAAGATGGCAGCACCTGGAATAGTAACTGTGTAACCGGCATCAAGAATGTATTGACGATTCGAACCAATGATCTGCCCCCAGCTGACAATATTCGGATCAGTGAGCCCTAGAAAAGACAGTCCGGCTTCAAACAGAATGGCTGAACCTACCATCAGTGCCGACTGCACAATTATTGGTGGTAACGCGTTGGGTAGAATTACTGCGAACATCAGCCTTGTATTCGATACACCAGAGGCGCGTGAAGCCATTACATATTCCTGTTCACGAATTCGCAAAAACTCTGAACGTGTAATTCGGGCAACCGCAGTCCAGCTGACAATGCCAATTGCAAATGTAATCATCGGCAAAGATGCACCAAATAGCGCTACAAGCACCATTGAAAATAACAAGGTTGGCAGTACCTGGAAAAATTCGGTGATTCGCATCAGTACTTCTTCGACAAAGCCGCGATAAAAGCCTGCAAGAGCACCTACGGTTACCCCGATCACTATAGAGACCAGTGCCGCTGATAAGCCGATCAATAAAGATACCCTTGATCCGTTGATAATCATAGCCAGTAGATCACGACCCAGATAGTCAGTGCCGAACAAAAAGCCTTCTTCACCCGGTGGGCTGAACGGTGCCCACACCATTTCGAATGGATCGGTCTGATATAAAATCGGACCAAAGACAGCCATCAAAAAAACCAGTATTAAAATCAGTAGTGCAACCACCGCAGCGTAATTGTTGAAGAACATGCCTGCTGCCTCTGCAAGCGGTGATCGAGCTTTAATGGCGTTAGTATTGTGCTGATCATGCGAGTCTGTATTTGTGGCTTTCATTGTCGACCTCGCAATCTGGGGTCAATCCAGCGGAGAATCAGATCGGTGAGCAGATTGCCCGCAATAACCACCAGTGCTGAGAAAAACAGAATGCCCAGAATTGTCGGTGTATCACGAGCGATGATTGACTGAAAGGCCAGTGTGCCAAGTCCAGGCCATGAGAACACGGTTTCAACCAGCACCGCACCAGAGATAACCGCGCTGAATTGTAAGCCTGCAAGTGTGACTACCGGGCTCAATGCGTTTTTTAACGCGTGTTTATAAACTACCTTGTTTTCTGACAGGCCTTTGGCTTTGGCAGTGCGTATATAATCGGAACCGAGCACCTCCATCATCGTGGCTCTTGACAAGCGTGAATACAGCGCGAGAAAGATAGATGATAAAGTAATAGCAGGTAATACCAGATGCCTGGCAACATCCAGAGAGTGTACCCAGAAACCACCGGTGATAGTGACATCGCGCATGCCTGCTACTGGAAACCATTGTATTTTTAACGAGAAAGCGATCAGTAACAATATGCCGGTCCAGAAAACCGGTGCTGAGTATCCGAACAACGCCAGAAAAGAAACGATGTGACTGACTATGCCGTTCGGTTTACGCGCTGAGATGACTCCAAGCAATACGCCGACAAAAAGCGCCAACAATTGTGCGGTAACTACCAGTAACAGAGTTGCCGGCAAACGCTCAAGTATCAATGACGTTACCGGTTGGTTGTAAAAAAACGAGTAGCCCAGATCAAAGCTCAGCACGCCGCCGATATAGCGCCCGAGCTGTACCAGGAAGGGTTGATCCAAACCATAGTCAGCGCGTATTTGATCGAGCAGCTCTTTGTCTGCACCACCCATGGACTGGCTGATGGTGTCAGCAACGTCGCCGGGTGCCATGTGCATCAAACTAAAGTTGAGCACCAACACTGCAATCAGCAGTATCAGTGCATAAAGCACCCGTACGGTGATGGCTTGTAAAGTTTGCAAATGGATAGGTGTAAGTGTCGCAGTGCTGCATGATGGCAACGCTGCGTTGTCACTGATTAAGGTTACGGTTTAAGGTACACCTGATCTATTGGTGTGGATGTGCCCCAGATACCGAGCGGTGGATTACCGATCTTCTCGCTATAGACGGTGTGATAAGGGAGAGTATTGGTGTGATACACGGGTAGTTCATCGGCGATGATGGACTGAAACTCTGCATATAGTGCTTTGCGTTTGTCCGGGTCAGACTCAATTGCAGCCAGTTCCATGATTTCATCTACCCTTGCGTTGGCGTAGCCCTGTGTGTTTGACCAGACACCTTTGCCTATATTGGTACTGTCATAGGTGCGGTGTACACCAATGACCGGGTCGCCCCAGTTGAATACGGTATCCCAACTGAGATCATAGTCCATCTCCCCCATCCGTTTTGCCCAGGTAGGAAAGTCTGCACTGGCACGAACTTCTACTTCAATGCCGACTTTTTTCAATGCTGCTTTGACGTATTCGACCTGCGGTTTAACTCCAGGCCAGCCGAAGTCGATAGTCAGATCAAAGCGCTTGCCATCGTTCAATGCAAAGCCCGCTTCATCAAGCAGTGCATTGGCTTTATCGAGGTCAAGGTCATACACTTCAACATCGCTGCTGTAAAAAGGGCTATCAGGGTGGATGCCTGTGCGGGAATCGGCTGCGGTACCCTGCATCAGCGCTTTCATGATAAAGTTTTTATCTACTGCGTGAGCAATTGCCTTGCGAACGCGTACATCTTTTAACGGTCCTCGCTGAGTATTCATTGCAAGCCAGTCAAGTGGACCAATTGCGCCATAGCCTGCATCGGTCACGGTGAGAATTTCAACTTTCTTAAGCCGGTTAATGATACGCGGCAGTGATTCGAAAGCGCCCATTTGCACTTCGCCGTTTTCGTAAGCAATTGCACGTGCTGCAGGATCGGTGATGACTCGCATGACGATTTTATCGAGATAGGGGCGTCCTTCAATAAAAAAATCATCAAAGCGATCGAGAATAACGTGCTCACCGGACTTGTATTCAACCAGTTTAAACGGACCTGAACCTACCGTCTCTTCATTGTTGCGCGGGTGAGTTTTGACTTCATTAAGCGGTACATCGCCGTATATGTGTTGTGGGATAATAGACATCAGCTGACCTGACATGGCAAGCATCAGTGCAGGGTGCGGTTTAGAGAGTTTAAGTATCGCTGTGTGGTCGTCCGGGGTTTCGACGGTTTCGACCGGTGCGAACATGGATTTGAACGGATGGTTTTGCTTGATGACATCCACGCTGAACGCCACATCTTTTGAGGTGATGGGAACACCGTCATGAAATTTGGCGTTTTTGACCAGATTGAGCGTCACACTGAGCCCGTCATCAGAGATATTCCAGCTCTCGGCCAGGTAGGGCTGTGGAGTCCAGTCTTCGTCATATCGAAGCGGGGCGGCAAACAGTTGTGCACCTGGATAACCAGTCACGATGCCAGATTGAACAGCAGAATTTAAGTTGCGGACATTAGAGCCCAGTACAGTGACCAAGGTGCCACCGCGCACTGGCTCTTCAGCAACACTGTTCTGTGTACTCAGCAATGTTGCGGCAACGATGGCTGTTGCCAATACTGATTTTATGCGGTTTCTCATCCGTTCCTCCGATTGAATGTGCTCGCAGCATTACCATACCCCAGCAGGCCGCCTAACCAAAACATATTTTCCGGACTCCATGTATTATTCAAGGATGGTGTTGATAAATGAGACCAAAAAATCTGTGTGTCATTCTGATCCGTGATGCAGTGAGGAGCTAACAATGTCTGGCGTTACCATCTACCCGGCGCGAAAAATCATAACCATGAACCCGAGTTGCCCATACGCAACACATGTCGCAGTTCGGGATGGACGAATCCTGGGCGCGGGCTCACTGGACGATCTCATGCCCTGGGTTGCTGGTGAGAACACAGGTGAGAACACAGGCGACTACCGGATTGATGATCGCTTTGCAGACAAGGTATTGATGCCGGGCTTTGTTGAAGGCCACGCGCATACGATGGAGGGGTCGCTTTGGAGCAAAGTATATTGTGGTTGGTTTGATCGCAGTGATCCGGATGGTAAAACCTGGGGCGGACTAAAGTCGCTTGACGCGGTGATACAACGACTGTGTGAAAAAGAGCAGTCCCTAACCGACACTGCGACCCCGGTATCAGGATGGCAACTTGATCCAATCTACATGGACAACGTTCGTGTTACCCGTAGTGATCTTGATCGCGTCTCAACCGATCGACCGGTTGGGGTGTTGCATGCTTCTGGTCATATCATGAATGTCAACAGTAAAGCGCTGGAGCTGGCCGGACTATTAAAGCCTGGACTTCAGCACCCGGGAATACCGCTGGGTGACGATGGTCTGCCTACCGGTGAATTGAAAGGACCGGAGACCATGATGCCGGTCGGCCCGCACGTTGGTTTTGAACGCAACTTGCTGGATGCAGATGAAACAGGCGTGCGTAATTTTGCCAAGCTCTGTGTACGTACAGGTACTACAACAATTACTGATCTGGCGTCGCGTATGCAACCGGAAACAGTAGATATGATGCTGCGAGTGACGGCCGAGTCTGATTTTCCCATTTGTCTGGTGCCGTTGCGATTTTTCATGGGCTTATCACCAGAAGATTTGATAGAAGAAGTGATCTCTTTAAAAGCGCGTTCCACTGAGAGACTACGTATGGGGCGCATCAAGATAGTGTCTGATGGGTCTATACAGGGATTTTCTGCAAGACTTCGATGGCCCGGATACATCAATGGTGCACCTAACGGACTATGGTATGTGGCACCGGAGCAGTTAAGTGAGATCTTCAAGCGTGCGCTGGCTGCAGATATTGCCGTGCATACCCATACCAATGGAGATCAGGCAACCCAGTTGGTACTGGAGAAAATGAAAGAGGCATTGCGCCAGCATTCAAACCCGGATCACCGCTTTACACTGCAACATTGTCAACTTGCAGATGCCGCACAGTTTCGTCTCGCTGCAAGATTAGGCATGTGCGTAAACCTGTTTGCCAATCATCATTTCTATTGGGGTGATGAACATTACAAGGTTACCGTTGGACCGGATAGGGCAAGCCGGATGAATGCCTGCCGGACTGCCATAGATAGCGGCGTGCCAATGGCCATACATTCCGACGCGCCCGTTACACCTTTGGGGCCATTGTTTACTGCATGGTGTGCGGTAAACAGAATGACTGCCTCTGGTCGTGTACAGGGCCAGCATGAATGTATCACGGTAGAGGAAGCATTGAATGCAATTACTCTTGGTGCCGCATATACATTGCATATGGATGGCGAAATCGGCTCAATAGAAACCGGTAAACGGGCAGATTTTGCAGTGCTTGAGTCGGACCCCTTAAGCTGTGATCCGCTTGAGATAAAAGATATTCCCGTCTGGGGCACCGTGCAGGGCGGTCGGGTTTTTAATGCTGCAAACCTGTGAGTAACGCACTTCCTGCAGTTGTAATTGGTGGGTATCTCGGTGCTGGAAAAACCACACTGGTTAATCATATGCTGCGCCATGCCAATGGCCAGCGCCTTGCGGTATTGGTTAACGAGTTTGGCGCACTGCCGATCGATGAAGATTTGATTGAAGCTGCCAGTGATGATCTTATCTCTATCGCTGGTGGGTGCATCTGTTGCAGCTTTGGTTCAGATCTGGCAGCGGCTCTGGTTGATATGAGTAACCGTATTCCGCGCCCCGATCATCTGATTATTGAGGCATCCGGTGTTGCCATGCCGGGTTCGATTGCTGCCAGTATCGGCCTGCTCGAAAACATATCATTGAGTGGTGTTTTAGTGCTGGCTGATGCCAACACTGCCAGTGAACAGTTGAGCGATGAATATATCGCTGACACCTTGCACCGTCAGCTAACTGAAGCAGATGTTATTGTTGCAACAAAATCTGATCTGACTGCCACAACAGACTTGCAAAAAACTGTTGATCAATTGCGTTCGATCAACCCTGTAGCGTCGCTATTAACGGCTGATCATGGAAAACTGCCTGTAGATATTCTGCTTGGCCATCATACTGGAAAATCAGATTTAGAGGTCTCGGTGCATGCGGATGAAGCTTATGAGAGTTTTGTGTTCGAGATACCTGACGGTTGCCAGATGGAGTTTGAAAGAGTTATCCGCATAGCGAAAGAGATAACGAAGAGTGAGAATGGTATATTGCGTTGTAAAGGCTTTGTCAGTGATAAAGAGGATGGAAGCTGGCTACTGCAGACAGTCAGTCGGCGATTCGAAGTCAGCCGTTTTGCTGCTAAAATGCGATCGCAACTGGTATTTATTGGATTGCGAGGTCAATTTGACAAGTCTGCCTTGCAAGCTCAACTTGTCCATCTAATATAAAAAAAATATATTGATCGAACAGCACAGCGTATTTTTTTAGTAATAGTTGAGCTGGATGCAAGTGTTAACGGCTACGCGCTACAACGATTTTATTGCGACCCTTTGCTTTGGCCCGATACAAAAGCTCGTCAGCTGCAGATATCCACTTGTCAAACCGGGACAGCGTAGTATCTTTGATAATCTATAAGCCGATACTAACAGTGTAGGGTGCGACCTGCTCGTTGGAAGTGATTTTTGCATTAGCGGTGCTTTCTGTCAGTCGTTCAGCTAAACGAATAGCATACAGGGGGCTGATCTCAGGCAGCCATTTTAAAAATTTTTCCCCTCCCAGTCGCGCGACCAAGTCTTGCGCACGCACTGAATATTATGCAATTGGCGAAATCGACAATAATCTTATTACCAGTATCGTAACCATAGGTATCATTAATCTGCTTAAAGTGGTCAAGATCCAGCTTAAGCAAACAGCCTTGAGAGTTTTCATTAAATAATTGCTTAATGCGTTTTTAAAGCTCGCGACGATTTATACACCCGGTGAGTGGATCAATACTGGTTTGAGTCTGAAGTTGCCGTGCCAGTTGTAAATGGTTGCACAAATTAAAGGCAACAAAGCCACGCTGTCAGTGTGACTATGTTTTTCTGGCTTTCGCATTACTGTTGGTCAAAATTAAGGTGACCGTATAACTCTTTTTTACCTTGGAGTGGCCCTGTAACGCAGCACTTGTCGACGGCTGAAAATTATGGTCAAGGCGCTGCTAATCGCGTTGTGAGTCGCTTCAAATTCGTGCTTTCAGCGAAGTCTTTTGCGAAGTCGTGTGTGGAAAGCATCCGTGTGAGTGTGGCAAAGCCCCGGGAGTAATGCCTACCGGTTTTGAATCTGCCTGCTATATATATTGGACAAAACTTGTAAGTTCCTGTGTGTACCACACATACGCAGCCTATTGCGCTCTTAAGTGACTGATTCAATTAAAATTACATTCGGCCTCGAATAGTGGTTTCCGGTAAAGCCTTCTATGAAAACTGATCCGCCTGTAGATGTTCTTTTTGAGTCTCTGCGTCAAATAGCGCTTCGCTATGACTGCGCGCTGGATAAGCAGGCATTAATTTCGGTTCTACCCGTTGATCATCATTTGGGCGTCACCCCGGCACTATTCCCGCGAGTAGCGGCGCGGGCTGGCTTTAGATCAGAATTTGCAAAGGCCGGTTTTGATCGGTTACTGGATCATACTGGCCCGCTGATTCTTCTGCTTCAGGGTGATCAGGTGGGTGTTGTTTACAGCCACCCTGATACCAGTGCAAACGAGTTCTTTGTGCTTGATGCTGAAGCCCGACTGAGGCCAGCAACACAGGATCTATTGAAGCGTCAGTATGCAGGATATGCTTTTTCATTGACCAGCATTGGTGCCGACCAACGCCTGGGTGAAGTATCTGATGTAGATCTTGAATCCAGCCGACGGCATTGGTTCTGGAGCACGCTATGGCGCTATCGTTCCTATTATATTCAGATGTTGCCAGCCTCATTGCTGATTAATCTGTTTGCTTTGGCAATGCCGTTTTTCGTCATGATTGTGTATGACAAGGTGGTACCGAATCACGCTGTAGAGACCCTGTGGGTACTCGCTATCGGCGTTGCATTGGTTTATTTATTCGACCTGACGATCCGGTTGGTTCGAGGGGCGTTGCTGGAGCGGGCCGGGCGGGAGATGGATTTTGAACTTGCCGGTATGTTGTTTGAAAAAGTGCTGTCGCTGTCGATACGGTCGGTCACTATGTCTTCAGGGGTGCTTGCTAGCAGGGTAAAAGCTTATGAGACATTACGAGAGTTCTTTGTTTCGGCGGCGATGCTTGCTATAGCTGATTTACCATTTTCATTGTTAATGATCGGCGTTATTTTTTATCTGGCCGGGCCGATTGGCTGGCTGTTGCTTGCTGCAGTGGCGATTGGTCTATGTATTAACGTATGTTTGCAGTTCCCATTGTATCGTTCAGTACGTAGTGCGACAGCCTCGGGAATCGAAAGACAGGCATTGATTGGTGAGAGCGTTGTCAGTCTTGAGTCAATAAAAGCCAACAATGCTGAAAATTATCTTCTGCGAAAAATGAACAAGCTGCTAAGCGGTTCTGCAATGAGCGGTGTAAAGTCTCACTGGTATGCGTTGGTCGGTAACTCGGCAACCACTTCTCTCATCAATCTAACATCAGTCGCTGTTATTGTGGCTGGAGTGTATCAGGTAAGTGCAGGTGCACTGTCAATGGGTGGTTTGATTGCAACAGTGATGCTCACCAGTCGATGCATGGCACCATTGGCAATGGTGTCGGGCCTGATGACAAGGTTGCAGCAAACCATGCAATCTCTGGATTCGTTAACAGATGTTATGCAGATGGAGACGGACGCCGATCAGAGACGCCAGTATGTCAGTGCAAACCTCAGTGATACTAATTTCAAGTTTGATAAAGCGACACTCACTTATCCCGACTTTAATAACCCTGCCTTGAATATTAAAAAACTGGACATTGGATCTTCTGAAAGTGTTGCACTGCTCGGCAAAATTGGTTGTGGTAAAAGCACTATGTTAAAGGTGATGGCAGGTATGCTGCCAACGTCTACCGGTGCTGTATTAATCGATGGTATTGATGTTAAGCAGTATCATCCGTCAGCGCTGAGGCAACATATCGGATACGTACCACAGGACGTGGCCCTTTTTGCGGGTTCTCTACGGGATAACATCAAACTGGGTGAATCAAGCATTAGTGACAATAAAATTCTGCAGCTGGCAGCTGGTGTTGGTTTAGATGAATACATAAATAATCATCCACATGGACTTGACGCAGAGGTAGGTGAGCGAGGTGCTTTGTTGTCTGGTGGTCAACGGCGGGCAGTGGCGCTGTTGCGATGTCTGGTTCGCGACTATCTGGTTCTTCTGTTGGACGAACCAACATCCAATCTGGACCCGAATACAGAGCAAAAAGTCATTAGTACGCTTAAAGCGTTGAAGCAGCAGGGAACGGTACGGCTGATTGTGGCAACACATAAAAAAGGTGTTTTGCAGTTGGTGGATAGAGCTATTGTGATGGATAGCGGCAAAGTAGTAGCAGACTGCCCGCCAGGTGAAGTGCCTGGATTGCAGAACCCGCAGCGAGCTAAGCCACAGGTGCGGACCCGAATCAATAAAAGTGCAGAGTCTGCATGAAACAACAACACGCTGCGTCGGTACGTAAGGCCTCCCCGGAAAAGAAGTCTGAGCGGTCACCCGGCTCAGGTTGCGGGTGGGATTTAGCTGAATTAGATGATCTGGCAAATCAACCTAACACGCATAATCAAAGCGATACCGGCCAGCCGGCTCTTGATAGTGAGGAGGTGGATTATCCAGCCTCGATAGTGACCTCTACCTTGAAGCTTCATGATCAGAGTGCTGAGCTGCGCAAAAAAGCAGTAACCATGAAGGCCAGATGGGTGCCTTTACTTTGCCTTGCATGTGTTGCGATGTTGGTGTTGTGGGCCTCGGTTGCCAAAATTGATCAAGTGACACGCGGAGTGGGTAAAGTTATTCCCAGTGGCAAGGTTCAAATAATTCAAAGTCTTGATGATGGCATTGTTGTAGATATTCCGGTTACCGAAGGTGATGTTGTTGAGGAAGGACAGGTTGTTCTTGTGCTTGATAGTACTGTCGCGCAGGCCAACTACGATGAAACCGTAGCGAGGCGGGATTTTGTGCTCGCACGTATGAGCAGGTTGCAGGCGGAGGCTGAAGGATTTTCAGATCCTCTCTACGACGAGGCGCTTGATCCGGAAATAGTGTCGGTTGAGAATGCTTTATTTAATGCTCGTAAGATGGATTTTCTAGCCAGAAAGAACGCTGCTGAGAATATATTAGGGCATGCTAAAAATGAACTTGAAGTTTTTCGGTTGGGTAAGGAATCAATGACGCGGATAGATCTGATCCGTGCCGAGCGTGATGTATCCACACTACAGGGTACCCTGAATACATTGGTGAGTGAGTCAGTAAGGCAAGCACTCGATACGCACGATGCATTGCGCGCGGAGCTCGCGTCACTCAACAGTGCGCTGGCCAGATCAAGTGATTCGCTGGACAAAAAAGTGCTGCGTTCTCCCACTTATGGAACTGTGAATAAGATAAATATTGCCGGCGAAGGCGGTGTGATTCGCGGCAGTGAGAGCGTAATGGAAATTGTGCCAATAAATGACACATTGTTAGTAGAGGCGAATATACGGCCGGAGGATATTGGTTTTGTTCACTCCGAGCAGCAGGCGACTGTCAAGTTTACCGCGTATGACTTTACCGTGTACGGTGGAATGGAAGGTGTGGTTGAGTACATTGGTGTAGATACAATTCAAAATGAAGACGGTGATACCTACTACCCGGTACGGGTTCGAACAGACTCAACTTCAATGGGGCTAAAAGACGGGCGCGAGCTTTCAATCATACCGGGTATGGTTGCAGAGATTGATATTCTGGCAGGGCAGAAATCGGTCCTTCAGTATCTACTTACCCCAGTAAACCGGGCGCGTGAGAAAGCATTGACTGAGCAGTAATTAGGTACTGATTGCCAGCGTAGCCCTCAAATGGTGAGTGATGTAGGGTCACATTATTTCAGGAGATAATGGCTTGTTCAGAGTTGAAATGCGGAGTGTGGCCTTTATCAATTGCCCAAATGTTGAATACGTTGTAATAAAGATGGTCTCAGAAGTGGTGCACCATGAAGGGTTGCGGATTTTTTGTTAATCGTTTTGAAAATTATGCTGTATTCTGATTATGAATTTTTAGAAATTATCTATAGAGATATAATTCTGGGGGTTTGGCTGTGGAATGTAGGATAAAGTACATTGATGTCGCCAAGGGAATTTCAATATCTCTTGTTGCTGTAGCGCATAGCAAATTAGAACATCATTTGCGTTCTATATTCGATTATAACTCCGTGATGGAGCCGATGGCGCTGTTCAGGATGCCATTGTTTTTCTTTTTGTCTGGAATATTTTTTTCTTGCCAAATTGCACCCAGATATTTCTTCCTAAAAAAAGCAGAGAGTATCCTCAAACCATATTTTGCAGTTTCCTTTCTGGTTCTGTTTCTTAATAGTTTGATGGGTCGTGGTAATCTAGACGTACAGTTAATTGGTATATTTTATGGGGATATGGGTTCCGTAAGTTTGGTTCCGTTGTGGTTTTTGACTCATCTATTTGCACTTTATGCGGTCTGTTATGTCTTGTTTCGTTGTCTTCGTTTTAAGAATCATTCTTTTAGTCTTCAAGCGGTAATTCTGTTTTTGTTGATAGCAGTAGGTGCCCTTATAAATCTGGATTTATTGCAAAAAGAGACGCTCAGTTATGGGTCTGCAGTTGCTGTGCCTGCGCTGCCATTCACTATGGATATGGTGTTGTTTACATCAATATATTTCGTAGCAGGTAATTTACTTAAAAATAAACTCGTTAGTTTTAAGCCGCAAATTAATGTTCTAATCTGTTGTGTGTATTTATTTTTCTGCATTGTAAAATATACCGGTGCACAAATTAATATCGGAGGTAGAGTATACAACGAACCGTTATTTGCAACGTTGGCTGCGTTCGCTGGAATATATGTTGTCATTTCTTGCGCTTGGTGGTTTTCAAGGATACAAATATTTAGTGTAGTATTCCAAAAACTAGGCGAGGCTAGTATATACATATTAATATTCCACTATGTTCTCTATGCTTGGATGTATAGTTACCTAACTAATGGGCTAACAAACGAAACTGTGTTGGCTCTGGCTACAATTGTTTCATTGGTTTTTGGTATAACGGCGCCATTACTTGTGAAGTTGCTCGTGGAGAGAAGTGATGTATTGGCTCTGGCGTTCCTGCCGTTTAGAACCAACGCTCTAGTGCAAAAAATATGGAACGTTGATGGTAAGAAACATGTGGTAAATAGTGCATTAAAATGATTCGATAAGTTCACTTGATTTCTCCTGAGGTAGCAATAATCTACTATGGTGTAAAAATTTCACCACCACAATCGAGCGAATTATTTGATGTGTATAATGTGTAGCTGGTTAAACTTGAATAACAATAAAGATTTTTTGAGTGAAGAATTACAAAGGAAGTGCTCTTAATTTTTTTAAATTGTGAAAACCAAGCGGCGGCAATTCAACTGTTTCTAAGCCGGCATTGAAATCGGCTATAGTGTCTTCATTAATAGAATAGACTCATCATAGCCGATAGCCGATAGCCGATAGCCGATAGCCGATAGCCGATAGCCGATAGCCGATAGCCGATAGCCGATAGCCGATAGCTGTAGTCCCCGTGGTTGATTGCGACGTATTTATATTGGGTAGCGCTTCTCACGCCATTGTCTGTGACCGTCGAAGATTAGCCTTCTCAAGCCTGCCGTTTGTTTAATTCCTATAGAAAAGTGCCACAGATTTACAGCTACATAAAGTAGGAAAGTATGTAGGTGTCATAAGAGCAGAATCATTGTGTGAAAGCTAAGTCAAGATCTCCTATGCGATTGTTCAGACGCCCCGCTGCTGAAAACGACTATAGATTAATACCGCGCAACTGATTCCACCACGAACAGATTAGTTTTTCGATACCCCGCTTCGATCAAGTCAGAGAAGTGACTCACTTTGGGCTTTCGTGCACAGGAACGCCTACTCTGGATTGGCAGCCGGTCGACGCTGTTGGGGGGGGGGCGATTTCTCTTTAGGTTGTCTTGTCTGCTCTTTGTTTCGCGGTTCTAGTAGCAAATTGGGATGTATTTCTCTTTATTCATGGAATATGCGTTAGCGCGGCAGATTAGTGGAACGCAAAATGCGTCAGCTGCGCCCCTAGTGTAGACACAATTCACATATCAATAGGTTCGGTTTAACTTTTTCCCATTGCTTAACCCGTACCTGGCGAAGCGAGGTAAATCTATGAAAGAGCATGCGATTACTGACTTAAGCATCCATAAATCTGCTGACGATTACACGCCGAGGCTTGGCCAGGAGGTAACCTGGACAATAACCGTATCGAACGATGGTAAATCGGCGGCTGATAATGTTCGTGTCAACGAATTGTTGCCTGAAGGCATGGAGTTTGTCTCCGGGCATGCCTCGCTTGGAGACTTTGATCTTTCACAGGGGCTGTGGAGCGTAGGTAGCCTGGCAGTAGGAGAGCAGGCAACAGCGGCGATCACTATGGTGGTTATGGAAGTAGACGACTACATAAACAATTACGCGACTGTAAGTACGGATACGCACGATTGCAATCCGTCGAATGACACAAACACAGTCGCTTTAGACCCATGGGAGCCAACCAGCGCAGATTTGTCGCTTGTCAAGGCGGTCAATAATCCCTCGCCTAAGGTTGGAGAAGTGGTTGAGTGGACGTTTTCGGTGACCAACTCGGGACCTGACACTGCCTGGCATACGCAGGTGAATGAATCATTGCCGGACGGATTAACTTTTCTTGGCGCCAGGGCATCAGAAGGTGCTTATGATTTCCAGTCTGGCGTATGGAATGTTGGTCATCTTGCTGACGGAGAATCGGCTGAGATGGTAATTAGTACCCGGGTCGAGAGTGATGCAGGTATGCAGTACGTCAACACTGCAGCTGCTTCCAGCAATACCGTAGATGAGGATCAATCCAATAACAACGCTGAAGCCAGCATTACAGTGGCAGAGCCAACGCCATCTGAATCTAATGGATCGACTGCCGATACAGGTAGTGATACCGGTGGTAATATGAGTAGTGACGATGATCAAAATGATGACGATAAAGGTGGCCGTGGCGGCAAAGGCAAGAATGATGATCGGGACGACCATGGCATGCATCATCATGGGCAGTCAGGTTATGGTGAAGGAGCGACATGTGTGGCCTGCCTGTGCGATTGCAAAGATATGCAAGAGAGCGGAGCTGACTTACAGATAGTAAAGCTTGTCAGTAATCCGACGCCGAATCTGAACAGTGAAGTGGTGTGGACTATCGTTGTGACTAACAATGGCCCTGAAGACGCAGAGAATGTCACAGTGAATGACAATCTGCCGGGTGGCGTAGAGTACGTGTCTGATACCACAACTATGGGTGCATTCGATGAGCCTGCAGGCCTTTGGGAAATTGGTGATTTGGCAAGTGGCGAGAGTGCCATGCTGCAGATCACTTCTATCGCAACAGATGCTGCGGCAGTGCAAACCAACATTGCACTGGTAAGCAGTGATACTGAAGACTCGAATCCCGCAAACAATGTAGCTACTGAGAGCATTGATGCGGTGGATGCAGATCTCGCAATCACAAAAACAGTGGATGAGTCAGCTCCTGACCTGGGTGATGAAGTAGTCTGGACTATTGAAGTAGTCAACAACGGTCCTGACACAGCAGAGAATGTTGTTGTTGCGGACGCACTGCCGGAAGGAACGACATTCGTATCCTCCAGTAATGAAGACTTCAATCCGGCCACCGGTGAGTTAGCGCTTGGTGATCTGGCACCTGGTGACGTTTTCAGTATTGATATTACTGTCACTGTGGATGATGCCGATGGTGCGCGTACCAATACAGCGGCGGTAAGTAGTGACACTTTCGACAGTAACCCGGACAACAATCAGGATGATGCTGTAGTAGATGCAGTTGCTGCAGATCTTGAGTTGAATAAAGAAGTACTGCCTGAAACTGCAGCTCCCGGTGATATCGTAGAGTGGACAGTTTCAGTCACCAATAACGGACCTGATGCTGCCACTGGTGTTCAGGTTGAAGATATTCTGCCTCAGGGCGTGGTCTATGTTTCGCACACAGCAGATGAAACAGAGTTTGATGCACAGAGTGGCTTATGGGCTATTGGTGAACTTGCTGTTGGTGAAACGGCTTTGCTCACTATCAGTGCAGAAGTGACAGACACTGGTGAGCTTTTGAATATCGCACAAGTGAGTGCATCGGATCAGTTTGACCCTGACTCTGAAGTGAATAATGACGACGGCGATCAGTCTGAAGACGATGAAGACAACGCACTGCTGACAGTTCCGGAGATTATCGACCTTGAGCTAACGCAGGAAATACTCGCTGATGGAAACACACCTGCTGATTCAGCTGATGTGGGTGACACAGTAACCTATGTGATCACAGTCGAGAACGTAAGTACAGTACTGGCCACTGGTGTCAGTGTTAGTACACAGCTGGCTGATCACTTTGATAATGGTGATTTAAGTTTTTCCAGTGCAACACAAGGCCTTGATTTTGATCCTGCGACTGGTGAACTGATCATTGGAGATCTGGCACCGGGTGCATCGATTACACTGGCAGTGGATGCTGTAGTCAATCTACCGGGCACTCTTGAAAACATCGCAGAGGTTGCCACTGCAGATCAGGAAGATGTTGACTCTACGCCGGGTAATGATGATCCGCAGGAAGATGATCAAGATGTGGTTAGCCTGGATGTAATCGATCCAAATCCGGTACCTGTTGCGCTTAATGATCAGAAAGAAGTTCAGCTGAGTGGTGAGTTGGCAAACGCCGTTATCATGGTAGACCATTCAGGTAGTATGGGTAGTGATACCGCTGGCGATCAGAATCCATCAGGCTTTACAAATGACGTTGTTGGTTTGGATGGTGAAATCACTTCCCGTTTGGAAGTTGTCAGGGACGCGATAGAGCAGTTTGCTGCGAGAGAAGAGGTTGGATCGGTCAAGATACTGGGTTTTGATGGTAGTGCTGGTCCGATCAGTGACGACATCCCGGTGCCTTTCGACAACTTTTACACCAGCATGCCCCACGACAACGTATCGCCATGGTTCGATGTATCTGGCCCTGGCAATTCTGTTGAACTGAGGTCTTTTCTCGATGCACTGAGGGCGAGTGGATTTACCAATTATGGTGAAGCCTTGGAGTTATCTCAGGAATTTTTTGATCAGGATGTAAATGGCAACCCAGAGACAGTGCCAGACGGACCACTAAACTACTACTTTTTTACCGATGGTCGGCCTTTGTCCGACTCAGGAAGTCCAGTCCCGGACGCAGCTGCATTGGCTTCCTGGGAGGAGTTTGTAGAAAACAATTTTGATGAGGCATACGGTATCGCTTTCGGAGGTGGTGCTACACCAGAAAATTTGCTCAATGTGGATCTAGTCTCTCATCGTGATGATGCAGATGAAACTAGATTTGTTAATTTGTCAGAAGAGGGCTTTGCTGATAATCGTGGTGAAGAAAACACCATTGCTACAAATGACGTCCGGGATATACCTTCAATTTTGTTTAAAACAATTGCTGCGTCGCAGCAAGGTAATGTATTTGAAAATGACAGTATCGGAGATGATGGGCAACAGGATAGCAACTTCTCTGTCGAACAAATCATTGTCGATGGAATCACTTATCAGGCTTCCGCTACCATATTGGATGTTGAAACTTCTGCCGGTGGTTTTTTGGAGTTTGATTTTTCTGACGGGAGCTACATTTATTTCGCACCGTTTGTAGAATCACAAATCACAGAGACATTTGAGTATAGTATTGTCGACGGTAGCGGGGATTCAGCGTTTGCCGAATTAGCTGTGACCGTTGTGCCACCACTATCCAATATTAATATTGCTGCAACGGATAACGAAGACATAGTCTCATTGCTGGTTGCGAATGACGATGAGTTGTTTACTTCATCTACAATTGGTGATCTGAAGTTGGTCGATTCGGCAGAGAATGAATGGGCTAGTGATGGAATTTACTCGCAGGACGAAATGGTCGATTTATATTCTTTCATGGTATAAAACTATTTTTCTATAATTCAGCAGGGCTGAGTATTCAGTCCTGTGTGTTACAGGGACGTTCGGCGCGTTTTAAAGATGCCTTAGCTGGCAATGGTTTTGAAGTTTGGTATTGGACGATAATTCAAGTAGCTTACCTTGCAATTTTCCAATTCTGAAAGGTTAATCCCTGTACAACGCCATCTTCTACGTAAGCCTGCAATTCTTCTATGGCTTCATCGTTGTCTTCAAGCAATTCCTCTGGTTGAATTGGAGCTTCGATTGTAAAAGTGTAAGCACTTCCGTTCTTGTTAAACCATTCGCGGAATACGGTCATGTCGCGTAGTTCTTCATTTACTTTCCACAGCCAATAAAACAGTTTGCTGTTTTTCGCTTTAAGATGCACTGGCACAATCGGAACTTTGTATTTCTTTGCAAGCACGACAGCGCTCGACATCCATGGTCTTTCGCGCAGTTGTTTATGTTCATTCATGTAGGCCAGCCGACCGGATGGAAACAGAATGACCGCACGACCATCGGCGAATGCTTTTTTGGTGGCTTTGACAGTCTCACGTGATTTGGCGCGGGATTTCCTCTGTTCATGCCATTCCACTGGAATCAGTTTCTCGCGCAGGCGTGGATTCAGCCGAATAGCATCACCGTTAACAAATACAATCGGATCAGGTCGTATTTGCAATACGAGGTCGTGAGCGGCAAGCCCGTCGGCAATACCAGTCGGATGATTCAGTACCAGGATACAACCACCCGTTTTCGGGATATGTTCTGTGCCACTTGCCTGAAGCTTTACACCCATCAATCTCGATGCATGTGTAAATGCATCGGCGGCAGACATCCTGCCTGCCGTATTGACCAGATTTACCCCTGTCTTGTATCCAAGCAGCTGATAAAGCACCGGCTTGATCAGAGGCCAAATCAATGATGACGATAACCGCGGAGCACGCTCTTTTATTAGAACGTCAACGATATGCTGTGTGCCGTCGTCCGGTGTGACATAGAATGCGCTGCTTTGCTGCCACTGATGAATTTCCCGATCTGCTTCAGAGTGGTTTGGATGCAACGGTTTCGCGTCTGCGCCAATTGCATGCGGAACGATAGTCGTGTCTGTGAAAATGTCTTCGGTCATATTGCGAAAGACCATTGCTCCTGAATTCTGCAGACTTCTGGTCTTTGCAACCAGCCTGACGGGCAAAGCAATATGGTACCATTACGTACGCGCCGCGCCTGACTGATCAGAGTCAATGCTCGCGGGGATGCTATATGGGCGGCTCTTAATCAGGGATTTGGGTGACGCTCCTGTATGCTCACGTGGTGGCCAAACGGCGGTTATTTGTTATTTTCGCTATTGGCCAGTGACGCTTCGATATTCAGATCACACTCATTAATCTTGCTTCTTAATGTCGGTTTTCTGATTTTGTTTACGATTTGGTTCGTTTTTGTTCCGAATGCGTCACAAGGTGAAGGTGTTGCAATGGTCGCAGGCCGCATCGGCAAGTAGCATGTAGTCGCTCGGAAGTGGCTCGCCGCAGAGTTGCTTGGCACCGGTCCGACAGATCGTTTTCTTTTCCATGCAGGCACCCAGTTTGGTCGACTTTTTTATGCACAATCTCAACCTGGCGCTGCGTTCAGTGGCTACAAACTTGCCAGGTTGCCCTGGTCGATGGCTTCGATGTTTCAGGCGCAGTCGTTTCGTGACGCGACGAGTGCTGGCGCGCTTCATCAAAGAGGGTATAGCCTCTCTGGTCATTTTTCGAGGATGTGAACCATGCTAGACGCCAGTGCGGAGCCGGTTTTTATTGTCAGTGCGTCCCGTAGTGGTACCACACTCTTTCTTGAAGCTTTGAATCGGCACAGCAACATTCATATCAGTTCCGAAACGCATTGGTTCGATGACGAGCGTTGTCAGCGCGGTAGTCCTATTGCTTCCGAGTCAGAACGAAAATCTGTTCAGGATTGGTTTATGGCGCTTTCCCATCAGCCCTTCGGCCACTACGGTGACCCTGAGAGAGGCTGGCTGGATCGAACAACGCTGGAAGACAAAGCGCAGGAAATAGCCAGGCGCGATGGATTGGAATCACGCGATGACTACTTCCATGCCTACTGCATGCTCGATGCTGAAAAAAATAAGAAATCGCGTTGGGGCGAGAAAACGCCACGCCACGTGTTTCGAAGCGACGAGATCCTGGAAGCATTTCCCAAAGCAAAAATTATCTCGGTGATACGTGACCCAAGAAGTGTTGTGGCGAGTTATAAGCAGTGGAGTGTTCGCGACAGTCATGACCTGTATGACAAAAACGATCTTGATTTTATCCGAGAGAAAAAAAGATCGCACGATTCGTATCACCCCGTCATAGCATCCTTGCTGTGGCGCGGTGCTACCCGATCTGCTATGGCTGCTTTGGAAAAACACGGCCATGATCGGATCAAGATAGTCAGATATGAGTCTTTAGTGGAGCACCCTGAGCGCAATCTTCGAGAAATTACGGAATGGCTCGACGAGCCCTTTGATCCGGCCATGCTCAATGTGCCTTCACTGAATTCCTCATTTGATGAATTTAAATCGAATGCCGGATTCCATCGTCAAGGAGTGGACCGGTGGCGAAAATTACTCAGTCCTTCCGAGCTTGCTGTTGTGCAGATGGTTTGCGGTGGTGACATGAAAGCGCTGGGCATAGAAAAAGACAGGTGCAGAATTGCTGCCTCTTTAGTTAGTTCGGTACCACAGCTTATGACCTTGCCACAGTCTGTTTTTCGAGCGTGGCGAGCGAATCAGGACCGAACCGGAAACTTATTCAGCTATATCTGGCGCAGAATTCACGTCTAACAGAGTGTTTTAGACGAGATATCGGGCGAATACCACAGTACGATTTTGACCAGAGAACCCGACTGATAAAGCGCAGTTTATGGCTTACAAATGAGCGTTGTCGAGGTAGAGCTTTACGCCCTCAAGCCGGATGCAATAGCTTTTCAATACCCTGCTGCCAGCAGCTGATTGCACCCGCATGAATCTTAACAATGTATCGTTTGTTGTAGCTTCGCGTCGTTTGTGCGCAGTCGTTCTCTAAATTTCTGATTCCTTTGTAAACACGTGCAACTCACGTGGATCGGATAGGTCGTTTGTTGCCTGCATTGATAGGTCGGTCATAGAAAATGCGCCGGTCAACCATCGGTTATATGCTACTGTTTGGGCAGCGAAACCCTGGAGTACCCCATGCTGGCAGTCGCGCCTTTTCGCCTTGCGTTTCTATCTCTTTTTGTTGTGTTCTCGATCAGTACGCCTGCTTTCTCTGCAGACCGTACGATTCGTATTGTCGGTGGCAGTGATGTTACTGATTTCGACTACCCGTGGATGACTGCAATCTACAGGCGTGGTCAGAGCGTCGATGCTTTCTTTCCGATTTGCGGTGCCTCCCTTATTGCTGACCGCTGGTTGTTGTCGGCAGCACACTGCTTTGTCGATTCCGAGACCGGACAACCAACCGATGTAGATGATCTTGCGTTTTTAATCGATACACTGGATATCACTGGTGATGATGGGATTTTTGCTGCGATTGCTCAGGTCATCATTCACCCGGCGTACTCCGTCGAGACTGATAGCAATGACATCGCGCTTATCCAGCTTGCAGCTCCGGTTAATATTGAACCCATAGCAATACCTCAGGTATCGGGTTTATTTCCACAGGTTGGTGAGACCTCAACTGTGACCGGGTGGGGTGCAACCAGTGAAGGTGGTCAAATTTCGCCCATCCTTCAAGAAGTAGATCTGCCAATAGTCTCTCATGGCGCTTGCGCACCCTTTTATGAAAATTCGGCAGTCAATTTACAGCAGGAACTTGCTGTTTGTGCCGGTGGTTTTCGAACAGGTGGCCTTGATTCGTGTCAGGGTGACAGTGGTGGGCCACTGTTTGTGCAGCGTGGTGATGAATCTGTACAGGCTGGTATTGTCAGTGTCGGTCTTGGTTGTGCGCGCCCGGGAGTGCCTGGTGTCTACACCCGTGTTGCTGCGTATTTTGACTGGATAAACTCTTTTGTCAGTGATCTCAGGGTTTATACCGGTATCGCCGAGCAAGACGTGCTTGCTGTTCCCGAGATAAGAACGCAAATAAATGCAAACAGCCGCACTGATGCCTTGGTGACAAGAGGTGAGATTGATTTTTACGCAGTGTCCGGCATCAACAGGATTAGTCTTGCTACTCTGGATGGCGATGCAGATTTGTTTGTGTCCGATTCGCCGGTATTTTCTGACGAGTCACTTGTGTGTACATCGCTCCTCGCTGGTACTTCGCTTGATGAATGTACGTTTGAAAATAATAGTGAGTTCTACATCGCTGTGTCGGGTTTTGTTGAGTCCAGCTATACGCTAACTGTTGGTGATGGCGTACAACCAGTTGTTGACGCTGGTGCGCGGGTGCTGCAGCCGAATATTGCTGCAACAGGCAGCCTGTTACAAGCTGCCGGAGATGTATACATTGCTAATGCCGGAAACTCTGCAGAGGTCACAAGCATATCGGGCAACGCTGACCTCTGGGTTTTCTCCGCAAGGCCGTTTACTCTGGACACCCTGCTGTGCCGTTCGAATGAAACAGGATCTGCCATTGACAGCTGCAGCTTTAACCTTCCGGAAACAGAGGCACATGTCGTGGTGCTTGGCGCCACTGCCGCTGATTATTCGCTGACTATTTCCACAGCTGCAGTCGCTGCACCAGTTACCGCCACAGTAGAGGAGCCGCCCACTGTAGAACCACCGCCTGTTAATCCTCAGAGTGTCGGCAGCACTGCGGATAGTGGAGGCGGAGGCTTGATGGGTCCGTTAGGTCTTTTCATTTTACTATTGCAAGGGTGGTTTGGCCGGGTTGGGTCGAGTGCTATAGCTTTTCAACACCTTATGAGAGTGCGGTATTCTGGTAGTCGTTTCAGCAAATAATAATGACGCATAAACCAATGCAACGATCGCTAATGTCGATCTTCGCCAGTACCTGTTTAGTACTAACACTCAGTGCTTGCATGTCGACTGACGCGATCCTGTTAGACGATGCAACGGGTATCAACCAGCAGGTGGATGATATGGAAAAAATCAGAAATCCAGTGTTTAACAGTGAAACACTGCGTTTTTCAGTGAGCAGTAATGGTTGTACCAGGCCTGAAGACTTTTCAGTCGAGCACTCTATTAGTGGCGGGCGATGTGAAGTGACTATTGTCAGGCATGAAGCAGATTTCTGTAAGAAGGTATCCTCCATTATTGATATTGAACTGCAGTGGAGCCTGCCGACTGGCTGCAATGGTATGGAGATAGATTTTATGAATCCCGAGCTCGAGGACAACGTGCCTCAGTATGGTCGTGAGCTAAAGTCCGAGTAAAACGGTGTTTGTACCACGTTATTATAGAATCTGACTCAGGAATTCTTTAGTGCGTGGGTCACTTGCTTCGGTGAAAAATGTAGATGGGGGTCCATGCTCAACAATCACCCCGCGATCTGTAAAGTAAATGTGATCTGCAATCTCCCGGGCAAACCCCATCTCGTGAGTGACCAGGATGCAGGTCATGCCTGACTCGGCCAGATCTTTTATAGCGACGAGTACCTCCTTGACGGTCTCCGGATCCAGTGCAGCGGTAACCTCATCGAACAACATTACTTTGGGGTTCATTGCCAGTGAGCGTGCAATCGCTACGCGTTGCTGCTGACCGCCGGAAAGTTCACCCGGATAGCTGTTTTCTTTACCTTCCAGATTCACTTGTTTAATCAATTTACGCGCGAGTTGTTCTACTGCTTTCTTATCCTGTTTCAGTACTTTGATCGGTGCCATCATGACATTCTGCAGAGCGGTCTTATGTGGAAACAGGTTGTATTGCTGGAACACCATGCCAACTTTTTTTCTAAGTTCCAGTTTGTTTACCTTTGGATCGTGGACTTCCTGTCCCTCTACGGTGATCGAGCCCCGTTGTATATCGTTGAGCGCGTTTATGCATCTGATTAGCGTAGATTTTCCAGAGCCGGATGGACCGATGATGCAAATGACCTCGCCTTTCATGACATCAAGCGATACTCCTTTGAGTACTTCGAGGTCTCCAAACGACTTATGTACGTTATTGATCGAAACGATGGGTTGGTCAGGAGTCCAGGGGTGATTCAACATGTGTTTGCTGCTAAAGTTTGACGGCATAGCGTCGTTCCAGTGCAATTGTGGCTCTCGCTATTGGATAGCAATAAGCAAAAAATATAAGTAACGCAAATCCGTAGAACGGTACCAGTAGTTCCGGTCGGTTGTTCTCGGCTTCAATGGCCTGACGGCTGAGTGTGATTATTTCTTCAACCCCCAGTAGCGAACACAATGGTGTTGCCATGGTCAGAATCGCATACCAGTTCATCCATGGTGGAATCATTCTTTTAAAACACTGGGGTAGGATGATCTGCCATAAAGTCTGTTGTCTTGTGTATGCGAGTGACTCGGAAGCTTCCCATTGGCCATTGGGTACGGAGTTTACCGCGCCTCTGACTACCTCTGATATATTCGCCATAATGGGCAGGCAAAGGCCGAACACGGCTTTCATCCAGTCTGGTATTCGAATGATCTTGCCACCTATTTCAACTTCAAATGGTAATGCCAGTAACACAATAAAAAGCAATACCAGCCATGGTGAGTTTCTGAATGTCTGCGTGATAATTTTTGCCGGCCATCGAATGATAGATAACGGCGATAACTGCATCAGACCGAGCACCACACCGGTAACTGTGCCTATCAGCATGGCGAAAAAGGAAATCAGAATATTAAATAAAAACCCACCCGTTACAATAAACGGAATCCATCTGAACAACGCTTCAAAAGCTTGCTTTGTGGTAAACCCGGATGCAGCTGCTGCTATCGCTGGCCAGACCAACACGCTTGCACACAATAACAGCCAGAACCATTTTGGTATTGAAACCAGCCAATTGGAAAACTGAAGGTCAGTGATATCGTTTGAATGATTCAACCTGTACGGCTTAAGTACCGGTAGGTCGGTGGTTCGATTTGAATGAATGCCTGGTATTGATGAGCGCATTGTCAGTGTCCGTAGCCAGGTATACGCATTGCCCGCTCCCAACGGTTCATGCCAAATACAAGTACACCAACTAATGCAATGAATGTAACAAAAAGCAAGAGCATCGTCGGGTACATGGCACTCGGAAAGTCATTCCAGATAGTGACGCACTGATAAAGTAACTCTGGTACGGCAATACCTATTGCCTGAGTTGTCGTTTTAACCAGATTGACCAGATTGTTATTTAGCGCTGGCAGTGAAACTCTGAATGCCAGTGGCAAAACCACCTCAACGTAGGTTTGAAAGCGTGACATTCCAAGCGCGGTAGAGGCTTCCTGAGTTGACTCAGGTACCGCTTCGATGCCGCTGCGGAATATTTCAACGTTGAACGCACCGGCAAAAAATGACAATGAAATAATCGCCCAGCCTACGTTGGAGACTATCGGTACTTCTGTCCAGCCATCAGGTCCGGTGACGGCTGGAGTAAATTGCCCGAGTGCAAAATAGAAAAACAACAGTTGTACAAACGGTGGGGTGTTTCTGAAAAACTGAATATAGCCCTGGACGCAAAGGCGAACAAATTTTGAAGGCGAATTCTGTAACCACGCACCAACCACACCGATAATCACAGAGAAAATCAAGCAGGCAACGGACAACCACAATGTGTACTTCAGACCTTTGAGGATTCTCTCCCATTGCCGTGGTTCATAAAAAAAAATGAAATTCCAGCGAGGATGCTCCTCAGCTAACTGACGGAAAAACTCGGTGAATAGTTCAAGCATAATCAGTTAGTGTGTCTGACAGCCGGTTGAAAAACTCCATTAAAAGGCAGGCCGATTATCGGTGATATTTGAATACGTTTTGATAAGGCGCTACGTACTTGTGCAGTTCAGTCAACAACAGGGAGTCTGTCGGACCCCCTGTTATGATGCTGTAGCGTATTAAGTGACGAATAGCCTACTCGGCTAACCAGTCACCGTACTGCTCTTGCTTATTTATTAAATATTGAGTTGGTTGAATGCCCCATTTCTTTTCAAGCTCGATAAGCTTGCCGGACTGATGCATGTTAAAAGTCAGACCAGACATGAAGTTGCCGAACACACACTCTTTTTCGGCAATAGGCACAGCCATGCCCCAGGGGTTGTCATCTTCCGAGGCAAGTGGCATTTCAAAATCTTCAAATTCACCAGAGGAAAGGTCTGACCCAATTGATGAATCATCGTAGACCCATGCAACACATTTCTTATCACGCAGAGCTTGTTTGGCTTCAGCATTACCGGTAAATGCAACCACATCCACGCCATATCGTTCGGTGACAACCTGGTTGTAGAATGCGCCCTGCTTGCCACATACCGGCTTACCGCGAAGATCCTCCCAGTCACTGAACCCGAGTGCTTTGGGTGCCATGATGTTGGTGCCTGAAGTGTAGTAGTTTGGTTGCACGATGCCGACGAGTTCACGCCGATCAGCTCTGTCAGACATGGTTGCTATCATCATGTCTATTTTGCCTTGTTCAAGAAATTGCATTCTGTTGGATGATTGAACCGCAACAGTTTCAAGCTCAACGCCCATAGCGTCAGCTGCTGCCTGTGCAAAGTCTATTTCCATCCCGATGATGCTGCCGTCGGTATCGCGATAGCCCCACGGTTTGTAGTCGGCTTTTACCCCAACAACAACTTTACCGCGCTCCATGACTCTGTTCCAAACTTCATTGCTGCACTCTGCCGCATAGGCGCTGGTGGCGCTCAGCATAGTTGCAGCCAAGGTAGTAGATACTGCCAGTATTCCGGCTTTCATAAAATTCCCCCAACTTTTCGCGCTATCAATAGTTGCCGTTCAGACTTAGGTACGGCGTCGCTTTTTCAGTGTAGCAAACTTCAGGGGGGGATGTTAAAGCCAGGGCAGGCTGTACCGGAACGCAAAAGGCCCGGCGGCACCGCGTGAAACTGCAGATGCCTGCCGGGCCTGTGGGGTAATGCTGTTGCAGTGGGCAAATACACGAATCGCTTGATACTGCCAGTCAGGTGCAGCTATACGCTTTCACTACCAGGCTTGCTTGTCGTGCCTGTCATCGTACAGGCAGCAGCGCAGGGCATTTAGCGATACAGTCGGTTACGAAAACTTGAGTTGGTGATCACGCGATTCCGCTTGTGTATGCGATGGTGCCCGTGTGAGTGTCGATTAGAAAAATGCCCATGTGACCTGAAGCCACGGCCTTTATGACCGAAGATTCGGCTTTTGTACCCGAAGCTTAGTGAGTTGCGTGAGCCAAGGTGTATGCCGGCTGAGAAAGCACCTCGATAAGGCCGGTAATGTGAATGTCGGTTCGATGTTGCTCGTACCTGCCGCCATCGCTGATGGTCGGTGACTGCAACTTTCGGGAAGTTGTAGCTTGCGCTGCCGATGGTGCCTATGTGTTCTCCACTCAGGTTGCCAACAACTGTTACTACCGTGCCGTCACGATAATCAACCGGGTCGAGAAACTCTGGTACCACTGCGATAAAACGCCCGTGAGAGAGACTGCCAAGTTGAGGCTGCCCGGAACGGTTAAGCGGCCGCTCTACCAGCTCAATCCAGGTTTCATCGTTTCGGTTTTCTACACTCTGTACCACGCCGCCCCAGTGCACCTCGCTATCAGCGTGAGCCAGGGGATTCTCTCTTGCTTCGGTGATATCAACTGCAGGGGTATCAACTGCCGGGTCGGTAGCGCTGACGCTGTCCGTTGTCAGTTGCGGGGATGAGCCCGGCACAGACGCACAACCAGCGAGTACGATGGCGAAAAGGCTGATGCAGGTTGTTCTGGATAACCATTCCGGTCTGTTAAAAGCTTGGTTTCGTATTTTTTTCATTGGGAACCTCTGGTAAGACTACTTAAATGTTGAATATCACCCTATCATAGGGAATAACGTTTAAGTGTGTAATGAACCTGTGTATTAAAATAATTAAAGTGCTCTATACCTTTTTGTAAACCGCACCCGATGTTATAACCGGGCGCGGTTTACACAGTGTAGAAAGTGTTTTACTTATTCTGCGGTGAAGTAAATTTCACCGTATGCAGCACTTGCTTCGCGTTGTGAATTATCTGTGTCGGTCATTATCGCTACGGCATCGATTTGATCGATGTCTTTACCGAAGGTCTTTTTAAAGTCTTCCAACACGTTGCGTTTTTCAGTAACCCATTGTCCAGGCTTATCCTCGCTGCCGCGTACAGCTAACATAATCGCGTTTTTAGGCTGAAAAGCGTTGTTCCAGACATCTTCCTTATCCTGGTTACTCGACCAGACGTAGTTTAATGCCTTGGTTTTCCATATTAATGGTCCGCCGGATTTGACCACGTAAAGTCTGGCAACATAGTCATCGCCCGCTTTTGTGGTTTCGTCAAGGCCGTCCAGTGTGTTGTCTACTCTCCAGCTCCAGTTGATATATGGAGTCTTGTTAAGATCAACCTTAATCTTTTTGCCTATTCCGGAAGCACTTGCTGTGCTGTCGGCCAACAGCACCTTTTGACCGTTTTCTTCGCTGATCTGATAGTCCGTGTTACCGGCGAAAGACTTCTGTTCCCACCCTTTCAAGTTTTGATTAAAGTTACTGATGCTGACTCTGTCGATCATTGCCCAGCTGCTGCTGCCTGCAAGCAGTGTGGCGCCGATTAACGTAGCAAGCTTTTTCCTGGTGATTTTCATGTGTTTCACGTCTCTATGTAAGTTGCTTGTAAGAGGCACACGAGACAGCGTAGTTCCGGTGTTTACAAAACGTTGAGAAATGCTTGTTGCCGTTATAAAAAAGTGTTTCTTTGGTGGAGTTTTCTCTATAACACCGGCGTTTGCTTAACCATCTATGAACAGATCGGTGAATTCAAATGCGGAAACATCAACCAGGCCAAGATCGCTGATTCTGAGTTCCGGTATAACGACCAACGCTAACAGTGAGTGTTGCATATAGGCGTTGTTCAGGTGACAGCCACATTCAGCCATGGCAGCCACCATCTTTTCCGCTTTGGCGGCAACTTCGGTGGCCGGGGCGTCAGACATCAATCCTGCGATTGGCAGGTCAACCAGCGCCAACTCACACTTATCTTTCCAGATACTGATGCCACCGCCGGTACTGGCAAGACGGTTGGCAGCCAATGCCATATGGCTGCGACAAGTGCCAACCACAATCATATGATGGCTATCGTGAGCTACGGTTGATGCAATGGCCATCTTGCCCTGATAGCCAAAACCGTTGACCAGCGCATTGGTTACAGTGCCTGTACCGCGATGACGCTCGACCAGTGCAATCTGACAGATATCCTGCGACTGATCCGGGTTCACTGTGCCGTCGTCGACGTTCAGTGTGGCAGTCAAAGCTTTAGTGGGTGCCTGGTTTTCCACCACACCAATGACTCTGGCAGTGATTGTCTTTGCTCCGGCAGGTGTTTTGATCAAGAAGTCTTTTGCAGTCTTATCACGGCCTGCATTCACAGTGTTTCTGGCGCTGTCCGGCCATTTAAGCTGCGGGCAGTCGATCAGAATTTTGTTGTCTCTCGCTACTACCTGCCCGCGCGCAATTACCAGGTCAATTGGTAAAGACTTAATGTCCGAACTGAGAATGACATCAGCTCTGCGTCCCGGTGCAATCGAGCCGATTTCGCGTTCCAGACCAAAGTGAGTTGCCGTGTTAATGGTAGCCATTTGAATGGCTACCAGTGGATCTGCACCACACTCAATAGCGTGCCTGACCACGCGATTCATGTGACCTTCGTTGACCAGCGTGCCTGAATGGCAGTCGTCGGTGCACAAGATGAAATTTCTCGGGTCGAGTCCTTTTTCGGTGACTGCAGTAATCTGGCTCTTGACGTCATACCACGCAGAGCCAAGTCGCATCATGTGTCGCATGCCCTGTCGAACTCGTGAAAGCGCATCTGCTTCGCAGGTACCTTCGTGATCATCTGCTGGGCCGCCCGCGGCATAGGCATGAAATGCATTGCCGCGATCAGGCGAGGCATAATGCCCGCCGACAGTTTTGCCGGCAGCCTGAGTAGCGGCGATTTCCGCGAGCATTTTTTGATCACCCTTGATCACGCCTGGAAAGTTCATCATTTCGCCCAATCCGATTATGCCGGGCCAGCTCATTGCCTTTGCAACATCTGCTGCCGTGATTTCGACGCCGGTGGTTTCGAGTCCGGGAGCCGAAGGTGCACAGGATGGCATTTGCGTATAGATGTTGATCGGCTGCATCAGAGCCTCGTCGTGCATGAGCCGGACTCCGGCAAGCCCCATGACATTGGCGATCTCATGAGGATCGGTAAACATGCTGGTGGTGCCGTGAGGGATCACTGCTCTGGCAAACTGCGCCGGTGTCAGCATTCCACTTTCAATGTGCATGTGTGCGTCACAGAAGCCGGGCAGCATGAATTGCTCCCGCGCATCGATGACGGTTGTGTTGTCGCCAATGCAGTGATCTGCATTCGGGCCGCAGTAGGCAAAACGTCCTTCTGCGATGGCGATGTCCTGGTTATCGATGGCTTCTCTGCTGTGTACGTTAATCCAGGTGCCACTCTTCAAAACCAGGTCTGCCGGTTCCCGACCGGCAGCAACTGCAATTAGTCGTGTAGCGCACTCAGGCCAGGTTTTCATGATCTGTATCTCCGGGCGATTCTTATGGTGAACGTTATATGTCAGAGCTTAAGCTCTTGACCGGCTGTTGGATGTTGCCAAAGTATGCCAGCCCACAATTGCCAACTGCCGGAAAACCGTCCCTTCGGGGCTGTGGTTTCGGGGCTGGCGTCAATTCGGGTTACTGTCTCGCCGTTCGCGCACGCGCGTCAGAATACCGTGACCTTGTGTGCTATTCGGTTAATTCGAAAATAACCACTAATGTATTCAATTTATTCACTTTTAGATAAAAATTCAGAGTGTTTGTCCAGTGCCCCATTCAGCCAAAATACGGGTTGCTGTTTCAGGTTTATCACTGTAGTTTGACAGCGGGGCGACTGTATCATTGCTGAACTTAATGGCGTCGAAACAGTCTGTCTCACGCGGGGGTTCGCCTCCGTTTTTTGCAACTATGGCGACTTGGGTCGGTCTCAATCCGGAGACCTGCTGAAAGTAGCTATTGGGAGGGTAAATGCGTTTACGCAGTTTTACTAAATGGGGTGCTGTACTGCTCCTGACGCTGGGCTCGTGGACAGCCAGCGCCAAGGAAGTAGTTCCTCTACTGGGCGGCGTTATTATCGATGGGTACGATTTCGGAGCTGATATCGGACCCAAAGGTAGTATCGCTTTTGATGAACAGAAAGGGCAGTTCGTCGGTGCGTATAACGCACTGAAGATGCCACCAGGACGACGGGCGATTTTTGCCTGGGTCCACGACACAGTTAACCAGTCGACTGAATACATCGGTCCGGTTGGTTGGTTGAAGGGTGGTACTGCTGGTAAAGATAAGGGCAAATTCGCGGTCAGTGTTCCTGCCAAGTTCCGTAACGGTAACTTCGGTTCTAATGAGATCATTGCATTCAGCGCTGAGCCTACCGGTTATCTCGACGCCACTGGTCGCGTATTAACGCAGCCAAGTGAGCCGTCAGGAAGCGACATTCAAAAAGCTTTCAAGCCGGCGTTTTATCTTTATGCTGCATTGCCTGGAGCAGACACTGACCTGCACTACTGTGGTCACGGTCAGGACTTTTTCTATGCGAAAGCTCCTGAAAAACAAGTCTGCTACGACTGACTGTGCGGTCAGAAGTACTCAAGTTGCATTCAAGCGGGCCTTTCGCTCCACTAGAATCAACCTCTGTGTACTTTCACGTTCGATCCGTGTGATTGAAGAAATGACTGTACTGTTTATGCTGTACCAGTGTGAGGTGGTGTTTCACCGCCTCGCACGTTAAAAAAAGAATTGACTATGAAAATATCATCCCTCGTTCGCATTGCCGGCTTATACACCATAATTGCTACCGCGCTGCTCATTAACCCACTGGCACGAGCTCACGATCCGGCGCTTCACGGCTTTCAGATGAGTACCTTCGAACCACCTTTTCCGTCACCGGATTTTGAATTGCCGCTGCTCGAGTCCGACTCCGCCAGTCTGGAAACCTACCGGGGTGATTTCGTGTTGTTAAACTTCTGGGCGACCTGGTGTCCGCCATGTCTGGAAGAGATGCCTTCGATGGAATCCGCATACCAGAAATTCAAAGACAGAGGTTTTACCGTTGTTGCAATTTCCAGTGATGAGGGCGGAGCAGATGATGTCACCCCGTTCATCGAAAAGCTGGGCGTGACTTTTCCAATATTGCTTGATGCAGACAAAGCGGTTTCATCCGAGTACGGCGCACACAATCTGCCACTGTCTTTTTTGTTGAATCGCGAAGGCCAGGTGATTGCCGGGGCCGTTGGTGAACGAGATTGGTCCAGTGAAGAAGCCTTGTCTGTTCTGGATGAGCTCATTACCGCACAATGAAACAACGCTACCAACAACTTACAGCCAGGTTGGCTGGCGCATTGGTCACAGCGGTTTTTACTTTTGCAACTGCAGTCGCTAATGAAAAGCCAGACGCAGCACCTGAAGAAGCAACCCCAATTGCCATCATCAATGATTTTGTTTTAACGCAGGAATTTATTGACAGTCTGATCAGACAGATGGCGCTCGGTGAGCAGGTGTCTATTCGTGCTGATATGGAAAAATTCGCGGAATCACTAATACAGGAAGAAGTGCTCTTTCAATATGGTTTGGTGACCGGCTTTGACGGCGATGAATCGCTGCGAGATGAAGTGAAAACACTGGTGGTTAATCGTCTGATTGAAAACCATGTCACCAACAAGCTAAACATAACGCCAGAGGCGATTGAGCAGTTCTACAAGGATAACGAGGGAGCTATTCGTGGCGAGACTGTGCAGGTAAGTCAGATCCTGACAGAAACCCGCGAAGAGTGTGAGTCGCTTTACCAACGCCTGTCAGACGGCGAGGAGTTTGCCAGCCTGGCTGAGCAATATTCTATTCATGAACGTTCTGCGACCAATGGTGGTGAGGTCGGTTCGATTATGAATCACGACGGACCACTTGGTTTTGAGCAACGTCTGTTTGAAATTGCACAAAATGAACCGACCATCTTCGAAAGCGAAGACGGTTGCCACATTATCGTTGTTACCGGCAGCGAAACTCCGCCCCTGCCACCGCTTGAAAACGTCGCTCCGGCGATTGAAGGGCTGCTGATGAGAGAGCTTGAGATAGAAGTTCTCGGCCAGCTGATGGAGCGCGCCCACAGCGAAGTGGAAGTGATTCGTCCTCAGCAGGAATAAAGCACGGGCCAGTATCGTGTTGTCTGAATCTTAATAGCGTCATTTTTGCCAGTGCGCCTCTGAAGCGCTGGCTTATAGATACTGCCTTTTCTTTAGTGCTGCGAAGTCTGATTGATTGAGGCAACACTACTTTTCTGGAGGATTGTATGGCTGATTCCACGGTTTTCGTCGCTGGAACTTTTGATACCAAATCGCATGAACTGAGCTACCTGAACGACACGGTTGCAAACGCTGGTGTTGCGGTAAAAACCGTCGATCTATGAACTTCAGGGGAGCACACTTCAAATGCTGACGTATTTCCAGCGGTTATCGCTTCGTATCATCCCGAGGGGGCTGATGCTGTCTTCACTGACGACCGTGGCACGGCAGTCGCGGCAATGGCACAGGCATTCAGAGTCTGGGCGCAACAGAATAGCCAAGTACTTGGCAATGCAGCGGCCGCCATGGCAGGTGCCGCATTGCATGCTCTTGCAGCAACAAAAGATGCCAATGAAAAACCCGGGCTGGGTATGAGCTGACAACCGACGCCTGATTGAAGTACCGCATCATATAAACGCACCCGAATTCACTGAGGCAGTAGTTTCTGCTCTGCAGGAAATCACCTGATCGATTGAAAGCCTGCGGATACTGTCCGCTGCCAATATAAAGTTGAACAACAGGATATAAACATGGATGCAGCCGAGCTGAAATCACTGCAGGCACCTTTGAAAAAAAAGTACCAGGACAACCCCGACTCTGCAGTAGTGACGTTGAAGGCGAGTGGTCGAGTCGGTGAAGGAGTCACTTGCCGGGTAGATACTGTAAAAGCCATTGCCGAAGCCGGTCTTCATCCGGCCACCGGTGGTAGTGGTGCCGAGCTATGCTCAGGCGATATGTTGCTTGAAGCGTTGGTTGCCTGTGCAGGTGTGACATTAAAGGCCGTGGCAACGGCGATTGAAGTTGAGCTTCGTGATGCCACTATTACAGCTGAAGGAGAGCTCGATTTTCGCGGAACACTCGGTGTTGATAAGGCAGCACCGGTTGGTTTTAAGGCTATCCGTTTGCACTTTTATCTCGATACAGACGCTGGACAATCGCAGCTCGATACACTGCTTAAGCTAACAGAGAGGTACTGTGTTGTTTATCAGTCAATTGTAAACACGCCTGCTGTGAGCGTTACACAAAGCACCGTGTAGATTATCTGCACGGCACAACTGCAAGGTGTTTGTTACGTAAAGAGTGGGACATCTGTTTAGAATTGACGGAATTCGACGTCACGATACCCAACACGTCCAATACCCGGTAGCTTAATAGCCGGTGGCGAGAAGTCTATTCCGGCCGAAAAGCCCAGTACATTGACTTCTACTCCTTCTTCAATGCCTGCCAACAAACCGAACACGCCCGCAATAGAAAATTGCAACCCGGACTGACTGAGCGTTCTTTTTATTATCGATGCATTCGGCAGATAATCTTTACCCACAGCGGTGACAGGTAGCTCGAGATTCAGTTCCGGTACTGCGCGCGCAAGCCATGCAACAAAGGTGTTGCTGTTTGGCCCTGGCCAAAGCCGGTAAGTGTTGTCGTAGGGATACTGTTCTGCCGCCTTGTATAGCCGGTCGATCATATCGTCTACCTCTGCACCACCACTTATCTGCCTCAGCAATTGTGGGGTGCTGCCAAACCAATAGCGATTGTGTGCTCGCTGGTTGAGGCTGATCGTGCTGCCGTATCGTCGAAGATAAAAGCCGAATACTTCGATTCGAGTAAATTGCATTGCAGTGGAAGGTTTTACAGCAATCCATGTGTGCACGCCCAAAGTGCCGCGCCAGCGGCCCGTCCTTGCTGCGTATACCTGAATCACAGCGGCATCGGGGGGCGTGCTGTGTGAAGGTGTATTGTCAGCGCTGGCTGACTCCCACCAGGCTTTTCCTTTATTGCCCTGGATTAGGTAACTCGACAGGCTAAACCCGATAGGCAGGATGTAGAGGATCAACAGGAAAAGCGAAGAGTAAACGAGTAACGGTCTTGCTTTGCGGGTATTCATGTGACGGCAGCTATATCATCACCATCGATACGTGACTAGCCATGTATTGTATCAATATCCTTTTTAAGTTTTCGGCAGATGAAAAAAAGCCCCCTGCTGATGAGGGGGCTTTCGTTTATCACTGATGCTGGATCGAACGCGGTGTTTTAGTAAACCTGTTCGATAGTTACATCATTCCACTGCATAGTTGCAGCGCCGTACCATACTTCAGAACCCAACAGAATATTTGCAAAGCAGTCTGAATCCTGAATGTTGCGCCAGCCTGTACCGTAAGCATCAAGGTTGGTCAGAGCCTCATTAACAAACTCATGGTATGGGATAGTGCCGCTAAAAGTTGTATCTCGTGCTACGAATGCAAGGAAGTTACGAACATTGCTTTCACCACGGAAGAATGCATCGGTTTTTGTAAACGCGTCATAGACAACACCATCACTTGTGGTGAACGTGCCGACTGATCCATTTCGGCCTTCTGCAGAAGGGCCGCGCTTGCCGATGTGAAACCAAACCATTAATTCGAACACCTGGTTATCGTCTACTGTACCGTTACGCTCAATATCACAGGAGTCATGCCAGAACGATTCCGCAACAACATTGAAGCCAGAGAAATCTGCGTTTGGCTGGCCATCAGGATCTACATCGCCAGTTGGAGAGGCTGTTGACTGTTGTTCAAAAGAGAAATCATAAGAAATGTTGATTTCCTCAGGCAGTAGTGCAGTTTCTATCGGTAGGCCGATATCGTCAAACGATGCGGACTGCTCCGCCGCTGACTTCACACCGTAAACTAATTCAGGGAATGAAGATGTGGCGAATATGTTGGTCAGGTCTGCTTCTGCTCCCCAGTCATAACGAACGGTGGGAACCAGGTTTCCATCAGCGCCGGCAAGTTCAATTTGCTGTGACCAATCAGCATAGGTTGTATTACTGAAGTTAAACGCGTTGTTAACCCACAGGAAATCGCCAAAGCTCAGCCGCGGAAAATTGGACGTGGCACCAGCGTTGTTGGTCGCCGGGCCCTGGCCTGCAGATCCGTGCTCCGGTACTGAAAATACAGTTGCGCCTCTGATTGAAGAGCTGGTTACAGTGCCAGCAGCAGGTCGTATAGTGTCTGTTTCGAACGGGGTGTCACCGTTGCCAGTTCCTGTACCACCGCCAGTGCCGGTGTCGTCAGGGCTGACAACATTGACGCCAGTACCCGAGCCGTCGTCTGATGAGCTGGAGCTGCTACCACCGCATGCCGCTAGCATCGGGAGTAAAGCGGCAACGCTTACGGCGAATTTTAAATTCATGTTTAGCTACCTTTGCAAGAAATTGCTGTTGATTGTGCCTTCACAATATTACGAGTGTGTCGGCCGTGAGGGTTGTTGCTGAAGCGCAAGCGCAGGTTTTTGCGGGCAGGCAATTCGCAAACTTCGAAGCCTGTCGCGCTGAACAGATGCCAGCAACTGGGAATATGGATAAGGATCACATTATTGTGGCGCAAACCGTTGGCTGATTCTAGTGCCTGCTGTTTGCAGAGTGTGGATTGCCGGGCTAACGACACAATTCTTTATTGTCAAAAAGTATGACGAATAGCAGTGGCGGGTAAGCAGGCACGACTTTACCAGCGTCAGCAAGTTCTGGTAACGGTTAACTGTTTGGCTACGTTTATTCATTAAAATCCGAATGTTTATGCATCCAGGTGGTTGTGCAGAAATTCACAGCGCTGATTGGTGCGCTTGCATGTACCTCTATCAAGCGCAGTGAACTTCCCTCTGATCGGTCATAAATAATGAAAAATGACGATGCGTTAATGCCGAGGCATTAAGGTTCGAAACGGCTATTTCGATTGACTTGTTTTATCGTCTGATTCAGTTATCGCTAATTTCGCCTGAATGTAATCTGTATGGCTCAGATATAAGAGGTCGCTTATTTGACGAATCATATGTTCCTCGTAAGCATCGAGGTTGCCATCAGCCATTGCTACAACCCACATTTGCCTAACGAGTGAAGTCTTCTGCTCGTGTGTGAATTCGATATTAATCTGTCGAAGTTGAGTGTGCAGTGAAACCGCCGTGTCTGCATCTTTAATGGCGTTATCGATAATACTGTCAATTGCTTGTGCATCTATTGCAGTGCTTGAAGATAGCAATGCCTCACGGATGGCACTCAATTCTACGGTTTCAATTGTTGTGTCCGAGCGTGCTATCTCTACAAGCAATAGCGCGGTCAAGCTCTCAATCGATTGTTTATCCGTATCACCGCCGGTGTCTTTTAAACCACCCAGGGCTTGTAACTTGTCAATCCATTCCTGAATCATTGGTATTCCCGTAGGGTTCCTGTGTTAACTGCAGCGGAGGATACACTCTCCTGTCACCAGACGGTATATTATCCCGGATTGCCGGCAGCTGAAGTGTAGGAGCAGTATTTTGCAGAGCAGGAAGTTAAGCACTATGCGGAACGCAGACTATACTTGGTAGTGAGTAAAAAAACTTCCGGATCTAAAAAATTGTGATTACGATTTCATGCAAATGCTTTTCGCAGAGCATAATCTATCGAACTTCGTCGATGAATTGGACCATGATGAATTGGATAGGCGCCTGAGCTATGAATGATCTTCCAGTCACAGAAATGGATGCGGCGTTGATTGAGAGTGGCACTCCCTCTGACACTGCGGAAAGCCAGTTTTCAAAAATAGAAATTCGGATACTTGGTGCTTTAATGGAAAAGCAGCTTGCCACCCCTGATGCGTATCCGCTAACGGTCAACAGCCTGATCTCTGCATGTAACCAGAAATCTAATCGGGAGCCGGTTTCCAGCTATCAGCAGGGAGAGGTAGTTCGCACTCTGCGGGAACTTGAGTCGCGGTCACTGGTACGTTATGAAATGGGCGCCAGAAGTGAACGCTATGAGCAACGATTTTCACACCAGTATAGTTTGAGTAAAAAGCAGCAGGCGCTGATTGCGATCATGCTGCTGCGCGGGCCGCAAACGGCCGGAGAGCTTTTTACCAGAACGCAACGTTTGTACGAGTACAGCGATCGCAATGACATGCAGGTAAGCCTCGAGCGTTTGACCATGGGGGAATCGCCACTGGTTGTGCTGATACCCAGAGCAGTCGGCCAGCGCGAAGATCGCTATGGTCATTTGTTGTGTGGTATGCCGGAAATGCCGGCAGAGTCGGCACAAACATCGACGTCCTCACAAAGAGTCTCCACCCAGGATTTGCAGGCACAGATTGAAGCGCTGCGTGCTGACCTGGACGCGCTCTACGAGCTGACCGGTCACCAAAAAGGCTGACTGTCGATCTCGATGTCAGAGGGTGTGTTTGTGCTGATAGCACATCGCGCGTCTATAGCGTTCGGTAACGGACGCGTCGTAAAGTTATAACAAGTTTCTAACATCAGCATAAAATTTACTGAACACATGCTGCGGTTGTGCAATGTATGAGTTGCGTGCCATCCAGTTAACTGTATGTATATTTAGGGATTGTATCCTTTTTCCCTCAGTATCAAGTAAACCCATGGAATGTATTCTCCACTGAAGATGTGCATTCGTCTGTCGCCATAGTGTCGACGAATAACTCTGTGAGAATTTTGGATGAAAGCTAACTCGTTTGTTCCTGCAATAGTTGCTGTTGCAGTACTTGCCGGGTGCGATTCTGGCGGTAGTGGCGTGCAAGTATTTGATAGCAGGCCTGAAGCCAGCCGCCCGGCGTCGAGTGAGCAAGTCGACGTTTTCAGAGATAACATCGCCGCGGCGCGCGCGACCCCTCAGTCTCTGCCAGTTGGTACTGATAATCTCTTTACCAACGGTGGCTTCGAGTCGGGTCTGAATTACTGGACAGCTTGTGCTGTTGGGTCAATCGCGGAGTCGACAGATGCCTACCGTGGCGATGCAGCAATGCAACTTAATGCGGGCAACTGTGCTTATCGTACTGTCGCTGTAGAGCCAGGTGAGTCATACGCCCTGAGTTGTTTTCTTAAGCTCACAACGAAACGGGCCTGGACCGGTATGGGCATGGTGTTTGCCGATGAATCCTATCGCGCGCTGAATCATGCACCGGTGGCAGTAGCCACGTCTGGCAGCTACATGCGGCTCGATACACGCGGCACTGCACCAGCGGATGCATCCTCGTTAAATATGTGGGTGCATAGTGACCATGGCGCTGTTGTCGATAGTTGCAGCCTGACCCTGTTAGGCAATCAGTCTCCGCGACCTGCGCCGACTGCACAAAACCTTATCTCCAACGGTAGCTTCCTTGAAACTGATGATCTTGGTGGTGCCGCTGACTGGACTGCTGGTTGTCACGGTACGGTGATCAACGATGGATCCGGACTGTTCTTATCTGATGGCGCGTGTGTTGATCAGGCATTATCTGCAGAAACTATCGGTGCAATAGAAAACCGGGCGGTTAACTACAGTTGTCTGATTGCAGAGGTAGAGGGTTACTCTGATTTAAGCGTGTTTCTGGACGGTGAGTTACAGGGATTTCAGCGTATTAATGCATCACACAAAAACCAACGAGTTGAGCTCGCAGTCGATGCGCTGCAGCCCGAGAATGGTTTTGTCAGTCTTTACTCAGAAGGTCATCTGAGAGTTGAAAATTGTCAGCTGGTGCTTGATGGGGTAGCTGTTACCGATACGCCGGAAGATACGACAGAAGACACTAACACCGGAGCCGTGCCTGAGACTGGTGTGGACCCGGTTACAGACACCACACCAGATACCAATGGCGAAGCTGCTGCTGATGCAGACGCAGATAACGGTACAGACACCAGTACAGATACAACACCGGCTACCGCGACTGATACCGGAACCGGTACAGACACTGATGCCGCGCCTGTTGTACAGGGCAGCGCTCGTTATCGTATAACGTTCAACGCCACCTGGAGCTCCGCAACACATCCGGTTAACTACCCACCACCGGCTCATTTCAGCGGTCTTGTCGGTGCTGTGCATAATAGCGATGTCGCGTTCTGGGGCCCGGGTCAGCAGGCCACTGATGGCATTCAGTTGATGGCTGAAACCGGCAACGGCTCTGTATTGTTGTCTGAAGTAGCGGATGCAATTTCAAACGGATCTGCAGCAGCTCAAATTGCAGGTGGTGGTGTTGATCCATCACCCGGTACGGTCAGTGTTGAATTTGAAGTGACCACCGAGCATCCACTGCTTACCGTGACCTCAATGGTAGCGCCAAGCCCTGACTGGTTTGTTGGTGTGCATGGTTTGTCTTTGTTTGATGGTACAAACTTTGTCGATAATGTGGTTCGGGATCTTGCAGTTTACGATGCAGGTACTGACAGCGGTGTGACCTTCACATCAGCTGATACTGCAACACTGCCACAAGCGCCTATTAGCCTGCTAACCAGTGCCGCGACTGATACTGACTTGCAGAACGGTTTGCCGTCAATCGGCCAGTTTGTCATTGAAAAGCTGTCAGATACCATCAGCGGCTCTGAAACAACTGACAACACCAGTACAACAGATGCGAGTGCTGACAACGTTCCTGTCGATGCACCTGTTGAGACTTCTGCGCGCTATCGCTTAACGTTCGATGCAACATGGAGTGCTGCGACTCATCCGGTAAACTATCCACCGCCTGCACACTTCAGCGGTCTGGTCGGTGCAGTGCACAGCAATGAAGTGGATTTTTGGGCACCCGGACAGCAGGCGACTGCGGGAATACAGCTGATGGCAGAAACCGGTAATGGATCGGTGCTGCTTCAAGAAGTGGCAGCTGCGGTTTCCAATGGCTCTGCTGCTGCAGAAATAGCCGGTGGCGGTGTTGATGATACGCCTGGCTCGGTCAGTGTTGAGTTTGAAGTAACTGTAGAGCATCCGCTGGTTACCGTGACCTCAATGGTAGCGCCAAGTCCTGACTGGTTTGTTGGTGTTCATGGTTTGTCACTGTTTGACGGTACCGGCTTTGTCGATACACTGGTGCATGATCTTAGAGTCTATGACTCGGGTACTGATAGCGGTGTTATCTTCACATCAGCTGATCAAGTAACGCAACCACAAGTGCCGATCAGCCTGCTGAACAGTGCCGCCGGTGATACCGACTTTACCAACGGACAACCGTTTGTCGGCCGGTTTATATTTGAGAAGCTGCCATAAAGCATCTGTTCCGATAACGGTTGGCGGGCGAGGAGAGCCCGCCAATCTTTACATCACTTTCGGATTTCGACAACTGGCCTGCGTTATCATGCAATAGTAGTTATGGTATGCAGGTTGCAAAGCCATCCCATCCCCAGCCATCCCCATCAGTATCAATGCATTGAGTACCAGTTCTGGTCTCTGGTCTGCGGAATACTGCTGCTTGTACATTGGTACAACTCTGCACGTCGCATAGTCCATTAAAAGTTGTACTCTGGTCCGCAACAGCGCCTGCGATTGCATCGCCGTGGCTTCTCAGAACTATGTGTACCTCGGCATCCAGGCCATTGCCGCGAGTCAGTCCGGCGTTGCTATCGAGTCCGAACCCTACAGGGACTGACCAGCCAAAGTCTATGAACGTACCATCAGGAACGGCTCCATCACCGATTTCTGCGTTGAAGGTTGCGACACCTTCGCTTCCCGTTACAAACCCGGCTGCAAACGGTGTCGATATACGAACTGATGGTACCTGTTCGCTATTGAGGACACCCGGAGCCTCAAATACATCTGTGTCATCACACAGATCCGGGGTCAAGCAGTTCTGTGGTCGGTTAAACAGCACCCACCAGACACTGTAGGCAGAGTTTGGGTTGAGATCCATAGTGCTGATGGATAGGGATAAATGATCTCTTGTTCTGGTTAGAACGGCCACACCTCGTTGTGGCTCGCCTGTCCCGAACTGGATCATATCAACGCTTTGTCTAATTGATTCGTTGGCCCTGGCTGTCCCTGACAAATAGACGCACATGAAAACGATTAAGAATGTAACTCTGGTTTTTGAATATTTCATAGATATAAATACTCCTGAGTAGATCAGCTTAGAGAAGCCGTTGTTTGATATTGAAGTTCAGAGTACCTGTCTGGCATTTACCTTCGGGTGAAAAAAAACCGCTTTGCTTTAATTCGTCTATCTGTTGCCGAGTTGTTTTGTTGAGCAGACAACTGTCGTGCAGCGACGGATCAGCAGAAGGATGGTTGCAAACAGGTGTCTTAGTCCGCAAGTGAACGCAGGTAGAGTTTTCGTAGAGTATTCTGTTATATTGTCAGGTGTCGCGTAGATGGAGGTACGTGGTATATGGGACAGCAGCGCTCAGTAAATCTAGCGATTGATCCTTACGAGTATCGTTTGACGCGTAACGGTGAGGATATACGTCTACGAAAAAAGCCGTTTGCGATGCTCGCTTACTTTGTAAGAAACGTAGACACACTGCTCACGTATCAACAGATCATGGAAAACGTATGGCCTGACACTGTTGTTTCAAAGCATTCCGTTAAAGACTACGTGGCTGACTTACGTAAAGCTCTGAATGATAGTGCTGATTCACCGGGATACATACAGACTGTGCGCGGTGTAGGTTACCGGTATCTCGGTGGTATTAAAGTTATCGGTGCAAGAAAAGCTCATGTTTCATTTGGTTTTATTTCAGACGTTACTCCATTTGTCGGCCGAGAATATGAGTTGCAAGAGCTTTGTGCGATCGTAGAAGGTGCGGAATGCCGGCTGCTAACCCTAACCGGATCAGGTGGTATCGGGAAAACAAGACTGGCTATTGAGTTGGGACGACACCTTAACAAAGCAATGGATGTTGCATTTGTAAGGCTTGGTCATATGGATGATGAAGCCACGATAATAAATGAAATAGCTTCCTGTTTGAATATTAGCTTGAAAAATATAGCGCCGGATATCGGTGTGTTGGTAGCTGGATTAGTTGATAGAAAAATGGCGCTAATTCTGGATAACGTCAGCTCTGAATCGCAAGCCCTGGTCGTAATAAAACCGTTATTAGAGCAACTGCCGCGTTTAAAAATAATTGCTACATCTCGAAGTGAATGTGCACTCTACGGTGAATGGGTCTACAACGTTACTGGCCTTTCCACTGAGTCGACCAATGAAATTAATTCAGATGCAGTAAAACTATTTGTTCAATCTGCAGAACGCGCCAATCATGTGCTGGTTTCAGGATCTGTTGAATTCAAAGATATCGCTGAAATTTGCAGGTCTTTGCATGGAATTCCGCTTGCAATCGAGCTCGCGGCACCTTGGGTGAAAACCTTGCAGCCAGTTGAGCTTCTCAATGCGCTTCAAAGGGATAAGAACGTGCTTGAGAACCCACGGCCAATAAACGGCTATGGCAACCTGTCTTTGCATGCGCTTATGAAGCAGCATTGGGATTCACTGGATCAATTGGAGCAAGTCACTCTGGGAGTGGCAAGTATGTTTCGTGGCGATTTCTCAAGGAGGGCATTGCTGGCAGTAGCACAAACTCCTAACTTTACAATTGAGAGTTTACTGAGTAAGTCAATGCTCGCCGAAGCGGAAAGTAAAAGAATCGAAATGCATGATGTGCTGCGATCTTATGCAAAGGAATGGATGTTACGCAAGGACGATTATCTTGAGTTTAGAAAAAAATACGTAAAATTTATAGCTGATATGGTTTTGGTTGCAGATAAAGAATTGCTCACTCACAAACAAGCTTATTGGCTACAGGAGCTTGAATGTGAGATTCGTAACATCAGAGATGTGATTGAACTATGTATCAGTGACAAATATGAAACAAGGTTTGCTTCATCTGCTCAGGGATTACTGATTATAGGTGATCTGGCGCTGTTCTGGTTCATCGCTAATCATTGGCGTGAGGGTATTCAGTATTCGAGGAGAATGTTGGTGGCCGGTCGGGAAGAGCCAGCAGATACTCGCTGTAGAGCAGAGTTGACGCTTGGTGGCTTGTTGGCTTTGAGTAATAAGCTCAGTGAAGCGGAATATTATCTGGCTCATTGTGCCAGTGTGTTTACTAGTGGACCTTCGAAATACAAAGCACGTACTTTTATCGCTCAGGCGATTGTTTATCGATTGCAAGGTCGATGCAAAAAGGCAATCGTGGCCAGTGAGTGTAGTCTGGAGGTATACGCTGAATTTCCTGATGATGGGAGTGTGTTGATTGCACTGGCTTGTACGGGGCAGGCCTATATGGAGCTTGGGATGTACGATCTGGCAATTGAAACATTTTCACATAGCCTTGCAGTTGGGGAGGAGGTGGGTGTCACCGCCAGCCTGCCTCATGCAATGGTCAATCTTGCGCGTTCGTATTGGGCAAGTAAAGAGACGCAAAAGGCGAGTTACATGGCATTCGAGTGTTTGGCTATTTCGCGAAAAATGGGAATCAAAATATATGTAGGACAATCGTTACTATGTTGCGCGTGGATTGATTTGGAACAGCGAAAAACCCAACCAGCTGAGATATATCTGTGTGAAGCAGCAGATATATTTTTAATGTTAGGAGACCGGACTGGTCTGGCAGAATCTATCGAGGCTTTGGCACTGTTAGCTGTTTATAAAAAAGAGTTTGAGTCGGGTGTTCAATTATTTACTGCGAGCAGGAAAATGAGAAAGAGATTGGGTAGTCAGGCGCCAGTTGATTGCAGGGAGTTAGTTGAAAGTGCCATACAGACCGTCCGTAGCGCGCTCTCCAGGGAGAGTCTAAGGCAACAACAGACACTGGGATTCACATTAACACCCGAGTTGTTGGTTAAAAAACAATTTTCCAAGCTCGGATACAATCCGCAGGGATCGTAAAACAGTTATTCTCGGGATCAACATCCTGCAGTTGTGTTATCTATTCAGTCTTATAGAGGTCACTCTTCGCACCCAGATAACCATCCCATGCAAACCAGTAGGCGATATGTCCGGGAACCCGTTGTAGTTTGCGACCATCCGTGGCCACCAATGCAGCTTCGGTAATCTCCCAGCTTGATTCTGTACTTTTCAGACCATCCAGACCACCACTAAAAGTATGATTGTCTCTTTGGTAAGCGCGCACAGTCTGTGTTTTAGCATCACCAATTAGTACAATATTGGTGAAGCCGACACGGTCATTAATGACCGTTTTTTTATTAAACGCGTCGAGTGGCCATGCCTTTGCACCACCGGCCAGTCTGACTCCAAAGATAATTGTCTTTTGTTGTAAACGTGTTTCGTCAGCGTTGGTTGGAAACATTAAATCAGGTGATGCAAAGTAGTCTTTGTAAGCAACCCCCGAGTCATAATCACGAAAATGACCCGTTTCAAGAGATAACACTTTAGTTGCCGGGTGCACGGTACGCCAACGTGCCCACGAGGTGATGGTGGTTGGTCTTATTTTAAGTTTAATGTCGGAGTGTGCCAGCTTACCGCTGACAGGCTCTCCGGTAAACTGGTTCCAGAGGCTTTTGGTTTTACGATCAAACATGAGTTTGTTAGATCGGTATAACAGACCGGATGAGCCAAAGATCAGTGGTTGGTCTTCGTTAGTTAGCTTTGTTTCAAACAAAATACCAGCGCCGCAAAGTGTGCAATAAGCCAGAGCTACCGGTACACCACCGATCACGTCGTTAAACATCTCATGCCAGCCCATAATTCGCAGCGGGTAGGCGCGTACATCGCCATTAATTTCAACGCCGAATACCAGATCTGTGTCCAGCAGATAGTCGGCCTCTTCTGCTGCAATCATAGTCGGATTATCGAGTGAAGGGATGCCGTCGTAAACCACGCCTCCCCAGGTTATTTCTTCAAAACGTATGCGTGAGTTTTTACGATTGGCAGGGTTGTCAAACAAAGAAAGGAAGTCTTTATCGATACCGCCCCAGTACCACAGTTTAAGGTCGTAATAACTGGGATGTGGAATGATCTCCGGATGCGCCTCCTGGTACACCATGGCCTCGCGCCAGTTGCTGAGCGTTTTGCCTGTCAGCTCCTGCAATGCTCGTTGCGTAACAACGTGTGATCCACCAATTCGCATCAGCAGCACAAGACTGGGAATCATGTCTGTGTTGCCGCGTTTTATAATTTTCTCTGCAGCAGTGAGACGTTCGGTCTCTGTACCAATCAGGATTTGTTTGCTTAGTGCAATCAGATCAGTTTCTTTCGCTGGCAGGCTGGAGCTGAAGATCAAAAGCAAAAGCAGCGGCGCAAAACGATATAAATTCATAGTGAGTGAGGAGTGCCGGCGGTATCCATTATTCGCTGAAATTTTGATGGGTAATAATAATCAAGACACTGGTGTAACTTTTCACTTTTAGGTTAGTCCAAGCAGGCGTCCATAAGATGCCTGCTGCCGTGTGACCTTATGCCGTGTGAAATGCGCTCAAAAAGATACCTGCCATGTCTGCTGCTTTTTGTTGGATCTCTCGGCTTTCTGCACTTCAGTGGGACAAACGCAGAGCAAAGGAGTTTCATTCCGCAAGCTGAGCGTACAGAGCTGGTAATACCAATTGCCGTCTACATTCTTGATAGCGACGGCGGCAATAATAGACTCTCCAGTCGTCGATCGGATCATAGTTTTGCAAGCCATTTTGCGCGGGTAAACGAAATCTGGCGTCAGGCAAACATAGTCATCGAACCTGTGCTGGTAGATCGATTGGAGGTCCCACGTGAGTTGCTTTGGGGGCTGGCACATAGAACCGGGCGGGGCGGGGTTAGAGATTTTTTTCGCGGTCTCCGGCGCGGGCAATTCGAGATCGGTGCTAAAAATGAAAAGGCGGTTGTCTGGGCGTTTTTTGTGCGCTCAATGGGCGGTGTGAACGGCCTTGCGCCCGGCGGCTCCAGAACCTTTTTTGTTGCAGATAACCCGACGGTAAATGATGCGCGTGTGACCAGCCATGAGCTTGGGCATGTGCTTGGGTTGTATCATGCAAGTTTTGATTCCAACAGGCTGCTGTTTTCTGGCACTAACGGTATTGTGCTTACCGATGAAGAACAACGAGTTGCGCGCTACAACGCCAGACGGTTGATTGAGTAACAGCGCTGCTTTTATAAGACGGCAAACTACGCCCTGTGCCACAGTGGGCAACAGGCACCGCCACTATCGGGGCAGGTAGTGGCGGTGTATTCTTTTTACCGGTTGATTCAACGGCTGGGGCTGGCGTCTATTGACCTGCGTAGAAGCAATAAAACAAACCATCACCGCCAGTTCTGGTTAATGCGTCCTGACTGCAGCCGGCGGAACCATGGGCGGAGTTCCAGGAGACCATGTGGCGATCCTGGCTAAGGCCCGCTCTGTCGTGATGCCCCACTATTGCAGAGCCCTCTGCGCTACTTGTCCAGCCGTTGCAGGAAGTGTCGCCACCTGCTGTTGAGTACATACCCAGAGGATCTGATCCGGTCAGTATGTCGTGCTTGTTGGGCTTGTCTCCACGGGCATTAACCTCATTGCCACTTTCATCAAGCCCGGTGCCTTTGCTCAGTGGGTTGTTGTCCGAGTGCAGATCATCAACGTCTTTGGCAATCAGTTCACCGGCTGCATTGTGCCATGGGCCTGTGCCAATTCGATCTCGTGCGTTGACGCCGGGTACTACCTGTGCACGGTCGCCGGAACGATCAATCATCGCATTGACGCTGAGGTAGGCTTTCCAGTCAGGTAATTCAGAGCCCGCAGCTTTCGCCAGTGCGCTGCAGTGTGCATCAGCTCCCTCAAGGCCGCCCAGATCTGCACCGTTGCCTGGTCCTGCGCTGGTGATGAAAAAAGTCATATCAGCGTCCTGGGCCAAAATGCTGGAAGGCTGGATAAGCGCTACGGAAAACAGTGTTGCGGCTGCTGCTTTTTGCAGGTTGCTGAACGTGTTCAAGGTCATAATTTGTACTCTGGATTTTCTATCTTAAGTGAGTGAGCGCCAGTGGTGGCGGGAAAGACTTAGGAGTGCTAAGTGGTGTTTTCAAGTGGAAATACCCTGCAGCCATCAGCGCCTGTAGGTCGACATTAATCAGCTCATCGTAGTTCCTTCCGGAACTACTCTATTAGCGACATGATCGTGTTATCTGCGGTACGACGGCTGTGGTGCCGGCGTGCTGAAGCGAATGGCGTCATTGCTATACGCCGCAGCAAAAGCGGTTTGTTGCAGGGTCGGTCGGCCGGTCTGGAAATCCGCAGCTTTGCGCTGAGCTACCGTATCGATTGACCGACCATCAGAGGTTTTGGATGACACCTGAAACAGGTTGCCTGAAATAGCTAACGGGTTGAAATAGCAAACGGCTTGCAAGAGCAAGCCGTTGGTATAAATAGTTGTACCCTACAGCGGTGTAACCGTTAAAAATGTGTCTTTGTTGGATTTGATTTTCATGGTTCTCTTTGATGCTTTCTTCGGCTCAAGTTTAGCTGCCCACTTGTGCCTGCGCTATTACACACAAGTGGTAATACGGCACAACTCACTGCAAGAGTTTTATTCGTCGTGAGTAGCGATCACGGCGCACTCATTGTCTGCCACATTCAGGGAGCCGGTGTTTGAAGGGTTAGCAGGTTGGCCTCTAAAATAAGTTGCCGCCAGTCTCACCGCACGCTCTGCTACCTGTATTCCGATTTTACGACCCGGTACGTCATCTATTGGCGGGTGGATTCCACCCCAGATTCGGGACAGGCTGCTTTGATCTGAAGCGTCCTGAAAAGTCGCCCACTGCAAAATAACGTCTTCGCTCGGGCCCTGTTCAAAGACCAGAAAGTCGTTTTGCTTTGCTACAAACTCGGCCAGCCCTCCTGGAAAATACTCAGTACCGGTGATCGTGGTGAGTACTTCCGCTGCAGCACGTGAAAAGGTTGAATGCCCTGATACATACCCGCTAAACGGTGGAGTAACAAAAGTCGGTCTTTGGTAAGGCCACCAGTTTTCCGCAAGTATCCATCCAACACCGGCATTGTTTTCATAACGGTTGCTGATATGATCAGGGCCTTTCCAGGCGCGTATCTTTATTTTACCAACTTGCCTGTTGTCGTTACCTGCCAGTGGGTCAGTCGGGTAAACCAGTTCAATGTAATTATCGAGCAGTGGAATGCCATGCTGATGATAAGAAGGTAGTGAGGGGTTACTGCGCTGCCCAAGTCCTGCCATGTATCGTAGAGCAGATACAGGACGTGCATAATCGTAGTAGCCCTTGTTACTCCAGGCTGCAATGGCAGCGTCATGCATTGCACCACCAAGCGTGAAGTAACTGCGTATATCAAACTCGAGCTCATTCAATGCACTACCGGTACCGCAGTACTGTCGATGAAAGTCCGGATGATCAAGTACGAACTCGTTTAGTATCGTAAACCAGTGCCCTGGTGGTGTTTCACTGTCTGGCCCGTCAGCCCAGTATTCTGCAACCACACGTGTGTAATCACCACGCAGTGCCTGATTAGGAGCGTAAGGCTCATTGGTATAGGGATTAATCTGACGGCCGATTTGTTTTGTACCGCCATCAATGTATTGATAGAAGTTTTGTAAGTCATCAGATTCTGGCAGTGAGGCGCTTGCTCCCAGTGAAGCCGGCGAGATATCCCACCTTGTTCCATCGGCGGGGTCCAGCTGTGAAGACCATACCGCCACCATAGAGTGTCCCCACGCATAATCTGCAGAGTCACCGGTAAACAATGACGGTTGACCCGGATTAAGATAAACCCGGTACTCGTGGCCCTCACGCTTCATCAAGACACTGTCTGAAGGAGACAGTGCGAACGGTTCTACGTTACCCCACTCGGCACCGAGAAATTCGGGGGTTGGCAACGGGTTGCCTGATTGATCCACGTAGTTGTCTATGGTTAACGGTTGCCAGCGATCCGGTTTCTGCATCCCTGAATTGCCAACGCTGGCTGGATTAAGGGGGGCGTTAACCGGTTGGTAAAATCGATTCTTAAACTGATTGGCTTCGTTAGATCCGTCTTGCAGTCCATATTCGATGATGCATTGTGCCAAATAGTTGCCAAGGCCCTCTGCGCTGCTAAGCGTCGGGGCCTGATTGTGGTTTACTGTGATGCCGAGCTTGTTCAATACACGGTTTAAACGAATTCTTATGCTGGTTGCACCCGGTGATTTTTCGAATCGATGTGAGATCAAGTGGTACATGGCTGAGCTGAGAGTGACTTCAACATATTTTTGTCGCTGCTCGGCACTCGTGCCAGCATTGATAAACGCGTTTCTTTGTTGCTCGCTGAACTCACAGTGAAAACCGTTAGCCTGCGTTCTCCCAAGAAAATATGGGCTTGCGGGTGGATGAAATATTGCCCAGGCATCGTACATTGCAGCTGATGCATGAAAAAGGTTGCGTGCATGGGAAGTAGGGCGTGCGTAGTCATTGCGTATAGCGTGCAATAGCGCTTCATTCCAGACTCTGGCCACAGAATGTTTTTCTGTGGCTAAGCTTTTATCGGCGGTTGTGGTCAGCAGTAAGGTTGTTAGCAGTAACGCTGCACTATTTTTTCTAATAAACACTGGCTGCTCGTAGCTCGCATATTGAAGCCTGATAAGCCCCGGTGTTTAGCTTATTTGCGGGGCCTTTTGGGTGATTAAGGATTGCTGTCCTCAGTCACTTGCTTTCACTGTGCCAACTTCCAGGAAGAGCATGTCTTTCTATCGTCGAAAAATTGACGAGCTGTGTTGTGTTGTTCAGGTATAAGACTCACGCCACCAGATGATCACACCGGCAGTTGCGGCCAGGGTGGCCCCCAACACGGTTGCCGAATCTGGTACATCTCCGAAAAGGGTAAAACCCCAGAGACCCATGAAAATAAAGAGTAGGTAACCGAAAGGTGAAAGCGTACTGGCTTCGACAGATGCATGAGCACGAATGTAGAGTTCATGACCGACCCACGCGCTTACCCCCAAGAGAAAAAATAGTAACCAGATAGCGATGCTCTTCGGCCAGATCCAGTTGCCGGCCAGAAAAGGCAACAGGATTACCGTACCAATCAGTCCGGTGCTGGTTTGCAGAACTGAAGAATCCATCATCGGTGCGAGCCGCCGACTTAATATGCTGTAAAGTGCGAAAGATAATGCTGCGGCAAGCGATGCAAGCATTGACCAATGGAACTCCGTACCTGGTTGTGCTGCAATCGCAACACCGAGTAAGCCTGTTGCTACGGCACTCCAACGCCAGATGCCAACTTTTTCACCAAGCAACGGGCCTGATAGAGCGCACACCCATAGAGGTGATGAAAACATGATGACTGCTGTGGTAGTCAATGGCAGATGGCTCAGTGCGATAAAATTGAAAACTGTAGCCGCGGCCAGCATGGCACCCCGTAACACGACGAGCAGCATGCTGAATCTATTGAGCAGAAAAAACAGTTTGATATCTTGTGAAGACGTTGAGATGCCAATAACAAATTGCCCTGCATATCTCATGAAAGCAATCTGTACAGGCAAAAAACCAGCGGCTGCAAGCCACTTGGCGTTGGCATCAACAGATGAAAAAATAAAAAAGGCCAGACAAACCATCCCTATGCCACGAAAAATAGTTGTGGGCGGGCGATGGGTCAAGTGATGTTACTCAAATAGAATCTCGTCGCTGTGAGGTGGGCCATTGATCTAGTTGAGTTGTAGTGCTGGTCGGTACTGATTGTGTTATTGGAATGTGCGCATGGTAATTTTTGGATGATACAAACAGCAGGCCGCTGAGATCAGCAACAATGGCAAATTGTAATTTTGTTTGACTTGTCTATAAGATGCCACCGATGTTGTGTATCTATGGCGAAGCGCCGGAGAATTATCCACGGATTCCAGCCCGGTTTATTCGTGAAATCGCGGGCATAGCGCGCAGAGCATTGGTTTCACAGGGTATTTTCTTCTCGTGTCCCATGTTTTAACTTACTTGGCTTACTGATATTTGCAAAAGAAAAAATTCGCTGTGGAATCAAGGATCAAGCCGGATGCCGTCATTTTCACGAATAAACCGGGCTAGTTATCCATGGATTGAAATTACCCTCGGATTGCACTGGTCAGATTCTCCATAAACACAGTGATGTTTTCTGCTTCAACTAAGCTGTAAACCAGATAGGCTGCAAACGCTGCGGCAACAAAAGTCAGTGTCCTTCTCAAAAACGTATAAAACGTTCTGTATTTTTTCTTGTCGTCGGTTATCGCCTTGTTGGTCTGACGTTTTGATCTGGAAGACTTTCTTCTGCGACGGTTGCGGTAGAGGCTGCGCTTTCTACTGCTTTTTTCGTACAGACTGTTTTCCGAGATTTGTTTTCTGGTCGCGCTCATCTTAGCCATGCTTCCCGTCTTTAACAATCAGGCAAAACTTACCAAAACTCGCTCCGCGAAAGTTTTCCGGAGCTCTCCCTTCAACGATTAAATGTCAATAGGTTGTTGAGAGTGGCTGCCTGTGACAGTGCCGGCAGCCTGTCAGGTTTGGTTGATTTTCCTGCTGGTCACATTAAAACGGATATCGACACTTAAAACAACTTTTACCACGCTTCGCGATGTCCACATTTGTGGGCAGGTTCTCGGTCAGTGTAATGCAAAAACACTTGCTGCTTTGAGTTTTCCAAACCGGTGCCTGAGAAACTATCCTGCTCAGTCTGACGGCATCGGTTATATCCGCATTAATGTGAGGTGGCTCGCCTCAAACTTATTCTCAAGTTAACGGCGCGGACTAAATTGACTGCTGCTTCTCAGTCAGGGTCAGATTTACCAAGTATTGTTACTGGAGTCCGTTTACACAAAATTTGTAGATAGAGCAAAGGAGAAAGTCATGAAGATAAAAACGTTATCCGTTGCAGTGATTAGCGCACTGTCTTTATCGGCGTTTTCAGCAAGTGCAGCTGCAGAACGCCTTCACGTAAACAAGTACGGCACACTTAGAATTGATCTTGGTGCACACAATAGCTACCGAACAGTGTCCCTGTATGGAACTGGAGTCACTAACCAGATCGCTTATCATATTGAATTGGGCGACGGTACTCCAAAAAGTGGCTTGTTTAACAATGTATCCAGAAATGTAGTGATAAGAACCTATGGCGGTGTAGATACATTCTGGCTTGACGGTTTGCAGATCAACGGAAATGTTGTGATTAAGTCTGGTGGTGGTGATGACAATGTCATCTTAAATGATTCATCAGTAAACGGTAGATTGGTTGTAAATACACAGAGTGGCGATGATTTTATCAAGCTGAGTAACTCAACGGTTTACGGCAATACAAATCTTCGCACAGCAAGCGGGCACGATGATGTCATACTCAAAGGCGCGTCGCTTGAAGGAAAAACTAATATTTTGCTTGGTGGGGGCTATGATGATCTTTATCTAAGCAAGAGCTCGTTTATTTACTATTCACCAATATTTAATGGTCAGGGTCGTGTAGATGAATTTAACGATGATGGAACGAACCTGTACCTTGGCGGTGATCCAATTATAAAAAACTTTGAATGGATCAAAATAGTTGATCCGGTTGATCCGGTTGATCCGGTTGATCCGGTTGATCCGGTTGATCCGGTTGATCCGGTTGATCCGGTTGATCCGGTTGATCCGGTTGATCCGGTAGATCCGGTTGATCCGGTAGATCCGGTTGATCCGGTAGATCCGGTAGATCCGGTAGATCCGGTAGATCCGGTAGATCCGGTAGATCCGGTTGATCCGGTTGATCCGGTTGATCCAGTAGATCCAGACCCGGTTACTTTCGAGATCGGTCAGACCGGTCCGGGTGGTGGTATCGTGTTCGCAGTGTCTAATGGTGGCGTCAATGGTCTGGAGTTCGCACCGGACATACTCGGGCCATTTGCCTGGGGCTGTTCTGGCATCAGCGTGGATTCAGATAATGATGACACCACCAACGGTATCGATGTCGCGCCTGGCATTGTAAGTAGTGGTTTAATTGAGGCTGCCATTTGTGAGGCCCCGGCTGCAGCCGCTGCATTTAACTACGAAACTGCCACAGCAACTGACTGGTATCTGCCTTCAACAGACGAACTGCTGATCTTACAGGGCATGAATGTGCTGATTGATACTAACGAAGCGGCACCTGGAGGGTTCTCTTATTGGTCCTCTACTGAAGATTCAGACTTAAATGCATTCCTGGTGAATATTAATAACGCTCCTGCTACCTCTGCCAAAACGGTAGCGGCGAATGTGTTGCCTGTCAGAAGCTTCTAAGTAGCAGTATCGAAGATCGCCCGCTCACCCCGGGCGATCTTCAATCATCACAAATTTCTTATATGCGGCTGATAGTAGCGGATAAGTGTCCATTATTATCAGCCAACATTGCTCGCGCATCAGCAGATGGCAGACCGGTGAGTTGCATTAATATTGCCGTCTTAACATCATAGCCGCTGTGATATAAAGCATCGGCTGCTTCATCATCACGGCACCCAGTGGCCTGCATGACAATTCTTACCGCTCGTGCAGATAACTTTTCGTTGGATGTCTGAACATCAATCATCAGGTTTTGATAACACTTTCCAAGTTTGACCATGCTAGCGGTCGAGAGCATGTTGAGGACCAGCTTTTGCGCTGTACCGGATTTCATTCTGGTTGATCCTGTCAGAACTTCCGGACCGACCACAGGCGATATAGCTATATCTGCAAGCCTTGCGATTTCAGACCTGGCATTGCAACTGAGTGCGATAGACCTCGCACCTATAGACCTTGCATACGTAAGTGCACCAATCACGTAGGGTGTGCGTCCGCTGGCAGCAATACCCACTACGACATCTTTTTTACACAAACAATGATTGATCAGATCCTGTTTGCCATTCTCAGCTGAATCTTCTGCACTTTCAATTGATCTAAAAACAGCTTCCACACCGCCCGATATAATACCGGTCACCATGTTTACATTCACACCAAAGGTGGGCGGGCATTCAGAGGCATCGAGAATACCCAGTCGCCCGCTGGTGCCGGCTCCAATGTAAAGCAGTCGGCCGTTGTTTTGAAAAGCGGCAGTAATGACATCAATTGCCCGGGCAATTTGCGGCAGTTCTTTTTCAATCGCCAGCGGTACGAGTTTATCCTGCTGGTTTATCAGCGTTGCCAATTGCAGAGAACCGAGTGTATCCAGATTCATGGACTCCGGATTACGATCCTCGGTGGTGAGGGTTGATAAAGAGTCGATGAGTTTTTTAGCCATGACTAAACAGGTTCTGAGCCGGCTGCATAGAGTACACCAGGCACTGTTGCTCTGGAGGCGCCTGTCACTGACGGTAGAGTGGCAGGTTGTTTATGAACATGCTGATAAGCCAGCCATGCAAACGCCATTGCCTCCATATAGTCTTCCGGTACCCCTCTGGATGATGACGGTTTTACTTGCCAGGCAGGCAAGTGATGCCGAAGTCGTTGCATGATCAGCGGATTGTGCGCACCGCCACCGCAAACCAGCAGTTCTGCATTTGTGCCATAACAAAAAGGATCTATTTGTTGTGCTGCAGAGAGTGCGGTGAACTCGCATAGTGTGTGCTGTATATCTTCAGGTGGCAATGCCTCATTGAACTTTTTATCAAGCCAGTCAAGATTAAAGTGCTCCCTGCCTGTGCTTTTAGGTGGTGGTAGAGTCAGGTAATCATCGTTCATTAACTGCTGTAGCAAAGCTGTATTTACTTTGCCTTTGAGTGCCCATGCGGCGTTGCTGTCGTAGGATTTACGGGTATGTTGTTGGTACCAGGCATCGAGCAATGTATTGCCTGGCCCCGTATCAAAGCCTGTGACTGATCCATCTTTGTGGATCACGGTAATGTTGGCAATGCCACCGATATTAAGCACAACCGTGCACGCGTTACTACCTTGAAAAAGGTATTGGTGAAACGCAGGAGCCAATGGTGCTCCCTGGCCGCCAAGCGCCATATCCATACGGCGAAAGTCTGCCACAGTGTCTATGCCTGTTAGCGTGGCAATCAGGTTTGCGTCTCCAAGCTGCATGGTAAACCGGTACTCGCCGTCCGGTTGATGAAAAACAGTCTGGCCATGGTTGCCTATGGCAGTGATACCGGGTGCGGTCAGATTGCTTTTGAATAGCAACTGATTAACAACACTGGCATACAACTTCCCAAGCCTGTGATCGACAAGACCGATTTCTTCAATGGTTGTTGGTGAAGTGCTGACAGAGAGTATCTGTTGGCGCAGATGGTCGGGTATTTCAACTGCGATAGCATCAATTAAACGAATGCCGTCTGCATTGATCGCAACCGCTACTGCATCTATAGCATCAAGGCTGGTGCCGGACATTAGCCCGATATAGAGTTCGTCAGTCACACGATGGATTTCCGGCTTGGTTACCGCGTCATCTTAATGAAAATATCGTTGTGACAGAATGTTTTATTGCTGCAGGTAATCGCGCTTTGTTTAAGCTATCCATACCGATGCTGGGGCTGGGCTGGAGCAGGCCACTCATAGCGCTTTAATTCCAATCTCCGCAACTTTTAACTAAAGTTATCTGAAAAACCGTTTGTATTCTGCGGCTATCCACTGATGCCGGACTTGCCGGTCATGTTTTAGTGTCATTACACTAACATGTAGTTTATGTTAGATGCGGTATCAGTGTTGCAGAGTGAGGGCGATCAGAGACCATTACCGGGTCGATTCAAATAGTAATAGAGTGCTGGTTGCGTAATCAACTGATTGGCTTTATGCAACACACAAAAATGCCGATAGTTCTGCAATGCACAGGAGAAGATCAATGCCTAAACCAACGACCAGTGCTGCGTTAGCTGCGGGATTAGCTGCGGCACTGTTTTTTGTTGGCTGTGCGACCTCGCCAACAGGTAAAAAACAGCTCAACCTGATTTCTGATCAGCAGATGTCTGCGATGGGTTTGAGTGCCTACGCTGATATGAAAAAGCAGATTCCGATATCCAATGATCGGCGTCAGGTGGCCTATGTGCGTTGTATAGCCGATGCAATCACTGCAGAGATTGACAGCAACGAGCAGTGGGAAGTGACGCTTTTTGCCGATGACCAGGTGAATGCCTTTGCCCTGCCGGGCGGCAAGATTGGGGTATATACCGGTCTGCTGGATGTTGCGGAAACACCGGATCAGCTTGCAGCGGTCATGGGGCATGAAGTCGCACATGTGCTGGCAAATCATGGCAAAGCGCGTCTGTCGGCAAATTTGGCAGGTCAGGCCGGTCTGGCTATCGGATCAATTGCTTTGGGTACTCAACTTGAAGGTAACAGCCGTGTGGCGCTGGCAGCGCTGGGTCTGGGTTTACAGGTGGGTGTGCTGATGCCCTACGGACGTGGGCAGGAGTCAGAGGCAGATGTGCTGGGACTGGACCTGTCCGCCCGAGCCGGTTTTGATCCGCGTGCCAGTACACAACTGTGGCGCAATATGGCCGCTGCCAATGGCTCAGCGCCTGAGCTGCTTTCCACGCACCCGGCGCCAGCCACTCGAATCAGAAACCTCGAAGCGCAGATGAATGGTGCACTGGCTAAGTTTCGTACCGCGCGCGCGTCCGGCAGAGCGCCAAATTGCAGAGTCTAGCCGTGACTTGCTAACTTTGATCCCGCCAAAACTGTAAACCAGGAACTGTGAACCTGAGAGGTGAACTCGATTCAATCAATCGAGTCTTACCGGCATGAATACGAAAAACAAAGCCGTGCAGGCAAAGACAATACGCGCAGAGGTACTCTTTTTATTCCTGCTACTGGGTGGGTTGGCAATACCTGTGATGCAATCTGCTTTTGCATCGGAGCAGAAGATCACATTAAGTGCATCGCAAAAATCACACATCAATCAGCTTTCGAGTATTTTGCCCGCTGATCAACAGGTCGGCGGAGAAGCACAATTTGAAGATCGAGTGACGGTGGTGACATTTTTTGCCAGCTGGTGCCCGCCGTGCCTTGATGAGTTCAAAGCTTTAAATGCTATCAACAGCCAACTCGGTACAGATAACATCACCATAGTCGCGTTAAATGTGTTTGAAGAATTCGATGACAACGATGAGGTGCGCATGGCGAAATTTCTGCAAACCACGCAGCCGGAATTTCGCGTACTGGAAGGCACTGAAGAGAGCCGACAGCTGTTCGGTGGCGTAAACAGAATACCGACTTTATTTGTGTATGATCGATCAGGTGAGCTGGCTTTCAACTTTGTGCACAAGCGTGGCGCCAGTAAGCAATCCGTTGAGGCTAATGAATTGCTCAATGCAATCAAGCCATTGATATAGCCCGGTATACATAAGCCGCCGTTACGCTGGTCATTGCTAAGGGTGGCTCAACTGTCTTTTAGTAGATGGCGGGCTAGAAAACCGGTTTGTGTTTTAAGTATTCTGTCCGTGGGCAAAGAGCCTCGCAACAGGCCATAGTCGTGCTTCAAGCTCATGATGAAGGGATACCATTCGCGCGCCAACGGGCTTTTCCATTTCCACAAACAGTGTTCAATGGCTTCCTCAATTGCCTGTGTATCCGACTCTGTGTGCATATGAGTTAGCGCTGTAGTTTCGGTCAGTGATTGATCCACAGTGTCACCAAAACACGGCTTTGAGAAACAGGTGGCAATGTCTAAAAATGCCGCCGGCACACCGTGTCGTCGCAATGCGTCTACCCATGCGTCATTTTTGTTTTTAGCGGTATGCGTTGAGACCACAACGTCCAATATCAATTTATCTGTAAACGGCATGCCGGTGGGGTTGATCAGATAGTCAGCAACTTCTTCTCTTCCGTTCCATGATCCTATAAACAATCTTCTCGGGCAGTAATCGTTGGCGTAGAAGTTATCCCAGACAACAGTTTGGTGTTTTAGCGTGCCAACACTCTCATTGGTCTGCTCGCTGTGGCTTAACTGTGTTAAGTCTTTGTGTTGAACTTTACTGGCAACAATAGCGTTGCCACAAAGCAACACGGTATGCTGCGGTGCCAATTCGGTAAAGAAGTCCTGCAGATAGTTGTGCTTATTTTCGATTTCAGCAGCATAAACCCGTGGTACGGTCCAGATTGGTTGATCAAGCGCTGCAGATAGTTGATTAACGGTGCGTGCATGCGCGGTGCCTTCGCTGAGACTGATGTCGGTGGTGAACTCATCGTCTATGTCATCCCACAGTAGTAGTATTTTACTTGCACCACTATCCAGATACTGTTGTGACTTATGCAATAGTCGGTCAAAGTCTGAGTCGGTTGAATAGTTAAAGTCGAGGCCGGGTGCAATGCCTGCAATAACTTCGACTGATGTGGTCGCTGCAGTGTTGCACAGCTTGCTAAAACTCTCATGCCATTCCCGACTATGTGCCTCGCGCCACTTAAACCGGTGTTGTAAATCTTCTTTGGGTGCGTAGCAGTATGTGTTTAGATTCAGTGATGCCAGCGACTGCACGATCGTGCTTCTTTCCTGCCACGAAAAAAGCCTGCCATAGTAACCTTCAATGTATCCGCGAACACGGCTTGAGTGTTTTTTGTGGGTCACAGTGTGTTTCAGTGAAATTCAATGGGTAGAGTGCCTGAGCTCACTTAAGTTTTTATGACTACCTTGTCGTTTACTTTGTCTCGCACTAAAAAGATTAAAAGCAAAACAGGCAGCGTCAGCAGCGCTGTCATGGTAAAAAACGAATCATAGCCCATGGACTCGGCCATTGAGCCGGAATATCCACCGAGTATTTTTGGAAATAAGGTCATTAAGGAGCTGAAGATGGCGTACTGCACTGCGGTGAAAGACACATTGGTTAAGCTCGACAAAAATGCAATGAATGCAGCTGTTGCAAGGCCAGCTGATAAATTGTCCGCACCAATAACCATAATCAGTAGCGATATGCCGGGTTCAGATTTTGCCAATACAATAAACAGTAAATTGGTAATTGCTGACAGTAGCGCGCCCAAAAACAATATGCGTATGACACCAAAGCGAACTGATAAAAATCCGCCCAGTAAGCCACCGGCTATGGTCATAATGAGTCCGTAAAACTTCGACACATTGGCGATTTGTATTTTGGTGTAGCCTATTTCCTGATAAAAAACGTTGGCGATAACCCCCATAACGATGTCCGAGACCCGATAAAGCCCGATAAGGGCTAACAACAAAAGCGCCAGCCCCATACCGTAGCGATTGAAGAAATCTTTTATCGGATTAACGTAAGACTCAGTGATCATTTGTCGATTACCGACCCCGACTTTCACCAGCACGTGAGCCACAAACCAGGCGGCTGTAGCGGCAACGAACAGACGCGCAGTCGCGACAACAAAGCCTGCCAGATTGCGGTTATTAAAGAGTTCCTGAAGACTGTCTCTGGCGCTGCCAACCACGGATGAACTGAGCCTGAATACCAATATAAACGCCACCACAGAGCACAGAAAGACCGCCAGAAATCGCAGGTAATCGTTCGCTGTGTATGGGTTGTCATCCGGACGGTGAGTGTCGGGTTCACGGATAAGGAAGGTGGTCAGCACGCCAATTAACATGACCGCTGCCATCACGGCATAGGTATGCATCCATGCGTCATAGCTGTACGCTTCTTTGGTGGAACCAAAATAGGTTGCCAGGTACAGCGCACCGGCTCCGGCGACTATCATGCCGATGCGATAACCCGCTATATAAGTTGATGAAGTCATTGCCTGTTCTTCAGCAGGGGCTGACTCGATGCGATAGGCATCAATAACAATATCCTGGGTTGCGGATGAGAAACCCAGTGCAACCGCAGCAAGTGCCATGATTGTCAGTGCATTGCCATCAGCTGCAGGATTGGTTGTGGCCATTATTAAAATAGAGATAATGACAGCGAGTTGTGACAACAGTAACCAGGCGCGTCTTCGGCCTAGCAGGCCAGTTAGTAAAGGGACAGGTAGCTTGTCGACCAGAGGTGCCCAGACAAATTTAAACGAATAACCGAGCGCTGCCCACGAAAAGTAGGTGACGGCAGACTTTTCGAGTCCCGCTTCACCAAGCCACAGGCTTAACGATGAAAAGATCAGCAGAATCGGAACACCGGCAGAGAAGCCGAGAAATAACATGACAATGGCAGCTGGAGAAAACAGCACATGCACGCAGTAGGCGATAGCGGTAATCAGTGCTGCGCGGAACACCCACATTGGTGTTCCATCGAGCATATCGTTTAGCGGATTAAATGCCGATAACGCCAATAATACAAAGCACACAACAAGAACAATTCCGGCAACTTTTGTATGCCCTGCATTCGGGTTATTCCAAACCTGTGGCTCCACGACAGACTGCCCCCATAGCGTTGCGTGATTTGCCGCTACTATACCGTATTTGTCTGGTTACTCGTAGAAAGGACTTACTACTATTACTCCGCTGCGGGCGTTGTTATCACTCCTGTCATTCAGCTGATTATAGCGGCAGACGGATGTGTTATGTGTGGTTGAGTTGTTTGCGCGACGCCCACCATTGCCTGGCATCAAAGTTGGGGCAGGTTTTCTCTGTGAAGTCAAAATCACAATGACCGACAACCTCTGCCTGAGGGTGTTTTTCTGTCCACTCGCGCAGCACTGTTTCCAGTGAAGTGAACTGTGCATCGGTGAAGTCTGTTCGGCCAATCAAGCACACGCCCAGTGAAATTTCGTTATGACCATAGACATGTGCGCCAATCCAGTAGTCAGGTCTGCCCTGTTCAATGGCACCATTTCTATTGATTACGCGATGATAACCGACACCGTGCCAACCAAAACCAAGATGCATTGCGTGAATATCTTTCGCAGTAACAAGCTCATCGTTCGGGGTATCAGAGCAATGTACAACAAGGTATTGAATGTTATTTGCATCCAGCATGACCTGTCAGTGCCCCCAGACACGTTGTAAAACACTTATCCAGTTATCCTGACACAGTTTTCTCATGAGATCATCAGAATAGCCATTGTTGCACATGGCATCGAACAATGCTGGAAGACCCGCAACCGAGCCGATGCTCTCTGGCACGACTGCGCCATCAAAGTCGGAGCCGAGACCAACGTTATCTTCACCGACGATATTCATCAGATAGTCCATATGGTGCAATACAGTGCTGATGCTGGTGTCAGCGCGCATCTGACCATCACTGCGCAGGAAAGAAGTGGCGAGATTAACACCAACCAGACCATTGCTTTCTCTTATGGCGTGAAGTTGCGGGTCAGTTAAATTGCGCGTGCTGGCACACAATGCATGCACGTTTGAGTGTGATGCCACTAACGGCGCATTGCTAAGTTGCGCAATATCATAAAAACCTTTTTCATTGATATGTGAAAGGTCTATGAGCACCCCAAGCTCGTTGCAACGTGTGATCAGTTTTTTGCCGGGTGTGGTTAAGCCATCGCCTGTATCCGGTGATCCTGGAAACTTGAATGGAACACCGTGTGCGAATCTATTCGGGCGGCTCCAAACCGGGCCCAGTGATCTGAGGCCCAGCTGGTACAACATATCCAGATTAACCAGATCATCATCGATAGCTTCGGCACCCTCAAGGTGCATGACGGCCGCGATAGCGCCTTCACTGTGGGCATTGCGGATTTGATCAGCGCTTGTACAGAGCCGCATGCGACCTGCAGAATTTTTAACAAACCGTTGCAGCAAACCTGCCTGACGCAAAGCCACCGGCAGAGCGTCTTGTAAAGATAATTCCGGTGGCAGTGGAACGTGGTAACTTGAACCGTTTAGTTGGCTGAAGTCCAGCTCTCCGTCGCCGGGCAGTGGTGAAGCATAGAGCGCAAATAGTCCACCGGACATACCACCTGCAATCATGCGTGGCAGGTCAATGTGGCCTTGCTCATGGTCTTGCTCATGGCCTGTATTTTGGCCCGTATCTTGGCCCGTATCTTGGCCTGTATCTTGGGCCGTAGTATGGCCGTTTATAAAGGCATCAACCGCTGTGTCGACAGGCAGATCCAATAGTCTGCTTAGTACATCATTGTGTCCATCGAATAATTTCAATTTAGAATGTTGCCTATGAAGAAAGTTGTTTTAAGCATAAGAGCTGAATTGGTAACACTGTGATGAAGTTGTAGACTGTAGGTAGAAACAGTTTACCTAATGGTGCCGGAATTGAAAAATAGCAGGGTAGCCCGCGCGCTTTGCGCTGTAAAAGCCTCGCCGGATCGTCAGTCTGAATCAACCAGCGAGTTGCTCCACGGAGAGACGGTCCAGCTGCTGCAGCACAGTACTGATAAGCAATGGTGTCGTATTCAAAATCACTACGATGGCTACGAAGGATTTGTTGAAACCTCAGCGCTTTGTGTATCAGATAGTCAGGTAACTCATTCAGTGATTGTCAGGGCAACCTATATATTTGAGCAGGCAGACATTAAATCACGGATTTTAATGCGTGTTGTATTTGGTAGTGATTTGATTGTAAAACAGAAAAGTACCTGTGGCCGATTTTTGCAGCTGTTTAATGGTGGGTATATATGGGCAGATCATTGTAGAGATCTGCCGGTAAAAATGTTTCAAAGCATGGTAGCGATCGGCAAAGAGTACTATCTTCAGGCGCCATATCGTTGGGGTGGCCGAAGCACTGACGGTTGCGACTGTTCCGGTCTGGTACAAATGCTGGCCAGGGCAATTACTATCAAGCTGCCTAGAGACAGTGGCGATCAACAGGCCGCAATTCGTAACAGCATAGATTTTAAATACCGTCAGGCGGAAGATCTTGTTTTCTGGCCGGGTCATGTGGGTGTACTTGAATCGCCGGACAAGCTGCTGCACGCGACCGCGCATACGATGTGTTGCTGTGTAGAATCACTGCAAAGTGTTATTGATAGAGCGGGGGTTCCATCAGCTATTAAGCGATTGGATAACGCTTGACAAGACTCTAGTGTGTCATTGAGTACAAGACGTAGTTAACAGCAAACCGATAGGCCAGTGCCGAGTATTCCTGTGGATAATCCGGCCAGTCAGCATGCTCCCAGGCATCACCCAGATCCATATTGAAATTGATTGCAATCATTATACGCCCGCTATCGTCGCGAATGCCGCGCCAGCGTGCCACTCTGCCACCTCGCTCCCAAGTCTGGCCGCTGCTTAGCGCACGTATGCCCGGGATCTGTTTGCGTTGGTTGATATCGTAGAGAATTTCAAAGAGGGAATCGTCGACAGAAATATTTTCAATTTGCCGGTTGGGAAAGACCTGTTTCATGGCATAGGCAAAGTTGTGCCACTGCGCGGGTCCATGGAAATCATCAACCATTAAAAAACCGCCGCGCAATAGATACTCGCGCATTCGTTCGGCCTCATAGGAACTCAAACTTAATGATCCAACCTCAACGGCGTAAAGCCAGGGGTAGTCAAAAATCTCATCATCGGTAAGGCGTACCAGTACGCCATCCGGATTGGTGTTGAGTCTGGTCAGACGCGAGAGACCCTGCAATAGATGTGTTTCAGCTTCGGGCCAGTCGACTTGCCATCTTGGTCCCCATCCACCAGCGTTGGTGCCGTTGTACATTAAGCGAGCGAAGGCAAATTCATGTTGGTTCGACACTGCTTGCGTCTCTGCAAGCACCGGATTTTGACGGTATGTAACCTGGCCCGCTGCAGGTATGCCGTAGGCGAGTAAAAAAAGTAATAACGCGACGAGAGTCCTGTCAGCACGTCTGCGTTGATGACAGTTCATTTTGCACCCTGTGGCAGTAAGGGAGAACGGCAGGATGCAGGATCCTGCCATGGATGACAGCCACGGTATCATATTTTGGTTTCAGTACAAGCTGCTACCCGGCTGTTTCCTTTGCATCGCTGGTGATTAAATTGATTACGTGATTGACGCCGGTTATTTTCGAAACCAGATCTTCAACCATATTGGCACCGGCAGTGGAGCCCGATTTGCCCGACAGTGTTGCAACGCCGTTTTTGATATTGATGTTCAATTCGGATTGACTGGAGTGTACTGCAGGCGTCATGCAATGCCTGGCGATCAACGCATTAAATTGTCTGTTGTGGCCAGCGGTGGCCGCCGATGATTTTTCAGTCAGACGTTGTTGTACAGCGGACTTGCTGACGAGTGCTGTGTTCATGAAATCTCTCCAGTGCCTGTTAAGTTAATTTGTTAAGTTGATTTGAGAATTTGTTCGCTCATTATTTGTGAGTCATTAACGTTGCCCAGGTTCCAGTAGGTGATCAATTGAATGATCACGAAATTATCAAATTTTCAAACACAAAGGATGCAGGTCTGCTTATGGGTTAACTACGCTTACATTTACGGGCGTCATCGTCAGTAGTGACTATGGGACAAAGTATTTAAATCCTGTGGAGGTGGAAGACTGCGGTAACCGGCACTGCCGATTGGGTTGTTTACAATGGTGAATGGGAAAAGCCCGCAGGGGCCACAACTATTTTTTTCGAATTTGACTCAGTTGCTACTGGGGGTCGTCCCAGCTACTGGTTTTCGATACAGATTTTGACGGTACACCAGACTACCTCGACCTCGAGCTCGACCTCGACCTCGACCTCGATAGTGATAATGATGGAGCGAGTGACTTGAGCGAGAGTAGAGCACCGGATGCAGATGGTACTCCGGACGTACTCGACGTCGACGATCCGGTCAGCACCGGGACCGGTGGTTTGATCACCGGACTCAGCGGAAGTGGTGATGGTTGTGGATTTGTTTCGAGTGTTCGATATGCAGCAGGGTGCTGAGGAAATACTGCTATCTAAGGTTGCTGACTGACTGGTATTGTTACACTACGGGCGCGCGTTAAATGTAGTTAAATCTCGCCAACGCTTGTTCGGGCTCATTGCTAATGGCGGACAATTATGATGTCGCTAAGAGCAGTATTTTGCAGACCGCACCCTCTAGCCGAAACCATAAAGATAACCAGTTTATGTCTAACTATGAGACTCGCCTGTCAGGTCTTATCCGCCAGATCTATCCGCAAATCGACTCAGCTGATTTGTCGAATAAAATCTCTGCTGCATTCTGGCCTGAAAATCACAGCAGAGTTGGGCCTGGCAGACAGATCGGCAACGAGCTTTGGACGCAGCGTGATGCGCTGCTAATCACTTACGGTGATTCGATCACTGATGGCAGCCATAAGCCACTGGATCTGCTTTATGATTTTTTGCTGAGTCGAATGCAGGGTGTAATTAACAGCGTTCACATATTACCGTTTTTTCCGTATACGTCAGATGATGGATTTGCAGTGACTGACTTTCGGCAGGTTAATCCTGCATTGGGAGACTGGCCGGATATCAATAGAATTGCTAACAGTTACAAGCTGATGTCTGACCTTGTTTTGAATCACGTGTCCAGTCAGGGATCATGGTTTACTGCTTACCGGCAAAACAAGTCACCCTATAGCGACTTCTTTTATGAAGCCTCGCCTGACGAGGATCTTAGCGATGTTGTGCGCCCGAGAACCACTCCATTGCTGCAGGAAATAGAAACCACGCAGGGCTTAAAGCACGTTTGGTGTACTTTCAGTCATGACCAAATAGATCTGGATTTCAGCAATCCGGAAGTGCTGATCGAGTTTATCAGGATCATACGCCTGCACATTGATAACGGTGTCAGGATTATCCGGCTGGATGCTGTGGCTTTTTTATGGAAAGAGGTGGGTACCTCATGTGTACATCTGCCGCAGACCCATGCGATCGTCAAGCTAATGCGTCTGTTGTGTGATTATGCTGAAGAAGAAGTGATTCTGCTAACTGAAACCAATGTGCCCAAAGCCGAAAATCTAGGCTATTTTGGCAACCACGACGAAGCACACGTGATATATAACTTTCCACTGCCGCCTTTGATTCTGCATGCTGTGATGTCAGGTACGGCGAGTTACCTGAAACGCTGGCAGCGTGGTATGCCACCGGCGCCTCTGGGATGTACCTACCTTAACTTCACTGCAAGTCACGATGGCATTGGTATGCGACCGGCAGAAGGTGTGTTACCGCAGCAAGAGCAATCAAGGATGATTGAAACTGTTCGTAAAGCCGGTGGGCTGGTATCCATGCGTTCTCTGCCGGACGGAGGTGAAGCGCCTTACGAGATTAACACCACTTATTTTGATGCCACACGGCGTACCTTCGCGGGTGAAGATGAATTTCATACTGAAAGATTTGTCTGCTCACAGACCATTGTGATGTCACTTGAAGGTATACCGGCTTTTTATATTCATTCCTTCACTGCCACGCGCAATGATCACGACGCTGTTACAAAACGTGGAATGAACCGCGCAATCAATCGGCACCGATGGGATTATCCTGCGTTAAATGCACGCCTTGACGATTCAGCTTCGGAATCGTCTTTTGTGCTGAATGCACTTTCCAAACGGCTTCAGATCAGAGCTGCACAGCCGGCTTTTCATCCAAATGCCACACAATTCACCATGCCACTTGATGATCGATTGTTTGGTCTATGGCGCCAAAGCCTTGATCGGCGTCAATCGATTTTTGCGTTGCACAATGTGAGCGATCAGTCAGTGCAGATTGAGATGGAGGCACTGAATTTAATAGAAGACGAAATCTGGATGGATTTAATCAGTGGTGAACGTATTGAACTGGACGCACCGAGACTAACACTCTCTGCCTACCAGTGTTGCTGGATAAGTAATCACACAGTAGAAATTTAGTGAGGTATTGAAAAGGCTATACAGGGCGTATTTGCTTTACGGGCATCCTGGTAGTTGTCTGTGCTTCAGGAAAACTCTGCTTCATCCGCTGCTGCAGCTTCGCTTAAGTCATGCAGGAAAGACGGGTCTGCCGCATGCACCCGGTTCCAGGTGGGTATAAATGGCGTATCCTGCGGGTTTTCAATAAAGAGATGTCCTGCTTGTATGATGTTATTAGCGAACAATTCAATTGAACGTTCTTCACTGTGACGATCAATCGTTAGTCCATTCATTTGTGCATCGTTGTAGTAATCTTCCAGCAGGTCCAAAGCACTTCTATAGTAAGTGGCTTTTAGCGTCCGGAAAACATTAGGTGTGAAAACCGTGCCGTCTGCAGCCAGCTTTCGAAAAATTGCCTTGCAGATGTCGGTTGACATACGGTTGAGGCCAGCCTGTGAGTCTTCAGGACTTAATTCTTGATGTTTATGATCATAGGCGTCAGTAATGGCTACCTGGCAAACACCTTTGGGTGCCAGATTGCGCCACGCTTCTGATAAAACACCGATTTCAAGACCCCAGTCAGATGGGATTCTCAGGTCGGGAAGAATTGTTGAGCGCATCGCAAACTCGCCCGACAACGGATAGCGAAAACTGCGCAGGTAGTCGATGTAGTCGCGATCACCAACAACTTTTTTCAGCGCAATCAACAAAGGGCTGACAAGCAGCCTGGTGACTCTGCCATTGAGTTTATTGCCGTCTGTTCGTGGGTAATATCCTTTCGCTACCTGATAGGGAAAGTTCGGGTTGGCCACCGGATAAACAAGGCGCGCTAACATGTCGCGCTCATAGGTCAGGATATCGCAATCGTGCAGTGCCATTACTGCGCTATCGCCACAGGCAATCAGGTAGCCGAGTGATGACCACACGTTTTTGCCTTTACCCGGTTCCTTAGGTGCCAGGCCCATCTTTTCAAGCCGCTGGCCCAGCGCCAACATTCGAGGGCTATCATTCCAGATAACGATGTGATTTTGATTCATCCCTTTAAAAAATTCACGTGCCTTAATGAACTGCGATTCGTCAGCCCGATCAAGCCCGATGATTATCCGGTGCAGGTACGAAACCTGCGCGAGCTCAGCGCGAATGTTTGGCATCGCTTCGGTCTCAAGCTCTGAGTAGAGGCACGGCAGGATTAAAGAGATCTTGCGAGTCTTTGCAAAGTTTGCAAGCTCCAGTTCCAGATCGGCTGTGCTGCGGGTACGCAGGTTATGTAGCGTTGTTATGTTGCCGTTTTGATGAAAATCGCTCAAAGGTTTTCGCTTATGTTGAGTTGAGGGCGTGCCAGCAGATCCAGTATCGTAGCATTCCAACCGACCGGACCGGAATTTATGGTGCGAATAATTCTGCCCTCGCTCTCACCCGCTAGCATCGGTAGCGGTGATGACTGCGGGTTTGACACAATGACACCGATATCTGCTGCTTCGAGCATCTCTATATCGTTCGGTGCATCGCCAAGTGCAATGGTAATCTGCGGCTGGTAATGGGCGGCTAGAAGACGTAATTGGTCAGCTTTGTTTGTACCGAACGACAAGGTAAGAAAGCGCCCGCCCTGTTGGGCAGTGATATTGTCTTTGTCCAACAACTCAATAAAGCGTTTTTTATCTTTATCACTGCCTTGCCAGAGACCAGGTTCCGAGTAAGCACGCTGTTTCGCCAGAGTTGCGTTTGATTCTGTTAAGCCGGTGATTTCTGCGACCTGTTGATTTGAAAGATCGCCAAAGCCGGTAAAGTGCATTTTTAGGTCGTCTGGAAGCTGCTGTAACCGGGCTCTCAGTTGTTGGTATTGAGTGCAATCATCGGTATTTACTTCATGGGCAGCTAACAGGCCTGCACCGTTTTCCACAATGGCAGGCCAGTCCTGCATTTGAAGATCCGCACGCAGCCCGGCAATCTCAACAGCGGTTTTACTACTGGCGAGAATCAAGCCTGCGCCTGCTTTTTTCAGTGCTTCAAGTGCCGGCTTGGCGGGAGACCAATCGTAGCTGTGGTGATCGAGCAGCGTGCCGTCCAGATCTGAAAAAACAAGTAGGTCGAGAGGCTTATGCATGCTGAAGACTGCTGTTTGTGGTCATCTGTTTCTGATGAGTAACTCTAGCACTGTTATCAAACTTCCTGCAGTGGCTTTTGAACACAACAGCTATGCATTTATGGGTTAGCCATGGATTCAAGCTCTTCCCAGCGGCTGTAGGCCTGATCAAGTTCAGTCTGAGTTTCAGTGTATTGATTTTGTACTTTTTGCAATTTGTCCGTGTCTTTAAAAATTGCGGGATCTGCCAGCTGTTCCTCTATGTTGGTTTTCTCTGCTTCGAGCTTCTCGATAGTGACGGGTAGTTGATCGAGTTCTCTCTGCAGCTTGTAGCTAAGCTTTGCAGCTTTTTTTGTTGTGGTGTTTTTGTTGTTATCGGTAAGCTGCTCTTTACTCTTTGATGGTGCACTGTTTCTGTTACCACCGGCCTTGTCAGATGCTTTAGCGCCAGCAAAGTTTTGATAGTCTGTGTAGCCACCCACATACTCAGACAGCTTACCGTTGCCCTCCAGTACTATGGTGCTGGTAGCAATGTTGTCGATAAACTCCCGGTCGTGACTGACCATCAGCACGGTTCCGGTGAAAGAAAGCAAGGTGTACTCTAGTAATTCCAGTGTTTCAACATCAAGATCGTTGGTAGGTTCATCTAACACCAGTACATTGGCGGGTTTGGTAAAGAGCTTTGCCAGTAACAATCGATTGCGCTCACCACCGGAGAGCTTGGTGATCGGTGCGCGAGCGCGTTCAGGGTCAAACAGAAATTCCTGCATATACCCCATAATATGTTTTCGCTGTCCGTGAACCTCGATAAAGTCTGATCCTTCACTGACGTTGTCTGCTGCAGACTTACTTTCATCAAGCTGGTTGCGCAGTTGATCGAAGTAGGCAACCTCAATGTTGGTACCCGGCGTCGCTGTGCCCTGATCGGGTGCCAGTTGTCCGAGTATAATTTTTAATAGTGTCGTCTTGCCGCTACCGTTTGGCCCTATGATGGCGATTTTGTGATCGCGCATGATGGTGGTGGAAAAGTTATTGATCAGTTGTTTGCCACCAAGGCCATGGCTGATTTTGTCGAGCTTGAATACGATTTTGCCGGACTTGCTTTCCGTTTGAATATTGAGCTCTGCCTTGCCGATCTGAGCACGTCTTTGAGCTCGCTCTTCACGGAGTTTTTTTAACGCTCTGACTCTGCCTTCGTTTCTGGTGCGTCTGGCTTTAATGCCTTGTCTGATCCAGGTTTCTTCCTGTTTGAGCTTTTTATCGAAAAGCTTCTCTGCAGTTTCTGCAGCGGCTAGTGCCTCGGCCCTTAACTGTAGGAATTTGTCGTACGGATGGTTCCAGCTGGTCACAGAGCCCCGATCAATATCGATGATTCGATTGGCGAGTTTGCGTATCAATGTTCTATCGTGCGTGACAAAAATAAGAGTTGCGGTGAGCTTACTTAAAAACTCCTCAAGCCAGATAACCGAGCTGATATCCAGATGGTTAGTTGGCTCATCCATCAACAAGACATTCGGCTGCGCTGCCAGTGCACGCGCCAGCATCACTCTTCTTTTCTGTCCACCCGATAATGAAGAGACTCTGCTTTCAGCATCCAGCTCGAGCCGAGAGATGATGCTTTTTATATCTGCAGTAGCACGCCATATGTCAGTGCCTTCAAGCTCAATTTCTGTATAGCCATTGGTTTCCAGTTCACGCAGCGCTTGTGCTGCATGTTCACCAATACCTGATGCCACCACTTCAAATACATCTCGATTATCTTCACCGGAGGGTACTTCCTGTTGTAGCCTGGCTATCCTGACGCCGTCTGTGCGAACTATTTCACCTTCATCGGCGTCGATTTCACCATCGATCACTTTCAGCAGGGTGGACTTGCCTTGTCCGTTGCGTCCGAGAATCGCAATCCGGTCGCCTGTGTCAACAACCAGGTCTGTCTTGTCGAGCAATTTGTCAGGCCCGAAGGCGAGACTGATATTGCGCAGTCTTATCTGTGCCATCGGTTCCTGCTTAGTTGTGATTTAAAGAGAGATCTGGCGGCTCGTTATCTTCGACGAGTGCCCAGGATACCGCCCAGTATACCGCGTCCTATCTGCCGACCAACACTGGATCCAATCGAACGCACAACACTTTTTGCCAGCGCTTCTGTAACAGTCTGGCGTTGTCTGCCGCGAGGCTTGGGTGCCCTGGCGGCAGAGGCCTGCGAGTGTTGTTTTTCTGCCTGCTGAGCGGCTGTTGGAAATTGAGTCAGCTTGGGTGCTTCTATTTTTTCAACTCGTGATTTGAGTTTTTCATGGGCTGACTCACGATCAACTTCCTGATCATAACGACCGGCGAACGGACTGCTTTTTATTGCATTGTTGCGCTCGGTTTCTGTGGCAGGACCAATGCGTGATACGGGTGGTCTCACCATCGTGCGTTGCACAACAGATGGAATGCCACCGTCTTCAAGTGTTGATACCAGAGCTTCACCAACGCCGAGCTGCATAATGGCCTCTTCTGAATCAAAGGCTGGATTTTCCCGCATGGTTTGCGCGGTTGCACGTACTGCTTTTTTATCTTTCGGCGTGAAAGCACGCAAAGCGTGCTGCACACGATTGCCCAGCTGACCCAGAACATCTTCCGGTATGTCGAGTGGGCTCTGGGTAATAAAATAAATACCAACACCCTTTGATCTGATCAGCCTGACGACCATCTCGACCTTCTCTACCAGTGCCTTTGGTGCGTCTTCAAACAATAAATGCGCTTCATCAAAAAAGAATACCAGTCGCGGTTTGTCCTGATCTCCGACTTCCGGTAGATCCTCAAAAAGTTCAGAGATCAGCCAGAGTAAAAAGGTGGCGTAGAGTTTTGGCTGCATCATTAGTTTGTCAGCAGACAGTATATTGATGTTGCCACGACCGTTTGAATCAACCCGCATCAAATCCCACAAATCCAGTTGCGGTTCACCAAAAAATTCGTCTGCACCGCTTTCTTCAAGCTCGAGCAAGCGTCTTTGAATCGCGCCTACCGAAGCCGAACTTATATTGCCGTACTCAGACTTAAACTGTTTGGCATTGTCACCGATGAATTTCAGCGTGGTGGTCAGATCTTTGAGATCAAGCAACAACAGACCTTCATCGTCCGCAAAGCGAAAGACAACTGTCATGATGCCAGTCTGGGTTTCGTTTAAGCCCAACAGCTGCGAGAGCAGAGTGGGGCCCATATCAGAGATAGTGGCTCGAATCGGGTGACCTTTGTCGCCGAGAAGATCCCAAAACACACAGGTGTTATCGTCGAATGCGAAATCATCAATGCCGATAGCGTCGACTCGTTCGGTGACCTTCGGGTGTTCTGTGCCTTGCTGGCTGATGCCGGACAGGTCGCCTTTGACATCGGCCAGAAATACCGGCACACCGATACGTGAAAAGCCCTCGGCCAGTACCTGCAACGTAATGGTTTTGCCTGTTCCGGTGGCGCCTGCAATCAACCCGTGACGGTTAGCATACTTTGGCTGTAACGTGACAAGGCTGTCTCCCTTGCCGATAAGTATATTTTTTACATCCGCCATTGGAGTTCTCCGGGGTGTGAACGACACCGGCGATTTGACCATAATTGCGCGCATCATGCGCAGAACTCAACGTCTTGTCACTGTGTGAAACGCGGATGCCTGCAATGCGGAATCATGGGCAGCCGGTATTACAGGCTTTAGCGTGATTGTAGCGGGTGGGCATCACATCTCGCTATCAGGGCCGGTTGTCTGGTGTGGCCTCCTTACACTCTGCCGGTTGCTAGTTTGCTGCCTTTTGCTTTTCCTGCCACTCGCTGGTGGTGAACGCTCGAATGGTCAGCGCGTGGATTGCACCGGATTTAATGTACTCGTCAAGTACTGCATAGACCAGCTGGTGTCGTTTAAGTGACGAAAGCCCGTCAAATTCATCTGCAATAACCTCTGCTTCGAATTTACTTCCGTCGCCGGTTACTGTCGCCTGAGCGCCGGAGATCGATTGTTCGATCTTGTCGCTGTAATGGTCCATTCTCATACGCTTGACCTGCAAGAGTTTTAGTTAGTGAAGTATACCTGACCGTTGGCAGCTTGTGATTTTGCTTGTACGGATGAGTTGCAAATTGAAGAAACAGGCTTTTTGTTAAAGTAAATTCCAATGACCACTACAACTTAACGGGGGGGCTCCGTTTTGCGGTAAGTTGTTTTGCCGGTAGCGCAGCATCGGTAAAGATATCGTTATTACAAAAAAGAGGGCCCGCTGACGCAGGCCCGATATGGGGGTGAGAACGTGACTGTGCAAAAACAGATCACGCACTAAGTATTTAGTAGATATTGTAAATAATACAAGCTAAATCAGCTTAATTTATTTGCCCTGGCCAATCGATGGCGAGAGTGCCGGAAAACCGTTACCTGATCATCAAGATGGCATGAAAATTTCGTTAGAGCAATGCAGCCGCTGAATCACAACGTATCCGGTTTGAATTGCAAAACGCAGTGTTCTGCGAGTGTTTTGTCAGGCTGTTATCAGGGTTTTTCAAAAAATATGTAAGGGGTCGAATAATCACTGAACTCGAAATAGATTTTTTCGTTTTCTCCAGCCCCCAACTCACCGTCAAGGTTTTCGTCCATAATGCCGTAGCCAAAGCGGTAGGGTCGATCGACATCCCGACTGGTGCCAGTGGCAGTTGATATTTTATCGATCTTCATGAAGCGTTTAACCACCTGGTTGCCGGCGTAAATTTCAAGTATGCCATCAGTGCCAGTCCAGTTTTGCAGTGAACGGCCAAGCTTGTTTTGCGACTCCTGAGTGCAGGCGGTCAGAGCAAATGAGCCTGCGGCGACAAAAGTGATCATGGTAGATTTGTTGAACATACTTTCCTGTTCCTTAATATAATCAGCTGAACTGCCAATCCGGCGTTTTCTGGCACTGTGTGGAACCACAGTTGCAGTGGGATAGCCGGTGCACACACGAACTATACCTTTTTACAGGCCAATCGAATGAGCAAAAACGCGCCGGAACTACGCTACGGCATCAAAGTCACGCTACCAGGTGGAGATACTCTGTCTGCGCCGCATCTGCTGGGTGACGATTGGGCCTCAGTGCGGTGGTTTGATACGGAGAGTGCCCGCGATGAAGCATTGGCCGGTATGCAACGTCAGCCGGCGTATTATCGCCTGGGTGATTCACCTTCGGTGCAGCTTGAAAAAGTACAGCAACCGGCAGTTTAAGCATTAACCTTTTTTCGGGTAGTCGTACCAGCGCATGGTGGCACAGTCCCGATAAATACCCTGCCAGTGATCGATGTCGAGTTCAAAGCATGCCATCGCGCAGGTTGGCATCTGCAAATCGGCCCGACTGCAGAGAAAATTTCCCAGTGAGGACATCCCGGGATTATGGCCTACCATCATTGCGACCGAGATGCTGTCTGGCAGTTGGCTGGCAGCGTCCTGAAGTGCGGACAGTGGTGCCTCGTAGATTGAATCGGTAGTCAGCAGACGATCACTGCCGGCATTGATCAAAGGCATCAGTTGTTCGGTGGTCTGCATTGCTCGCACCGCGGTACTTGAGATAATAAGTTGTGGAGCGGTGCCATGGCTTAACAGACGTTTTGCCATAGTTGGTACGTCTCGTTGCCCGCGCTTATTCAGTGGTCTTTGAAAGTCACTTAGCGAACCATCGCTCCAGCTGGATTTGGCATGCCGGGTCAGGATAAGAGTTTTCATAGTGAAGTCACTTTCATAATTCCCCGGACGGCTTTTGTACTATTTACTCTACCGACTGGTCTGTGGCGTTATCCTTGGTGGCAGTCTGACCGAATTGACGACGGCATCAGGGTGGCCGGCCACTTCTCTCGAGTTTTCATCGGAGGTGCTCAACGGTATTAAATCTTTCGGAATCCAGATTGTCTGCCCGACCTTAATTGAAGCCGGATTGTCTATCCGATTGAAGTCAGCAATACGGCGCCAGTTATCACTTGCTCTGGTTTGCTCTGAGGCAACCAGTACAAGGTTGTCGCCTTCTTGAATAACGTATTCTATCGCACCGAGCTGATTGCCGTACTCGGTGCCCGGCTCAGCTGATGTGTTTTCTGCCGATGTTTCCTCGGATGTAGTTTGTGGTGTGGTAATACTGCAGGCGGTACCCATCAACAACAGCGTTGCCAGTGTTGCCATGTTTGCGAATCGTGTTTCCATAAATCAGTTACTCCCGGTATTTTTAGTGTATTGCCGGGCAATTTCGCTGATCTAACTCCAGGTGTCTCGAAGGCCAACGGTCCGGTTACATACCGGATGTTCAGCAGTGGAGTCATCGTCTATCGCGAAGTATCCCTGTCTTTCAAATTGAAATTTGCTGCCGGTCTCGGCGTCTCCAATGGATGGTTCCAGTCTGGCGTTACTCAGCACCACAAGAGAGTCTGGATTAACTGCATTTAAATAGTCTTCTTCGGCCAGTGGGTCCGGTCGGTTGAACAACCGGTCATAAACTCGCACCTCTGACTTCACACTTTGCTCTACCGGGACCCAGTGGATCACACCTTTTACCTTGCGGCCCTCCGGCTTTTTCCCCAGAGTATCGGGATCATGGGAACAGTGGATCTCGATTATCTGTCCATTTTCATCTTTGATAACTTCGTCACATCGAATCACATAGCTGCTGCGGAGCCTGACTTCGCCACCGGGTATCAGTCGTTTGAATTTCGGTGGTGGTTCTTCTTCAAAGTCTGACTGCTCAATGTATACCTCGCGGGTGAATGGCAACTGTCTGCTACCGAGCTCCGGCTTGTTCGGGTGATTTGCCAGTTCGAGTATTTCATTATGGTCATCCGCAATGCTGGTGATGATCACTTTCAGTGGCTCCAGTACCGCCATACGGCGCTGTGCAGATTCGTTCAGCTCCTCACGGACTACCGTTTCCAGCACCCCCATTTCAATCACGGCGGAGCTTTTTGTTACTCCAATCCGTCGGCAGAATTCGCGGATGGAGTCGGGTGTAAATCCGCGTCTGCGCAGACCGGATATGGTTGGCATGCGCGGGTCATCCCAACCGTTAACAATGCCTTTTTGCACCAGCTCCACCAGTTTGCGCTTACTGAGTACTGTGTACTCCAGATTTAGCGGCCCGAATTCGGTTTGTACCGGACTGCCAAGCTCGACCTGTACTGATGATGCTTTGACCTTTTCAATCACCCATTCGTAAAGTGGCCGATGATCTTCAAATTCGAGTGTGCACAAAGAATGAGTGATACCTTCGATTGCGTCCGATAAACAATGAGTGTAGTCATACAGCGGGTAGATGCTCCACTTATCACCGGTACGGTAGTGATGGGATTTTTTTATTCTGTAAATAGCCGGGTCACGCATATTCATATTGCTCGATGCCATGTCTATTTTCAGTCGCAGTATGTGGTCTCCCTCGTTGTGCTTGCCGGCTTTCATTTCCTCTAGAAGTTCAAGGCTTTGTTCAGCGTTGCGGTTGCGGTACGGGCTCTCCTTTCCGGGTTGCTTCAGTGTGCCGCGGTATTCGCGAATTTCCTCCGCGCTGAGGCTGTCAACATAGGCATCACCGCTTTTGACCAGAGCCACTGCGCACTCATACAAGTCGTCAAAGTAGTCAGAGGCATAGCAAAGTGATTTCCAGTTAAATCCAAGCCACTCAACATCGCGCTTGATGGCTTGCATGTACTCTTCACTTTCCTTGTCGGGGTTGGTGTCGTCGAAACGCAGGTTTGTCCAGCCATTAAACTCTTTGGCAATACCAAAGTTCAGGCAAATAGATTTTGCATGCCCAAGGTGCAGATAGCCGTTCGGCTCCGGAGGGAATCGAGTAGCGACCGTGGTCGCCGCCTGCTTCTCGATCATGGAACGAATAAAATTGCTGGTTGCCGTATCGCTTTCAGATGCCATGGGGTGAATTATCAGAGAGTTAATTTAGTAGTTTAAGGCGAAACGACGATTTTAGTAATTATTTGTCACAAGGAATTTGAAAGTACGCTCTGCATGGACTACCATTGCTGGTTCGGGGCTGGTGTAGCTCAGTTGGTAGAGCAGCTGATTTGTAATCAGCAGGTCGTAGGTTCGACTCCTATCACCAGCTCCAATAGAAACAATTAATTAGGCCATCATCACAGGTGGCCTTTTTAATTTGAGTTACCAGAAAGTCACCAATAAGGTTATGTCTAGCGTGTGACTGACTTAGATCGCGATATACTTCTAATTGACGACTTGCGCTCGCAATCGTCAGAAAGGGCGCTCGTCGAGTTCAAGGAAAACAATTACCGACCGGACATGGTCGGCAGGCTCTGCTCAGCGCTTTCGAATAAGGCTGCGCTTGAAGTTAAGCAGATAGCATTTGTGTTGTGGGGAATTCGAGACTCTGATCGCAAGGTTGTTGGAACGGATTTTGACCCCGATGCACTCCTGGTCGCAAACACAGTTTTTCAGTTGTGGCTTTCTCAGCGGCTGAGTCCGGATCTCGCTGTCTCGTTCCGTTCGGTTGGCCACCCTGACGGCAAGGTTGTGATACTTGAGATTCCAGCAGCTGCATTTGTTCCTGTCTCATTCGACAACATCTCCTATATCAGAATTGGTAGCGCGACCCCTAAGCTAGCTGATCACTCCGATAGTTATCGCAAACTAATAGAAAACTTGCGGTCATTTAATTGGGAGAAGGGAGTTGCTAAAAGCTTTGTTAGCTCAGATGACGTAACTAAGTTGCTGGACTATCCGACTTATTTCAATTTGACGGAAAAAAGTCTACCGAGCAATGCAGTCAAAATTCTCGAAATTTTCGAGGCAGAGCAGCTTATTACAGCTGATGTTGGTGGCTTTTGGAACATAACGAATATGGGCGCAATTTTGTTTGCTCACGATCTACGAAGTTTTGAACCGTCGTTAGCAAGGAAGGGGGTTAGGTTTACTGCGTATGAAGGAAAAGACAGATCAACTACCGTAACTAACCGCATCGATGGAGTTAAAGGGTACGCTACTGGTCTAAGTGGTGTAGTGGATTTCATTAAAAATCTATTGCCACAAAATGAACATATCGGGTCTGCTTTTCGAGTTGCACGCAGATTATACCCAGAGCGAGCGATCAGAGAGTTGATTGTCAATTCTCTGATGCATCAAGATATGACCGTTAGCGGCGCTGGGCCCCAGATAGAACTTTTTCAGGATAGATTGGAATTTACTAATCCGGGCAGCCCATTAATCGAAATCAATAGAATGATTGATCTTCCGCCAAGATCACGCAATGAATCTTTAGCTTCACTGATGCGTCGGCTCAGAATGTGTGAGGAAGAAGGCTCTGGGCTAGATAAAGTGATCATTGATGTCGAGTTATTTCAACTCCCTGCTCCTAAATTTCAGTCAGAAGCGGACTCCATGCGTGCTGTGTTGTACGCACCCAGGTCATTTGCAGATATGAGTCAGGAGGAGCGGATCAGAGCTTGCTATCAGCACGCGGTAATTAGGTATCTAAGCGGAAGTGAGCGTATGAGGAATTCCTCGCTGTGCGAGCGATTTGGTATCGAACGAAAAAATGCCGCTCAAGCGACAAGCGTAATTAATGCCACGCTGGATCGTGGCCTTATTCAAGTCGCGGACAGGGCGCGCCCTCGGGCCGGGTATGTGCCAATTTGGGCCGATCAAATGTAGTTCAAGTGTTTTTTCTTGATTGAAGAAGCTTCTTTTTACTGAAAATTTAAATTTTGGAAGACTAATTCCATATAAATCAATAATTTAGATGATTTATTTTTCTTGATTGTGTTTTGATTCTACTGATTAGTTCTGGTCGGTAGGCTCTCAAAAAAGTCAACTCTGTGATGCAGGATTGGCGCGGAATTAGATGAATCCCTGTCATCACACAAACTGCCTCTGATGGCGTGTGCGCAACATAAACAGATTAGTAGAACTGTCGACATAACTCAATTTCATCAAACTGTCCGAGTCATGGGAATACAGAATACGCCTGTATTCCTGGATTTTTAGCAAACGATGATCAATGAGGAGGATTACGGTCGTCACTTTCACAGATATAAGCTGGCGCAATGCTTATCGAGGAACCGCTGAGATTTTTTATGTTCCGGGATAAATTTAGCCGCTGTTCTATTTTCTGGGATGTTTAAAAACTATTGCGCTATTTATAAGGGCGTCAACCCGTGTCGATCAGTCTTGTCGTGCTTTGGTTTACACATGTGACCTTTTGTAACTCCCTGTGAGGCATCCGGAAAGTTGCGGAAATCATCATTGGCTGCTTTGACAAGGTATTCCAACATCAGTCAATACCCAGCAAACGTTGCAGCAAACCGCGCTTCTGCGGGATGTCAGCTTCAACATCTACAGGTTCATCACTCCAGTCGCTCGTGGCGGTTACAGAGGCTTGTTGGGATTGGTTGTTGGCAGATGGTTGTACGGCGTTTGTTCTGTCATTCAAACCATTAAGCGCTGCAGATTTTTTTTCTCCCCATCCAAAAGTGCCGTGTCCTTCCACATCAATACGAAGCGTATCCCAGTGAACCACGCCTTCCTGACCGGACGGGTCTGACCACCAGATCTCATTGCCAATGTGTAGGCCGGCGAGAACCATTTTTTCATCCGGCCAGCGGGGTGGTGCAAATCCGCGCGGATCTGGTTTTGCCATCATCTGCTTTGCTTCAATGCTGGCGTCAAGAATAGGGCGCATATCAGTTTGTGCCCATTGCATCACCTGATTGATGTTTAATGTATTGATGGAGTCTGCTTCGGGTACCAGTGCGATATAACGAAAATAGTTGCCACCGCCGGTTTCAATTTTCAATATCACATTAAAAGCATGGCCGGAAATGTTGGCTTGACCAACCACTTTACCTCCGGCCCAGCCTCGGTCTGGACGGGTTGATCCGCCATTTGACTGTAATGGCTTTTTAAACCACACGTTAATGTTGTAGGCCTTGGTGCGATTGCTGTTAATGCCATTCGTGGTGCCAAGTAATGACGGGTGTGAAACGGTTTCCGGTGTGTCTACATCGTGCAGATACATATCCAGAAACGTATTGACTGTCGGGTTGCCGGAGTATCGAGTCGAGATAGTCATATCAGTCTGTGGCAGATCAGACAGGAAGCACGGGTAGCCGCTCAGCTCTTGCGTTGGTTCAAGATCAAATATCGGGCTTTGTAAGCCTTCACCTTTCATCCGGAATTCGTTTTCCAGCCCTTTCACTGATCCCGGGTTGCCGAGTGTTTCGTAGCGCCCGCCCATTGTGCCGAGCACTGCACATGGAAAAGCCTTAACCCGATACTGATCGGTGTTGAGACACTTGAATCTCATTTGCGTCTCTGTCTGCTGCAAATGCCATTCTATGTAGCTGTCGTCTGGTATCTGGTAGAAGCCAAAGCCGTTTGTCAGGAACAACAAGCCGTCTGAATCTGCTCTGGCGTAGCTTCCCGCTGGGGCGGTGTTGCTGTTTTTAGGCTCACCACGGATGATTTTGCGCAGCGCGAGTCTTGTTCGCCTGCCGTTTATCAGTGAATTGCCGGCAAACGCCTCTGTGCCTGCGAGGGCGGTGGGCAGGGTAACCAGATACTGCAAGGTTTGTCGTCTTTTCATGATTTACTGTAACCGGTCAGTTGGCCTGAGGGCGTAGTGTAGCTGCATTGTAGTTCGCAAAAGTATAGGCGGGCTGAATGTTCACAAGTCAGGCATTTGTGAGCAGTTGCAATAGCGGGTAGATACGGTGACTGATAGACTCCGCCGGGCGGCAGCCGAAGACAACCCCGAGACAGCAAGAGACAACCACCATGAAAGGCCGGGCAGAATGAATGCACCCTGGATCGCACCATCAATATTGTCTGCAGATTTTGCCCGACTCGGGCAGGACGTTGAGCAGGTGATTGCCGCTGGTGCGGATATTATTCATTTTGATGTGATGGATAATCACTATGTGCCGAACCTCTCGTTCGGTCCGATGATATGCAAGGCGCTAAGAGATTACGGCATCAAGGCAATAATTGATGTGCATCTTATGGTCAAGCCGGTTGATCGACTGATCCCCGAGTTTGCCACGGCCGGTGCAGATTACATTACCTTTCATCCGGAAGCGTCAGAGCATATCGACAGATCACTGCAGCTGATCAAAGACAATGGTTGTAAGGCAGGTCTGGTTTTTAATCCGGCCACCTCGCTTTCGTATCTTGATCATGTAATGGATAAAATCGATATGGTCTTATTGATGTCTGTTAATCCTGGATATGGCGGTCAGAGTTTCATACCTTCAACATTAAAAAAGCTTCAGGCGGCACGCGAGATTATCGATCAAAGCGGACTGGACATACGGCTTGAAGTTGATGGTGGTGTCAAGACAGACAACATCGGCGAGATTGCAGCGCATGGGGCAGATACCTTTGTTGCAGGGTCAGCCATTTTTGGTAGTGCTGACTATGCCGCCACAATTGCTGCAATGAAAAGTGCTATTGCAGCTCGCTGATGATTTGAAGTGTGCTTATACCCTGCCGGAACTCAATCAGTACCCAATCAGTACCCAAGCACAAACCAACCAGAACTGCAGAGTGAATTACCCGGGATCAATGCTGCTGATCACTTCAACCGCACCTTGATTGTCCAGCCTGAACACAACTGCTTCACCAGAAGCCGGGTAGACTCCGGCTAGTGAAGTAATCACCACCTGATGTGTGACAAGAATCGTCGCACCATCGGAGTCCAGAGTCTGTAGCCAGGCTCTCAGGTTTTGCATCTGTTCTTCTTCGAGCTCGCGTCGACCAAAAAATGAATTGAGCAGCGGTTGTTCACGGATGTTGCCGATATTCATTTCAACGGCGGTATCGATGCAACGGCACCATTGACTGGTATAGACCTGTGCCTCGCTGATGCCTGCCTGTTTGAATTTTTCTCCGATTGCACCTGCCTGCTGTTTGCCTTCAGTTGACAGATTGCGTTGCGTTGCGCAGTCGCCAAGTTCAAAGTTGCCTGGATCACCCGTGCCCGGTGCGATCGCATGGCGCATGATTATCAGGCTTTTTCCATCGATAACGTCCTGCCACATACTGTCTGTGTCTGCTGCGAAAAGTACATCGCATAACAACACCAGTAGAACTACTGCATTCCTGGCTGTTTTCATCGGTGTGTTCCGTTTTGTTGGTTTCTTTTGATTGTAACCCGATGTCTGCGCGCCGGTCAGATGCCGTATGTTTCAACCGTTACATTCGACATCGACAACCTATTGGCAAGTGACAGACGCCGAGCGAATTACAGCCGAAGTCGGTTTGGAATTAATTCGCATATCAGCAGGTTTGGAAACGCTTTATGACATTCACCGGGATAAAGATCAGGCGCTGAATGCATTACAGGAATACCGATTGTTCAAAATAAAGGCGCTGCATTAATTATTAACACTTTCTAATTAAACCCTGAGTAAGTCTAAGTCGCTGAAGTAGGTGTGTTTTTTAAATTGATTCAGCACGGCGCATCGAAAGTGGGTTGTGAGTCGCAATGGAATGGGCCTCTCGTTGCATGCGTACTGCTGAAGCTACACCAATATTTTTACTTGAGGTTTTCTTTACCATGACGTTTACAAACTCGTTTGCAGCTGCTTTTAAGCCGCTCGCTATAACTTTATCTTTATCGGTAGTCGCGACTGGCTGTGCCAGTTTCTCACCTTCTGCCAGCGATGGTGCTGACTTTCAGCGAGCGCTTTATGCTAATGCTGGTATTGGCGCCAGTCGCCTCGAGCCGAGTGTTTCAGACTTTCCCGCTCTTGATGTGAATGATCGAATCGAGCCGGCTGGTCAGATTACTGTCGGCGCTGACGTTAGCAGAACTTTTTCGGTAGAAATGCACTCCGCAGATCTTGGCAGTGCCGGTTTTTCACCGAGTGGCGCTGCTGATGGCAGTTCATCTGCCGGACGTGTGAACTATCACATGAACGGTATCAGTGCGCTTGCGTACATCGGCGGCAACAAGGGTAACGCCAAGCGCAAAGGCTTGACCGGATTTGGCCGACTTGGCCTGGCGGCAATCAACAACAGCAACGTCGGCAATAACCTTAACTTTGAACGTGAAGACACTGCTCCTGTGATCGTTGGTGCCGGAGTTGAGTACGCGACAGCCACTGGTTTGGGCCTGCGAGCTGAAGCTCTCACCAATGGTGCTGATACCAGCTATGGTCAGGTTGGTGTGATGTACCGGCTTGGACTTGGTACCAAGAAGACACCTAAGCTTGCGCAAGCCAGGCCTGTGCCTCCTGTAGTACCTGCCAAGCCGGTGCAGTTGCCAAAGCCTGTAATTGCTGCTGCAGTTGCCCCTGCAGATAATGATCGTGATGGCGTAGTGAACAGCCTTGATCGTTGCCCTTCAAGTGCTCCGGGTGCGACAGTTGACAGCTCTGGTTGCGAAACTTACTCGGGCCAGATTGATATGGTTCTGTTTGATGTCGATTCTGCAGAGCTTACCTCTGAAGCACGTTCAATTCTTTCAAACGTCGCCAGCCAAATGTCCAGATCTCCAGGTGCAACACTTAATCTTGAAGGACATGCAGATGCGACCGGCGATACCGGATATAATCTTGAACTGTCAAAGCGCAGAGTAAAAAGTGTAGCTAAGTACCTGATCGGCGAGGGAGTTAACAAGACCCGGCTCACTGATGCTAATTCTTACGGTGAAAGTGTACCGGCTCAGGACAACAGCACTGTCAGTGGACGCGCTGCGAATCGACGCGTTGAGTTGCTTGGTACCGGTTTCGTCAGATAAACGTTGTGGATTCACTCCCGGTTGATCGGGAGTGAGTCTCTCATTTTCTACCAAAAAGCTGTGCTAACTTATATAAACCCGCCTTTATGGCGGGTTTTTTATTTAATACAAACATTGGTCTACGCTGATGCACAGTGTTTCACAACGATGCTATGCCCGTATCGGGCTGGTTGGTAATCCGTCCGACGGGTACGCCGGAAAAACCTTATCGGTGATTTGTAAAAACTTTTATGCTGATGTTACTTTAAATCAGTCTGATCGATTGATCATCGAACCTGATCAGTATCGATTTGATTCAGTCGGGGATTTGCAAAATCTGGTTGCTGCCGATGGATACTATGGCGCAAGCCGGATCTTCAAGGCAACTGTAAAAGTGTTTTCAGACTATGTTGCAGCATACCTGCCGGCTGCCGATCTCTCTACGAATTTTACAATCAGCTATAAGACCAATATTCCGCGCATGGTTGGTCTGGCTGGATCCAGTGCGCTGGTTGTAGCAACACTGAAGGCATTGATGGCATTCCACTCGATCAAAATTGATCTACGCATTCTGCCTTCAATAGCATTACAGGTAGAACGCAGTGAGCTGAATATAGGTGGTGGATTGCAGGATCGTGTGATTCAGTTTTATGAAGGTCTCGTGTTAATGAACTTTGCAGACTGTGAAACTGTTGATGGCTATCAGTGTGGCCATTATTCACAGTTAGATGCCGATTTGCTGCCATCAATTTATCTTGCCTACAGTGATAAAGGCGCCGAACCGACTGAGGTTTTTCACAATGATCTCAGGGCCCGATATGATGCCGGTGAAAGCTCTGTGGTGGCAGCCATGCAGAGTCTGATTCAACTTACTGATCACGCACTGGTTGCTCTCGAAAACGGTAACCATGAAGCATTTAGTCAGCTGATGGATGAAAACTTCAATATCCGTCGCTCGGTCTCACAGCTTAATCCGTATCACATTAAAATGATTGAGTCAGCGAGGTCCTGTGGTGCCAGTGCAAAATATGCTGGCTCCGGTGGCGCAATAGTTGGCGCATATCGCAATGAATCGCAGTTTGCAGAGTTGCAGCAATGTCTTGGAGCGATAGGTTGCGAAGTGATAAAGCCTGTTTTTGTCTGATCTGTATAGTGATCACATCCCGTGACTTAACGCAGCGGGATATTGTTTTCCGATTTGTCCGCCTGATATGTTTCTGACAATTCAGCGTAACGTCCGGTTATATTATCTGCCTGCAGCTGTAAGTCATTTTTGTTGTCTGTGCTTTGAATTAGCGAACTGATCGAGTGGCTGGTCCAGAATTCGTTATTTTGCTGGTAGTCCTCACGGCCGAATACCTCTTTGAGGATTTTCAGATCGTGGGGTATTGCAAATGCATCGCGCGAATCCTGGTAGCTGAAAAAGTAGTAAAAATTATCAAAGCCGCACCAGGTGATTGCAGATAAACAAAGACTGCATGGCTCGTGAGTTGACAAAAATAGCAGATCACGAGTATCGGGTCGTTGTGCCTCTGGTATCTCATAGAAGCGCTTGAGCGCATGCATTTCACCGTGCCACAGCGGGTTTTCTATCTCGTTGTTGGTTTCGGCAACTACGGTATCAAGAGAGTCTTTGTGTAATAGCGCTGCGCCAAAAATTTTATTGCCAGCTGATACTCCGGCCTCGGTGAGTGGCAGAATGTCTGACTCAATAACATTGAGTAGTTTGGCAGCGAGAATGCCGTTGTCTTGCATGAAAGATAACCCGTAGAAACAGTAGCGGGTAGCATATCTTATCGACTTAGGGTTTTGTTATTCCGTGGCGTCGGTAAGCAGGGTATCACGCAGGTAAGCCTGATACGACTTCATCACTCTTTTGATATATTTCTGTGTTTCAGGGAAGGGTGGCACACCGTCATATTTTGCGACTGACCCTGGACCCGCGTTGTAAGCGGCCAGCGCCAATGACAGATTGCTATTATATTTTTTCACCAACCCGGCCAGATATTCTGTTCCACCGCGAATATTTTGCTGTGGGCTGAATGAATCTGACACTCCAAGCGACTTTGCAGTTGCCGGCATCAGTTGCATCAGGCCTTCTGCACCGGCAGTTGATACTGCAGATTTGTCAAAACACGATTCGTTTCTAATGACCGCCATGATCAGGTTGGAGTCGATGCGGTACTCGCGGGCATATTTCGAAATATGGTCCTGATAATTTGCAGCTCGAGCTGCGAGCTTGCGATCATTCATACCCACACAACTTTTGGTTGCAGTCTCACGACCTTTGACTTCTATTAGCTTGTATCGGCTAGAATCCTGTGCGGTAGGTTTCACATTGGTAAACCAAACGGTACCGTCAGACTCCTTGTACACATAGGTTTTCTGAGCACTTATCATCTGACTGAAAGTCACAAGCGATACTACACACAGAAAAGATGTCAGTTTTTTTCGCAATGTTCAGGTCTGCCGTGGTGAGTGGCCGGATTTTATGAGAGCTGCATAAACTAGTGTGCAGCACTTGAGCCACTTTTATGATGTTAGCGATGACTTCAAGTTTTTGCTTCAAATGAGCTGATATTGATGCATCTGAACGCTAAATCCCTTCTACAGACGGAATGTACCGGCCAATGACTCAGGTTGACAAAAACCCGGCTCCACTCGATCAACAGACAATCCAGAACTATTTTGTAAACTCCGGGGTGGAAGTAGAGGTGCATGTTCTGCCGCAAGTGGATTCAACCAATACCTGGTTACTGCAAAGAAAAGCCGCTGCACCTGTCACATTGTGTGCGGCGGAGCATCAAACGGTTGGTCGTGGCAGACGAGGCAAGACCTGGCATTCACCGGATAATGGTGTGACGTTTTCAATGCGTTTTGATAGCGCCGAGTCGATCTGCCGGTTTAGCGGGGTATCGCTGCTTACCGGTGCGGTGATTTGCGATCACCTGCGTGCCATAGGAATAGCCAATGCGCTGATGAAGTGGCCCAACGATATTCTGGTGGACGGATCAAAACTGGCTGGCATCCTGGTTGAGTCGCGTACTATCGGGTCCGCTGGTGGTACCGTACTGGTGTTGGGTATAGGGATAAACTATCAAGGTGGTGAGGAAGCCCGTCTGATCGATCAGGCAACCGTAGACCTGGCTGAATTGTCTTGTGGCCGGTCGCTGCCGGACCGCTCGCAACTAATCGCAGATATTGCTATCCGTCTGCAACAGATGGTTGTGGGCGATGTACCGCAACAACTGGCAGACCTGGTAGCCAATTGGTCAGATTACGATGCGCTTGCCAATGCCAGCGTGATGGCTTTGGCTGCAGAGAAGAAAATCCACGGGCGTGTTGTCGGTATTGATGGCACCGGGAGCTTACTGCTCGATACCGGTGATGAAGTGCTAACTCTCAACAGTGCTGAAGTTACAGTTAGGAAGGAAGTTTAAAAATTCAGGTTACACATTGACGTGGTGTGGCCTGTTTCCTTGCTTTGTATCCGGTTTACGGCTCTTATTTCCGGTCACGAATGTTTTCAAACGACACCCTATGTATCGCTCGCAATTGCGGCTATATTGTGTCATGACAATTTATGTAACCCGCCAAGGTCCCCGGATGCTCTTACACTGGTTTCGATACACAGCCGTTATCACAACTGTTACCGTTTTATCTGCCTGCAGCAGTGGCGGTGGTGGAGGTTCAAATGACGGTAACGCTGGCAGGGGTAACAACACGCCTCCGAGTCTTCAGCTGAATGACGGTGATGTGCTCGGCGGCAGTAATTCGGTTATCCGGATACCGGCTGGTGATGATACGGGTATTGCCAGAGTTGGCAGCACGATTGTGCGCCAGGGTAATCTGCCGGAATGTAGTGCTAATTTTGCAGATCCATCACTAACAGTCGATTCACTGGTCGAAGCCTGTTTGCTTGATCAGCCGGCATGCGCGGTCGCTTTTCAACCCGCTGATGATCAGATAGAAGTGATACCGCCGCTGTTGTTTGCCCCGATCGGACTTGAATACGATCTAAGCCTGATCGACAGAGACGGCACTGCTACGGAGCCTGTGCGAGCCATCTTCTGTTTTGATGTCGGTCTTAATGCACCACCGGTGACAAATCCGGATATCTTCCAGTTAACTTACCCGAGCCGTATTGAGCGCAGTGGTGTGTTATACGGTGACCGCTGTGAAAAAGTTGATGGCACTCAGGGTGTGTTAGCAAACGATGATGACGATGAACACATCACTAACAGCTGCCTGAGAGCGGAGTTGGTTGATTTACCGGAATTTGCTTCAAATCTGGAAACTTTTCGTTCGACCTTTGGTGCTGATGGCAGTTTTGTTTATGAAGCTTTCAATGAAATTCCACCGGAAAACAGTGATGGATTAAGTATTGATACATTTAGTTACCGAGTTACTGATGGCATCAATGTGGTCAGTGAGCCGGTGCTGGTTGAGGTGGTATTTGCCAATAGCGTTAACTCACCACCGCAAGCTCAGAATGACGGCTTTACTATCGCTGAAGACTCGGGACTACATCGACTCACTGTATTGGATAATGACATCGATCCCGATGCTCTGCCGCTGAGTGTAGTGGCTATCAGCAACGGGCCGGGTAACGGTACTGCTAACATACGCAACGGAGTTTTAATTGAATATCGTCCCAATGCGGGGTTTGTCGGTCAGGATCGGTTGACTTACACCGCACAGGATTCCGGCGGGCTGACCGTGACAGCAGAAGTGCTGATTAATGTCACCAATGTGAACGATGCGCCGATAGCCACAAACGACAACGTATCCACTAATGAAAATGTATCTGTGGTTGTGCAGGTGCTTAGTAACGATTCGGATGTCGATAACGACGCGCTTTCCGTTGTATCTGTTGCCAACCCGCGCAATGGCCGTGCTGAAATTGTCTCTGATAGTGAGGTCAGGTACACACCGAACAACGGGTACTTTGGTGTCGATGCGTTCGAATATACGATAAGTGACGGTGCTGACACTGCAACAGCCACAATAGTTGTCAATGTGGTATTCGTCAATGTTGATCCGCTTGTTGTACCTGATCAATTTTCGGTCGCTGAAGACGGAGTAATAGTTTTTGATGTGCTTGAAAACGATACCGATGGTGATAACGACCCGCTGACTATTACCAACCCTGGCACCCCTTCCAATGGTACGGTTGAGCTGCTCTCGAACGGCAATATTCGTTACACCCCCGCACCCGGCTTCAACGGCACAGATTCCTTCACCTATGCCGTGACAGACGGCACAGTGGAGGTAACAGGTCAGGTGACCGTCACAGTGAATGATGTAAACGATGCGCCGCTTGCCAGTGACGATTCAGTCAGCACCAATGAAGACACACCTGTTGTAATTGATGTGCTAAATAATGACAGTGATCCTGATGGTGATACGTTGACTGTGATCTCTATTGACAGCGTGCAATCAGGAACGGCATCTATCAATGATGACAACACCGTGAATTTCACACCCGCAGCTGGATTCAGTGGTCAGGCTGGCTTCACCTACAGCGTTGATGATGGCAACGGCGGTAGTGATTCCGCTTCTGTGACAGTACGGGTTAGCGACGTCAAAGACAGCCCGAACGCCGCTGATGATAGTGTCTCAACAGAGGAGAACACTGCGGTTGTTATACCGGTGCTCGCTAACGATAGCGATCCGGATGGTGATGCATTGTCTATCAGTGCCATAAGTAATGTTCAATCCGGCACAGCGTCAGTCAACGCAAACAATACGGTGACGTTCACGCCGACAGCAGGTTTTAGCGGGCAGGCGGGCTTTGACTACACCGTTGATGACGGCAATGGTGCTACTGATACTGCTTCCGTGACTGTGTTGGTGAGCAATACCAATCAAAACCCGGAGGCCGTTGACGATACCGTTGCAACTGAAGAGGACGATCCGGTAGCGATTACAGTACTGCAGAATGACACCGATCCTGATGACGACTCTCTGACCTTATCGGTGCTGACGCAGCCCTCAAACGGCACCGCTGAAGTCCTCGCTCAGGGCAATGCGATTGTCTATCGTCCGGCAAGCGGGTTTTCAGGCGTTGACAGCTTTACCTATCAAGTCAGCGATGGCAATGGTGGAACGGACAGCGCCACGGTAACGATCACAGTCAGCAACGTTAATGTCGCTCCCACAGCTGCGAACGATTCAGCACTGGTGGCTCAGGGAGAGGCCGTGACTATCGCGGTACTGGCAAATGATAGCGATCCTGATGGAGATACGCTAAGTGTGTCTATTGCTACGCCTCCCGCAAATGGCACGGCAACGGTACAGTCGAATAACACTATCCTGTACACAGCAAGCAGCACCTTCTCCGGAACCGATACACTGGTTTATTCAATTGCTGATGGCAATGGTGGCACTGCAACAGCAACTGTTTCCATTGCAGTGCAGGCGGTCTTTGTTAACAGCCCGCCGGTGGCTGCGGATGATCTTGCGCAGGCTACTCAGGGGCAGCCGGTTGATTTCAATATCCTCGCCAATGACTCCGATCCGGACGGTGACAGTTTGACGGTAACAATAGCCACCGCACCAGAAAACGGAATTGCCACAGTGCTGCCGGACAATGGAATTCGCTACACACCAAACGCTACATACTCTGGTCCGGACAGTATTGCTTATACAGTGGACGATGGTAACGGCGGTGTCGATACAGCCACTGTTTCGATAGTAGTGGTAGCCGCAAACAGTGCGCCGGTAGCAGAGGATGATAGCGTTGAAACAACAGAGGGCACCGCAGCAGACATAGCTGTATTGCAGAACGATTCAGATGCAGACGGTGATGTGCTAATGGTTTCAATTGATACGGGCCCGGGTAACGGATTTGCAACCGTGAACAACAATGTGATCACCTATCAACCAGCGACGGGTTTCAGTGGTACAGATACGCTGATTTATTCAATCGATGATGGTGTGGCGACGGATACGGCAACTGTAACTGTTACGGTAACAGCGCTGATTGTGAACCAGCCTCCGGAAGCATCAGACGATACAGCAACAACTGATCAGGATCAGGCAATTCTAATAGCGGTACTGGACAACGATGCTGATCTCGATGGCGATCCACTCACGGTCACGATCTCTCAGCCGGTTAACGGAGTTGTGACGGATGATGGTACCGGGCTGCTTACCTACACACCGAATCCTGGCTTTTTCGGTGTAGATACTTTTGACTATAGCATCAGCGATCCTGATGGCGCTGTAAGCACTGCCACAGTGACTGTTACTGTCAATCAGTTGATAGTGACAGCACCGATAAATGTATTGCCGGTGGCGGTAGATGATCTTGCTGCTACTGAAGAGGGTACGGCGGTTATAATTCCAGTACTTGCCAACGACAATGACCCGGATGGTGATCCCCTGACTGTGTCTTTGGCGGCGCCTGCGGGCAATGGCACTGCGGTACTCGACTTAAATGGTGATTTCGAGTACACGCCAGACGCTGGCTTTGTTGGCACAGATACTTTTGAGTATTCAATCGATGACAGCATCAGTGGTTCTGCCACTGCGATTGTTACGATTGAAGTCAGTGCCGCGCCGGTTGCACCGGCTGCGACAATTTAACTGAAAAAAGACCGGTTTCTCGGTCTTTTTTCCGCTGGTAAAATTGCCGCTGGTAAAACACGGCTGATGGTAAGCGAAAGACTACAGGTGGTTACTGTCAGGGTTGCAAACCAATGTTGAATTGAATCAAATCCAGTCCGCGCAGCGCGATAATCAGCAACGTAATTAACGCGGCTCCGCCCAGTAGGTCAAGTCTTTCTCGTCTTTCTACCAGCAGCAGTTCAGCGCCATAAAGAATGATCGCCAGTACCACAATAAAAATGTTTACATTGAACTGACCGAACAGAATAGGATCTTTGGCAAACAGCAATGCGCCCACAATCAAAAACAACAACAGCCAGTCGAAAGAGGTAACTTTAAACTCTTCCTTCCTGCGCCCGGGTGAGAATCTTATCGCCAGAAATATCGCGATACATACAGAAATATAAAACAGCCTTTCAAATATAACCGCGTATTCATTTTGCCAGGTAAGTCGGTCAATCGTTGAAAGGTATATGGCAAATACAACGGTTATGTAGATGATGCCGCGTCGTGCATTAATTTTAAAAGGGTGAACATTAAAGCTCTGCAACGCCAGTACTATGGCCAGAACCGCGGCAACAATGCCAAAGTCACGTGGTATGTCATTGATCCACACAGCCAGCGCGATAAGGTAGCCGGGTATTGCAATCTCAAGAAAACGCCTTGAGCCATGCATCAGTACCTGGTTCTGCTCAATCGCATTCAGCCCTTGAGACAACAGCTTAACGGCTTTGGTGTCACGCGGGTGCCAGCCTGTGTTCTCCGCCATGTTTAGCATGTAGTAGGTGGCAGCACACATAACGATGTATATACCGGTAATCAGCCAGTCGCTGGATTGTTGTAACCAGATACCGCAGCACACCATCAGTGTATGTATGGTGTAGATCACCACAACAGATTCTTTGTGCTCAAAACCGACTTCCAGCAATCGATGATGCATGTGATTTCTGGTGGCGCGGAAGATATTGGATCCTGACATCGCGCGCTTTTTTAACACGGTTAAAATATCAATGACAGGCAGGCCAAGCAATAACAACACTACGGTCTTACTGACTCCGGCACTGGATTGTTCCACCAGCAGTATCGCCAGAAAACCCAGCGTAAATCCAAGAAACTGGCTGCCACCATCGCCCATAAAAACAATCGCAGGATGGGTGTTGTAGCGAAGGAATCCGACCAGCCCGCCAATTGCGGCCAGCGCAATCACCATGGTCAGGTTGTCTCCTGGAGAAAGATAGGCAATCAGTGCGATTGCACCCAGTGAGATCAGCGTTTCGCCACCGGCGAGCCCATCCAGTCCGTCAGAGTGATTGATTGCATTAATCACCCCGATCATTGCCACCATGGTGAACCCCTGCAGGAACACCACGGGAAATTCAAAGTTGATGAAGGGCAGCTTGGTGACGTGCAATCCGCCCAGAAAGATCATTGGTATCACGGCGATAATCTGGCCGATGAACTTGGTGTAGTGGCCCATCTCACGACGATCGTCCATGGCACCAAAGAACAGCAGCACTATGCAGCCAAACAGGTAGCAAAGGGTAGTTCTATCCAGGTCGGCGAGTGTGATTACCGGAATCAGCGCGCCAATAATAATGCCCCATCCGCCCACTCTCGGGATGGCAGTTGTGTGGACTTTGCGATCTTCATCCGGATCGTCCATCATCCCGAGTTTTGGCGCTAACCGCACCATAATCGGGATCACAGCGAGGCTGATCATGGTCGCGGCGGCAATAAGGAAAAGAAAGTTCATAGGGTCAACGGCAGCAAGCGGGGGCCAGGTATCCGGATGTCGGCACTATTCATTGACTGCGACCGGTGTGTTGCGGCGTTAATGCAGTACATGATCGACATGGAATAACAAAGGAAGAATGTGGTAAGTCTACCATTAGATACCGGCATCGTCTTGGACTTTCATTCCTGCTTTGCATGGCTAAAAGCATTATTTATTTTTATCTATTTTGGATCCCGCGTTATCCGCGTCCATTCGAAAGTCTCGGGATGAAATTCTATTGTGCCGTCTTCGTACCTTGCCTTGAGGGTGTAGGTTTCAGGCGGATTCTCTGCTGCTGATTTTTCCTTTGTGCCGGCAGTCTGGCTGCTGGCAGGGATTTCAATAACCACACCGGCATCATCTGTCATGGCAATGCCTGTGCCATGCTGCTGCGATTGAGTGCGGAATTCGGCGATTTCTGCGCGTGCGTCAGCGATTGCACGATAGCGATCGCTGCGTTCACGAAGTTCCGGCAAGCCATTCATTACATCAGCCAGGTATTGCCCGTAGTCTTCCTTGCCATAAGGACGTGCGTGAACCACCATGGGCATGCCACTGCCGAACTCGCGTAGTGACCTCGGCTCAATATCATTTGCCCGCAGGTCATCAGTAGCGGCTTTGTACTCTTTGAATGACAGAGTTTCAAAACGGTTTTCAGCAAAGACCAGTGCCGCCGGGCGCTGATTGTAGGCAGCGTAAACCCCGTAACCCAATGCTGCAATCTGCACTGTGGCGATGACCGCCATGTCGAAGACAAGGTTTTTTTTCCATGGCCGGTAGAAACACAGGGTTAGTGCGGGTCCGAGAACCAGATCGATCGGTGCGATAATCTGGAGTCCCTGCCAGCCACCGTCCATCCAGAAGAGATCATCCGGATACCAGACGAGTCTCATAAGTGCGGCGAGGATGATAAAAATAAAAAGGCTAATGCCGAAGTGAATCAGGAAAGCCTTTTTGACTGATGGGAATGTCATTTTGCTCACATGTTTGTGTCGTACATCGGCGAGCATTGCAAAAATCTTTCCAATGGTATGGGTACGGCAACTCCTCGCGCTGCCGTACTTTGGTGAGGTTCAAAGATGCGGGTATGCGCTCAAGTCGGGTATGAGTTTAAATCGATTAGCGCAGCTCTTTTGACAGGTGGTCTGCTAAATGACAGGGCAGCGCGAATAGATTCGTGTCCCTTTAAGCAAAGCCATTAACCGAAGCGACTGCTGACGAGCATTTCAAGCAATGCTTTTTGCGCATGGAGCCTATTACCTGCTTCCTGCCATACCACACTCTGTGGTCCGTCAATGACGGAAGCGGTGACTTCTTCATTGCGATGTGCCGGTAAACAATGCATGAAGACCGCGTCTTTACTGGCAAGTGCCATCAGGTCATCGTTGACCTGGTAGGGGCTCAGCAGTTTGGTCAGCTGCGCTGTGTCGTCTTCCTGGCCCATACTGGCCCAGACATCTGTCACAATTAAATCAACGTTTTCACAGGCGGCGCGAGCATCGGTTGTCAGCTGTGTGTGGCCTGCGCACTTGTTCATGAACTCCGCATCCGGTGCCAGTTCGGTCGGACATGCGACGTTAAGATTAAAATTTAAAAGCTTTGCGGTGTTAATAAATGAGTTACACATATTGGTGTTACCGGCACCAACCCAGGTCACCGTAGCGCCCTCAATGCTGCCCCGCACTTCAAAGAAGGTTTGCATGTCTGCGAGCAACTGGCACGGATGCAGTTTGTCTGACAAGCCATTGATGACTGGAATTGAAGAAACCCTGGCAAACTGTTCAATTGTGTCATGGCTGTGTGTGCGCAGCATGGCGCAATCCACTATTTCAGATAAGACCCGTGAGGTATCTTCGATCGGTTCGCCACGGCCGAGTTGTGAATCTGCCGGGCTAAGATTGAGTGCATGGCCACCAAGTTGCACCATGCCCGCTTCAAAAGATGATCTTGTGCGAGTAGAGGCTTTTTCGAAGATCATCGCCAGTGTGCGATTGCGCAGACTTTCTCGGATTTCTCCGCTCTTCCATGAAGCTTTCAGCTCGATGGCATTTTTGATCAGGGTCAGAAATTCACTCTGTGACAGATCGTCTTCAGCGAGGAAATGGCGCGGCTTTGAATTGCTCATGTGGCAGCCACCGCGTTGCTTGCTTCACAGTGTTGAATAACAGCATTGGCTACGCGTCTGCCGATATCGACTGTTTCATCCTCAGACAGATTGCACGGTGGAAGCAGTCTCACTGTGTTGCCTGCGGTGACGTTAAATATCACCCGATGCTCAAGACCAACGTTGACCAGACCTGTGCAGTCGGTGTCGAGTTCGATACCGATCATCATGCCACGGCCTCTGATCTCTTTAAACTCGGGTCGGTTGTGCAATGAGTCTTTAAGAGTTTGTTTTAAAAGCTCTCCGCTGGTTTTTGCATTGGTTGGTATGTCTTGCTGTTGCATGGTTTCAAGGACTGCCAGCGCGACTCTGCATGAGAACGGATTGCCGCCGAACGTTGATCCATGATGACCCGGTTGAATCAGGCTTGCAGCATCACCGGCCGTCATGCATGCGCCGATTGGTATACCGTTGCCGAGTGCTTTGGCGCTGGTCAATACATCCGGTCTGACCGATTCTGCCTGGCAGGCATACCAGTGTCCCGTTCTTGCCACGCCGGTTTGAATTTCATCGCAGATCATCAGCCAGTTGTGTTTGTTACATATCTCTCTGATGGCTTTTAGATAGCCCGGATCAGGTACCACGATTCCACCTTCACCGAGTATTGGTTCAACCATGATGGCAACGATATTCGGGTTGTCAGTGACTCTTTCAATGGCGGCTATATCGTTGTACGGCAAGTGCATAAACTCGCTTACCAAAGGAGAGAATCCGTTGTGTACTTTCTCATTACCTGTCGCAGCCAGAGTTGCCATGGTTCTGCCGTGAAAGCTGCCAGTAAATGTTATTACGATTGGCTGCGCGATATTTTTTCTACGTGCATGCAGACGGGTTAACTTGATTGCCGCTTCATTGGCCTCAGCACCGGAGTTACCGAAAAACACAGCATCCATGCCTGACAGAGCGCACAGCTTTTCGGCAAGATTTTCCTGATGCGTGATTGAGAACAGATTAGAGGTATGCAGTAACGTATTTGCCTGTTCGGTGATGGCTGCGGTAATTGCCGGGTGGCTGTGGCCCAGTCCGCAGACAGCAATGCCACCCAGAGCATCCAGATACTCATTACCATCGCGATCCCACAAGCGCACGCCGTTACCGCGATCAAATGTCACAGGTAGTCGCGCGTAGGCAGGAATGAGTGATGAAGATGAATTGGGTGAAGACATCAATAGTCCTTTGATGAAGCGAGTAAAGGTGAACGGATACTGCAATCGATGAAACAGTACTGACCGCACGGGTCGCGCGCTGCTTCATCCACGAGTCATAGACTATGGAAGTGCCGGGTATAAATCAAACCAGAGCAGGGGCCATGAACCGGAGACTTCAATTGATGCGGCTGGCAGCTTTCCAGTCGCTGTGATCTCGGCACCAGAATAGGGCATATTTAAGGGCTGTTTAATGTGTAAATAACAGATCGAGCCTAGCGTCGGTCACAACATAATGGCTGCCGCGTGCCCACAGGCAACACTCGCGATAATTGAATCTTGAAACTGCCCTGGTTATCCCCCATGCTACGATATTGCGGCGAAGCCGGTGTGGTGACCTCACGCGGGCACCAGAACAGGCGCAGCGTCGTACAAAAAACCGAACCCTGCCAGGCAGCAGCTGTAAAATTCATCTGCCAGCTAATTAGAGAGATGCCGTGACTGACGTGAACGAAAGAATCAAACAGCATATTGAATCCAGCCCGGTTGTGTTGTTTATGAAAGGCACACCACAAATGCCAATGTGCGGCTTTTCGAGCAGGACTTCAGAGGCATTAAAAAACATTGGCCGTGAGTTCGCTTATGTGAATGTCATTCTGGATTCCGAGATTCGTGAAGCGTTGCCGGCTTATTCAGACTGGCCGACTTTCCCTCAGCTTTATATCAATGGTGAGCTGGTCGGTGGCTGTGACATCGTTATGGAGCTGAATGAGAGTGGCGAGTTGAACCGTATGATTGAATCTTCGACCACGCAATAGTAGTCGACCAGTAATACCTGCCGGAAGGTACCCGCCACTGCGTTTGTGTTGGAAAGTCAGTGGTAGGGCTTGCATGGCAGCACTTGCACGGCAGCATGCCACTCAGTCTTTTTGGTGAAGTTCCTCCCAGCGATTTATCACTGCACAGAACAGGCGGGCGGTCATCTCGGTGTCATAAACAGCTGAGTGTGCATCGGAGGTACTCCAGCCGAGCTCCGCCGACTGCGCAGCACGTGCCAGCACAGTCTGCCCGTAGGCCAGTCCGCACAGGGATACTGTGTCAAAGTTACTAAACGGGTGGAACGGGTTGCGTTTGATGCCGTTGCGTGCAACGCAGGCATTGATGAAGCTCAGATCAAAAAAAGCGTTATGGCCGACCAGAATCGCTCGATTGCAACCTGCTTCCTTAACTGCTTTTCTTATTGGAGTGAAAATGTGGCCGAGGGCGTCGGCTTCCTTTCGCGCTGCACGCAGCGGATGGTAGGGGTCAATACCATTGATCTCCATGGACTTGGGATTCATGTTTGCGCCTTCGAAAGGAATAACGTGTGTGCTGACGGCTGGTTCCGGGTAGAGTAAGCCTTCGTCATCCTGCGCGATGGTTATTGCTGCAACCTCTAGTAGTGCGTCAGTCTGGCAGTTGAAACCGCCTGTTTCTACATCGACAACCACTGGCAAAAAGCCGCGAAAGCGCGTATTCAATGGTGTCTTGCCACCTGCTGTATAGACAATCTTTTCTTCAGTCATGATGGCGCCGTCTGTTGCGGTAATCGGGCTCGGGATGGGTTAATAGTAACACTGTTGCCATCCCGGTTAAGCAGGGTGTTGAAAATGGCCGTGAGCCATCGCAGAAGAATAATCCTGGTTTGCAGGTTAGATCGACAAAGCGCATCTTACAGGCTGTTACTGAGCGCGTTGGCCGAGAATTTAACACTATAAGATCGAGGTGGTGTTTTTTAACAACCCGTCAGGCTGCACAGCGAAGCGCGCTGACACAGTACGGGGTGTGCGTCAGGAATGTATATGCAAGGCATTATCACAAGTATTAAATTGTTTTTTAGAGTGGCGCTGTTTAAAACGCCGCCACAGGATTTGCCTGCATCAGAGTCATTACTGGCAGTTGCAGTTGGCTTTGCATTTTTTGTCGGGCTGCTGCGCTTTGCAATTGTTGGCTCAGAATACTATTCGTTTTTGCGAATCCTTCTTGAAGTGGCTGTGCCCGGTATCCTGGTCTACTGCCTGTTGCTCTATCTTAAGAAGCCTAATCGTTTCAATCAGACCTTTGCCGCTATCTGTGGCAGCAGTGCAATTATTTATGCGCTTGCATTACCGGTGTTGCCGGCGTTTTTTGCCTCAACAGAGCCCGGCCAAAGTCAGTTACCGATCTTTCTTATTGTGCTGCTCGACCTCTGGTCAGTGGCGGTGCTGGCTTACATACTCAGACATGCGGTTTCCGTTGGTATTGCCAGCAGTATCAGCATGGCTGTTTTGCTGGTATTGCTAACCCTGATTTTGATCGAGGGAATTTCTCCCGCCAAACAGCCTGCAGAGAGTGAATCGTCTGTATCAACAATCGAATAATTATTGTCAGAACTATTACCAGCGTTTGTGTTCTGGATACTGATTGCAAACTGGCACAAAAATTGATCACCCACCTGCCGCCCGCTCACTTTGACAAGGACTGGCGACGGCAAAGATCGTCCTTTTTATGTGTCAAAAGAGTTATTTGGGCTTTACAAAGTTAATTATTGACTATGCTTGTATTAATAAATGCAGCGCAGGCTTGTGGTCGATCAGTTTCGGAATTGTGATTCCGGAATTTTGGCGAAGGTTGCCGGCAAGGTCTGCTGGAAAACAAAAGAAGAAATACAATGACGCAAAACGCTATCCCCGATTCGGTCCTTGACCTACACCAGTCAGGTGCGCCAATAGCGGCACAACAGGCGGCACAACAGGCGGCTCCTCAATCCACTGCTCAGGCAGCCCGGGTTGATTTTGAAGTACCGGCGAAAGTTGGCAAGTATCAGTTGCTTGAGCGTATTGGCAGCGGCACCTGTGGGGTTGTCTATCGAGCCTATGACGCTATTTTGTCGCGCGACATAGCGATCAAGATCTCGCAGGTAGGCACGCTTGACCAGCAAAACGGCAAAATGCCCGGTGCGCAGAAGGCATTCATTACCGAAACACTGGCCGCAGGTCGACTTTCTCATCCGAATATCGTCACCGTCTACGATGCGGGCATCGACGGACCACTGAATTATCTGGTGATGGAATATGTAGAGGGTGTGTCGCTGAAGCAGTATGGTCGTGGCAAGGAGTCCTTATCGCCGCATCGTGTGGTCAGCGTGATTGCAGAGGTATGCAAAGCGATAGATTTCTCGCATCGCAAAGGCATCGTACATCGTGACATCAAGCCGGCTAACATCATGATAGCCAACGATGGTTCGGTAAAACTGCTGGACTTTGGCATTGCGATTAGCACCACCGCGGATGAAGCGGCAGGCACCGGCCGACCGGCCCTTGGTACACCGAATTATGTATCACCAGAGCAAGTGAGTGGCTCTGAGCTCGGCCCGCGCAGTGATATTTATTCCCTCGGTACGGTATTGTTTGAAATGCTGACAGGACAGCAGGTATTTAAAGCGCGCGAAGTAAAAGAATTGTTTAAAGCAATACTGAATGAACCGGCTCCGCTGCTCACATCGGTGCGCACTGATCTGCCGGTTGAACTTGAGCAGGTGGTTGCTCGTTGTCTTGCCAAGAGTCCGAGTAAGCGATTCTCAAGCGGTGCAGAAATGGCGCAGGCCCTTGGAGATGTTCTCGATAAAATGGCACCACCGGATATGCTGACTCCTGAAATTGCAGGCTGGGTACCGGTGATGTCGCAGCTTAAGTTCTTCTCTAAATTCAGTGAACGCAAGGTTGCCTGCTTTGCATCGGTCAGTAAGATTGTTCGCTTCAGTGCCGGTTCGACTGCACTTGGCAAAGGCACGATAGATAATCATCTTTATGTGATTATTGAGGGCGTGGCAAGCATTTCCGGCTATAACAACCTGAGTGCGGTGATTGGTCCGGGTGACTGTTTTGGTGAAGCGGGTTTTCTCAGCGGTAACCGTTGTGACAGCGATGTTGAAGTGATGACAGACATAGTTGCACTTAAGATTAAATCAGCAGATGTGAATGCACTGCCTGAAGCAGATCAGTTGGCGCACTATCAAATGATTTCAAACAGTATTGTGCAGCGCCGAAATCATGTTGAAGATTTGATGCTTGATCTTGCCTTGTAGGGCAAAAATCGAGATTTACAGCTTTTAGTTATACCTGAAAAAATACCGCGCCATGCGCGGTATTTTTTTGCTTGCCTGCAGTGTACAGAGACACCGCAGGCGTATCTTGCTAAGCAGCTTTCTGCTTTTTCAGCAGGTGCTTTTCCCAGTGAATAGCAGTGTCAACGATCTTCGTCAGGTCATCGTACTGTGGTGTCCAGTTCAGCGTGCGATGTATTTTATCGACGTTGGCAATTAACTCCGGTGGATCACCAGCGCGACGCGGATGCTCGACGATATTAATATCAGCACCATTAACCTTCTGCACTGTGTCGAGCACTTCTCTGACACTGTAGCCATGACCGTAACCACAGTTGAGACGGGTAGACTCGCCGCCTTTGCGCAGATAATCCAGTGCGCTCAAATGTGCAGATGCGAGGTCAGCCACATGGATGTAGTCGCGAACACCGGTGCCGTCTGCAGTCGGGTAGTCAGTACCGTACACATAAATTTCAGGGCGTTTACCGACAGCAACTTCGGCGGCTACTTTGATGAGTAAGGTTGCTCCGACTGTCGACTGACCTATTTCACCATCCGGATCACAACCGGCGACGTTGAAGTAGCGCAGAATGACGTGTTTCATATCACAGGCTTTACCGAGATCTTCAAGCATATACTCAGACATTAGCTTGGACATACCGTACGGATTAATCGGTGCAGTAGGTGACTCTTCGGTACACGGATTGCCGTCGCCATCTCCGTAGGTAGCTGCGGTAGATGAAAAGATAAAGTTCTTTATACCATTATCCTGGCAGCACTCGAGTAAGTTACGGGTGCTGGCAGTATTGTTGTTGTAGTACTTAAGCGGGTTTTCAACAGACTCCGGTACAATTGTGTGTGCTGCAAAGTGCATGACTGTGTCTACATCGTGCTCTTTCATGACGCGGTCAACCAGCTCCATATCACCGGTTTTTCCCACCACCAGCTCACCAAAGAGAACACTCTCTTCAAATCCGGTAGAGAGGTCATCGAGCACGATAATTTTCTCGCCTTGCTGACCGAGTTGTTTGACGGTGTGGCTGCCTATGTAGCCGGCGCCACCAGTCACGAGTATCGATTTAGCCATTCACTTCGCCTTTATGTTTTGTTCGTGTGCTTGTTGCACATCGTCATGGTTGTAGAAGGGTGTCTTCCCATTTGTCTTGAATATACCTCAAACGTTGTGGCTCCAGCCAATCTGCTACCATTGCACGCTTCAGGAACGGCAGAGGTATGGTTGCCGTGCAAAGCGCGCTTTATCGCGGTGCAGTTCCCGACGCTTAATATCGGCAGGTAAGAGGTTTTCTGGATGGAACAAGAATTCTGGCACGAGGCATGGTCAAAAGCGGATCAGCCGGGTTGGCAGCAGAATGCAGTTAACCCTTATCTGGTAAAGCACTGGGCGGCCAGTGGAGCACTACCTGGTGAAGCAGTTTTTGTCCCGCTTTGCGGCCGAAGCCTCGATATGCAATGGCTGCGCGATTACGGCCATCACATCATCGGCATCGATTTGAGTGTTTCTGCGCTGCAGAAGTTTTGTGAACAACAGTCAATTGATGCGACCTGTGAGCGGGACGGTGAGCTGACAGTTTTTCGTGCACCGGGGTGGACGCTCTATGCTGGCGATTTTTTCAAACTGCAAAAATCACATATTGCGCCAACCTGCCGGGTATACGACAGAGCGGCGTTGATTGCGCTACCGCCGCGAATGCGTGAATCCTACGCCGCTCATTTGCGTGAAATATTGCCCGGTGGGTCAGAAATATTAATAATAACAATAGATTACGATCAACAACAGATGAAAGGCCCGCCATTTTCTGTGTCAAATGCAGAGGTCCATACGCACTTTGCGGACGCCTTTGACATAGTCCAGCTGGAGTCTGCCAGCGGGCCCGAGCAGCTCGGCAGTCTTAAAAAAAGAGGCCTCGACAAACTGACGGAAACCTGCAGCTTGTTGCAGCCGCGCCGCGCAGACGATGGTGGTTCCTGAAACCTGATAAAATGCCGTGGCCTATGCTGCGGGGTGTACCGTATACGTGCCTGCAAACGCTTGAATAATCGCATTCCAGCGGCAGTTTATTGGTGGTTTGAATCGGAACTGTTGAATGCCTGAAAAATTAAAGAAAATGATTGGAGTGGTGATGCTTGTCTGCGCAGTCGGTGGTGTGTCCTGTGTTGGGCTGCTTGGCCCCTCTGTCGATCGGGTGATGAATTCAGGCTCAGATGTGAAGGTGGTCGAATGAGCCAGCTGAAAAGAGGCGGGGCAAAACAAGGTGAGTTAAAACGCGGTGGGGCGAAGCGCTACGATCCTGACAAAGCCAGGCAGCTACCGGGTGCCCGTGCCTTTTTGCTCTATCTGTTGCCGATGCCTATGTTGTTTGTCGCACTTTGGCGAATGTTGGGTGGCAACACATCAAGCGCGCTCGGTTTTGCACTGTGCTTTGCGCTGTGTATGGTGGCCGCCACGCTGGTGCGCAACGGGCTGAGCATCGAGCAGGAGGCAAAGCGTCGAAAAATTGTCCGCCGCAGCAGTACCGTGCCTTATAAATTGATTGGCGCGGGTGTTTTAGGTGGTGCAATCTTTATTGGCGCGGCACTGGGTGCGAAGATCGCTTTTTTCAGCAGTGTACTGCTGGGTATTGCAGCAGCGGTCGGCGCGGTTTTTACCTACGGTACCGACCCGAGCCGCAATGCGCCGGATATGCCGGCAGTGGGTGTTACCTCAGAAGAAGTACTTGAGATCCTTAACGAAGCGGATGAAAAGATCGTTGCAATTGAAGCTGCCAGAGATCGTATCCACAACGTGGAAATGAAGGATCGGCTGAAGAATATCGTGAAGGGAGTTCGCGAAATCACAGACATAGTCGAGGACGATCCGCGCGATCTAAGACGTGCAAGAAAATTTCTAAGAACTTATCTTGATGGTGCTCAACGTGTGACAGAAGGTTACGCAGATACTCACAAATATGGTGACAATGGTGAGCTGGAAGATAACTTTCGCAATGTACTTGAGACAATAGAAAACGTTATTGAAGAACAGAAAGGCAAGCTGCTGGAAAACAATCTGACTGAACTGGATGTGCAGATTGAAGTATTGCAAATGCAGCTTGAAAAAGAAGGCGTATAGGCATTTCAGTTAATCAATACGCTGATTTAACTATTATATTGTAGCACGACAGGGGAATTACAGAGAATGTCTGATACCGAAAATAGAACCATCACCACCACTTCCGATGAATCATTGAAGGAAGACGTCGCCAAACTGGAAGCGATGCTATCACCAGACCTGAAGTATGAAATGGTTACCATGGAGACGGCGAATACGGAAGACCGCGCCAAGATTGCTGATCTGATGAATGATATCGACCTCAGTGACTCCAACAGCATTTTGTTTTACGGCAGCAGTGCGCAGGAACAGCTCACCACCATCAGTGATAACATGCTTGAGGGAGTTCGTAATAAGGATGTCGGGCCTGCCGGTCAGGATCTTAACGACATGGTTACCGTGCTGCGGGGTTTTGATGTTGCCGGGCTGGATCCGACAAAAAAACCCGGTTTTTTCGCCAGATTGTTCCGCCGTGCCACTCCGGCTGTGCAATTTGTGCAACAGTACGAGAGTGTTCGGCGCCAGATCGATACAATCACCGACAATCTGGAAGATCACAAAACCAAGCTGTTAACAGACATCGCCAGTCTTGACCGACTATACGATGCCAACCTTGATTACTACCACGCTCTGGAGCTCTATATTGCAGCAGGTGAAGAAAAACTGATTCAGCTCGACACCGTTGATTTACCTGCACTTGCTAAAGAAGCCGAGAGCTCAGGCGATGTGCTCAAAGCCCAGGAATTACGTGATTTGCGCACTGCCCGTGACGACCTTGAACGTCGAATACACGATCTAATGCTGACTCGTCAGGTTGCAATGCAAAGTCTGCCAAGTATTCGTATGGTGCAGGAAAACGATAAAGGCCTGGTATCGAAGATCAGCTCAACCCTGGTCAATACGGTACCGCTATGGCGGCAGCAGCTGGCTCAGTCAGTGACTGTCTACCGCTCGCAGGAGGCAGCAAAGAGCGTCAAGTCGGCAACTGATCTGACCAATGATCTACTTGAGAAAAATGCTGAAACACTGCGTACCGCCAATCGCGAGGTTCGCGAACAAATGGAGCGTGGTGTTTTTGATATCGAAGCGGTTAAGCGTGCCAATGAAAATCTGATTGCAACCATTGAAGAAAGTCTGCGGATTGCAGACGAAGGCAAAGTTAAGCGAAAGGAAGCTGAGCGCACGTTGCAACAACTTGAAAGCGAACTGAAGAGCAAACTTGCATCGGCCAGCTCGCAAGCACGCGCTACATCTACAGGAGCATAATGTATGGGTTTGTTCGATAAGCTTTTTGGCGAATTTATAGACATCATTGAGTGGACGGATGATTCCAACGACACAATGGTCTATCGCTTCGAGCGCTACGGAAATGAAATTAAGTACGGTGCCAAGCTGACAGTACGTGAAGGACAGTCGGCAGTGTTTGTCAATGAAGGAGAGGTCGCTGATGTGCTTGGCCCGGGTATGTATGAACTCGAAACACGCAACCTGCCGGTGCTCTCAACCATTCTTAACTGGGATCATGCTTTCAGTAGTCCTTTTAAAGCAGAGGTGTATTTTGTTAACACCAAACGTTTTGTCGATTTAAAGTGGGGTACCAAGAACCCGTTGATGATTCGCGATTCAGAATTTGGTGCGGCACGAGTGCGGGCTTTTGGAACTTATGGTGTAAGAGTGACAGATCCACTGACGTTTATACGCGAGATCGTCGGTACGGATGGCCATTTTCAGGTAGACGAGATCAGTGATCAACTGCGTAACCTGATCACATCACGCTTCTCATCCGCCGTGGGGGCTGCAGGTATCCCTGTGTTGGATATGGCAGCTAACTATGAACAACTGGGCGATGTCATTGGCAAGCGTATCGGCCCTGAGTTTGGTGAGTATGGTCTGGAGCTAACCAGACTGCTGGTTGAAAACGTATCAGTGCCGCCTTCGGTAGAAGAAGCACTCGATAAGCGCACCAGTGCAGGCATGGTGGGTAACCTTGATCGCTACATGACCTATCAGACTGGTGTCGCACTTGAAGCAGGTGCCAGCAGCGAAGGTGGTGCTGCCGGTGCTGGTATTGGCATGGGTGCCGGCCTCGCGATGGGGCAGCAAATGGCAAACAACATGGGTCAGCAGAGAATCGCACAGGGTAACAACCGCGATGATCGACGCTATGAGCCAGCAGGTAGAAACGGTCCTCCGCCATTACCCGGTGGCATCCGTTACCATGTGGCAGTAGATGGTCAAGCAACCGGACCGTACAGCGTTGATGGTTTACAGCAGCAGTTGAAGAGCGGTGTCATCACACCCTCGAGTCTGGTATGGGCTAATGGTATGGCAGACTGGCAAAAGGTCAGTGAGGTTGAAGAGCTTCAGGATCTTTTTGGTGCGCCACCGCCACCGCCATTGCCGCTCAACTAACGCTAAAGCGATTAACCTTGCATAAGACATCCCGGATTGAGTAACCCCTTCGAAGATTACTTAACGCAGGATCAGGTGCCTGAGGCGGAAGTTCAGGCACCTGCAGATGCGCCAAAAGCAAGAACTGAATCGCGTTTTCCGTGCAGTAACTGTGGCGGTAACCTGGCTTATGAAATCGGTACAGATGATCTTAAATGTACCTATTGTGGTCGCCACCACGAGATTGAAATCCCGGATACTGAAATCCGCGAGCTTAACCTCCCGAAGGGCTTAAACCAGCTCGAGCAAACGCGAAAACTCGGAAAAACAGAAAAACTCCTGAAGTGTCCCAACTGTGCGGCACGGTTTGATCTGGATGAAAGCCTGCACTCTGGAGATTGCCCATTTTGTGGCACCAGTGTGGTGACCAGTACCGGGGAAATTCAAGAGTTCTCACCACAGGCTTTACTGCCCTTTGCCATTGATAGAGACGAAGCTTTTGCGGCTTACAGTAAATGGATTAAAAGTCGTTGGTTTGCACCGTCAAAGTTAAAAAATCATGCTCGCGAGAGTGAAAGTCTTAAGGGTGTATATATTCCCTACTGGACCTATGACAGCGATACGGTAACCGCTTACACCGGACAGCGTGGTGATGTTTACTATGTGCGAAAGATGGTGACCGTTATGGAGAATGGCAGGTATGTCAGACGTTCTCGCATGGTTCCGAAAATACGCTGGACATCAGTCAGTGGTAAAACCGCACGTCACTTTGATGATGTATTAATCGGTGCCACCAAAACCTTGCCGCGCAAAATAACCGACTGGCTGGAGCCGTGGGATCTGGAAAATCTGGTGCCATACACCGAGGAATATCTAAGCGGCTTTCAAAGTGAAGTTTATCAGGTAGCGCTTGATGAAGGATTTACTCACGCAGAGCGTGTGATGCAGCAGGTGATACGACGTGACGTCACGCAGGCCATTGGTGGAGATCAGCAACGTATTCATCGCTTAAACACCAATCATTCAGATACCAGTTTTAAACACTTGCTACTGCCGTTGTGGACTGCCGCATTCAGTTTTAAAGGCAAGACTTATCGCTTCGTCGTTAATGGTCGTAACGGCAAAACGCGTGGTGAGCGACCCTACAGCATTGTAAAAATTACGCTTGCAGGTATTGCTGCCGCCGCGGTAGTTGGCACTGCTATCGTCACTTTTCAATCCGGAGCTGTCAGTGGTTACGTAGTTGACAGACCAATTTTTTATGACCAGTACAACAGACAAAGAAACGATCCTTTCCGTGACCCTTTCCGTGATTTTTTCTGAAACCAGGCAGCATCCGAACACTGATGTAAAGCCTGATACAGAACATGTGCCTGATCTTAAACTTCTGTAGGCGTACTTCAGCATGACGGACAGTTCGGCCTTTTCCGCTGTTGGCAGGGTGTATGGTGATGCCGCGCAGCATCGTTTGCAGCAATCTCATGTGTGCATTGTCGGTATCGGCGGTGTGGGGTCGTGGGTGGCAGAGGCGCTGGCTCGAAGTGGTATCGGGCAACTTACTTTAATTGACCCGGATGATGTATCGACCACCAATATTAATCGTCAGGTACATGCAGATATTACTACTGTCGGGCAATCTAAAGTTGAGGTGATGGCGCAGCGCATAGCGCTGATCAATCCTGACTGTAAGTGTCATGCTATTGATGACATGCTGGTGGTAAAAAATATAGAAAAATACATCGGTTCGCAGTATGACTTTGTCATTGATGCCATGGACTCCATACTTTTCAAAGCAGCACTGATTAACTTTTGTAAGCGCAGTAAGATTCCGATTATCACAATAGGTGGCGCAGGTGGTCGTACAGATCCAACCATGATAACCATCAACGACTTAAGTAAAACCTGGAATGATGCATTGGCTGCCAAAGTGCGTCATCGATTACGCGCTAAACACGGCTTTAAAATTCGACAGCGCTTTCGGGTTGAGTGTGTATTTTCCACGGAACAGGCGCGATACCCGGCTGGCAATGGACAGGTCAGTTACAAGAAGCCGGGTGTTCGTGGCACCACGCTCGACTGTGACACAGGATACGGTTCTTTAGTGAGTGTGACTGCAAGCTTTGGTTTTATAGCAGCCGCCCGCGTAATGAATAAGCTTGTAGCGCAATAGTGGGATTGATAACAACTTGAATTTTCATGCGGTAAAAATAAAGCTCGACAGCGGGCAGCTGTTGAACGGCTGGTGTACCCGTGAGGGGCACCAATCGGTAATATTTTTTACTCATGGAAACGGTTTTGCCAGCCGTGTTTATCAGCCAATGCATGAGCAGCTGGCACTTAAACATGATTTACTGTTGCTCGATGTGCCCGGGCATGGTGAAACGCCGGCAGCTGAGTTTGTCGGCTGGAATCAAACGGCTGAATATTTGTGGCATGGCATCAATGCCTCTGCGGAGTTTATAGCTGATCGCGAGCTATATGCTGTGGGCCACAGCCTTGGTGGTATGTTAACCATGCTGGCAGAGGCCAGGCACCCGCTTACTTTCAAGTCTATGGTGCTGCTTGATCCGATCATGTTTCCGCAGCCGCTGTTGTTCTTAATGCATATTGTTAGCAAATTCGGGCTAACTTCTGCCTTTCATCCATTGGTCAAGTCGACACAGCGTCGACGCAATAGCTGGGCTGACCAGCAACAGGCATTCGATTATTTTCACAATAGAAAAATATTTAAAAACTGGACTGATGCTGCACTGCAAAGCTATGTGCAGTATGCACTCAAGGAAAAAGAATCCGGCTTGCGTTTGAGATGCGACCCGTCACTGGAGGCGAAATGGTTTGCAACACTGCCGGAGAAGCTGTGGCCATCAGTAAAGAATTTATCAGTGCCGGTAAAAATATTTATGGGTCAGGATACCTATCCGTTTTCCCTCAGGGCGGGTCGTCAGGCGATCAAAGCAAACCCTTTGATTGAGCTGGCAGTCGTGCCGGGTGGGCACTGTTTTATGCAGGAGTACCCGACAGATGCTGCAAGCTATGTGCTAAACGGTTTACAACAGATAAAAGCAGCATATAAAGAAGGCATTTAGTATTGCAGCACCCCTGCACATCGTGAGTGGTTTATTGGTAGCAAACCTGCCGTGACTAGATTCCTGCAGAAAGATACCGTTGCTTCCAAACATCTGCCAGATGGTTGGCTGTGTGATGCGACAGTTCATCCAGTTTTTCCCGGCAGCTGATTCTTGCGTCGTATTCATCATAAGCGCCGTTAGCCAGTGCTACATCTACCCAGGCTGCACATTGAATATAATCGGTTTTGGTGCCAAGGCCATCGTGATATAAAGTGGCAAGGGTATATTGCGCATGCGGATGACCCTGCTCCGCAGCAAGTTTGTACCATTTGAAGGCTTCACTGTAGTCGGTCGGTATGCGGTTTCCTTCATGATACAAAGAGCCCAGTAGTGTCTGTGCCTCTGCATGGCCCTGCCTTGCAGCTTTGATGTACCAGAGTTTGGCTTGTTCGTAATTTTTTTCGACACCGAGACCTTCGCTGTACAGATATCCGAGTCGTTGTTGCGCATCGAGATTGCCCTGCAGGGCAGATTCAAGCCACCACTCCCGTGCATTCAGGTAGTCCTTTTTTGCACCCTGACCGGTATAGAAAAGTTTACCCAGTTCGTATTGAGCCAAACTGTCGCCATTCAGGGAGGCTATTTCAAACCATGATCTGGCTTGTTCCATGTCTTTGGCAACTCTTGGAGTGCCGGTGCTATATGCATAGCCAAGTGCCCGCTGAGACTCTACATCTCCCTGCTCGGCACGCCGGGTCGTCAGTGTGATATTCAGGATTTTCGGTTCTTCTGCCTGATGTGTCATTTCAGGTTTTGCAGGTACCGGTTTTTCGATGTCCTTAATTACCGGCAAGCTTGAAATAGCGGCCAGGCTGTTAACAGCAGACGGGCTCGTCACCGGTGGTGTTGTGCTGACTGCAGGTTGCACGATGTCAGATTTTACAATGGCAGGTTGTATCAACCCGGGTTGTACAGTGTCTGGCTGTGCGCTCGTGACTGACTCTAAAGCAGAGCTGGTAGTCGCAGCTTCATGCGTGTTAGCCACATCATCGGCAACCACATCAGTGGCGACGCGATCAGCGGTGAGGTCGTCTTCAGTGACTTTGTCTACAGTGCTACAGGCACTGACCATCATAAGGATTGCTGCCAGTAATGGAGCAGTCAGTAGTTTATTTTGGGTGGATAATTCTTTAAACAGAAGGCTGCGCATGAGGTGCTCCTGCGTTTATTCGGTTAGGTAGAGTGTAACGGCTGCGCTACAAAGGTAAAACCGACAATTCCGCAAGTATTCGCCGTGTGTGACTGTGCTCTTTGCAGCCGGCTTATCTCTGTTGCTGCAAAGAGCGGCATTTAAAGGTTTCACAAGTCAAATAACGCCTGCGTCAAGGCTGGCTGCCATCAGGGTGCCCAGCTCTTCACAATCATGTTCGAACTGATTTTGGTAGGCGCCGTGCAGCAGTAGCGGTTCGCGAATTGACTTCCATCTCAATCCGGTAATGATTCGTTGAACGGCGATAATGGTGCCGCTGCCGTCCAGTCCGGCTCTAACATACAGCGCGTACGGAGTGCCTTGTTTCTGTTCCAGTACCGGATAGTAGGCGCGATCAAAGAAGTCCTTCAGGGCGCCACTCATGTAGCCGAAGTTTTCAGTGGTGCCAAGAATAATGCCATCTGCTTTCATCACATCTTCTGCAGTCGCAGCCAATGGTTCAAGGTGTACTGATGCGACTGATTCGATATCCGGATGTTGGCATCCACGAAGTGTTGCCTGTGCAAGTGCCCTGGTGTTTTCCGAAGGAGTGTTGGCAACGATAAGCAGATTCTTCACGTGTGCCGTTAATCCTCTTTTATGCCACCGAAAACCTCAATCATGGCAGGGAACAATGTTGAAAATTCCAACGCCATGAGAGTTACGTTGCTATCGAATACAGCACGTGCATCGAGGTCTGCCGCATCCGCACCGTCGTCAGGAGCTGTATCAGTAAATTTGATCTTATGAAAAACGAACTCTTCATCCAATACGAACGATATGGTTTCCTGTGATTCGAGTGCCATACGGGTGACCTGCTTGCCTGATGTAGACAATGCTTTTATCTCATCGCTGGTTAGATCCTGTTTGTTGCAGCGTATATAACCGGCAATCTCGTTATCATCCTGCAGAACGCACTCATCGCCGAGTACCAGATCTTTAGGTACTTTGCGCGTGCCTTTCAGCCAGCGTGTAAACAGCGGTGCCTGACCAACATCGGTTTGTACCGGTTTAATCGGTAATTTTTCTACTGACTCTCTTAGTAGAGAAGTGCATTGATCAACTTTTTTTGCACTGGCGTTGTCGACAATCAACAAGCCCTGCTCAGGCATGATCAATACCTGTTCATAACTTGATCGGGTAAAGGCCTGGGGTGTTAACTCCATAACGACATTGTCGCGAATATCGAGTTTTTCCTTGCCTCGTGTCTTTCGATCAAGCTTTTCTTCCAGTGCCTGAATCCGTTCTGCCATATGCTCTGCAATAACGCTTGACGGCAGGATCCGTTCTTCACGCCTGGCTTTTATCAGCATGAAGCCGGACGTACTGTGTACCAGTTGTTCACTGCCTTCGCCCATGGGCGGTACCCAGCCATAGCTTGCCAGCTGGCGGCTGTTGACCGTTTGAAATGCCTGCGATTGCAGTGACTCCTCAAGAGACTCTGGCGTGAGCTTGCATTTGGTCAGAAAGTGAAAAACACTGGCAGACTTGAACCACATGTGGCGAAAACCCGATTGAAATAATGGTTGTCGGGACCAACGCGATCCGCGACGGGAGCTGATACGCAACCGGTTGCCGGCAGCGGGAAATGGATTGTACCGGATTGGCCCAGTCTTTGGCTGATTCGATGCGCCGAATCAAGTAATCTGTCATTTTCACTGCTTGAGAAAATTCCATGGCCCGGACCGCACTGATCACACACCCTGATTGCGTTAAACATGAGATCTCACCTGGACATCCCGAGCAGCCCGCCCGCATTGGTGCAGTTCTGGACGCGCTGAAGAATTCCGGCATGCTCAATTCACTGAAGCAGATCGAGGCTGTTGAAGCAGAAAAGTCGCACCTGACGCTGGTGCACCCTGAAGCCTATGTACAAGGTATCTTTGATGCGGCGCCCGATAGCGGCTCTGTGCAGCTGGATGCAGATACTGCGATGAATGAACATTCTTTGCGTGCAGCTCTTCTGGCAGCCGGTGCTGCTATCCAGTCTGTTGATCTGATCTTGGCTGGAGAGGTTGATAACAGCTTTTGTTGTTTGCGTCCGCCCGGTCATCATGCTGAAAAAACCACTGCAATGGGATTTTGTTTCTTTGGCAGTGTTGCTATCGCGGCACACTATGCACTACAACAAAGTGGTATTGAGAAAGTCGCTATTATTGATTTTGATGTACATCATGGCAACGGCACAGAAGATCTGGTTGCAGACAACCAACAGGTGTTTTTCTGTTCTTCTTTTCAGTACCCGCTGTATCCAGGTAAGTATGGAAAGAACATATCGGGCCGCAGAGTCAATATCCCGCTGGATGCTGGAACAGATGGCGCAACCTTTCAACTAAAAATGCAAACAGAGTGTCTGCCTGCGTTAAAAGAGTTTAAGCCGGATATGATTTTTATCTCTGCAGGCTTTGATGCACATCAGGACGATCCGCTTGGCGGTTTGAATCTGTTGGAGGAAGACTTTGCGTGGATTACAACAGAGTTGAAAACCATTGCTGATGATCACTCCGGTGGCAGAATTGTTTCTGTATTGGAGGGCGGGTATAACCTTGCAGCACTTGGTCGCAGTGCGCTTGCGCATGTGAAAGCACTTAGCGCATAAAACAGATGTAAGCCTGCAGACCGGCTGTTGTGTCAGGCAGAGTATTGAAAAAAGTAATATACCTTTTTGAGGCAATGTATTTCGACGTCGGATAAGTGCGCTCAGGCCGTTGCCCGTGGTTCGTTGCCCGTGGTTCGTTGCCCGTGATTCGTTGCCTGTGTTTTGTGGCTTGAGTGTAAATCCCGCTAAAACCATAGGACGTGCTCAAAAAGCTGCTGTTTTCACTGGTGCTGTCTGTCGGTATTGCAGCACTGGCACCGGCGGTCGACTCAGATGGCGATGGTGTTGATGACGAGTGGTTGTTGCTGCTGGAAGCACTGGAAGATACCGATGCTGATGGTTTGCTTGATGCGATTGAAATCGATGCGGATGGGGTTGGTATTGCCGATTTGATTGAATCCGGTGGTTTTGATGAAGAAAACACTGGCACGATTGATGACTTCACTGACGGTAACAATGATGGCGTGGATGATGCAGTAGCAGTGGTGCCAGCCATGCCTACTGACTCTGATGCCGACGGTATCCCTGATTTTCAGGAGCTCGATTCAGTTGATGATGGCTTGAGCGATATTCAGGAGTCTGGTGGTATTGATGCAAATGGCGATGGCAGCGGTTGCTCAATCAGCCCGACTTTATTGTCATCAGGGCATCATTCAATAGACTTAAAGAGGGTCGATCCAATGTTACCGATGTTAAATGTACTGGCATTGGCAGGTCTTGCAGTTCGCCGTCGAGAATCATCGGGTGGTGATAACATCAGTCCGGCGAAGTACGGCAAAGCAAAGCAGGTGGCAGCAGCGTCTGCAGCGGCTTTGCTGGCAAGCACGTCAGTGAACAGTAGTGATGTACCGTACTCTGTACCGGTGGCTTTACCGGATTTCAATCAGGGGCCGATACAGGAAGCGACGTATGAATCCGGTACTGAAACTGTGCAGCAGTCAGTGCCAGTGGCAATACCGGAGTTTAATCCGGGGCCGTTACAATCAGTAGCAAATGAGCCTGAATCTGGAACTGTAGCGCAGTCGGTAAGCGTCGCATTGCCAGATATTGACTTGCCGGAAACTGCCTCTTCGGAAATTAACGGGCAGAGCCAGGAATCTGAGCGACAAGCTAAAGCTGTATTTGAGCCACTCTCTGCTGACGAACTGTTTACATCCAGGGACAACAGCAGTCGCTCGTTAGGACCTGTCACTATTGTACCTGCGGTAAGTGCACCAACGTATGAAGATCGGCTCTCGCGTGGTCTCTATGCGGTTGCGGGTATCGGCCCGAGTTTTATGGAGCCAGATACTACCCGGGTGGAAGGTTGGGATCCGAATGACCGGGTTGAGCCTGCAGGGCAGCTTACGATCGGTGCTGATCTGACCAGGCACCTTTCAGTTGAAGCGCACACAGCTGATCTGGGCAGTGCAGGTTTGTCTGCACCGGAGCAAGGTCGGGAAGGTCGAATCAATTACCATGTTAACGGTGTAAGCGCATTGCTTTACGCTGGTGGTAATCGCAATCGGTTTCGTCGCCAGGGACTGACAGCGTTCGGTCGACTCGGTTATGGTGAGCTTGAAAACACTGCGATCGGTGATGTGCCATTTCGGCAGGTAAACAGCAACCACGTACTGTTTGGTGCGGGTGTTGAGTACATGACATCCAGCGGCTTTGGATTACGTGCTGAAGGTGTCTCTTTCGACACCGACGCAAGGTATGCTCAACTGGGTTTGATGTATCGTACCGGTCGCCGTCAGGAGAGTGAGCAGCCAAAAATTGCTGAAGTACAGCAGCCGGTCGAGCCAGCGATCGCTGCGGCGATTCCTGCGGCAGATCCCTGTGTGGCGATTAGCGGCATACTGGATGGTGTGAACTTCCATACTGACTCGGCTGGCCTGACACATGAATCACAGCTGATTCTGAATAATGTTGCTGATACGCTCGGCGGTTGTGCACAGAAGCAGGTGAAGGTAACTGCGCATACTGACAGTATTGGTGATGAAGACTACAACAAGACGCTTTCCAAAAAGCGTGCAGTATCGGTGGTTAAGTATCTGGTGGCACAGGGGGTGGAGCTGGAGCGTTTTGAAGCCCGTGTTTTTGGAGAAAGACAACCGATTGCAAGCAACGATACAGTAGATGGTCGTTCGCAAAATCGACGGGTTGAGTTATACGCTCGATAAAACCCGGGTTTGTATTACCTGCCCGGGTTTGTATTACCTGAATAAAAAAGCGAACCTCTTTGAGGTTCGCTTTTTTTATACGTTGAAACTTTAGCGTGGGATTATGCCACAAGGTATATGGCCATCAAGGCATCCAGCTGAATCGCAGACGGATGTCTGGCTGTTTGTACTACTTTATATCTGTGTTTGAAACTGTGCTTCAAACGCGGTTTTAAATGCTTTAAGCTGCGCATGCGGCAATTTATTGATACCTGCCGCGGCTTTACGCCCGCCACCTGTATCGAACTGACGGCAAAGCTCGTCGGCACCCTCGCGGCGATTGATCGGCGCTCTAACGCTTACCTGGTAGTTGCTTTCGCCAATATCACTAAGTAATGCATGAGCGCGATCAGGGTTGTCGCGTGCGAGTTCATTGCCATAGACACCACCGACTCGACGCGACCAGCTTTCGTGTGGGAAAAGATACATCGCGCAGTCTGTGGTTGTGAGTGTGGGCTCAATCGCTTTGGCATTGGCCATGTCCTGTTCAAACCCCTGCTTTAAAGCGGTGAAATTTTTATCACCTGCAATAAAATCAAATGGGTTTGCATAAGGGAGAAGCTTTTTATAAAGATCGTCCGGTGCAAAGAACAAATCATCTACTGTGGCACCATAACCGTTGTAGTTGAGTAAGGTGCCAAGCTCTTCAAGTTGTGATAATTCTTCTTTGGATAAATTTAATGGCGCTGCAGCGGCTTCGGCGGCTTTGTGCAGATTGTCGCCATAGGCGGCAGTCACTGCCCAGCGAAGATAAGCACCATCAAGATACTTATTAACCAGCAGGCCGGTGCAGATTTCAGCATCGGTATCAATATTTGTACTGAGGTTATTGGCTGCTGGTATGTCGCCTGGAAAATGATGATCAAAGTAGATCACGTCGGCCCCGGCCTCAAGAGTTGATACCAGCGCTGCATGATTTTTTTCCATCGAGATGTCCAATACGGTAACCCGATCACCGGCCCTTGCAGATACCTGTTTTAACAGATCAATATCTCGCTTGACACCGGTGATCAGTGTTGCATCGCGCGGGTCTGCAAGGCGCAACTGAAGTAGCGCACAGATGCCATCGGCATCGCCGTTAAAAATATCGTAGTCTGCCATTGCGTACCCTCTGGAGTGTTATTGTTGTTTCGAATGTGTGGCTGTTATGGACTGTCTGATTTCAGAAACCAGCTCGGGGCCACGATAGATGAAGCCGGTGTAAACCTGTACCAGTGATGCGCCAGCTTCAAGATGTGCCAGTGCGTCGTCGCCTGAGAATATGCCACCGCATCCGATGATTGGAATTTCATTGTGCAACCGTTGCGCCAGCTGGCTGATAGTAACTCTGGACTTTGCCAATACTGGCTTGCCACTTAATCCACCACTTTCACTGGCGTGTGTTGATTTAAGGTCAGGCCGTGCCAGTGTGGTATTGGTCGCGATAATGGCATCTATACGCAGCGCTCTTGCGGTATCGCAAAAGTCATCAAGATCGGCTGGTGCCATATCTGGTGCCACTTTAACTGCGACAGGCACGTAGCGACCGTGTTTGTCTGTCAGTGTTTGTTGAGTGCTCTTGACTTCAGTGAGGAGCTTTTTGGTGGCATCACCTACTTGCAGATCACGCAGACCAGGTGTATTCGGTGATGAAATATTTACTGTTATATAGTCAGCCAGCGTATACACCTGTTGCATGCAGTGCTGATAATCCTCGTGCGCACGATCCATTGGTGTGTCTTTGTTTTTGCCAATGTTAATACCAAGAATACCGTTATAGCGGGTCTGGCTGACTCGCTTTGCCAGAAAGTCAACGCCCTTGTTGTTGAAGCCCATCCTGTTTATCACTGCATCGTCTTGTTGCAGGCGGAACATGCGCGGTTTGTCATTGCCGGGCTGAGGCCGTGGTGTGACCGTTCCGACTTCAATAAAGCCAAAGCCGAAGTGTGCCAGGCCATGGTAGTAGTCTGCATTTTTGTCGAGACCTGCAGCCAGCCCAACGGCGTTCGGAAAATCAATACCCATGACGGAGACGGAAGTATCTTTGACCGAGCTGCCAGTCATGCAACGCAGCATAGATGCAGGCGCTTTGCCGATGATAGAAAGGGCGAGGTCGTGGGAGCGTTCTGCCGGCAGTTTAAACAGCAGGTTTCTTACAGGTGAGTAGTTCAAGCGGGCTAACTGGGTGAAAAGGTGGTGAGAGTGTACAAGCTGACAGGCAGGCTTGCACGGCAGGTGCGCAGACTCCGGAGTTTGCCGGTTTTCACAGACGTGCGGAATTGCATTGTCAGTGCAAATTAAGCGTAGAATAACGTCCGTGAACGTATACCCTGACACCCTACCCAAAGCACTGGCTAAAGGCATTGCGCCGGTTTATATGATCGTTGGTGACGAACCATTGCAGCAAATGGAGGCTGCTGATCAGGTTCGTGCTGCCTGCCGTCAGGCCGGCTACACAGGCACAGAACGCTACCAGGTAGACAACGCCCGCTCTTTTGACTGGCAGGCACTGGCGATGTCCGGCAACACGCTGTCTTTGTTTGGCGATAAAAAAATCATCGGCCTGCATATTCCGTCTGGTAAGCCGGGTACCGAAGGTGGCAAAGCGCTAAAAAAATGGTGCGATTCTCCCGCTGAGGATACCGTGCTGCTTATTACAGCCGGCAGACCGGAGGGTCGTTTTCAAACCAGTGCCTGGTTTAAAGCCATTGATCAGGCCGGTGTCACTATGCAGGTTTGGCCGTTGAGTCCTGCCAAAACGCGTGGCTGGATAGAACAACGATTGCGATCAAATAATATTCGGGCAGACAAGGAAGCCGTTGATCTGCTGGTGGAGCGGGTGGAGGGTAATTTGCTGGCTGCCAGGCAGGAGATAGAAAAGCTCGCGATACTTTTTGCCGGTCAGCAAGTCGAGTCACAGCAGGTACTTGCCAGTGTGACTGACAGTTCGAGATACACCATTATTGATTTAATAGATGCCGCACTTGGCAGCGATGTCTCTCGTGCACTTAAAGTACTCAATGGTTTGCGCGCAGCGGGTGACTCTCCGGTATTGATTTGCTGGCATCTGGGTAATGAGGTGCGAAAAATAAACTCTGTGCTGAGTAAGCTTGAACAGGGTGAGAATCTTTCACAGGCGATGTTCAAGTCTGGTGTCTGGAAAAATAAACAGCCACTGATCGGTAAGATCATCCGTGAACGCAAGCGCTTGTTCTGGCTGCGCGCCAGTGCTGACTGCAGCTACCTTGATCTGCTTTCAAAAGGCATGGCAAGTGGTGATCTGTGGACTGAAATTGCAGCATTTGTTATGCGTTTGAGCGGCTCTCGCTGGCCATTAACGCGGGTTAGTGATATCAATTAACGATGGCAGGCTGTTGAGTGTCTGGTGCAAAGCAACATCTTTCAATCTGATCCGACTGATAAAGTCGTCTGGCGAATGTGAATACCGTGAATAAAGAAACCCATATGTCAGTGGATGAATACATGCTCTCGCTCGGCAAGCGGGCGCGGCAGGCGAGTGTGCATATCGCTAACGCTGACGGTGCCACCAAAAACCGCGCGCTGCATAAAATAGCTGATGCAATTCAGGATTCTGCTGCATCCCTGGCTGATGCCAACCTGCAGGATATGCAGGCAGGCCAGTCCTCCGGGTTAGCACCGGCACTGCTCGATCGGCTGGAGCTGACACCAACCCGAATTGAAAGTATGGCGGCCGGTTTACGACAGATTGCCGCGCTGCCTGATCCGATTGGTGAGCTCAGCGATATGAAATATCAGCCGTCCGGTTTGCAGATTGGCAAAATGCGTGTACCGATCGGCGTAATAGGAATCATTTATGAGTCGCGTCCCAATGTAACTGCCGATGCTGCGGCACTTTGTTTGAAGTCGGGTAATGCAACAGTGTTAAGGGGTGGCTCAGAAGCGATCAATTCGAATATTGCTATTGCCGCTTGTATTCAACAAGGTTTGAATGCCGCAGGACTTCCGGATGAATCAGTACAGTTTGTTGAAACCACGGACCGGCAGGCGGTGAAAAATCTGATTCAAATGCAGGGCTATATTGATGTAGTAATTCCGCGGGGTGGTAAAGGCCTGGTGCAACGCATCAGTGAGGATGCCAGAGTACCTGTCATCAAGCATCTTGAAGGTATTTGTCATATTTACATTGATGAGTTTGCAGATAAAGACATGGCGATCAAAGTCGCACTCAATGCCAAGACCTATCGCTACGGGATTTGTGGTGCAATGGAGACTCTGCTGGTATCTGAAGTGATTGCTGCAGAAGTACTACCTGAGCTTAATCAGAAGCTGATAGAAAAAGGCGTTGAGATCAGGGCTTGTGACAAGACCCGATCAATCCTGCCAAATGCAATTGCAGCCACAGACGAAGACTGGTCTACTGAATATTTGGCACCGGTGTTATCGATCCGCACGGTAGAAAATATGCAGCAGGCGATGCAGCACATCGCGCGTTACGGCTCGGGTCATACTGATGCGATAATTACCGCTAACCTTGAGCATGCCCGCCAGTTTACTCGTCAGGTTGATTCAAGTTCGGTAATGGTTAATGCAGCCACCTGTTTTGCTGATGGCTTTGAATACGGACTGGGTGCAGAGATAGGTATCAGTACAGACCGATTGCACGTGAGAGGCCCGGTGGGTGTCGAAGGGCTGACCACGCAAAAGTATGTTGTCTATGGTGAAGGTACTGTTCGTTGACAGGGATCGTGCGTTTTTACAGCTTGATTGAAGGTTGCTGTGAATAAACCGCTGGCTTCAATTGGTATTTATGGCGGGTCGTTTGATCCGGTGCATTTTGGTCATTTGCGCACAGCGCTTGAAGTACGTCACCAGCTCGGCCTGCAGCAGCTGAGATTTATTCCGTCAGCTGATCCTCCACACAAAGCGGGCCCGCTGGCCAGTGCAGAAGATCGCATCGGTATGCTTGAGGCGGCGATTGATGGCTCAGCTGGTCTGATGGTTGATTCGCGAGAAATTGAAAGGCAGTCGACCTCCTACACCATTGATACGCTGGCCGATTTGCAGCAGGAGTATCCGCATACAGAACTGACATTGGTGATTGGTATGGATCAGTTTAGTGTGTTTGATACCTGGCACTGTTGGCAGGATTTGCTGCAAAAGGCCCGCCTGGCCGTCATGGAGCGACCCGGTGAGGTGATGTCAGAATTCGCAAAATCATTGCTCAGCAGTGAAGCCGGTGCTGGAATCACTTTGTGTCCGGTCACACAACTGGCTATTTCATCAACAAAAATTAGAAATGAATTGCAGCAGGGCAGGGAAATTCAGTTTTTGGTACCCTTTGCTGTGCGAAAATACATTGTAGAGAAAGACCTCTACCAGGTTCTGCAACCATAAGGGCTACTATTGAAAGCGCTGGAATTACAAAAACTCACTGTTGAATCTCTTGAAGATATGAAAGGCCGGGACATTATTGTGCTCGATGTTGCTGATCGCACCACAGTAACCGACTATATGATTGTCGCCACCGGCACATCGCAGCGTCATGTCAAGTCGCTGGCAAACGAGATTGTTGAAAAATCCAAAGAAGCCGGTGTCAGGCCACTTGGTATGGAAGGCGAGTCAGATGGCAACTGGATTCTGGTTGATCTGGGTGATGTACTTGCACATGTTATGACCGAAGACAGTCGGGAGTTTTATGCACTGGAGAAACTCTGGGGTGTAGCCGAACCTGAAGATCAGTCGGTTAAGCAAAGTGATCACGCTGCAGTTTAATCGCGGATGAACATTACCCTGCTGGCTATTGGTACAAAAATGCCGAAGTGGGTAAACGAAGGTTACCAGGAATACGCCAGACGGTTGGGGCGTGACTGCAACCTGACCTTAAACGAAATTCCCTCACCAAGAAAAAGTAACTCTGAAGACAGCGCCAGTGTCTGCAGGAAAGAAGGCGAGTTACTGCTTGCAGCCGTGCCCAAAGGGGCCTACGTGCTTGCGCTTGATGAACATGGCAAACCACAAAGCACTCGCAGCGTTGCTGATAAACTACGACATCTAAAAGAGAACCCGCAACCGCTGGCGTTGCTCATTGGTGGTGCGGATGGCTTGTCTGATCAGGTGTTAAGTCAGTGTAATGAAAAATGGTCGTTGTCAAAAATGACTTTTCCACACGCGATGGTAAGAGTGATAGTGGCAGAGCAAATCTACCGTGCTATCAGTCTGTTGAATAACCATCCCTACCATCGAGCCTGAATCTGTGCCTGATGCAAAACCAGATCATAATCCAGATAACACTATAAACCCGCAGCAACTCATACTCGCTTCATCTTCACCACAAAGAAAAGCGCTGCTGCAGCAGATTGGTCTGGATCCGCTTTGTTTGCCTGCTGATATCGATGAGTCGATCAAAAAGGGTGAAACTGCTGCTGACTACGTGCTGCGGTTGTCACAGGAAAAAAGTCAGGTGATTGCAGCACTTCATGCGGACGCTGTCGTGCTTGGTGCTGACACCACCATTGCGATCGGTGATCAGATACTCGGCAAGGCTGATAATTTGCAACAAGCCATAGAAACGCTTTCATTGCTCTGCAACACAACGCATTCGGTCTTCACCGGTGTCACGGTCGCCCGGGGATTTCCACATTCGGGTTCTTCGCGTGAGAGTGGCAACAGCAAAAGTATGGTTTGTGAGACCACAGTCGAGTTTGGCCACTACACAACCGATGACATCCGCGCCTACTGGAAAACCGGTGAGCCACAGGGTAAGGCGGGCAGCTACGCCATTCAGGGACTGGGTGCGATCTTTGTGAAGTCAATTCATGGCTCTTACAGCAATGTGGTTGGCTTGCCGCTGCATGAGAGCGCTGAGTTGTTAAAGAATTTTGGTGTGCCGGTGCTGCATTCGGGTAAGTAGACAAGCCCGGATATCGCGGCGATCCCCCGCCCATACGGTTGCTATTTAGAATAGTTGCAACAGCTGCCATAGGCAGGCCCTGACAAACGCTCTATCATGTCGTATGTCTGAAGAAATCCTGATCAATATCACACCGCAGGAAACGCGAGTTGCCAATGTTGAAAATGGCGTACTGACCGAAGTTTGCATCGAAAGGCGTGCCAAGAAAACCCTGATTGGCAACATCTATTGCGGCAAAGTAGTGCGGGTGCTGCCGGGTATGGATGCCGCATTCATTGATATTGGCCTTGACCGTGCGGCTTTTCTGCATGCCTCTGACATTGTCGGTGCCACCAGCATTGATGAAAACGGTGAGAAATCTCATAAACCGATCAGAGAACTGTTGCGTGAAAACCAGCAGACACTGGTGCAGGTGATCAAGAACCCGCTTGGTACCAAAGGTGCCCGTCTGACATCCAATCTGACCGTGCCTTCCAGGTATCTGGTGTACATGCCGGGCGACAACGTGGTCGGCGTTTCAACCAAAATTGAAAACGAAGAAGAACGCGACCGGCTCCGCACTATCGTTGAAGAATTAAAAGAAGCTGAAGACTCAGACAACGGTTACATCGTTCGAACTGCTGCGGAAGGAGTGGATGCAACAATGCTTGCCGGTGAGGTGGTGTTTTTGCGCAAGCTGTGGGCGTCGATACAATTACAAATACGCGCTGCCAAAGCGGGTGAACTGGTTTATGCCGACCTGCCGCTGGTTAAAAGAACCCTGCGTGATCTGGTTGGGGTGTCGGTCGAACGGATACGTATAGACTCCAGAGAAAGCTTTGTATCGGCTCAGAAATTTGCCCAGGAGTATCTGCCTGAGATAGAAAACTGTATTGAGCACTATCCTGGTGAGCGGCCGATATTCGATCTGTACGGCGTGGAAGATGAGATCCAGCGAGCGCTTGAGCGCCGGGTGCAGCTGAAATCCGGTGGTCATCTGGTATTCGATCAAACCGAATCAATGACGACCATTGATGTAAATACCGGTGCATTTGTTGGTCATCGGAATCTTGAAGAAACCATATTCAAAACCAACCTTGAGGCCGCGCAGGCGATCTGCCGGCAGTTAAGACTGCGCAATCTGGGTGGCATTGTTATTATCGACTTTATCGATATGACCGTCGATGAGCACAAACGCCAGGTTATGCGGGCGATGGAAAAAGCGCTCGATCAGGATCATGCCCGCACTCAGGTGTGTGAGGTTTCGTCACTCGGGTTGGTTGAGATGACCCGCAAACGAACTCGTGAAAGCCTCGAGCAAACCTTGTGCTCTGAGTGCCCGACCTGTTCCGGGCGAGGCTTGCTGCGCACAGCTGAGACAGTCTGTAACGAAATTTCACGGGAAATTATTCGCCAGGTGCGCCAGTTCGACGTCAAGTCACTGACTGTGGTTGCAGCGCCAGACGTGGTTGAGATGTTTCTTGACGAGCAGTCGGATTACTTCGCCGAGCTTGAATCCTTTGTTAACAAGCCAATCAGGCTGCAGGCTGAGTCAATGTACAATCGTGATCAGTACGACGTTGTGATTGTATAATTAGGCAATTTCCAGTCAGGCGCGATTATCGCCTTGGTATCTTCGCTGATAAGATATTCTTTTACATTGTCACTGTAGCAACCAACCCGGTCGGGAATCACAGATAATTTTATGGTAGTCAACGCACTCGCAAAAACATGCAAGTGGATGCTTTATCTGCTGGCAGCTTTGATCATTTTGATCGCGTTGCTGGCGGCAAGTGTGCGTCTGGCGTTGTTGTATAGCGCTGACTATACAGAGGAGCTGGCATCACTGGTCAGCAACTATGTGGGCAGCCCGGTGCAGATCGGCGAGGTTGATCTGGTCTGGAACCGTTTCGATGCCAATGCCAGTTTGCAAGATGTGGAGGTGCGTTCTGCAGACGGCTCGCAAACTCTTATAGAGTTGCCGAGCATCGAGCTGCAACTGAATGTACGCGATGTACTGCTCGAGCGTCGTTTGACCATTCGCAATGTTCAGCTTAGTGATCTGTCACTCACCGCGAGTTACGAAGGCAGCGGTCAGCTGCGCATGTTTGGTAAAACACTGGATGTTGCCGCTCGTGATACCGTCGCAAAACAATCACTGCTTGCTGAATCATCACTCGAAGCAGAAGAAGGTCCGGATCGCCGTTACAGCGTGCTGAACTGGTTGTTCAACGCAGAGCAAATAGCGATTCTCGATAGTGACATTACATTAATCAACGCCGAACAAGATCATCAATACAAGGTTGATAACGTCAACATACGAGCGTTTAACGACGGCGATAAACATCAGATTCGAATCACCAGCGCCTTGCCGGATGATGTGGGCGACAACAGTCTTGCATCTTTTGATTTTACCGGCAAGGCAGATAACTTTGATGAATGGCAAGGGCAGTTTTACATCAACACCCGTGGGCTCAGACTGTCAGAGTTATCAGGTCTGTGGCGCTTGCCGGAACATCAGTATACAGGCACGTCTGATTTACAATTATGGGGTGAGTGGAGTGGCGCAAACTTACAGAAAGTTCGTGCAATTGCTACGTTGTCAGATCTGTCATTGCAGCAGTCTTCCACAGCACTTACTTCTGCCGCAGTGCTTGAAACAGAAGAAGTTGCGGTTGATCTTGATTGGGCCAGGCTTCAATCTGGCTGGCAACTGACCTTCAATCAATTTTCCGGCAGGTTGAATAAAGGTCAGGATATTGAACTTGATGGGCTCGAAATGCTGGTTACGCGTGAACCCAAAACACCAACCGGTGTTGAAAGTGACAAAGATCAGTTTTCAGATTATTTTTCAGTGACCGGACCTGCGATTGATTTGCAGGCACTGGCACCTTTATACGCTTATATTGATGATCTGTTACCGGCAGAGTTGCCATTTAAAGTTCGAAGTTTGCAAAGTGGCTTGCTTACCGACTGGCGTGCCAGCGTAGTCCGAACTGATAAGCGAACAACGCTGACAGAGCTTCAGCTTAACGCTGTCGACCTTGCTATCGATGCGTATGGCAACACACCTGGAATCAACGGCCTGACAACCTCACTGGTCTATGTAGATGGATCCGGCCGACTGCAAATTGATAATCAGTCGGTAGGGGTCACGTTACCCGCATTGTACGAAGCACCACTGCCTGAATTTAATATTGATGGTGCGATTGATTTTCTGGTCAATACCGGCGCTGCAAAAGAAGCCGATTCTGCTGAACCGACAACTACATCTGAAACTGTAGCCTGGAAAGTGGTCGCTCAGGAGTTGCATGTATCCACGCAGGACTTTAGCACTTCTTCAAGTTTGTCAGTCAGAGGTATGACTGATGGAGCGCATTTGATTGACTCACGCAGTTACGTACAGAACGTCAATTTACCGCGCCTTAAAGACTACCTTCCGGTACGCAAGCTAAAGCCCAGGCTGCACAACTGGCTGCAGACTGCGATAGTTGCCGGAGATGCAGTGCGCGGCAGGGTGGAAATTAAAGGTAATCTGAATGATTTTTCCCCGGCGAATGGCAAAGGACATTTTTATGCCGAAGCTGACCTGATAGACACCACCGTAAAGTTCAGACCGGACTGGCCAGCCGCAACAGCGATGGATGGCAACGTTAGTTTTAGTACAACATCAATGCGTGGTCGTGTTTACCAGGGGGCAATCAGGTCAGCCAACTTCAGTGATGCTCATCTGTTGATCAGTGATTTCAAACAGCCTGTGGTAGAAGTAAAAACAAACGCGATTGGTCCGGTCGATGACATGCTCGACTTCATGCAAACAGGGCCATTGGCTGCGAAAATTGGAAAGGCCTTCGGTAACTCAACTGGCAGTGGCACATCGCGACTGGAGGTTGATTTAAAAGTACCGCTGAAAAAAGAGCTCAGTGAACTGTTGGTTGTCGACGGTGAAATCATACTGGATAGCGCGCAGATCACTTCCGTTGCTTATGGTGTGGATCTCGATTCGGTCACGGGTAAGTTGCGATTTAATCGCCGTGGGGTGCTGGTAGATGGTCTGCAGGTACGCTATCAGGGTTTGCCTTTATCCGTTGAAGCGACTCAAGAAAGTAGTGCTACCGCTAACGTGAACAGCATTCGTGTTAACGGGCCGGTGGCGGTTTCCAGTGTGTTGCGGTCCTACGGCATACCGTTAGTGGATCAGTTAGACGGAATATCCGACTGGACGCTCGAAATTAACATTACCCGGCCGGTTAACAGTCAGGCGGCACGTGTCGAGCTTATCGCCACCAGCGATCTTGCCGGTACTGCATTGAAATTACCCGTACCAATTAAAAAAGCATCTGACGAATTACGCCAGGCACGGCTTTATCGCAATTTTGCTGCACAGGATAAAGACTGGTGGCTGGAGCTTCCGGGGCTAATGAAAACCCGGCTTCGCATCGGCGCTGATTCAAAGCTGACCAGCATGGTAATCGCGCTGGGCGATTCGGAAAATACGGTGCTGCCGTGGCGTGGTATCTCCATTCACGGCAACGCGGATCGAATCGACGCTGCAGGCTGGGTCAAGTTTGTTACTGCGTTTAGCGCCGGGAAACCAAAAAGTGATAAGACATTTCCTGTATTCGCCAAGATCAACACACCCCAAATGATCATTGGTGATCAGAGATTTGGTGAGCTGATCTACATTGCTTACCAGGACGGCGGCAATCAGGTGCATCGTATCGAGAGCGCTCCGCTCAGTGGTGAGTTCACAGTTAAGGATCGTTCATCGGGCCAGCCGATGGTCATCAGACTTGATCGACTTGATAAGCAACTGTTTACTGCGCTGGCTGGTACACAACCGGCAAACCAGTCATCGGGCCTTTCCGCTCAGGTGACAAATCGGTTAGTTGATCCGCGTAAGGTGCCAGCGCTGGATGTGCGTGTTTCAGAATTGATATGGGATAATTGGCGCCTGGCGAAGCTCGCTTTGCGAACAGAGCCTGATGATCAGGGACTGCGCATCACCGCGCTTAATGCCCGGCAGAATGACATGCGTGTCAGCGGCCAGGGCTACTGGCATCAATACGCCGGTGCAGATTCACACTTGACTGCGCTGGATTTAACCGCCAGCTTCGATGATTTTGGTCTTGCCATGCGGGAAGTTGCCAACGCCACCTCTTTCGCAGGCGGCAGCGGCGAGGCCGCTTTGTCACTTAGCTGGCCAACGCCTGCCTACGCGCCGGATCTGCAGCAGCTAGAAGGCCAGTTGTTATTCAATCTGCGCGAAGGTCGCATTCTGTCGGTGCAGCCGGGAGCGGGCCGGATACTGGGTTTATTTGCGCTTCAGTCGTTACCGAGAAGGCTTGCCTTCGATTTTCGCGATATCACGGACAACGGGCTTGCCTATAACAGTGTCAGTGGCAATTTGACTGTCGCTGATGGTTTTGCCCGCACCAATGCGATTGCAATGACCGGCCCGGTGGCTGAAATTCTGATTCATGGTAACACTGGATTTGTTGATAAAACCTATGATCAGACCATCGATGTTCTGCCGCGCGTCAGCGGCGCGCTACCGCTGCTGGGCGTGTTATCCGGCGGTCCGGTTGCAGGTGTAACGGCACTGCTGGCAGACGGAGTGCTTAAAGGCATTGGCGTTAATCTTGACGAGATCGGTCGGCGGCGCTATTCATTAAGTGGCAGCTGGAATGAGCCAGTCTGGCAAGCCGTAAACGCTGCTTCCGGTCAAATCTCTTCCAGGTAGCTATTCAATTGCGGTTGGACCGACTCCCACCACAGGTAAAGCGTTACTGGCTTTTCAATAGCTTTAATAGCGATTTTGCGGCCCTTGTGCTGTTGAGGGCCATTTCTCTGCCTTCACCACCTGCTGAATTTGTGGCTGAATCCGTGGCTGAATCCTTTGTTGAGTCTTTGGCTTTTTTCAGTTCTGCCTGCGCGTTGCGTACCAGTTGACGCACTTGCTGCAGCTCGACATTGGGATAATTCTCGCGCAGCGCCTGAACCATTCCGCTGCAGTCCTCAAGCAGTTTGTCTCTGAATTCAGCATGAGTGCTGCTACCCGGTTGCCCGGTATTTACCGAGCCCGTGTTTGCAAGGTGTTGCTGCAGCTCGGCCAGATTGTCGCTTTTGCGCAGCAACTTGCTGACAAAGTGTAACTGTCGCTTTCTTGCGCCATGGGCACGGATCTCAGCGCAGTGTTTTATAGCGTCAGAGATTTCCACAGACAAGGGCAGATTGGCGAGTGCTTTCGGTTTCATCGCCACTAATTGACCCGCCAGTTCGGTAATCTGGTGAGCGTCTCTCTTGCGTTGGGATTTGCTTTCCAGCTCCGTAGCTTCGGGGTTTGCCGACTCCGACAGCTGGCTTTTCGAATCAGTGCTCATGTGCTCTGGTCTTTTTGTTACATCAAAGTAACAACTTGTGTTGACATTGATTGTTTATAAAAGTTAATGTTCTACAACAATCCCGAACATTTAGCTGCGTTATCATCGGGTTTCGGTTCAGGGTGTTATATTTTTACAACATGGACGTCATTCAATCGTTGAATCATAACAGCGAAAAGTGGTCATAGTCTTCATCCCAGGGCGCCTGATTGCGCCGGAAGTAACGAGATAACAATGATTTTATCAGGGTCAACAGCAAATATAAGCGTAGTCGCGTTTGCACTGTTGTACGCAAGCAACGCTCTTGGTCAAAGTTCTGACGTTGATGCAGGCGGGTTTGCTGCGGGAACACGATACCAGCTAATCACTGCTGATAAAGTCAGCTTCGGCCCGGGAATTCTGCACGAAGCCCGCACCGAGCTACTTTTCAAGCTGTCAGCGGCAGATGTCACAACACCAGACGAGCAAGATCCTGATCGCACGGATAAGGCGTGGACAGGCAGCCTCGCTTTCGACCGGATCGACTTCCTGAAACCGGGCGAAGTTGCGATGTACGATCATACGGGCGGGCTCTCGTACTCCGCCGGTATCGAAGTCTCCAGCACCGATGACTTCCACAGTCAGTCCGAGATAATCAGCAGCCGGCAGCTCGGCATTCATTACGGCAGACTGGGCTCCGAAAACTACCGCTCGGTCGATCTTGGCATCACCAACCTGAGTAATGATGCGGTCACTGGCGAAGAACTTATCGAAGACAAAGAGCTCTGGTCGCTTGGCGTCACTACCGGTCGTCGTTTTTCCCTGACCGGGCTTGATAGCAGTGATCCACTATGGACCGTCTCCCTGCGTGGCCAGTTTGACGTGACAGATTCCGGCAATGTAGACGAAGCGCTCGACAACCAGCAATGGTATGTATCACCGGGCCTGCAGTGGAAAGGCGAATCATTCAGGCTGAGCGCCGACGTACTGATGCCGTTCATACAGTCCGGGGAACTGGAAGAAGAATCCGATTACCGCATACGCGCTAAGATTCAGAAGAGGTTTTGATCGGAACAGGCCGGTGAACGCAGTCAGGTAGCTACTGCTACTGCTACTGGCAATCGCAACTCCCGACAGCTACAGCGAGCCGGCTATGGGCTGCGATTGGTTTACCGAAGCAGTGAAAACTTATCGATTTTAAGCCTGACGGTAAGCTTGCCTCGGCGATACTGCTCTATCAGAACAGGCACCGGAGGCGCATTCGGGTCAACGGTAGCGAGCCAGGTTACCGTGTTGCGATTACTGTTAACGCGTTGCCGGTCAACCCGGGTAGCGGCTAGCCTGCCTAGCTTTGTATCGAGCATTTCCTGACCCTTTGAAACAAAGCTGAAGGTTTGCTTGCCTCCGCTGTCCATGGTGTCAATATCGAAGCTCTGTACATTCGGGTGTTGATGCAGCTGCGACATTAGCGCAAGTGTCATTGATAGTCGGTCTACTGTGTTGGTGTCGATTGCGATGCGACTGGTCTGTGCATTGCGAATAACGGTTGCCTCGCCTGTGGTGCGGTTAAACATAGAGGTGTAGCTACGGTCCTCATCACCAAAATTTGTGTACGTGTATCTGCTCGACAAAAACGGTGGCTGCAGTGATGGCAGCTCCGCGATCTCACGAATCTTGCCCTTTTTAGATAAGCGGAACATGCCGGTAGGTTTGGTTTCGAGCAGGAACTGATAGTGATCTTCCTTTTTTGAAAGCCTGATATCAGCTTCACCAGCGGTGATGTAGTCATTCTCGAGCGTATAAGATAAGGCAAACATCGGAATAGATGCTTCATTGGCTTGTGATGTTGTAGACAAGCCACAAATCGCAATGGCACTGACGAACAGGCAGGTTTTCAACCGAAGATCAATTTTTGTACGCATAGATGTCAGGATACTTGCTGTAAGCTGCACTCGGACTGAACTTTGCCGTCACTGAGTTGGTAACGGCACTTCACGACCGGCAGAAATTTCATGCGAAACCGCTGGCGTGTTTGCTAAAACTGAATCAGCAGGCAGCGGACAATTTGCTTTGTTGCCTCTCTCATTAGGTATAGCAGTAGAGTATCGGGTTGTGTAGCGTAATATCCTTAAATTTGACGTGATCGTCCTGCCACACCAGTTCGCCATGCAACAACAGATGGGTAACAGCAGGCAGGATTCGATGCTCGGTTGCCAGAACTCTGCTGGCAAGAGTGCTCTCGGTATCGTTGGCAAGTACCGGCACAACACCTCTGGCAATTAGAGCCCCGGCATCCAGTTCTTCGTTAACAAAATGCACACTGCACCCGTGCCAGGTGTCGCCACACGCAAGAGCTTTGTTATGCGTGTCAAGGCCGGGATGTCTCGGCAGTAGAGAAGGGTGGATATTAATCAGCCTGCCTGCAAAACGGTTGGTAAATGTGGCAGTCAGCTGGCGCATGAAGCCTGCAAGGATAATCAGATCGGTGTGTCCGGCTTGCAGAATAGTTTCTGTCAGTGCTGCATCAAAATCGCTGCGCTGAGTAAAATCACGATGATCAACGACTGACGTTCTTATATTGTGTTGCCGCGCATAATCCAGTCCGGCGGCATCACTGTTGTTGCTGATAACATGTGAGACCGCTGCATTCAGTGAACGGTTTACGCATGCCTCGTGGAGCGCCTGCATATTTGATCCACGCCCCGAGATCAAAATTGTTAGCTGAGGCAGCATCAGTTCCAGTGCACACACGCTTCTGCGGAGTTGTGTTCGGCGACGTGGCCAATGACAGAAGCCTGCTCACCACTGTCATTCAGCAAGTCCAGCGCCGATTGCTTTTGCTCGTCGGGAACAATGACTACCATGCCAATGCCACAATTAAAGGTACGCAGCATTTCATCTTCACTGATGTTGCCGTGACTCTGCAGCCAGTCAAAAATTGCCGGCCTGCGCCAACTGCCTTTATCCAGACAGGCTTTAGTATGCTCAGGTAAAGAGCGAGGAATATTTTCAGTAATGCCACCGCCGGTTATATGCGCTAGCGCGTTAACTTTTACCTCTTTTAACAGCGCCAGTAATGACTTTACATAAATGCGTGTTGGCTGCATTAATTGAGTTGCGATGCCGTTGCCGTCAAGCATGGCGTGAATATCCGCATTGCTTGCGGTGATAACTTTACGAATTAACGAATAACCATTGGAATGAAATCCTGACGATGCGAGGCCAATGACGCAGTCACCTGTTTTAACATTCGATTTGTCCAGTATGTTTTTCTTTTCGACAATACCAACAGCGAAGCCTGCCAGATCGTAGTCGTCGCTGTCATACATGCCGGGCATCTCGGCGGTTTCTCCACCGATCAATGCGGCACCCGCCTGAACACAGCCTTCGGCAATGCCGGCAATAATCTGCCTGGACTTTTCAACATCCAGTTTGCCGCAGGCGTAGTAGTCTAGAAAGAATAAAGGTTCTGCGCCGCTCACAACAATATCGTTTACACACATTGCCACCAGGTCTGTGCCGATACCGGCGTGGTCATTCAGTTGGTTGGCCAGCATCAACTTGGTGCCAACACCGTCTGCACCGGATACAAGTACCGGGTTCTGGTAGTCGTTGACTGGCAACTCAAACAAGCCGCCAAAGCCGCCGATACCGCCCAGTACACCCGGGCGATGTGTGCGCTTGATATCCGGCTTAATTGACTCAACCAGTTCGTTACCGGCATCGATATCCACCCCAGCGTCCCGATAGCTAAGGCCCGCTTGCTGACCGTTGTTTGCATCTGATGGTGTTTCGTCTGACATTTGATGTAGATCCGGCGTATGCAGTGCGCTGATTTTACTATGTGGCGAGCGACTGAGTTACAATTCTTGAGCTGATTCTTTCTCAAGGTGAGTTATGCCATTCACTTTTTTACCACCGCGTGTCTCTGTGGTCCTTCGTTTTGCAGTGCTGCTTGCGTTCTCTGCGCTATCGGTTCCGTCGCAGGCGCAGCAGCCAGCGGCAGACTTCACCGTTGAGGTGCAGGTTGCCGATCAGGGAGCGCAGGAGCGCAGCATCGCTTACCGCCTGGCATTTGACCGGGTGCTGCGCCGACAGGTTGAGACTCGCATCCGGATCGAGCCTGCACAACGTGATGATCTGATGCGCGATCCTTCGCTGTACGTACAGCGTTTTCGCTATCGTGGCTTTGTACCGGGCCCGGATAACATACTGCTTGCCACGCGTAGTGTTCAGGAAAGTTCCGGCCCTGCCGCGGTGCTTGCAGTGACCTTTCCAAATGACCTCGCAGCGATTCTTCAACAACAGTTGATCCCCGTGGTGGAAGAAGCGGAAACACCGGTCATAGCACCGACTATTGCGTTGATTGCCGTTGAGCAACAGGGTGATCAATTTATCATCAGTGGTGATCGTGGCCGCAGGTTTCAGGAGCGTGCAACGCAACTGGCTGCCGCCAATAATCTGCAACTGGAATTCCCGCTGCTTGCCCCTGAGGATCTTGAGCTGATCAGTGCTGCAGATATATTCAACAGCAACGCTGAGCGAATCAATAGTTTCGCTACTCGCTATGTCGGCAATGAATTATTGACCGGAGCGATTTATCGGATCACACCAACAATCTGGCAGTCTGACTGGACCTATACGGGACAAGATCAGCAGGTCCGCACATTCGGTTTATCAACAGCCACACTGGACGAAGCGCTGGTTGCTGCAATGACGCAGCTAAGCCCCGATGAGGGTTTTCTCGGAGCTGCATACGATGATAGCGGGCTTGACGGAAGCAGCACAGGGCTGGCGATCAGGGTAGAGAATGTTCGCTCACTCGCCGACTACGACACCATACTGGCTACTTTGCGACGGCTTGATTCAGGTGTAATCACTGAACTGCTGGAGCCGAATGCCATGGTGTTCCGTGTAACCGAGCAGGGTGCTCAGCTTGTGCGTAACAGCCTGCTGTCAAACTCCCGCTTTGAGCCTGTTAACACAGATCAAATCAGTGGTGAGCTTAGCTTTCGTTATCTGGTGCCATAAACCGTGCGAGCTATTCAATTGGCGATCAACCAGCTAATGATACCGTTGCTGCGAGCTGTGACATAGATGGCGGGGTATCGTCAGCTACCACTGCCGCTGTCTCCATCTGTTGCACCGGCTTATGCAAACTTTCAACGTGGCAGTAACAGCTTTGCTGTCGATATGGTACAGCAGCTATGTAATGCTGACGACGCAAATCAGGTTTACCTGTGGGGTGCGCCGCGATGTGGCAAAACGCATTTGTTACTGGCAGCTCACAATGATTATGTTGAACAAAACCGACGCTCGTTTTACGTGTCATTAAAAGAGCCCTCGCTATCTGCAAACCTGTTTGAATCAATGCATGAATATGCACTGCTGGCAGTTGACGATATTGACTGCATAGCGGGCGTGCAGACCTGGGAGCTGGCGTTGTTCAACCTGATAAACTTCAGTCGTGAACAATCGGGAAAAATACTTTTCGCGGCATCGGCAGCACCGGCATCTGCCGGTTGGCGACTTCCTGATCTTCAATCAAGGCTTGGCTGGGGGCCGGTAATCAAGATGGAACCACTGAGTGATGTGGATTTACATCAGACAGTGCTGGACGCTGCAGAGGGTAAGGGCTTACAAATGCCGGATGAAACCATTGACTATCTGCTTAAACGATACAGTCGCGATGTTGGTAGTTTGTTGCAGACAGTTGCCTTGCTTGATCGTGAGTCACTGGCGGCAGGTCGTGCGCGTATTACTATTCCATTTTTAAAGTCGTGCTTATCCGCAGTTGAGGATTAAACGCACTTGATCGGATAACGCAGTGTTGCACCCTGCCAGTTGATCGTGGCGCACTTACCGGAGATTAAAATGACTGCCCTGAAAAAACGTGCCTGGGTTCCATCCAGCTGCGAGCAATACGTACAGTCGTTAGCTGTATCTACAGCAGGCTCCAGTGCTGAGGTTACGCGACAGCGCATTGAAAAACTGATTGCTGATAACAGAACTATTCACGAACAGCACTGCTTTAATTTGAATCCTGCAACCAACGTCATGAACCCGAAAGCCGAAGCGGCACTGGCGGCAGGGTTGGGTTCACGACCATCACTTGGGTACCCCGGTGATAAATACGAAACCGGGCTTGAGGCGATTGAAGAGATAGAAGTGATCTGTGCCGAGCTGTGTGCAGAAGTATTTGCAGCTCCGTATGCCGAAATCAGAGTGGCTTCAGGGGCAATGGCAAATCTGTATGCGTTTATGGCTACCTGCAAACCCGGTGATGTCATTATTGCACCACCAGCATCTATAGGCGGGCACGTCACACATCACAATGAAGGTTGTGCCGGCTTATACGGCTTACAGATAATCGAAGCACCGGTGAACGCTGATGGCTTTACCGTTGATATTGATAAGCTGCGCGAGCTTACAATCAAAGCTAAGCCCAAAGTCATTACCATCGGTGGCAGTTTGAATCTGTTTCCTCACCCGGTTGCCAGGGTTCGCGAGATTGCGGATCAGGTCGGTGCCACAGTCATTTTTGATGCGGCACATCAGTGTGGAATCATAGCCGGCAATGCATGGCCGAATCCGCTTGAGGAAGGTGCGCATGTGATGACCATGAGTACCTACAAAAGCCTGGCAGGGCCTGCCGGTGGTCTGATTGTGACTAACAAAGCGGATATTGCCGAGCAACTCGATAAGATTGCATTTCCAGGTATGACAGCAAATTTCGATGCCGCAAAATCAGCAGCACTGGCTATCACAATGCTTGACTGGAAGGTACACGGGCAGGATTACGCAACAGCGATGATTGATGTTGCCAAAAGCCTTGCCACTGAACTGGATCAGCTTGGCGTGCCCGTTTACGGCAAGCAACGAGCATTTACTGAATCACACCAGTTTGCGGTTGAAGCCAAAGTCTATGGCGGTGGTCAGGCTGCATCGAAAGCGATGCGCAAATCCGGCTTTCTTGCCTGTGGTATCGGATTGCCTATTGATACAGTGGAAGGGGATCTTAACGGCATACGCATCGGTACACCGGAGTTGGTTCGTTGGGGAGTGAACACAAATCATACAAAACAACTGGCTCGGTTAATCGCACAATCGCTAGCTACAGATGCTCCTGGATCGCTTGCTGATGAAGTACGTGAGTATCGAAGTGAATTCTCATCTGTTCACTTTATAAGTTAATGGATATATGAACCGTTGGTGCTTATCGAGCAGCGGACTGCAGCACCGCTGATACTCCCGGAGTGGGTATTTCCAGTTCCATCGTTCGGTTCATGATCACTCGAAGATCAATCGGCAGGCCCTTGATCCCTTCTCCGCTGACAGACTCCAGTTGATTGCTGTATTCAATGCCCCAGTAGTCGAGCATACGAACACCAAATGTGTATCGACTCATGGCTTCATTGCCCATTATGTTAATAAAGCCGGACTGATTGGTTTGATCGAGAGCGAGCTTGCACAGTCCAGTGGACAGAGCTCGTCGTTCTACTGGCTGACGAATAACATCGTTAAACAGTTTGAGTGTTTCACCAGCTTTAAGGCGATCAATAAAGCCAGCAGTGCCACGGTCAATCTGGTCGGTTCCGTAGATAAGCGAGGTGCGCACAATGGCGGCCGATGGCATGCGAGCGGTAATCAATGCCTCACCGTTTGCTTTGCTGACCGCATAGGTGTTGTCAGCCAGTGGTGACGCAGGCGCGTTGTCTGCGTAGGGTGCCTGCGTTCCACTGAAAACCGTATCGGATGATACAGACACAAGTCGGCAGTTCATTTCACTTGCTGCTTTCGCGATAGTGCAAGTGCCGCTTTCATTGACCGCAATCATATCTGCATCACTGCCACCGGGATTACATGCGGCGCAGTGGATGATGGCGTCGGGCTGTACGTTGTTTAGCAAATCGAATACAGCGGCGCGGTCAGTCAGGTCCAGTGATATTGCTGTGGCATCAGGATGTACCGCCTCGATACTTCGTGCGACACCAATCACTGTGGCCTGTTTTGCTGCAATTGGTATCAGGGCTTGTGCAAGGTAGCCACTGGCTCCGGTGATGAGTACTTTTTTTGTAATACTGCCAGTCATTCAGTTGGAGTGTCTTGTGTCGCAATTTTTTTGTACTTGGCGTAATAGGCGCTGGCGAAAAACCAAATCGCGCTGAGCACGATCAACACTATTCCAAGCCAGGGTTTTTCAGTTCGGTGTATGGCCGCATCAACGCCGAAGGCAAAGTAGGGCAGTGCCAGAAATCCCACCCACGAGTGAGTATAAACACGACCGTGCAGCATGCCACGCAGTGGAATCAGCAATGGCAACAAGCCAATAGCCAATGCAATACTCTTTGGTACTTGTGGCGGTGAGATTTTTATAATCCATAACATCAGGAATGCCATGATGCCGAAGTAGCCAATCAATGCCAGTATTCTTGTCACAGAGACGCGTTGGGTATTAGTCATGAGAGTTTCACCGCAATTGAAGCGACTCTTCTGCCAAGTTCGGTACACAATTTTTTTTCATGTTGTTCAAGCATAGTGGTATTGCTTTCACCGGCAACATGGCTTGCGCCGTACGGTGTGCCGCCGTGTTCTGCTTTACTGAGCGAGGCCTGTGTATAGGGAATGCCAACCATAATCATGCCGTGGTGCAGCAGTGGTAGCATCATGGTGAACAACGTGCTCTCCTGACCGCCGTGCATAGTTGATGAAGAGGTAAATACTGCAGCGGGTTTATCTGCTAACTCACCGGCAAGCCAGATATCTGATGTGGAATCAAAAAAGTGTTTCAATGGTGCTGCCATATTGCCGAAGCGCGTCGGGCTGCCAACGATAAGCCCGCTTGCGGATCGCAGTTCATCTTTGCTGATGATGGGCGCGTCTGTTTCAGAGGCAGGGGGTTGTCCGTCAGCGCGGGGGATGTCGGCGACTGTTCGTATTAGTGCTTCGCATCCATCAACCATGGCAATACCCCGGCCAATCTGATTGGCCATTCGACGAGTGCTGCCGTCGCGGCTGTAGTAGAGAACGACGATTGAATTCATTTGATGTTACTCATCCAGCAGATCAATGATGTTGTCCAGTGGTCTGCCGATAGCGGCTTCGCCATTGAGCCTGACAATCGGTCTCTCTATCAGTACAGGATTTTCGACCATGGCGTCGAGCAGCTGATCATCTGTCAGGGCAGAGTCATTGAGATTTAAGTCTTTATAAATTTTATCACTGCGCCGCATAAGTTCTCGCGGCTGCAACTGCAGTTCACTCAGAATTTCAAGCAGTGTTGGTTTGTCTGGTGGTTGTTTGAGATATTCAATTGTTTCAACCTGTAATCCACTTTGCTGAAGATACTCCAGCGCAGCCCGGCTTTTGGAGCAGCGTGGGTTGTGGTAGATCGTCGCCGTGTCTGCCATAGATTTATCGAGAGTTTGATCGGATCGGGTTAAAAAAATCGATTGTAACACCGGTGTGGTCTGTGCAACCAAAGCAAAGGCATCGTTGGAAAAATCCGTTTTCCGCTTTGGAAAAGTGACGGTGTTGGCAGAATCCCTGACGTAGGACTGACAATGGTTTGCCTTTTGTCAGTCACGTGTTGGGTATTTGTCGTTGGGTTTTAGTTTTTATACCAGGCAGAGTGACAAATGAGTGCAAACAGTGCGCTGTTTATTGATGATAACCCGGCTCCCGGTCCCGGGTTCGCTGATCCGGCAACCGGCAAGCTGCTGCTTGCGCCGATTCTGGATGGCTTGCTGACAGATGGTCTGATATCGCACGAAAATCATCAGATTCTCACCAGTGTGCGCACCAACGCGGTGGATGGCGGCAAAGGTGCGCTACAGGTTATTGCCGACAGCGGATGGGATAATCAGCTACAGCCGGGTAGTAAGCTGACCATCAATGTGTTGGTTGAGTGGTTATCACGAAAAACTGGTGTGCCGGTTAGAAAAATTGATCCGCTTAACACTGATGTACAGGCAGTGACAGCGGTAATGTCAGTCGCCTATGCCAAGCGTTTTAATATCATCGCGCTTGAGGTAACGCCCACCAGTGTGGTGATTGGTACCAGTGAACCGTTTGATGAAAGCTGGGATTATGAGCTTTCCAGGGTGCTGCAAAAAGATATTGTTAAAGTGCTGGTGCCGGCCACGGATATCACACGCTATCTGCACGAATTTTACACGGTATCCAAGTCAGTTCTGGGTGCCAAGAAAGAACAGAATGCTCAGGCGCCCGGCAGTGGAGTGCAGAACCTCGAACAGATGATGGAGCTTGGCCGCAGTGGCAAGCTTGATGTTGATGATCAACATGTAGTTAACATTGTCGACTGGTTACTGCAATACGCATTTGAACAGCGGGCCAGTGATATTCATCTTGAGCCCGGCCGTGAGAATAGCTCGGTGCGGTTTCGAATCGATGGGGTGTTGCACCATGTTTATGAAGTACCGGCAACAGTCATGGCTGCAATTACCAGTCGCATAAAGATTCTGGGTCGAATGGATGTTGCCGAGAAGCGCCGACCGCAGGACGGCAGACTTAAAACCCGAAATGAAGAGGGGCGTGAAGTAGAACTTCGTTTATCCACCATGCCAACGGCGTTTGGTGAAAAGCTTGTGATGCGTGTTTTTGATCCGGACGTGTTGGTGAAGAAGCCGGTTGATCTTGGCTTTACCAGTGACGAGCAGCAAATCTGGGAAGATATGCTGGCCAGACCGCATGGCATTATTCTGGTGACCGGTCCGACCGGTTCCGGTAAAACCACTACGCTTTATACCAGTCTGCAGGAGCTTGCCACGCCGCAGGTCAATCTCTGTACGGTTGAAGATCCTATTGAATTAATTGTTCCTGCGTTCAATCAGATGCAGGTGCAGTCAAATATTGATCTGGATTTTGCTACTGGCGTTAGAACCTTATTGCGGCAGGATCCGGATATCATCATGATCGGTGAGATACGTGATGTAGAAACTGCACAGATGGCAATTCAGGCGGCACTGACCGGGCATCTGGTTATCAGTACATTGCATACCAACGATGCCCCTGCTGCAATTACCAGACTACTGGAGCTGGGTATACCGTATTACCTTTTGCGCAATACACTGATTGGCGTGATCGCGCAGCGGCTGGTTCGTACATTGTGTCCCGAGTGTGCGCGGACAACACAGGTTAACATCGAAGACTGGCATGCGTTGGTAACACCATGCGCTATCCAGTCGCCTGATCTGGTGCATGAAAAAGGAGGTTGTGAATCGTGCCGTGATACCGGTTATAAAGGCAGAATAGGTCTGTATGAAATTATGCAGATGACTTACGGTGTGAAGAAGATGATCACACCGGACTGCGATATCGGTCTGCTGCGGGAGCAGGCAGTTAAAGATGGTATGGAACCACTCAGGGTAAGTGGTGCACGTAAGGTGGCAGCGGGTGTAACCACAATGGAAGAGATACTGCGAGTAGCACCGCCACCAATGGATTACTAATCCCTTTTGTCTAAAGCGGTGGTGAATTCTTCATCACCGATTTTAATCACATCACCGGCAATAATCTTTTTACGTTTACGGGTTTCAACCGCACCGTTGACGTAGACCAACTCCTGCTCGATCAGCTGCTTGGCGGCACCACCACTCTCCGCCAGGCCCTCAAACTTCAGTAACTTAAAGAGCTCTACCGGTTCTTTGTTCAATAGCACTGTGCGCATAGTTACTGCTCGGTTGGGCAAAGCCGGATTGTACGTCAGAAAAACATGCATGGCTTGCTCACTCTGGCTGTTTTATGATGAGGCGACGCGATTCACTGGTACTTTGAAAATACGAGGCCTGTTATGCTGAAAGGATCCTGTTTGTGCGGTGGTATTAGCTACCAGATAGCTGAACCGTTGGAAAACTTCACTCACTGCCACTGCTCTATGTGCCGCAAAATTCATGGAGCGATGTTCGGCAGTTATGTAAGAACCAGGCAGGTTGAATTTGTGCAGGGAAAAGAGTTGATTGCCAACTATGAGTCATCGGCAGGATTTTTCCGTTGTTTTTGCAATCGATGTGGCTCTGTGCTGCCGGAGCAGATAGAAGGCGCTGAGTATAATTTTGTGCCTGCCGGTGGCCTGGAAGACGATACCGGTATCTGTCCCGAGAAGCACATATTTGCAAGCTCCAAAGCAAGTTGGCACAGCATTACTGATCAGCTGCCACAGCTAGATACCTACGATTCGGTGGCTGAGGATCAGGGATTAGCGACTATTGAGCAGGAAGACCGCAGTAACCGGTATGATGAGCATGTCGGTGGAAGTTGTTTGTGCGGTGATGTAGCGTTCAAATTCACCACCGGCAGTGCAAAGCTGATGATGCAGTGTCACTGTACGCGCTGCAGAAAAGTGAAGGGCGCGGCTCATGCAAGCAACATTTTTGTTGCACCGGATGATTTTGAATGGGTCGCCGGTGAGGAGCAGGTGGTTGTGTTTGATCTGCCCGAGGCAGATCGATTCGGTAACAGCTTTTGTAGAAAGTGCGGATCATCTGTGCCAAGAAAAGCAGACAACGCACCGCTGATTAATATTCCGGCAGGTGCGCTCGATGATGATCCGGGAATTCAGCCGAAGGCTAATATATTTGTTGGATCAAAAGCAGACTGGTTTGACATCACAGATCAGATACCGCAGCACGACGAAATGCCACCGGCGAAGTAAGAGCCGGCCAGTGACGTGTTCTGGTTGTTTTCGTTGTTAACAATCGTACAAACGAAAAACGGGATCAGTGAGATCCCGTTTTCTATTGTTGAGTCAGGTCAGCTGCGTTTAGCTGGAAGTTGCTGCAATAAACAACTCTTCAATGGCGTTTGAACTGGTCTGTGCAATCAGACGGCCTATTTCTTCACCTTCCTTAAACATGACCAATGTCGATTGCCGGCGAATATTCAGTTCTTTGCTAAACGGTGTACCCCGGTACTCGTCCCAGTCAACACGCATGACGGTGACTTCTTTATAGCTGTCGTTGCTGTCTATTAGTGCACTCACGGTGCGCTCTTGAGATCGACAGACGGGTCACCAGCTGGCGGAAAAATCGAGCAGGAATGGCTCACCACTTTCGAGGGCTTTCTGGTAAGCCTCGGGAGTGAAGTCCACTTTCTTACCGGCGGCGGCCCAGGAGGGCGAGCTGGCCAGCACCAAAGTGGAAAGTGCCAGAAATTGGCGTCTTTTCATTGGGATGTCCTTGACGTAAATCGATAGAGAAATTACTTTAAAACAACAGAATTAAGGACCTGCCGTTGAATTATTAGTTCCAGTCTGGAGTAAGTCCTGCTTGCCGGTTCTCAGCCTACAAACGCTTTTTCCATCACAAAAGTACCCGGACGGCTGTTTGAGCCTTCTGTCAGACCGTGACTTTCGCAGATCGCTTTCATATCTTTATTCAGGCCCATGGAGCCGCAGATCATAACGCGATCGGTGTTGGCGTCGAGCGGCTCTACGCCGAGATCCTTAAAAAGCTGACCGCTTTCAATCAATTGGGTAATTCGTCCTTGCGGAGTAAACTCTTCCTGCGTAATTGTTGGGTAGTAGCGCACTTTTGAGTTGGCGAGCTCACCGATCAGTGGATCATCGGGCAGGCTTTTGATCAGCTGCTGGCTGTATCCGAGTTCTTCGATCTGTCGGCAGGTGTGGGTCAGCACAATTTCGTCGAAACGCTCGTACAGCTCCGGGTCGCGAATAAGAGAAGCAAATGGGGCAACGCCGGTGCCGGTCGCAAACAGATACAATCGCCTGCCAGGCAGCAGTGCATCCAGCACCAGTGTGCCCACCGGCTTTGGTTGCACAATAATCCGATCACCCACCTTAACATTCTGCAGTTTTGAGGTCAGCGGGCCGTCCTGCACTTTAATAGAGTAGAACTCGAGTTCATCGTCCCATGACGGACTGGCGATCGAGTAAGCGCGTTTAAGCGGCTTGGCAGTGTTGTCCGGCAGCCCGATCATTGTAAACTCTCCGGAGCGGAAACGCAGGCTGGCAGGCCGCGTCACCCGGAACGAAAACAATTTGTCGTTCCAGTGCTTTACCGAGGTGACTGTCTGAGTGTCAGGGGCGTGTGCTTGTTGGTCCATTTGTATCGCTAAATGTTTGTTTATACACAGAGTGTATGGCCGTTGGCGACTTTTTTACAGGTGTTTATAGAGTCTTGCAGGCATTATTGACAACTATTCAACACCAAAATCCAAACCCATAACAATGTTCTGCAATTGAGGCTCGATGATGAAAATTGAACTCGCCTTCGGGCTGACCGGTTTGGAGGTTGAGCTGCCGGCACAGGTTGATGCGACAGTATTGCGCAAGCCTGCAATGCACACTGATCTCACCGCCGCGTCGGTAATTGAGCAGGCGCTGGGCAATCCGCTTGGCAGTGACACCCTTTCTGTGCTGGCGCGCGGCGCAAAGACCGCCTGTATTTTGATTTGCGATATTACCCGGCCGGTGCCGAACGGGGTTTTTCTGCAGCCGATTATTCGTCAACTGACAGAGGCAGGTGTGCCGCTTAGCGGTATCACTGTGCTGGTCGCTACCGGGCTGCACCGTCCGAACCTGAATGATGAGCTGGAAGAACTGCTGGGTGATCCGTGGGTGCAGCAAAACGTCAAGGTCGAAAACCACTACGCTCGAGATGAAGACAGCTGCATACACCTTGGTGTCACCAAAAAACATTCGGTACCGGTTGGATTGAACAAGACTCTGGTAGAGGCAGATATAAAAATTGCCACCGGATTGGTAGAGCCACACTTTATGGCGGGCTACTCGGGTGGCCGCAAAGTCATTGCACCCGGTGTGGCACACCATGAAACGATACGCACATTTCACAGCGCGCGCTTTATGGAGCATCCGCTGGCCACATCCTGTGTGCTCGATGGTAATCCGTTGCACGACACGCAACTTGAAATAGTACAAATGTTGTCAGGTCCGGTGCTTGGTCTAAATACCGTGCTGGATGAACATCGAAATCTTATTCATGCAACGTTTGGTGAGATAGTCACCAGTCATCTGCAGGCGGTTGAGTTTGCACGCGCCAGCTGTGAGTTAAATGTTGGTAGAAAATTTAAAACGATACTGACATCCTCTGCCGGCTACCCGCTGGATAAAACCTATTATCAAACTGTTAAAGGCATGGTAACGCCGCTGGGTATTCTCGAAGAGGGTGGTGATCTGATAATCGTTTCTGAGTGTTCAGAGGGTTTTGGGTCAGAGGAGTTCTGCCAGGCTCAGAAGCGATTGGTCGAGTTGGGCACACAGGGCTTTCTCGATTCAATACTTGAGAAATCCCTTGCTGATGTAGACGAATGGCAGACTGAAATGCAGCTAAAACCTATGCGTATTGGCAGTATCAAGTTGTTTGCACCGAAGCTTGGTGCCGATCCGTCCGCATTAACCGGTGTGGCTCCAGTTGCAGATTTGCACGATGCAATTGTAGACAGCGTAGAAAAACATAATGACAACCACATCGCGGTGATCCCTGAAGGTCCCTATGTAGTGCCGTTTGCCTGAGATTGTTTGACTTGAAAACGCAAGCAACCCTATCGCGTATAGATCTTGAGCCTGTTGGTGGTATAGCGGGTGATATGTTTGCCGCTGCCATGTTCAGCGGATTTCCGCACTTTTATCAGGATTTTTCTGATGACTTGAAATGCCTTGGCATCGATGGCCTCACGGTTGAACTCGAAGACCGGCTATCCAATGGCTTACAGGCAAAGTACTTTTCGGTCATTCAAAACACCACTAACAATCCACCGCGCACACTGAGTGAGGTCAAAACTTTTTTTGCGAACTCTCCTTTATCTGAAACTGTCAGTCGTCATACTGTTGGTATATTTACCAAACTCGCAGCTGCAGAAGCCGAGGTGCATGGTAAGTCTATAGAGACCATTCACTTTCACGAGGTTTCTGATTGGGATTCGGTGGTTGATATACTCGCCGCCGCCGGCATAATCGCAAGAGTTGATTGTCCGTTATGGCGAGTTGGCGCGTTGCCACTTGGCGGTGGCACAGTTAAAACAGCACATGGTGAAATCCCCGTACCGGCACCTGCCACCACTGCTTTACTAAAAGATTTTCAATGGCATGACGATGGAATCGGTGGCGAGCGCGTCACACCAACCGGTGCTGCCATACTCGCCTTTCTGAAAGCCACTTCGCGATCTGGTAAAGCAGACGCCGCAAGCCTGGTGTCTACAGGCAGCGGATGCGGTAGCAAGGCATTTGAAGGTCATGCCAACATATTACGGATGACTGCATTCAGTAACGGCAATGCATCTTCTTCGCTGCGACAGGATGAGCTGATGCGCATCGCCTTTGAAGTAGATGATATGACTGCTGAAGAAATAGCCTGGGCAGTAGAAAAGTTGCGTGCAGCTTCAGGCGTGCATGACGTCAGCTGCATTGCGATGCAGGGCAAGAAGAATAGAAGCTCTACCGGTTATAGAATTCTTGTGTCGAACCAGAGCTTTGATAACGTTGTTCAACAAGCGTTTGTGGTTACCTCTACGATTGGTGTCAGGTACAGCAGTGTCAATAGATATACTTTGAAACGCAGCGATCACGAGCTGACCACCACGGCAGGTAACTCGACTCAGGTTAAACTGGCTGAGAGGCCCGGAGAAACAGTTTCTGCGAAAACTGCCAGTGATGATTTGCAATCTGCTGAGTCTCTGATTGCGCGCCGGCAGCTGGCACAAATGTCTGCTGATGCAGCGTTAAATAAACACAACACCGACGTACCGAAATGAGTACAGAAGATTCAGCTATAAGCGATGCGCTGGCAGCCGTTCTGCGGCAACGAGCTGGTGAGTTAACTATTGCCCTTAGCGGCGGTATAGACAGTCTGACGCTAATGCGAGTTGCAGCAGAGGTTCGCAGCGAGCCCACGGTGGCAATACACGCAGTATCCGCTGCAGTGCCTGATGAAGCCAGCGATCGATGCCGGCAGCTGGCTTCACTGTACAACTGGCAGCTAACAGAAATAGATGCAGGCGAATTCAACGATGCTAATTATGTGTCTAATCCGGTTAATCGCTGTTACTACTGTAAGTCACGCTTGTTTGACAGCATGCTTGAACATCTGGGTGGTGATTTCAGTATCGCAACTGGAACCAATACGGAAGATCTTGGCGATTACCGACCTGGCCTCAAGGCAGCTGAGGAGAGACAGGTGTGGCAACCTTATGTAGAAGCTGGAATAAGCAAGAAAGGCATCCGGCAATTAGCGCTGCAGTTCGGGCTGGGTGAATTATCACAGCTGCCCGCACAACCTTGTTTATCCAGCAGGATAGAGACGGGCATAACCATAAACGTTGACGATCTTTCTTTTGTACATCGTTTAGAAAAACTTATGTCTGAGCGGATAGGTGCGGGTGATATACGCTGCCGGATCGTCAGTGATGGTGTAGTGGTACAGTTACCAGCCGATTGCATTGCTTTTACTGATAAGGAGAAATACCAGACGCTTGAAAGCAGGGCAAGAGAGTTTTGTCTGGTAGGCGGGCGCCAGTTGCTGAGAATAGAGCCTTATAAAATGGGCAGCGCCTTTCTTCACAAGACTGAAGAAGATAAACATGTCTGATGAATACACCTTTGACTGGCAGCGTCGTGAACGTACCGGTATTGCAGAGGCAGTGTTGTGTGCCAATAAAAGCTGTTCTCAGATTGCAGAGATTGTCGCGCTTGCACAGAAGCGTAACGAGTCGTTGTTATTGACCCGCCTTTCAGAAGAAGCAGCTACGCATTTGGCGGCTGAGCATCAGAATATCGACTGGCATGCTCTGTCTGCGACAGCGTTCGTAGATAACGGTTTACCAGGCCCTGTTAGCTCTGACTGCGTTATTGTGACTGCAGGAACATCGGATGTGCCGGTTGCCGAGGAAGCTCGACGTACTCTGTTGTTCAACGGGTTGCATGTAGGGGTATTGCATGACTGCGGTGTTGCTGGCTTGTGGCGCCTTACTGATCAGCTTCCTGTATTATCGAAGGCGCAGGTGGTGATTGCAGTTGCCGGTATGGAAGGTGCGCTTTTTTCAGTGTTGGCGGGGTTGATTCCAGGGTTGGTTATAGCTGTTCCCGGCTCAACCGGTTATGGCATCTCAAGTGACGGTAAAGCAGCACTGAGCAGCGCTCTTGCGACCTGCGCACCGGGTGTGGTTGTAGTTAATATTGACAATGGATTTGGTGCTGCCTGCGCACTGCTTAAAATCATCGCGCGAAGGTAATCTAGATTCAGTAGCGAGCTTCGGGTGCAGATAAACATCGATACGTAAACAGAAATACCTGAGCCGGATATACCTAAACCGGAAATACCTAAACCAGAGATACAAGAGAACTTCATGCCACAGTCTGTACTATTGATCAATCCTATTTATGGTCCCACGCAGACCGAGCTTGAAGAAAACTACACTGTTCACAAGCTCTGGGAGGCAACTGATAAAACCAGGTTGCTAACTGATATCGCATCTGATGTGCGTGCTGTCGCTACTGACGGCGGTTCCGGTGCCAGTGCTGAGTTGTTAAAGCAACTTCCAAACGTGGAGGTAATCACTGTGTTTGGTGTGGGAGTTGATGCCGTTGATCTCGACTACTGTAAAGCCAAAGGCATTCGCGTTGGAAATACGCCTGATGTGTTAACCGATGATGTAGCGGATCTTGCCGTTGGATTGTGTCTGGCAAGCTACCGGCAGATGACCAATGCCCACGATCATGCGAAAAACGGATTGTGGGAAACACAGGGGCCTATGCCGTTAACCGCTAAATTCTCCGGCAGTCGGGTTGGTATTTTCGGCCTCGGTCGAATCGGGCTGGCGATCGCCAGGCGATTGCAGGGATTTGATTGCCACATAAGTTATTGCAATCGTAAGCCCCGGCAAGACGTTACCTATGCGTACTGCGCCGATGTAAAAAAACTGGCCGAATCGGTCGATTGCCTGGTAGTGGCGTTGGCGCCTACACCGGATCTGGCTGGAATGATCGATGCAGAAGTGCTTGCAGCCCTTGGGCCAGCTGGTCATATTGTGAATATCTCGCGTGGCCTGGTGATTAATGAAGACGTGCTGATTGACGCGCTCACTGAAAACCGGATCGCAGGGGCAGGACTTGATGTATTCGCTAATGAACCATCGATTCCGGATAAGCTAAAGGAATTACCCAACGTGGTTCTGCAGCCGCATGTAGCCAGTGGGACCGTGCAAACAAGGTATGCAATGGGTAAACTAATGCTGGAAAATCTGGCGAAGTATCTAAGTGGTGAGGAATTAACGGCTTTTGTTGCTTAAAAGCATCGGATAAACGCAGGCTATTCAGATCAGAACGCTGTAGTCGGAAATTAGCGTTCGCAAGACTGTATCAGCAGTTACCTGAGGTGTTTGAGATTGAAGATCTTACTTATTGACGATCACAGGCTTTTTGCTGAAGGTTTGCGCATTCTGCTGAAGGAGTTTGACAACTCTGTTCGTGTAGATAGTTTCAGCAGCTGTGAGCTTGCATTCAAACAGCCGGCACCCGAGAGTGTTGAGTTAATACTTTTGGACTACTACCTGCCCGGTATGAGTGGTGCGACAGCATTGCCGGCGATGCGCGAGCGTTTTATCAACTCCAGAATAATAGTGGTCTCGGCGCTTGATGATCCAAAGCATATTCGGCAGATTATTGATGCCGGCGCTGCAGGCTTCATTCCAAAAACATCCACGTTTGCGGTCATGTCTGCAGCGCTAAATCTGGTTTTAGCCGGTGGAACGTATTTGCCGCCCCGGGCAATAGAAGAAAAAAGCAGTCATCATCATTTGCATCCGGATGATCAGCCTGATGACTACGGCGGTGGTCTGGACTGTCTGTCGCAAAGGCAGCGTGAAGTGTTAATGCAGGTGGTTCAGGGTAAGCCGAACAAAGTCATTGCAAGAACACTCGATATTTCCGAGCATACAGTTAAGGCACATATATCTGCGTCGTTTAAATTGCTAGGTGTAAAAAACCGCACTGAAGCGGTTTATGCTGCGGCGAAGCTGAATCGCGAGGAACGGCAACGAGCTGAATTGCCGACAGATAAGGTCGATAGATAAGGCTGCAACTGATAATAGTGTGAGGCAACAATATATTCGATGAACCTCGCAAGAATGACTGATAAAACTGAATAAATCGCAGGTAAATTTTCAGCGTTTAATTGGTCATCACAAGGGGTGTTTCGTTAGAAGCGCTCTGAGCTCATCCACCGTATTTGCCAGTGGTTGTTGGTACGGTTCAAGCTTCTCGCGATTGTGATAGCCCCAGGTAACACCAATAACTTTTGCTGCTGCATTGATACCGGTTTCCAGATCAATCGTAGAGTCGCCGATAAAGACCGTTTCAGACGGTTTGGTTTGCATTGTGTTGCACAGCTGAAGCAATGCTGCAGGATCAGGCTTTTTTGCAACGTGCTGTTGTTGGCCTTCTATGTGCGGGATCAATGTGCGACCGAAGATATGCTCTGTGATCTCTACCGTATACCGGTGCGGTTTGTTCGAGAGGACACCCAGTGTACAGCCTGACTGTGACAGATCATGGAGTAAGTCGGTGATGCCATCGAACGCGATGGTGCCAGTCAGCCAGGTGAGTTGATAGTGCTGCTCAAACACCTGTTGCAGTTTGTCTATCTGAGCGTCCGGGTATTTGTTTACCGGCAGTGCACGGCGTATTAGCATCCATAAACCATCGCCGATCAGTGTGCGCACTACTGATTGTGGTAACGATGCTTGATTGAGCTCATCGAGCAGCAGGTTCAGCGCTTCGGTGATACCTGGTAGTGACTCGACAAGGGTGCCATCAAGATCAAAGATTGCAGCTTTCATCAATAACGCTACAACGGATGCTGGCGGTAGAATACCGGGGGATCAAAAGGTAAAGCCGGGTTAGAACGACGACTGCTTTAACGAGCTTTGGAAACGGGAATTTCAGAAGGTTGGTGCCCCGCTCTGAACGAGTGGGGCACAAGCTGGAATCTATTACAGGCTGCTGAAGAATGCAGCGATATCTTCCATATCTTTTTCACTAAGGCCAGCCGCCATAGGCGACATGATCGCTGACTGGCCGCCTTTGCGCTCGCCTGACTTGAACGCCTTCAGCGCGTTAACCATGTAAGGCGCGTTTTGGCCTTTCAGGTTCGGGTAGGTGTCGACAATTGCGACGCCGTCAGCACCGTGGCACGCCATACATGCCGCAGCTTTGGCTTTGCCAGCTGCTGCATCGCCAGCGGCTAGTGCCGGTGTGCTGGCCAGAACGGTGAAAATCAGGGCGATTGCGAATTTCATATTAATGTCTTCCTGCGAATGAGTTTGTAGCGTAAATTGCCTGTGGCGAACACAGCCTGAATTGTGAACCAGGTCAATAACTGACCTGGTTCGGTGCGCTTTAGAGCGGCTGCTAGGAAGCCTTCTTCATTTCAGCGGCCTGCGCGATAACAACTTCAGCAACGTTGTTCGGGCATGGCGCGTAGTGCGAAAATTCCATAGAGAATTGACCACGACCAGACGTCATAGTTCTCAGGTCGCCGATGTAACCGAACATTTCACTCAAAGGTGCGTCAGCTTTCACACGAACACCGGTCACGCCAGCTTCCTGACCCTGGATCATGCCGCGGCGGCGATTTAGATCACCGATCACATCACCAACATGATCTTCAGGTGTAAATACGTCGATCTTCATGATCGGCTCAAGCAGTTGTGGTCCGGCCTTTGGCATTGATTCGCGGTAGGCAGCGCGGGATGCAATTTCGAATGCAACCGCCGAGGAATCCACTGCGTGAAAAGCACCGTCAGTCAGGGTGACTTTGAAATCAAGGCACGGGTAACCCGCAAGTACACCGTTTTCGATGCTTTGCTTGAAACCTTTTTCTACCGCAGGCCAGTATTCGCGCGGTACGTTACCGCCGGTCACGGTTGACTCAAAGTTGAAGCCGGTGCCAACTTCCGCAGGTTCGATAATGAATTCGATCTTTGCGAATTGACCGGAACCACCCGTCTGCTTCTTGTGTGTGTAACTGTCTTCGATTCGCTGAGTGATTGTCTCGCGATAAGCCACTTGTGGCTTACCCACTTCAACATCAACCGAGTGTGTACGCCTAAGTATGTCGACCTTAATATCAAGATGCAGCTCGCCCATGCCTTTAATGATGGTCTCGCCGCTTTCTTCATCAGTTTCAACGTGGAATGAAGGATCTTCCTGCACCATCTTGCTTAGTGCCAGACCCATCTTCTCTGAACCGCCTTTATCTTTCGGAGCAACCGAGATAGAGATGACCGGATCAGGGAATACCATCGGTTCCAATGTGGCTGGATTTTTAACGTCAGCCAGTGTGTGACCGGTCTGTACGTTCTTCATACCGACAATTGCAACGATGTCACCGGCCTGTGCGCTGTCAAGTTCTTCACGCGAGTCAGCGTGCATCTCTACGATACGACCAATGCGTTCAGTTTTACCTGTGTAGGTGTTGAGAACAGTTGTGCCTTTAGCCAGTGTACCTGTGTAGATACGGGTAAAGGTCAGTGCGCCATAGCGATCATCCATGATTTTGAAAGCCAATGCACGCAGAGGCCCTTCAGGATCAACAATAGCGAACTTACCAGTTTCTTTACCTTCAAGATCAACTTCCGGCTGTGGCTTAACTTCAGTCGGGTTCGGCAGGTAATCAACAACTGCATCGAGTACGTTCTGCACGCCTTTGTTTTTAAACGAGCTGCCGCAGAAAGTCGGGAAAAACGTGAGATCAATAGTACCTCTGCGAATGCAGGTTTTAATGGTCTCGAGATCCGGCTCTTCACCTTCGAGGTACTTTTCCATCGCTTCATCGTTCTGCTCTACCGCAGTTTCGATCAGCTTCTCACGGAACTCTTCAATCTTGTCTGCCATGTCTGCAGGTGGATCGACGATTTCGTATTTCATCGGATCACCGGAGTCATCCCATATCCATGCTTTACGGGTAAGCAGATCGACAACGCCGCTGAAGTCATCTTCAATGCCGATTGGCAGAGTCATGACCAGAGGTACTGCGCCGAGTACGTCTTCGACCTGCTTAACCACGCGATAGAAATCAGCGCCCATGCGATCCAGTTTGTTGACGTAGATGATACGAGCAACACCGGATTCGTTGGCATAACGCCAGTTGGTTTCAGACTGTGGCTCTACACCACCGGAACCGCAGAATACACCGACCCCACCGTCCAGTACTTTTAGAGAACGATAGACTTCGATGGTGAAATCAACGTGCCCCGGTGTATCGATGATGTTCAGTCGATGATCGTTCCAGAAACAGGTGGTTGCTGCAGACTGGATGGTGATGCCGCGTTCCTGTTCCTGATCCATGAAGTCAGTGGTTGCCGCGCCATCGTGTACTTCACCGATCTTGTGAATCTTGCCGGTCAGCTTCAGTATGCGCTCTGTCGTGGTGGTCTTACCCGCGTCGACGTGGGCGAAAATCCCTATGTTTCGGTAAAGCGTTAAGTCAGTCATGTCGTTTCTCAAAAATAAAAAGCACCGGTGATAACACCAGTGCGCGTATGGCGCAGGCCGGGGGCTCGGATAAGGCACGTCACCAATGCTCAGGTGATGCGACAGGGCAAAGCGTTCTCGTGCGCGCTGCTGTACATCCGGTTGTCAGCGAACCCGGCAGTTAAGTGCCTGATCACAAATGTGAAGAATGCCGTAGGCAACAGTCGGCGAGGTTCGGAAATACAATCTTCGTTTAATAGAGCAAAGTTGATGTTGCAATGTCAACTAACCGGTGCGGCGGCGGCTTGCTGGCGCAGCGGAATATAGGCGAATAAGTACTGATATTCAAGGTAAAAGGTCAAATTCACTGTTTTGTCAGGCATTTGCACTATCGCCCGTCAATTCACCTTCACTTTCCCGGACCGATGCCGAAATACTGGCATCAAAATAATCGCCGGAATACGCTTTTCGACAGATTCTGCCAGTTGGACACTGCCGCTGGCTTTGTGTTCTGTCCAGTGTTTTTTCCTGAGGCGATGGCTGCGGTTGGATGCCGGAATTCAAGGGATCAGCGGGTGAAAACAGGTTTAGGAAAATTGTGCTTTATACTGCTTTTGCTGCAGTCGAGTTCTGCTTTGGCGGGCGTCGATTGCAGTGCGGTACCGCACACGCGTCTCGAGCTGAATATCTGTGGTGACCCCACATTGCGTGCGCTGGACAGCGAGCTGACTGCCGCACTCGATGAAGCGCGCGATTCGGGCCTGATGACCCGGGACGAAATCACCAGCTCGATGAACGCTGTGGCACAACAATGCCGTCGCGAAACGAACGACACCTTCAAAACCTGTTTGCTTGACGCCGAGCTGAGATCACTGAGCCGGGTGATGCACAAGCTCGATCAGGCTCCGCCAGGGTCTGGTTTTCGGCAAGGGTCCGGTTTGTTGAGTACTCCCTGGAAATACGACCCGGCACCTTCTGCCCTCACAGCCCGGCTGGAGGTACAGATTTCTCTAGCGCAAGTGCGAGCACGCAACACGGGCGATCCCGCACTTCTGGTGCAAACGCTGATCAGTCTGTTAACAATGCAGCGGCAGATGCGCGGGTCTGCCGATGAAGATGCGGCGGCGATAGCAGTGCTGCAAAAGCGTATTGCTGCAGGCTGTGATCATTCAATCTACGGTAACAGGTGGCGCGCACTGTTAAAGTCAAACGAGCTTTCCTGTGGCTTAGCGGAAACACCTGCATTAATCAGTTCATCTAATCTTTAAGCTACGGTCTTGAACGCGCCACCTTCTCCGTGGCGGATTGGTATAATTCCTAGATCCTTTTTTATGTTGGCGAATCTACCGGGATGACTCATTGCCTGTTGTTTGATAGTGACGGCACACTGGTTGACAGTGAAGCTATCAACACTGAAGCACTTGCTGATGAACTTCGTCTGCATGGCATTAATGAAGACAAAGATAAACTGCTGGAGCGGTATCGTGGCTGGCAATTCAAAGCGCTCCTTGCCGACCTTGGCCAGTTGCATCATCAGTTGCAGCAGAATCATACAGCAGTACAATTTGAACTCTGCTTTCGCAAGCGAGCCAGTGAATACTTTGCTGAACGACTGGAACCAATAGCTAATATTCACGAGGCACTGCAGCAACTAAAGCACGACAAATGTGTTGCTTCCAATGCTCCGATGAGCAAACTTCAACAAGTGTTGGCAAAAACCAAATTAGACGACTTCTTTGGTGACCGCTTGTTCAGTGCATATGATATCTCGTGCTTTAAACCTGACCCCGGGTTGTTTTTACACGCAGCTGAGCAAATGGCGTACGCGCCTGCATCTTGTATTGTGATAGAAGATAGCGAAGTAGGTGTTCAAGCTGCAATTAAAGCGGGCATGAAATGTATCCACTACTTGCCGTATTGTGCTACCGGTGAGTTTGCCGGTAGTCAGAAACTACTGGCAATTACTGAAATGCTGGAGCTGCCAGCGGCAATAAGCACATTAGAGCGACTAAACTAACAGTCGCATGAACACAGAACTGCACATGTCTGGATTGGCAACTCATCGATCACGAATCAGCGGAATAACTATTGGCTAAAACCGGCGCCGGACAATGTGAGCTTTGTGAGCGTCGAGCAGCGCTGACCGCTCATCACCTGATTCCTCGCAAATTGCACCGGCGCAAACATTTTCGTAAAAACTATGCAAAATCTGAATTACAGGCGACTGTATTGATATGCCGGCAGTGTCATAGTGGTTTGCACAAGTTCTATGACGAAATGCATCTTGGTAAGCATCTTAATTGTATTGATAAACTGCGTGCTGACCCGTTGATCAAAAAGCATATAAACTGGGTTGCGCGCCAGCGTGTTGGCTGGCAATGAGCTACAATTGCTATAAAGATTACATCCTTCTGACAGCTGCACTAATGTGAACAATCCGCTCGAACCAATGAAAGTAGGGTTTCCAGATATCCTGGTCTGGATGAAAGAATCGGTGTTGCTGTTCAAGCGCCGTCCGCTGGTATTTCTCTCTGTTTCACTGGCTTTTTTTGTAATCTGTTACAAGATCAGAATCTCGGGCTACCTCACTTTCTTTATCGCTCTGCTTTTATGTCAGATCGCTCTGGTTGCCTGTATTGTTATAGCGCGCGGTGCGGATGAGTCAAAACAGCTTACCTTGAATATTTGGTATCAGAGTTTTTTAAATACCGTGACTACGGTAGTTTTATGCGCGGCTTTTTACGTACTGTTGTGGGTGATTGCAGCGCAACTGGCAACCATGCTGATGCTGGATGAGGTGGTAACGGAGTCCAGCGTGCCACCGCCTATTGCCGCTTTGCAGTGGCTTTATGATGGTACGATTTCTCTGTTTGTTATATACATTGGCGTGATGGTGACCACCATGTGGTTCCTGTTGCCGCTATCAGTGTTTCACCGGCTTGGTTTTGTTGACTCGGTAAAATTTGCAAAGCAGGGTGAGCGAAAAAATTTTCCGGTGATCGCCGCTGCCAGCTATCTGCCATTTATGGTTTTTTTTATTCTGTTTGTATTTAGCGAGCTGGCGTTGGTTGTGGCGATTGCTGCACTGCCGTTATTTGCAATTTATCTTTACGTGAGCTTTCGACATGTCTACATGGGGCGTAAGGAAAATCAGCCTCAGGTAGTTAAATCAGTAGCGGTAGTGCCGGCAGAGTCAAGCTAACGATATTGCTCGACTCACTCATCCGGCGCGCTATCAGTCTCCAGCGCTACCACAGTGGCAGAAAGCTGATTTATGCGGGACGCTTTCGGCGGCTGCGACGCTTGGCAGTACCTGAAACAGAGCCACCGGCAACGCTCATGTCACCTTGTAGCTGTGACGTCGCACCGACTGAGACTTCACCCAATTCAGCCACAATCTGATCAAGAGAAGGCGTCGTGCCACCCTGATAATCTTCCAGCGCCTCCTTCATTGTGCGAATATGTTCCGGTGTGGTGCCGCAACAGCCACCGATAATAGTTGCACCGGCATCGAAAGCCAGTTGTGCGTATCTGCCCATCAGCTCTGGCGTGCCGTTGTAGACGATTTTGCCATCGATATACTCGGGGATGCCGCAATTGGCCTTGGCGATAAAAGCTGGTGGCTCTGGCAGATCCTCACAACCTTTTTTCATGTTCATCATTGCGGCAACCACTTCAGCTGCTCCCACACCGCAGTTGCTACCGCAACCGGTCAGTTCCGGCAGCATTTCGGATGCAAGTTTGACGATATCGGCGGCGGTCACTCCCATCATGGTGCGTCCGTTGGTGTCGATGCTCATGCTGAATACAACTGGCAGTCTGGTGGTCTTTGCACCGGTGAACGCGGCTTTGGCTTCTTCTATGGAAGACAATGTTTCAATCCAGATGATATCCGCGCCGCCCTCGGCAAGCGCCTGCGCCTGTTCTGCAAAAGCCTCGGCTGCAGCATCGATAGTCAGTGTTCCCGCAGGTTCAAAAATCTCACCAGTGGGGCCTATATCACCTGCAACAATGACTTTACGGCCACTCTTGTCTACCGATTCACGCAGTAGCTCTGCTGCTCGTTTATTGAGTTCTGTGACGCGATTTTCACCATTGTGAAGTTGCAAACGGTAGCGGTTGCCACCGAAAGTATTGGTCAGCACTAGATCGGAACCTGCTTCGATAAAGCTCTCGTAGTGGCGTGTTACCCGATCGGGGTGGTCTGTATTCCAGAACTCAGGGGAGTCACCGGTCTGTAAGCCCATGCTGAACAGGTTAGTGCCAGTTGCGCCATCCGCCAGGATAAAACGCTTTTCCTGCAGCATATCGGTGATAATGTTGGTCATTGCGTACTTTCTTCAGCCGTCTGTTTGTTTTTGATTCGGAACGGGAATCTACCAGAACCGCACTTCATTAAGTTAATAATAGCCTGTCTGCGATTACTGTGCCGTACAGCATCTTTTGGGCGATCTGAGAGTGATGAATTATCAACGTGATGCGTAGTGCCCACTTAAGCAGTCTCGATCTTTCTGAATTAGCCACAGTCGATCTTGAGGTTGCAGCAAAACAGTTGTTGGAAGCGACTGCCGATTGTGGTTTTATCTATGCTCGAATCGGTGCGCAACACGCATTGACAATCGACAACATGCGCCATGCGCAACGTGCATTTTTTGCTCAAACCATTGGGCAAAAACACACGGTTTCTATTGACAGCAACAACCGGGGGTATCTTGCCCAGGGTATGGCGTTAATGCAGGGTGCAAAGCGCCGTGATCAGAAAGAAGTTTTTTTCTGGGGAAGAGAAGCAGATCGGAACGATCCCGATGTAGTTGCCGGCCTGCCACTATGCGGTGCGAATCAATGGCCTGCCTTGTCGGGGTTTCGCGAGGCTATTGTCAACTACACGGCAATGATCCAGGGCGTCGGTGAAGTGATGTTGCGAATAGTTGCTGTCGCCATGGGTGCCAGTGAACGGTTTTTTGAACCGTACTATCAACGCTGCATGTTACGCGGGCAACTCCTGTGCTACCCGCCCACTGATAATCACCCTGAACAGTTTGGTGTTGCGCCTCACAGTGATTTTGGTTGTATTACGCTTTTACTGCAGGAAACAGCAGGCCTTGAAGTGTTATTTCCAAATGGCGAATGGGTTGCGGCACCGCCGATGGATAATACCCTGGTGATCAACGTGGGTGATTTACTCGAACGATGGAGTAACAACAAATTACCTTCAACGAAGCATCGGGTGCGCAACTTATCTACCAATGCAAGATACTCGATTGCGATGTTCTACGATCCCGGTCCTGCGGCGGTAATTGATCCGGCTGAGTTGGTACCGAATGAAACGGCGGCGTTTCCTGCTGTGACTGCTGCGGAATATATTCTTGCTCGAAACAAAGGGGCTTTTGATCACTATAAAAACTGATGTTCACGAGTCTGTCGGCAGCGTGCAGCGAACAAACGTTTTCTCACTGATCGTTTCAAAATCGATCAAACCAGACGAGACTGATGGATGAAAAGCCCGGCAGAATACTGTACGCAGGTGGTTAATGCGGTGTTATCATCAAGTCTCAACGAGGAGAGAAAAATGTATTTAAAACCTGCACTTTTTGCTGTAGCGACTGCATTAACTGTGGCTGCATCCGCCGCTCATGCCGAGAAGTGGGACATGCCAATGGCCTACGCAGCGAGCAATTATCACTCGGAGCACGGAGTCATGTTCGCAGAGAAGGTAAAGGAGTACACCAATGGTGATCTGGAAATCACAGTTCACGCTGGCGGATCACTTTTTGGCGGTGCTGACATCAAGCGGGCAATTCAGACAGGACAGGCACCGATTGGTGAGCGCATCATGTCTGCTCATGCAAACGAAGAGCCACTTCTAAACTGGGATAATCAACCGTTCCTCGCTACAACATACAAAGATTCTGCGCGCTTGTGGGACGCAGCTAAGGATACTGTTAATGAGACCTTATCCGATATGAACCTGGTGGCACTGTATACCTGCCCGTGGCCGGGACAAGGATTTTACTTCAAGAATGAAGTCGCCAATGCTGAAGATGTTAAAGGCATGAAGTTACGTTCTTATAACGCGGCAACAGCGACAGTTATCGAGAGCCTTGGCGGCACGCCGGTGCAAATCGAAGCGGCAGAGCTGACTCAGGCGCTTGCCACCGGAGTGGCAGACGGCTTTATTTCTTCAGGTTCAACCGGCTACGACAGAAAAGTCTGGGAGCATCTTTCGCACTACTATAAAGTCAATGCCTGGCTGCCGCGTAACTACGTGATGGTTAATAAAGGCATCTGGGAATCACTCGATGATGATACACAGGCAGCCTTGCAAAAGGCTGCTGATGAAACCGGTGCTTCGTGTACCGCGAAGTCAGAGGAGCTGGCAAACTGGTACTTTGAACAGCTTGAAGAAAACGGTATGACAGTTACCGATGCAGGCCCCGAGTTTCTCAGTGAGCTGAAAGGCATTGGAGATACCATGCAGGCAAGCTGGCTGCAGCAAGTGGGTGATAAGGGACAAGCTATCATTGATGCTTATCAAGGCAAGTAAAGAGTGAGTCCTGCGAACCCTCACGGTGGTGAGGGTTCGTCTTTAAACAAAAACGATAAAAAACACTATGGACTGGAAGCCTTTCCTGGGACTGCCGTTATGGTTCTGGCTGTTTGTGCTGCCAAGCCTGATTGTCATTTTCTGCGCGATTTTCAAGCGTGTTGCATCGGCGATTTTTAAGCCAGTGTGGGCACTGCTTGACAAGCTCTATGATCTTTCCGGTGTAATCGCCGCGTTGTTCATGATCACTATTCTGCTGATTATTGTGGCGCAAATGCTGGTGCGCTGGTTTGGTTTACAGTTTCCAGGCTCAACGGACTACGCCGGCTATGCGATGGCCGCTACTTCTTTTTTTGCACTGGCGCACGCACTGAATCGTGGCTCGCATATACGTGTTTCTATTTTGTTAAACCTGAATAACTACACGCGATTCTGGCTGGATGCATTTGCGCTGTTTATCGCGTCACTCACCGCAACTTATTTTGCACGGTTTGCGATTAAAACCACTATTTTTTCCGAGATGCTCAATGATCGAACACAGGGTCTCGATCAGGTGCCGGAAAGGGTGTTAACGGTAGTAAAAATGTTTGGTTCATCTCCTGCCAACTGGGCAGAAATGTGGGCTGACTCCGGTTCGGGCTGGGTGTATACGCCAATCTGGTTGCCGCAAATCGCTATGTCTATTGGTTCCGTACTACTGGCGATTGCGTTATGGGATAACCTGACTCGACTGGTGGTGCAAGGTAGGAGTGCGATAAGAATGGAAACCGTCGAATGACCGAATTCTATGCCACGTTAATTTTCCTGTTTGTGCTGTTCACGTTACTCGGCAGCTCAGTCTGGATTGGTCTGGCGTTGATGGGAGTGGCATGGGTTGGTATGGAGCTGTTCACCTCCCGTCCGGCAGGTGACGCGATGATCACCACCATCTGGACCAGCTCCAGTAGCTGGACTCTCACCGCCTTGCCAATGTTTATCTGGATGGGTGAGATTCTTTACCGCACGCGCTTATCGGAAGATATGTTTCGCGGACTGGCACCATGGATGCGCCGCATGCCCGGTGGTTTACTGCATACCAACATTGCCGGCTGTACGATATTCGCGGCGGTATCAGGGTCTTCGGCAGCAACACTGACCACCGTTGGTAAGATGTCGATTCCGGAGTTGCGGTCAAGAGGTTATCCGGAATACATGATCATCGGCACACTGGCCGGTGCTGCAACACTGGGTTTAATGATCCCACCGTCGTTAACACTGATTGTGTATGGCGTGACGATCAATGAAAGTATTACCAAGCTTTTTATGGCAGGCATAATTCCGGGCTTGATCCTCGCCGGGTTGTTTATGACCTACATCATTGGCTGGCACTTCTTTAAGCCCGGTCAAAGGCCGGAGCCGGAACCATCCATGGGGCTTGCTGAAATGTTGCGCGAAAGCAGGTTCCTGATTCCTGTCTTGTTACTTGTGTTTACCGTTATCGGTTCAATGTATTTTGGCTGGGCTACAGCAACCGAGGCTGCAGCAGTAGGTGTTATAGGCGCATTGGTGCTTGCTGCGATGCAAAGATCGCTTAACTGGCAGACATTTACTCAAAGTCTGATGGGTGCGACCCGAACATCGGCAATGATTGCATTAATACTGATGGGCGCTGCTTTTCTATCGCTGGCGATGGGTTTTACCGGATTGCCGCGAGCGCTGGCAGCGTGGATAGAAAGCATGGAGCTTTCCCCGATAGTGCTTATCGTTGCACTGACTGTGTTCTATATCATCCTTGGTATGTTTTTAGACGGTATTTCCTCGGTGGTGCTGACCATGGCGATTGTTGAACCGATGATTCGTCAGGCAGGTATTGATGTTATCTGGTTTGGGATCTTCATCGTTGTGGTTGTTGAAATGGCGCAAGTGACTCCGCCTATAGGCTTCAACCTGTTTGTGCTGCAGGGTATGACGCGCCATGAAATATCTTATATTGCTAAAACTGCAATACCCATGGTGGGACTGATGATTTTAATGGTGATCATCCTGGTGGTATGGCCGGAAATCGCAACGTGGTTGCCGGATAATATTCGATCAGGTGCTGGATAATTCACTTGCTGAGCGTCTCGCTCCCGACAGCATGCCGGCGTTCGGACTCTGTTGGTCATCATGGCTTTGCTATTAATAGTTGTTGAAAAATTAACACCGGTACACAGCCACACGTTAAACAAAAATAAACTACAATTAGCAATTAAAAGTTTAACCAAGATAGCCTCACCTTATGACCGACTGCTTTATCTACGGTGGCCGCACAGATGCAGCGCCGATAGTTCTTGTAACCTCTTCAAATCTCAGTCGAGCGACCAAAAAGCTCACATCACAACAAATAAACTGGCTCAATCAAAACGCTTTTACCGGTAAGCCCGGTTGTCTCTGCGCGATTCCGTCAGAAGATGGTGGTGTCGAACGATATCTTGTTGGCATTGATGATATAGAGGATCCGTTTGCAATAGCTGATTTGCCAAAGCGGCTGCCGGAGGGTGTCTATGCGCTGGAAGGCAGTGGGGTCAGATCCAACCTTGAGTCTCTTGCAGTTGGCTGGGGGCTTGGGTCGTATAGTTTTACCCGTTACAAGAAGAACGGTGTGATCAAGGCAAAGCTAAAGCTGCCCAACTCGTCTGATCATCAACGCATACAGGAAACGGTTGCCGCAACCTATCGCGTACGTGATCTGATCAATACACCGGCAGAAGACATGATGCCGCAGCATCTTTCAGCGGTGGTGGCCGAGCTTGCACAAACACACGAAGCCGAGTTTTCAGAGATAGTGGGTGATGACTTGCTGGCTGAGAATTATCCAAGTATCCATACTGTTGGTCGTGCCAGCGTTCATCCTCCACGTTTGATAGAGATGCTGTGGGGCAACAGTAAACATCCTCTGGTTACCCTGGTGGGAAAAGGTATCACATTTGATAGTGGTGGTCTTGATATCAAGCCGGCAGCAGGCATGCGCTCAATGAAGAAAGACATGGGCGGGGCTGCACATGCGATAGGCCTGGCGCAATTGATTATGGCGCTTGAGTTGCCGGTCAGATTGCGTCTGTTGGTAGCGTCAGCCGAGAATGCGATTTCCTCAAACGCCTTTCGGCCGGGTGATGTTATTCGTACGCGCAGTGGCATCACAGTAGAAATTGAAAACACTGACGCCGAAGGGCGTCTGGTGTTGTGTGATGCATTATCCGATGCGTGTGATGAACAGCCTGATCTTTTAGTGGACTTTGCGACACTGACTGGTGCTGCGAGGGTGGCAGTGGGAACCGAGATGGCTGCTTATTTTTGTAATGATCGCGAACTTGCAGATTTAGTGAGAGAGACCGGACGCGAAACTTATGATCCCACATGGGAGTTGCCTTTACACAAAGGCTATGAGTCCTACCTTAAAAGTCACGTAGCGGATTTACAAAATGCTGCAAACACACCGTTTGGTGGTGCTATTACCGCCGCGCTATATCTGCAGAGATTTGTTGATGACAACGTGCGTTGGTTGCACTTTGATATCATGGCATGGAACAACAGAGCCAGAAGTGGCAGGCCCATTGGTGGAGAAGCCATGGGAATGCGGGCAATGCTGGTGGCTCTTGAGAAACGCTATCTAAAGTAGTCGGGTTTTGGATCAGATAATTCAGTAGATAACCATGTCAGAAGATGCACAGATAGAACGTCAGCTTGCAGATGGCAGCACACCCGCCACATCAGATGAGGTGATTGCAGCGCTTGATAAACTCGGCATTGCTAACAGTACAATAACGCATGCGCCAATGAGAACTGTTGCAGACTCTGTCGCATTGAGGGAAGGGGTGCCGGGTGGTTACTCGAAGAATTTGTTTCTACGCAATAAAAAAGGTGTGATGGTTGTTGTTACTCTGCTGGAGGATCGAACTATAAATCTGGCAGCGCTGGGCGCTAAACTTGATGTTGGTAAGCTCAGCTTTGCCAGTCCCGACAGACTAATGAAGTATCTTGGTGTTATTCCGGGCGCGGTAACACCGTTGTCAGTAATCAATGATAAGAACGTTGTGGTAACAGCAATTCTTGATAAAGCGTTATTAGAAAAAGATCCGCTGCATTTTCACCCGTGTGATAACAGCATGACTACAACAATCTCGGCAGATGGTCTATTAAAATACATGGAGGCGTACCACAACAAGCCGCTTGTTGTGGACTTTGATACCGAGGTTGTTTGAACATCAAATCTGGCAAGGTTCTCAGGTATCAGTCAGTGTGAAAGCCGGCAGTGTGAAAGCCATGCACTGCGCGACATGATCGCCAAATCACGAATGGTCCGGGTTAGCGGTAGCTTGCTTGCCGGAAGGTAGATCGAACAACTTCCGGATGTTATTGCAACCTTTAAACAGCCCGTTATTATTCAAAAAAAACAGCTAAAATTCACTTGCAATTCACATCCCAGCGATGATAACTTAAAGTCATGGCGGTGGAGAGTTGCTCAAACTTACGCTGAGTAATTGGTTTGAGTTTATCGAGTGACTTTAAGCCTCTTGGAGGAGGGGAAGCCATACCAAACATCGTCGCACTACGCGACGATGTTTGGTAAGTTTCTTGCCCCTTGAAAAGACTTTGTCGGTTTAACGCTTACCACTGACCTTGGTACATCCCCTCACGTATAGATGTGGCAAAGCCCCGTCCTGATGTTCATAATGCGGTGCAAATACCCCCGCAACTTTACGGGCACGCTGAGTTTGACATAACATCTTGCTTGCACTGATCGCCCCGTTTCCGTATCCCGCTTTATCCCGATACCTCTTCACGAAATACCGGCGTGCATTTGCTATTGTATAGCTCATGCCACAGTAAAACCTTGTTTACGATCCAGGGCGCCGGCAACAAATTTCTGTTCGATAGCACATCGATTAACCAGTTAACCTGTAAAGATGAATAATTCGGTCACTGCTCCTGCGCTCAAGCCCTCCGATGAAAAGCCTGTGAGAGTCTCAAGCACTTGCCCTCATGATTGCCCGAGTACCTGTGCGCTTGAAGTTGAAATCATCGACAGCGACACCATAGGTCGAATCTACGGTGCAGATAATTCATACACCGCCGGTGTGGTTTGTGCCAAGGTGGCGAGATACTCCGAGCGCATACATCACCCGGCTCGTCTGGGTAAGCCGTTGCGAAGAGTCAATGGCAAGTCAGGTCATGGTGAGTTTGAAGAAATCGCCTGGGCAGATGCGTTGGATCTGGTTGCAGAAAATATGCAGGCGGTTATTGCCGAGTACGGCGCGCAGGCGATCTGGCCATATCACTACGCAGGTACGATGGGTTTGGTGCAACGTGATGGCATAGAGCGCTTGCGAAACTGCCTTGGAACATCGCTGCAACATTCTACCTTCTGCACCACACTCGCAGATGCCGGATGGAATGTTGGCATCGGTTCAAAACGAGGTGCCGATTCACGTCGAATTGCAGACAGTGACTTGATTGTAGTCTGGGGTGGCAACCCGGTGAATACGCAAGTGAATCTGATGCATCATATTGCAACGGCACGCAAGCGTGGTGCAAAACTGGTTGTGGTTGATCCTTATCGCACAGCGACTGCAAAGCAGGCAGATCTTCACCTGATGTTGCAGCCAGGCACTGATGGGGCGCTGGCAGTTGCAGTCATGCATGTGTTGCTGCAGGAAGGTTATGCAGACTTGCCGTATCTGCAGCAGTTTACCGATTTCTCTGATTCGTTTCGAAAGCATTTGAATAGCAGAACCCCGCAATGGGCTGCCGATATCACTGGCCTTTCTGTTGAACAGATTGTCAGTTTTGCCCGGCTTTACGGGCAGAATAAAAACAGCTTTATTCGCAGTGGATACGGTTTTTCCAGAACCCGCAATGGTGCTGTTAATGTTCATGCAGTAAGTTGTTTACCAGCTATCACCGGTGCCTGGACGCAACGCGGTGGCGGTGCGCTTTACTCCAACGGTGCGTTGTATGCAAAGCTCGATAAAACTGTCATCGAAGGGCTGGATCAGAAAAGTCCTGCGCGCATTCTTGATCAATCCAGAATTGGTGATGTATTGCTGGGTAATCCACACGACTTACAGGGTGGTCCACCAGTTAAAAGTCTTTTTATGCAGAACACCAATCCTGCTGTCGTCGCACCGGAATCAAGTAAGGTAATCGAGGGTTTAAGTCGCGAAGATCTTTTCCTTTGCGTGCATGAACAGTTTATGACTGATACTGCGCGCTTTGCCGATGTCGTACTGCCGGCAACTATGTTTCTTGAGCACGATGACTTATACATAGCTGGCGGCCATACTCATATACAGATGACCAAAAAAGTCATCGAGCCATACCAGCAATGTCAGAGTAACCATCAGGTGCTTGCTCAGTTAGCCGAGCGTCTCGGGCTTGAACATCGCGGGTTTCAAATGAGTGAGTGGGAGCTCTGTGATCAAATGCTTAAAAATGCAGGCTATCAGGGAGCGCAACACCTTTACGAAAATAAATGGCTCGATGTAGCACGCAGTTTTGAAGACAGCAACTTTCAGAACGGTTTTGATACGCCCGATAGCAAGTTTCATTTCTCACCTGACTGGAGTCGGGTAGGGCCGAATCATCATGACATGCCATCTTATCCTGATCACTGGGACGTGACAGATCAAGCCTCTGCGAAATATCCGTTTAGACTGGTGGCAGCACCCGCAAGGCAGTTCCTGAATACGACGTTTACTGAAACGCCAACATCAGTTAAAAATGAAAAACGCCCAACCGCGCTGCTCCATCCTGATGATTTAAAAATGTTGTCTGTGGCTGATGGAGAAAAAGTGAATATGTCGAGTAAGTGCGGCAGTATCAGTTTACATGTTGCAGCTTTCGACGGGCTACAGCGTGGAGTGGTGACAGTTGAGAGTATCTGGCCTAATTCTGCGTTTGAAGATGGTGTTGGTATCAATGCACTGGTGAGTGCAGAGCCGGGTTATCCAAACGGTGGCGGGGTATTTCACGATACAGCGGTTAACATATCCTCTGCCGGATAGTGCTCAGATTATCCGGCAGAGAATTGTTGTATTAAATCAGTGTACCGCTAACCTGCTTTGGGAAATAATCCTCGCAGTTACCTTCACGATGCACATCAGCGGTGGCGCAATGTAGCCCGCCACCAAAAGGATAGGCATCTCTAAAAGGCATTGGCAGCACTTCCATGCCGAGCTTATCCATCTGTTCCATCTGTTTGGTTTCACTGGCTTCGACCACAACAGTTTTATGATCCAGAACCAGACAATTCATTGATAACCAGACACTGGAATAGCACAACGGTGGCGGCGTGTTGTGTACCGGTGCTGCGGCATCAACAATCTCCCAGTCGTTCTGATTAAAAATCTTGCGTTGTTCTTCAGGCAGCGGTCTATTCGGATTGTTAATGATAAGACCGGGCCTGAGGGGAACAAAAGTCGCGTCTATATGAATCGGGTAGGGATCACCCGGAAAATTCACAGCGTGAATTCTATGCTCCGGAAAGTGTCGCTTCAGCCATTCCATGCCGCGTCGATTGGTAGTGAGTCCGTGTTGACAGAACAGATCTTTACCAAGCCGCATAACGTCAGCAGCATCAAACAATGGTTCGTGTTCATTGGTTACAAAGTCCAGTGCAGCAGTGCGGCTGAGTCTTTCTTCAATGGTGATTTCGTCAAAGTAGCCGGCTTTGTAGGAAGCATCTGACAGTCTGGGCCTCGGTGCTTGTTCCCATTTGAAATTTGGATCTTCATCAAAATAGCGCTGCATCAGATCATGGTAGGCAAGATACTCAAAATAGCGACAACGAAAAGACATGGGCGCACTGAGAATTTCATTGCCCACAGTCAGCAGAACATCTCTTGGTGGCATACAACCAAACATCGAAGCCGTGCTGAAGTCTGGTGTTTGTACCGCCTGATTCCATTGAATTGGCGTTGGTCGATCTACGGTAATGCCACGTCCTTCAAGTAACTTGACCAGATTGTCGAGTTGGATATTCGCTTTCTCTACTGTCTCTAATGGTCTGGGCCCCCACATGCCACGCATATCACTGTCATCGGGTACTTTAGCCTCAGTGGCAGGCTCGCTTGGTGGTATACAGGTGTGATCAGCTCTGCCGACGATAATATGCTTTAGTGGATCAAACTCATTCCACGAGTTGACTTTGACCATGGTGTTCTCTGTTTACAAGTTGCCGCTACTATACGAGCGAAAGCGGTTGCTCTACAAGGCGCGCAGACGACACCGGGGTACGTCATAGTTTTCCGCTGACATAAAAAAACCCGGCCAGTGCCGGGTTTTTAGTAGTCTCTCTATTGGAGGTGAATTAGCGCTCAGTTATCGATCTTCTGGCGGTCTTTCCTGAATGTGCCGTTGAGGATGCTGCTTGAAGCTCCCGGCCAGTTGTACTGCTGCGCACGCTGTACAGGAATGCCTACTCGCTCTGCATAATGTGCTATTTCACGGTCCCCCCAGTTAGCGACTTGTTCGAATGCGTTAACGCCATGGCGCGCAAGCGCACCCGCAATGGTTGGAGTCACACCGGGTAGTAAAGACAGATCATCGCTGCCATCACGCCGGTAAACTGGATGACCGTCAACCGTGTATCTCGGGCGTTGAGTCGATTGATAATCGTTAGCACCGGTGAGTGAGTCAGTGTCTGAACGGACGAACACTCTCGGTTTACTGGCTGCAGTAGTCTTTGGTTCGGACTGTTGCATGGTTGCCGTTGGCGCGGTTGTTTGTGTTTGAGTAGTGCCAACCTCGTGTGTACCAGTGTCAGATATACCAGCTTTGCTGGTAGCTGCATCGTTGCCGCTTTTGGTGGTATCACGTTCAAACAGTCTGGCTCTCAGGTTTTCCAGTTCGGTAGCTTGCTGGGCTATTTTTGTATTTAGCTGAAGCGTGTTCTCGGCTTGCTGCTCCAGCGATTTGATCAGCTCACTCTGCGATTCTTTTTCCTGATTTAACAGGGTAATGCTCGATTGCTGCTGCTTGCTGCGCAGTCTGCTATCGGTGACCTGTGTGTTGAGGCGATTGAGCTCTTCATCGCGTTCCTGCAGCGCTTTGATCAGAGAATCATTTTGGCGCTTTTGTTCATCAAACTGTGCTTTGAGTGGGCCGTCACTGATCGTTGCGTCCTGCAGTTCAATCTGGGCTTTTCGCAGCTCTGCATCGCGTTCTGTCAATGTAAGGCGCAGCGCTTCTGCATCGGAGAGCTGATGATTGAGTCTCTGACTTTCGCTTTCCTCGAGACGTAGCTTGCTACGATAATTGTTCAGGCTTTTTTCTGTTTCAGCAATTTTGGCTGCTGCGCGTGTGTTTATTTCATTCTGTTTGGCAAGCTTGGATTGTTGCTCTTCAATGGTCAGGCTTTGTTCTTTGATTTTGTTTTGCAGTGTTTTCAGATCGTTCTGCAGCTTTGTGTTGCGTTTGCTGAAGTCGTTGGTCACCTGGCCAATCTTTGAATCATTATCAGCTTGTGCAGACGTCAGCTGAGCTCGAAGTTCAAGCAGCTGATCGTCTTTGGATCGGGTTATTTCAGAAAGCCGGTTTTGCAGGCTTTCGATCTGGCTTTTGTAGTCTGCAGAGGTGGTGTTTAGTTTTTTCGCTTCGTTCTGCCAGATTTGTGATTCGCCCTTCAACTTTTCCTCTTTTACCCTGGCGCTTTCTGCGTGCTGATTCAGCTTTTGTTTGGAGTCCTGAAGTTCAGTGATCTCCTTCTGCATACTGTCTATTTTCAGTTTATATTCATCGCGCGTGTTTGCGAGACTGTTGAAATCCTGCTGCAGTTTCTCAAGCGCGATATTACCCTGACTTTGTAGCTCGCCAAGCTGGCTTGACATCTTGTTGCGGCTGGCAACTACATCATCAAGCTCTAATCGCAGTTTGCTGATGGTGTCTTCTTTGTCTGTCAGCTGTGCTTTCAATGAGCTGGCATCTTTTTGCAATGCATCGCGTTTGCTGGCGGATTCGGTGAGCAATTCGTTGAGTGCGGATACTTCAGCACTCTTGCTCTCGAACTTTGAACTCACCTGTCTGGCATCCTTTAACGCTGCATTCAGGCGCCGAACTTCAATGTCTTCATGTTCTTTTGCCGCTGTGAGCTGCTCGCTAAGGTCAGCTGCTTTTTGGCGGCTTTTTGAAAGTGCCTGATCCCGGTCAGCTATTACCCGCTTCAGGTCAACAACTTCTGTTTTGTACTTGTTTTCGACTTTTTTCAGATCTTCGATCTGCTTGCTGGCTTCATGTTCACGGGTTTTGAGTTCTGAGCTGGCCGCAGTTGCCTCTTCAATTTTACTTTGCAGGTTTTTGATGTCTGTATTTTTTGTCTCAAGCATCAAGTCATAGTCGCGCTTCTGTTTGTCTATGGTTGATTCTGACGCTTCATATTTTTTGGTAAGAGCTTCAAGTTTGCCATCGTACTCAAGCCTGACGCTCTGCAGATCAGCGCGATCCGACTCTGCTGCTTTTAGCTGGCTGCGCAGGTTTTCAACCGTGCTATCAGCTTCTTTAATACGGGCTCTGAGGCTGTCTATGACCTTATCGTTTTCTCTGACCGCCCCGCGCAGTGCACCGATGGTTTCGTTTGCATCGTTAAGACGTTCCGGGCTGGCAACCCCGCCGGCAGAAAACTTTGAAAGCTCACTGCGCAATTTGGTTTTTTCCTGCTCTGCCTCTGTGCGGTAGGTATTAAACTCGGCCTGGTTGTTATGCAGAGTTTTTCTGGATGCAGCTAGCTGGTTTTTAAGATCGTTTATTTCCCGCACCTGGGAACGGTTGTTAGTTATGGATGAGGAATCCTGTTCGCGCAGTTGTTTGAGCTCGCGTTTGGCTTCGCTCAACTCGTCGTCCCTGGTGTTGAGAGTGTGCCGCAAAAATTTCGCATCTTTTGCGGCGTCATTCATGTCACGGGCAAAGTGTTGCCTTGTCTTTTTTTCACTGCCACCGAAAAAATTCCGGATACACCATCCGATAATCAATCCGGCAATGGCAGTGAGCCCTAGCATTGAAAACAATTCACCCATGACATTCACCCTTTTATTTTGTTATCAGTTGGTCAGCGTAATTTCAATACGCCGGTTCAACGCACGACCTGTAACGGTACCGTTTGAAGCAATCGGCTGAGTTGAACCAAATCCCTGTGACGACATTCGCTCGCCACTGATTCCTTGTTCAATCAGAAAATCCCTCACTCGATCAGCCCGCTGGCCACTCAGAGACAGGTTGCGCTGCGCGCTGCCGGTTGAGTCAGTGTGGCCGGTTATGGCCACTGTTGCGTCTGGCACTTGTGCCAGTGCATCTGCAACCTGTTCCAGAATGGCAACGCTGTCTGCATCCAGCTGTGAGCTGCCGGAACGGAAGCGAATCGCTGCCAGATCAATACGAGCAAGCAACTCACTAATATCCGGACCTTTGACGGTGATGTCGTTGCGCAAACTCACAGAGTTACCAAACGCATCAAAACTTGAGTCTGCTGCCTGCTGCCGAACGGCTACAGTGTCTGCCAGGCCGCTGATGGTCAGATCGCCACTGGATGAGATAGTGATTTTGCGATTCTCGATACCCTGCATTGCCTGCATCGTAGCCGCCAGTGCGTTTGTCCATTCAGGCTCAATGACACGCTCATCAGCCGTGACATTGCTAACCACGGGTTTGCCGGAAGCTTCAAAGTCATTGTTGATCGACTCTGCAGCAGCAGGGGGCAGCAAACCGGCGATTGTGACCGTGGTGCCATCGTCAGAGACAGAGGCAAAAGGCTCGATCGACGGCACAACCGGCTCAGGCTCAGGAATGCGTACCGAGATCTGGTTGTTGAGTGTCTGATCGGAGAAAATTGCGGCAACGGCATCAGCCGCTGACTGCTTTGACTCTTCGCTGGTGGTGATACCATAAATTGCGACATCCCCATCAGGCTGAACTTCTACCTCAGCGTTCTGTACATCTTCCAAAGCGCTGGCCGCGTCTGCGAAGCTATCAATCCATACCGGTGCTTCATACACATCGCTGATCTCGATGTTATCTGTCACAGGCAACTGCGCATTTGCAAATGCATCGGCAACAATCGCCGCACTCTCAGCCGGCAGGAAGCCGTTCAGTTGAATTGATTCGCCATCATTGTAGTAATTCAGCAATGCCGGCTTTAACGGCTCTGGTTCCGGTTCTGGTTCAGGCGCTGGTTCAGGCTCTGGCGCCGGTTCTTGTACCGTGATTTGATTGTCGATTGTCAGCTGACCATCAAGCAGTTCTGCAGCCTTTGCACCGATATCGTTTTTCGCCTGTTCATCTGCTGCGACACCGGTTAGCAGGATCGTATCTTCCTCAACAGTAAAAGACCCGTTGATGTTTTGCAGATCCGGCGTCAACTGCTGTACAGCCGGCCACCATCCTGGATTGGTGCTGTTGGGATCAACTGAAATCGAACCACTGACAGCATCTTCACCATAAATTTCTCTGGCGCCGTTTTCGATTTGATCTGCGTATGCCTGATCTGAAACAGTACCCGCCAGTTCAATGCCATTATCCGTGGCGCTGAAAGACAGCGATGGCTGGGTTCTTTCCACGCTTTCAGTTTCTGAAGCTACAGCGCCAACAACCAGTTGATTGTCGACTGAACGCACGCCTTCTGTATTGGCAACTGTTTCTTCAGCGAGCTCGCTATCGGCATCAGTGGCAACGGAGCCGGTCAGGATTGCGTTTCTGCCATCGATTTCAACACTGGCAGAGTCACCGAAGCCGGCGCTATCCAGTGCGGCGTTGCTGCGTGCTGTGAGGTCGTCGTCGATCATCGGTGTGTAGTACTTCACGGCATACCAGAGCACGCCGAGCAGTAGCAACAGGCCGAATAGCAATGGAATCCATGAGGCGCCTGCAGGTGCTGCTGCGGTGGGTGGCACTACATGAGAACGTCTTGCCGGGCGCGCAGCAGGAGCTACAAAACGGCCTCTGCGAGCACCGGGAGGCGGTGCCATGCGGCGTCGTGGTCGGTTGTCGCGGTAGCCGTCGCGCCGGTAGTCGCCGCGGGCACCGTACTCTGCAGGTCGACCATCTTGCGGTCCACGCGGTCCACGCGCTGCCAATGGCCTGCCCGAGTGTCGTCTGCCTTCCTGTGGTCTATTGGGGCGCGGTCGCCGTTCAGCACCGCGGCTCAGGTCAGCACGGGCCGGAGAATCAGGGCCTGATGCTCGTGGTCTTTCCGGTCGTTGCGGCCTTTCCAGTGGGCGCGAAGGGCGTTCCAGTCGGTTGGTTTTACCGGGGACAGGTTCGGCCGTGCCAGTGGCGCGTTCAAGCCGGGTTTGTCTCGCAGGCTCGGCTGGTTTTTGTTGTGTCGGCGGGCGTGTTCCAGGCTGCTGCGTTGCAGCGGTTGTGGATGGTCGTGCAACGCCGGCTGCTGCCGATTTTTCCGCAGGGGTTGTGGTGGCGCTCTTTTGCGCAGGTGAGACACCCGAGAGATCTTTTCTATCGCCCGATGGTGTTCCGCTTTGGCCGCTCCCTGCAGGGCCTGATGCCGGTGTGGCAGGTGATGATGTTGTTGAAACCCGACCCGCTCCGGTGGTGCTGGCTCCAGGCCCGGTAGCTGGCGTGGTAGCAGGCCTGGCATTGGTTCCTGGGACTGGCGGTGGTGTGCCTGCAGAGCTTGCTCCAACAGCCGGAGAATCTGTACCGCGAGGAGAGCTGGTGTTTACCCCCGGGGTGTCGAGGCTTGGCTTGCCACCTGCGCCCTTGTTACCGCTGCCAACACGACTGCCATTGGCCGGACCTTGTTGACCGTTGCCATTTGTAGAGCTGCCGGATTTTGGTGTTTCAGGCTTGCTGCTGCCCGGATCTTTATTGTCTGGTGGATTTGCCATAGTGTCCTCTGTAACAGCCCGGCACGGTGGCCAGCTGGGGTAAAGCTAAAAGGTAAAAATCGATTGGAGCGTGATGCGAGTATTTTCCCCGATTTATCCCGTCAAAGCTATTTGTAGTTGATGTTTAACTAACTTTGGCAATTGCAATGTTGATAAAACGCTCGTGGCAGCTGCAATTATAGTCGGTACTGGTGAGGCTGTGGCCGGATACAGGCCATATGGACCGCGGAACTGTCGCTACGTGGTGTTGGGTCTGCAAAAGACGCCATCGAATCGGTGTTGATGGCTTCTGTTGGTGCAAGTTATTGTTAACCTTGTCCGGTCAGGTGTGACCGATGACCGGCTTGACCTGGCAGTCTGTCCACTTGAACCCGGCATCGGCAGTCATATCCTGTCTGTTGCGCTGTTTTCGCCGATACTTGCATTGCTACGGTTTTCCTATTTGGCGCTCAAATACAGCTGTCTGTCGTTGCGTACATGGCCGGTCTACAAGCTAAGCGCAATACTACCGGGCAGAACTGGTTAAGAGTACAGCTACCATGGCTGCAAGAAAACGTAGAGGAAGTTCGCGCGATGAAAAACGTGCACGTGCGGCCGCTGGCGCCACGTCGGCTCCATTCATAAAACGTAAGGTTCCAACTTACTGCCAGGCCACTGATGAGCAGTTGGAGTTGGTTGAACACAATGCCGACACCGTGCTCGAAGAGATCGGTATCGAGTTCCGGGATTTCCCGCGAGCCCTGGAATTGTTCAAACAGGCCGGTGCGTCAGTAGACGGTGAGCGGGTTCGATTCCCCCGTGGTCTTTGCCGCAGGATTATTCAGGACAATGCGCCGTCGCAGTTTACCCAGCACGCACGCAATCCGGCGAAAAGCGTTGTTATCGGTGGTGATAACACTGTGCTTGTACCGGCCTACGGTTCGCCTTTTGTCAGAGATATAGATAACGGAAGGCGCTACGCAAACATCGAAGACTTTCAAAATTTTGTGAAGCTGGCGTATATGTCTCCGTCGTTGCATCACTCCGGCGGTACCGTCTGCGAGCCGGTAGATTTGCCGGTCAACAAAAGACATTTTGATATGGTTTACGCACATATGCGTTACAGCGATAAACCCTACATGGGTTCAGTAACCGCAGCGGAGCGTGCACAAGATACTGTCGAGATGTCAAAGATACTGTTTGGCGATGATTTCATTGATCCTGAAACCGGTAACGAAAAAACCGTTGTGATCAACCTGATCAATGCCAACTCACCGATGACATTTGATGACACCATGCTGGGTGCTGCGGAGGTCTATGCAAAAGCAAATCAGGCGACAGTGGTGTCACCGTTTATTCTTGCGGGTGCAATGTCACCGGTGACTGTGGTTGGCACGGTGACGCAAATACTGGCAGAAGCTTTAGCCGGTATGGCCTTTGTGCAGCTGGTCAGGCCGGGGGCGCCGGTCGTGTTTGGCACCTTTGCAAGCAGTGTTTCAATGCAGTCGGGTGCCCCGACGTTCGGTACTCCTGAACCTTCCGCTGTTTTATACATAGCGGCAGAGCTGTCTCGCCGTCTTGGTGTGCCGTTCAGATCCGGTGGTGGTTTGAATGCTTCAAAGCTGCCTGATGCTCAGGCTGCTTATGAGTCTGCCAATACGCTTCAGTCAGCAATGCTTGCGGGGGTTAACTTTATGTTGCATACCGCTGGCTGGCTGGAGGGCGGGTTGGTCATGAGTTACGAAAAGTTCGTCATGGATGCGGATCAGGCCGGTATGCTGCAGGTGTTTGGTGAAGGTGTGGATTTCAGTGAGAATGGCCAGGCGCTGGATGCGCTTCGTGATGTCGGGCCCGGGCAGCATTTCCTTGGTTGTGATCATACGCAGAGGAACTTTGAAAATGCGTTCTATCGATCGTCGATGGCAGACAACAACAGTTTTGAACAATGGGAATCTGAAGGCGCAATGGATGCAGCACTTCGCGCTAATGTCAGGATGAAGGAAATGCTGAATCAATACGAAGCACCACAGATTGATCCGGCAACAGATGAAGCGCTGCTAGCGTATATCGAGCAGCGCAAGAGCGCTTTCCCCGATGCCAATTACTAGTCAACTGCATAGATTGTTATTGGTGATACATCAGATCGTCAACCACCTTGCGCCAGCGCGATAAGCGCCTCAGTAAGCAGTGAACTCAAACTGATCCGGCATCATGCAATTTCGCCGTGTTTGAGTAGCTTTTGTACTTGAAACTGCTGGCAGTCAGCAATTGAACAGACTTCGAACAGACCTTTTGTGCAAGAGAAGAGAAAAAGTTTATGCAAGCTGTTGTGAGAAATAAGTGATATATATCAATAGATAAGAGTCGAAAATTGATAAATGACTGTAACAATATTCGTCTGGAGTGATGGTGGTTCCTGATCAATAAATGAACTGGCCCTAAGTTAAAATGTCGCATTCAGTACATCATTTGTGTCGAAATAGGTAACAAAAGCACCGCGTTGAGATTTGTTTCGGGTCTTTGAACGACCATCAAGAGTCGCACATTCCGGAATTGTATCACCAGCACAGGAAGTGCAGCCGACAGGACCAGTTCCCACCCGGCGCGGCAAACTAAAAACAAAAGATACACTGGCTGGAATGAACGAATGATCACAAGCAAAAATACAGGGGCGACCAGAATTGGTTTTCTGCTGGTTCCCGAATTCTCGATGTTGGCTTTTTCATCTCTACTCGAACCGCTTCGAATGGCGAACCAGCTGTCCGGGGAGAGTCTCTACGAATGGTCGACAATCGGCTCATCCCGCGACCCGATTGACGCCAGCAACGGCATAGCTATTACTCCCGATTACAGTATTCAGGATATACCGCAGCTGGATGCAGTTTTTGTATGCTCCGGCAATCAGATTCAGCATCAGATCGACAACGAAATAATTGCCTGGGTACGCTCGCTTTCAAAACGCGACATCACCCTCGGTGCAGTTTGTACCGGCACCTACCTGCTGGCCAAGGCCGAGGCACTGGATGGACATCGCTGCACAATACACTGGGAAAACATGGCGAGTGCCAGAGAGGAGTTCCCGCATCTGGTTATTTCGCCGGAGCTGTTTGAGATTGATCAGGAACGCTACACCTGCGCCGGTGGTATAGCGCCACTGGATATGATCCTGCATGAGATCAGGGATTCGCACGGTGCCGATCTGGCATCTGCTATTATCGAACAATTCATGTGTGATCGAATCAGAGACAAACATGACAGGCAGCGAGTACCACTGACGCAGCGCATCGGTACCAATCAGCCGAAGCTTGCTGAAGCAGTGTCTTTGATGGAAGCCAACATTGAAGAGCCAATGACTCTCGACGAGCTGTCGCATCATGTCGGTTTGTCACGCAGACAACTTGAAAGACTCTACCAACGCTATTTGCAGTGCGTGCCAACTCGCTACTATCTTGAGTTGCGACTTGAACGTGCCAGGCAGTTGTTACTACAGACCAGCATGCCAATCGTCGATATTGCCCTTGCCTGCGGATTTATATCTGCACCGCATTTCAGTAAGTGTTATCGCGATACTTTTGGTCTGCCACCGCGTGATGAACGCAGAAGGGCGGCAGGGCAGGTTGAAGCAACTAAAGCAGCGAAGAAAGATAAAATAAAATCGTCCGGTTTAAGGCGTACTACCGTTTGTTCAGCTTCTGCGCCGTCTGCGGCGGCGTCTCCCGCTTGATGCATCAGCTGAGGTTGTCTGCTCAGGCAGCCTGACTACTTCTGCAAGCTTCGGGAATTCTGCTGTTTTATGTGGAATTCCCATTGCTTCAACAAAGTGGTCCTGAAACTTTTGCTCAACCGCTGTTTCAACTTTTTCCACCTGATTAACCAGGGTTTCTATGGCATTGCGCGACTTGCGATTGAGCAGTGCCATCCGTGCACCGGAGCCTGCTGCATTGCCGGCTGAAGATACTTCGGTTAAAGCGCAGTCAGGTATTAAGCCGAGAATCATCGCGTACTTAACATCAATATGACTGCCAAATGCACCGGCCAGTCGAATCCGATCAACCTGTTCGATGTTGAGTCTGTCCATCAGTAACCTGACACCGGCATAGAGTGCCGCTTTGGCCAGTTGAATCTGTCTGACATCATTCTGGGTGATAACAATTTTTACCTCACCATCATGCAGCAGGTACGAGAATGTTCTGTCGTTCTCTAGTAGACGTTTAGACTGGCTTGCATGGCTGCCGCTAATGACGCCGTTGGTATCGATAATGCCGGCAAGAAACATCTCAGCCACTACTTCTATGATGCCGCTGCCGCAGATACCGGTAACACCAATATCTTTTATCTGTTCGGCAAAGTCTGTTTCGTCTGACCAGCACTCACTGCCAATAACGCTGAACTTCGGTTCGAGTGTTTCAGGGTCAATCCTGACCCGTTCAATCGCACCCGGAGCTGCGCGCTGACCGCCACTGATTTGTGCACCTTCGAAGGCAGGCCCTGTCGGGCTTGAACAGGCGAGTATTCTGTCTTTATTGCCAAGTACAATTTCAGCATTGGTGCCGACATCAACCAGCAGTGTCATATCGTTCATCGTGTCGGGTCGCTCGGCGAGTATTACACCCGCCGTGTCAGCACCGACATGCCCTGCAATACAGGGCAATACGTAAACCTGTGCATTCGGGTGGGTGTTGAAGTCGAATGCTGAAGCATTGCCGGATACCGCTTCATCGGTCGCCAGTGCAAATGGTGCACCGCCGAGTTCCACCGGATTGATGCCAAGCAGTAAGTGATGCATTACCGGGTTAGCCACCAGTGTCATCGCGACCACATCATTGGTCTCGGCATTTATTTCTCCGGTGGTTGAAGATACCAGCGTATTAATCGCCTCACGAACCACTTTAGTCATTTCAACTTCGCCGCCCGGGTTCATCATTACATAGGAAACCCGGCTCATTAAATCCTCACCGAAGCGAATCTGAGGATTCATGATGCCTGATGACGCAAGCACATCACCGCTGAGTAAATCGCACAGGTGGGCCGCAATGGTTGTGGAGCCAACATCGATGGCGATACCAAGTACCTGTTCTTTCAGTCCAGGCCAGACAGCTATTATTTTTTTATCTTCGGTAACTGCCGCAGTGACCTGCCAGTCACCATCACGTAACACAGTTTGCAGTGTCGGTAGCAAAGAGGTTTCTATGCTGAGGTCAGACAGATGCCATTCTTTTTCGAGTGCCAGCTTCAGTCGTTGCACGTCGCCAGTGGGTGAATGCATATCAGGCTCTTCAACCTGTACAAAATGCAGTCTGACTAACGGGTCCAGCTCTATGTCGAGCAGGTCTGCGCCTTTGCGAACAACCTGTTTATGAACCTGGCTGTCAGGTGGTACATCAATCACAACATCGCCGAGCAGCTTTGCCTGACAGCTCAGCCTGCGGCCGTTGAGTGAAATCTTTTTTACCCGCTCCCAACGTTCTTCTGTTTTGGTAAAGGCAGATAGATTGTCTGCTTTAGATGATATCTCGTGTTTTGAAAACTCACCCTCCGCGCACTGCACCTGACAACGACCACAAATGGCCCTGCCACCGCAAACAGAATCTATATCTACACCGAGTGCACGCGCTGCTTCAAGCACTGGTGTATCGACAGGAAAGTGACCTCGTTTACCGCTCGGGGTAAAGACCACTTTGACCCGGGTTGCAGCAGATTCTGTTTCAGACATTACATGGTGCTCCTGCGTGAAAATCGACAATTACTTTCACGCTACGGTTCCTGCTTTCAGAACCAAATTAAGGGCAGAACTAAATAAAGCCAGGCGTTACTGCTTTGGTGGCCGCCTGCGTTTTGAAACACGCCTACCGCGACTTTCACCGTCTTTGGGTGGCTCGCGGTATTTACCTATCCAGTTCAGACAATCAGGGTCATGACCCATCAGAACATCCGCTGCCATGACCGATTCCATAACTTCTTTGTGGATCGGGTTTGTTATTGCAGAAGTCATTCCGTGTGAGATAGCCATCGACAGGAATGCACCGTTAACGCCATCGCGATTCGGCAACCCAAAACTGATGTTAGAGGCACCGCAGGTAGTGTTGCACTTTAGTTCACGTTGAATACGATCAACAATGGCAAACACCTGCCGCCCTGCCTGACCCATTGCACCGATCGGCATGACCAGTGGATCGATCACAACATCACAGGCTTTGATGCCGTAGTCAGCCGCGTGCTCAACAATTTTTTTCGCAACGGCAAATCGCACCGCCGGGTCTTCCGAGATACCTGTCTCATCGTTAGAGATCGCAACCACAGCGGCGTCGTATTTCTTCACCAGTGGCATCACCCGCTCGAGTTGTTCCATTTCACCGGTCACCGAGTTAACCAGTGCACGGCCTTTATATACCTGCAGGCCACGTTCCAGTGCATCTACAATTGAAGAATCAATGCAAATGGGAATGTCACTGAGTGACTGCACCAGTTCTATTGCCTGTGCCAGTAACGCCGGTTCGTCGGCCAGAGGAATGCCGGCATTGATATCGAGCATGTGCGCACCAGCCTCGATTTGTGCAATCGCATCAGCTTCCACTCGACTGAAGTCGCCGTTTTTCATTTCTTCGGCAAGTAGCTTGCGGCCAGTCGGGTTGATACGTTCACCAATGATGGTAAACGGTTTATCAAAGCCGATAATATGATCGCGTTTCTCTGAGCCGATTACGGTTTCAGTCATAACAATATCTCTGGATAAAAACTCTGTTGTCGCACGCTTGCCAGCGCGTTAGAAAACAGTTCGGAAAAGAGAATGTAACGTAGTTCGGCAGCTGGAATCAGTTTACAGGCGGCTGACGACTGTTGCGGCGCGACAGTATGCCGGAGCGCTCGACAATCTCCGGCACTGCATGCTCCTGTCTATAAGCCATAATATGACAACCTGAGACACCGGCAATTTCACTTGCCTGCTGGATCATATCGATACACAGCTGCACGCCTTCTGCCTTTTGGTCAGTAGCACCCGCAAGGCGTTTTATAACGGCATCGGGAATATGTACACCCGGTACGTTTTTGCGTATCCACTCTGCGGTTTTTGCCGAAGCCAGCGGTCCGACTCCCACCAGAATAAACACTTTTTCATCAAGCCCGAGATCACGTACGCGCTGCATATAGCTTTTTAGCAGGTCAATGTCGTAGCAGTACTGGGTTTGTATAAACTGCGCCCCGGCTGCAACTTTTTTGGCTAAACGGTCTGCACGAAACTCGTAGGGTGGTGCAAACGGGTTAGCCGCCGCACCTAAAAATACAGACGGTGCATGGTCTAGCTTACGACCGCTTTCAAACTTCGATTCGTCTCGCATTTTGCGACCAATCTGCAACAGAGACATACAATCAAGATCAAAAACAGATTTGGCCTGTGGATGATCACCTGACTCTACACCGTCACCGGTTAAGCAAAGTATGTTTGCCACACCCATGGCAGAGGCACCGAGAATATCACCCTGTATGGCAATACGGTTTTTGTCTCTGCAGGAGATCTGCATGATCGGTGAATAGCCGGCTCTGGTCAGCAACCCGCAGACGGCAACGCTCGACATATGACAATGCGCGCCGCTGCCATCTGTTGCATTGATTGCATCAACATAGCCTTCAAACACACTGGCGCGTTCATAAACCTGAGAGGGGTCAGCAGAGTCCGGCGGCGCCAGCTCGGTGGTTACGGCAAACTTACCGGCGCGCAAGACACGTTCAAACCGGCCCGGAGAACTGTGGCCCGGCAGAATCGGCAATAACTCCGCAGGCGACAGATCAACATTGCGCTGTTCCATTAGCCGTTTCCTGCCGTATTGTTTTTCTCACGAGCCACCGCAAGCCATGAAGACCGGCCTTTAAGCTGTTGATCTACGGCGAACTGCACAACGTGAACATTGTCCGCCTTCATTCGAGCGCTGCCTTCCCAGGCTTTCACCCATACACAAGCCATGTCGGGTTTTATTTCGCAGTTACCATTGCTTCTTACGCCACCACAGGGACCGTTACGCAGGGTTTTCGGGCAATTCATCGGGCAGGACATGCCGGTTGAGCTCAACGCACACTGGCCGCACATCTGGCAATCAAACATAAAGCCTTTGACGACTTTTTCAGTCACTGCAAACGGTTTTTCAAGTCGCTGGTAGCCGATGAGATTCCACAGCGGGTGAAGTCTTACAATAACTAGCTCAAAGCGGTTGTAAAACGCTTCAAGTAAACGCGATTGCTTAACTGACCACAGCCTGGCTTTGTACAAAGGTTCTACTCCGCGTCCTGCGGACTGGCGAGACCTTTATTTTTTACCAGTGCCTGCAACGCTTGCGTGTCTATTGCCTCTTCAATAGCTGCCGCCGCCTGTTTGACTTCGGCATCAAGATTGTCAGAGCAATTCTTTTGCTCGCGCCGCCAGTCTTCAAGGTATTCGTCAGTACTGCCTTTGCCGGCGCGCATTGCAGCCATATCGATTGCTTCCTGAAAGCGATCCGACAACTGAATTTTTGCAGTTTTGCGGCCGGCCTTGGCGGTTACCTGTGCCGGAATATCACGCCAATAGATGGTGGTTAGTTTTGCCATTACTCGTCTCGTTGCCACCGAATGACGCTTTCGTTGAACTGTTTAAGACCTGTTTGCAGATCGCCATAGTCAGTGCGCCTGTACTCATAATCAAGGTTGAGTTGCATCGCTGCATCCTGCGCCATTTGTGTCAGTTCAAGGTTGTCTGTCTGCGCCAGGTAAATAAGTTTTTTGTAATTGCCGAAGTACATGTCGCGTAACTCGGGGTGTTTGGCGATACCGAGTTCCTGAATGATGATGCGGTTGAAGTGTCTTGCCAGAAAATCTGTCAGATAAAACGTGCCGAGCTCGTCTTCTGATAAATTTTTGAATACTTCGCTTCCGGCAAAAAATTCGTAGCAATGTGCACCGGGTAACCGCGTAACACCTTCCTGTTCAATTAGCGTGTCGAGTTGCCCGCCAGTGCCGCAGTCTGCAAATGCGATAAAAATCTGTGAATACTGCGGACGTGCTTTGTGGATAAGCGCCCGGACTGCATCCGGTATCTGTTCAGGGGTGTTGTGAATCTTTGCGGGTATGCACTGTACCCGCAATTGTGACCACTGATTGATATCAATCAGTGTGGTGATTTCCCTAGCCAGTGCCCCGCAGGCAATTACCAGTGCAGGTTGTGGCATCAGATCGTCAGCTGGCGCGACGTTCAGCGATGAGCTTTGAAGCAGTTTCAACGGCTACTGCAGCATCGCGGCAGTAGGCGTCGGCACCAATAGCTTCACCGAATTCATCATTCAGAGGCGCGCCGCCCACCAGTACGATGTAGTCGTCACGGACACCGTTTTCTTTGAGTGTATCTATAACCACCTTCATGTAAGGCATGGTGGTGGTTAGCAGGGCTGACATACCAAGGATATCCGGCTTGTGTTCTTCCAGCGCTGCCAGATAGTCTTCAACCGGGTTATTGATACCGAGATCAATAACTTCGAAACCGGCGCCTTCCATCATCATAGAGACGAGGTTTTTACCAATATCGTGGATGTCGCCTTTGACCGTACCGATGACCATCTTGCCAATGGTTTCAGCACCGGTTTCAGCAAGTAGCGGCCGGAGGATTTCCATGCCACCTTTCATGGCGTTAGCCGCCATTAGAACTTCCGGTACGAACAGAATGCCATCGCGAAAATCTATGCCGACAATCCTCATGCCCTCTACCAGCGCGTTATTCAGGACCTTGTCCGGTCCCCATTTACGCTCCAGCAGTATCTCTGTGCCTTCTACAATCTCTTCGCGCAGACCATTGTAGAGATCATCATGCATTTGCTCGACAAGTTCGTCGTCACTGAGCTCTGAGAGAATAATCTCTTCTTCGTCGTCATAATCATCTTCGGACATCTATCAACTCTCCGGGGGAGGCAGTTTGGCCCATAGCAAATGGACACTCATGCTCTGATTGTAGTTCCGCTAACGGCAACTGGCAGGAATTTTCCAGTGGTCAACGTCAGCCTCGCAAGAGTAGGCCCAGTTGCAAAAAACCCATGACTGTCGCGCGACTACGATTATCTGGATCGCGACCTGCTCTAAACTATTCCGCTACATGCATCGCGCTAACGACCTAAAAGTGCTTTACCGGGCTAACTGTCAGAGGATTTTTTCTGGTCGATGGCCTCCGCGGCAGCTACCGCGCAAGTGTTAACGATACCGCGTACCGTGACGGCCTCGGTCAATACGTGCGCAGGCTTTTTTAATCCGACCAGCATCGGACCAACCGGCAATCCATGACCGAATACCTTAACCATGTTGTAAGCGATATTGGCGGCATCGAGATCCGGCATGATCATCAGGTTTGCAGCGCCCCGGTAAGCGGCATCCGGAAAGATACGATCTCTTATCGTTTCTGATGCTGCGGCATCTGCATGCATTTCTCCCTCGATCGGTAAGTCCGGATAGCGCTCTCTAATCAGCTCCCGTGCGCGACGCATTTTGCGGCTGCTGTCGTTGTCACGACTGCCAAAATTGGAGTGAGAAATCAGGGCAGCTTTAGGGCTCATGCCAAACTGTTTGACGGCATTGGATGCGAGCATGGCCGTCTCGGCAATCTGCTCCGCCGTGGGATCGACGGTGACATGGGTATCGGTCAGGAAGAATGTGCCATTCTGCAAAATTAACAGAATGACCGCAGAGCAATCCGTTACTCCGTCATCAAGACCGATGATTCCTCTTACGTAGTTAAGGTGTCGGATATATGCGCCTTGTGTTCCGCAAATCATCGCGTCGGCAGAGCCCATATTGACCATCAGGCTGGCAAGGGCAGTTGCGCGGGTTCTGACTACCGATCTTGCATAGGCCGGCGTTACACCACTGCGACCCATAAGCGCAAGGTAGGCTTTGGTGTATTTTTCTTCATCCGGATTGAGGCCAGGGTCAAGGATAGTAAAGTCAACACCGGGCTTTAGACGCAGCCGGAACTTCTTTATGTTTTCTACAATAGCGGACTGTCTGCCAATCAAGATAGGCTCACAGATTCCGTCATCGACAATAACCTGGATTGCATTGATCACACGCTGTGATTCACCTTCTGCAAAAACAACTCGCTGCCGGTTAGACATTGCCTTGGAGAAAACCGGTTTCATGACCAGACCGGACTTAAAAACAAATTCGTTCAGCTTGTTCTGGTATTCCTGCAAATTTTCTATAGGACGTGTTGCAACGCCGCTTTTGATTGCAGCCTCTGCAACACGCAGCGGAATGGTAGTCATCAGCCGTGGATCAAAAGGCTTGGGTATCAGGTACTCCGGGCCAAAACCAAACGAGCTGTCACCGTAGGCAGAGGCCACAACATCTGATACTTCCCGGGTGGCAATTTCTGCAAGTGCTTCGACACACGCGATTTTCATTGCATCGTTTATTTGTGTAGCGCCCACATCAAGTGCTCCCCTGAACAGGAATGGAAAGCAGAGCACGTTGTTTACCTGATTAGGGTAGTCAGAGCGGCCGGTTGCAATGATCGCATCGTCTCTTACAGAATAAACTTCATCAGGCATGATCTCCGGTACTGGATTTGCCAGTGCGAAAATAAGTGGTGTTGGTGCCATGCGCTTAACGCTTGCGGCTTTCAATACGCCCGGTGCCGAGAGGCCAAGAAAAATATCGGCGTCATCAATAACATCATCAAGTACGCGTCCGTCTGTGTCCCTTGCATAGCGGCTTTTGTATTCATCCATTAATACAGTGCGGCCTTTATAAACCACACCTTCAATGTCTATCACTGTGATGTTGTTCTGTTGCATACCAAGAGCAACAAGTAAGTCAAGACAGGCGAGTGCGGCAGCACCAGCACCTGAGCAAACCAACTTTATTTTTTCGATCTCTTTTTCGGCGATTTTTAAGCCATTGATGATTCCTGCTGCAACAACTATCGCGGTACCGTGCTGATCATCATGAAAAACCGGAATGTTCATTTTATCGCGTAGTCGGCGTTCTATTTCGAAGCATTCCGGTGCTTTGATATCCTCAAGGTTGATACCGCCGAAGCATGGCTCCATCAGAGAGACTGCATCAATAAAACGCTCTGCGTCGGTGGTATCCAGCTCAAGATCAAAAACATCGATATCGGCAAATTTTTTAAACAACACCGCTTTACCTTCCATGACTGGCTTTGAAGCCAGCGGGCCGATGGCACCGAGCCCGAGCACTGCAGTTCCGTTGGTGATGACACCCACAAGATTGCCGCGTGAAGTCAGGTTTGCGGCCTCCGTTGCATCTTCAACAATGGCCTCGCAAGCGGCTGCCACACCAGGCGAGTATGCCAGCGCCAGGTCACGCTGGTTCAGCATATTTTTGGTCGCACTTATCTCAAGCTTGCCAGGCTTTGGATAGCGATGATAATGCAGTGCAGCGTCGCGCAGTTCGTCAGTCATGTTAGCTCGGTCTTATGCGGTCGATTTTGTGTGTAAAGTATTTGTTGTTCAGTGTACGTTGCAGAGCATAAAATTGCTTGCTTGTAGCTGCAATATACTCATCGCATGGGTCCATTGTGATTTTAATCATTGCCAATTCGAATGCTGAACCTGTTGGCATAGATTGTCACGCTGTAATTCCTTTAGCCGTTTGTCGCTGGGCAGGGTGTTGTGATGTGTTAGGCAAGGATGTTCACAAAGAAGGGAATTACCATGAAAAAAGCACTGTTATGTACTCCACTGGGTAGTTTGGTTGCTGTTAGACCTGCAGAGGCAGTCGACCTCACCTTATCGGGTCAGATCAGTCGGATGGTGGTCGCACCCGATGATGCTATAGGTAGTGAATTGCAATTTCAGGATATTGGATGGTCCGGTTCCAGGTTTCGTTTTACCGGTACTCAGGATTTTGAAAGTGGTGCCAAGCCTGGATTTCGGTATGAAGTACAGCTCCAATCAAATCCTTCGTTTTCCGCTGCCGGAGGGGGCTGGACAGATGGAGGCAATGAAAATTTTCTGGATAATCATTATCAGGACATCTGGTTTTAAGGAAGCTTCGGTAAAATTGCGTTGGGAAAAGGTGGTGGTGCATCTAACGGAGCAACGCAGTCAAGCCTACAATGCAGAGTTTTAACAACCTATAGTTTTAACACCCCATGGTTTTAACGACCCATATTTTAGTGATACTGGCACGTTTTAAATCGTCGCCAGGCATATTGCACTTAAAAAAAACTACTCATCCACGGAGTTAAGTTTTTTATTTGCTTTTGGGTGCGTAGATATCGGTGCACGTGCCTTCGGCCACTTCGCAGGCGAAATTCAGCGTTTCGGATAACGTCGGATGCGGGTGTACGGTTAACGCGATATCTTCAATATCTGCACCCATCTCAAGCGCAAGTACTGCCTCTGCTATCAGTTCGCCGGCGTTGGTGCCTACCATGCCAGCGCCTAAAATACGTTTTGATGTGGGATCAAGAAGTACCTTTGTCATGCCTTCGCTTCTGGCATTAGACAATGCCCGACCGCTGGCAGCCCACGGGAAGATACCTTTCTCGTATTCGATGCCCTGTTTTTTTGCCTCTGTTTCTGTCAATCCCATCCATGCAACCTCAGGATCGGTATAGGCCACTGACGGAATTGTTTTCGCATCAAAGTAAGATTTTTTACCGGAGATAACTTCAGCTGCCACTTTGCCTTCATGGGTGGCTTTGTGCGCAAGCATTGGCTGACCGACGATATCGCCAATCGCATAGATATGATCGACGTTGGTGCGCTGTTGTTTATCTACTTTGATAAAGCCGCGTTCATCCACTTCTACGCCGGCATTTTCAGCACTGACAGATTTGCCATTCGGTGATCTGCCGATTGCGAGCAGTACTTTATCAAACGTGTCTGTCTCAGGTGCTTTGTCACCTTCAAAAGTGACCTTAATGCCTTTTGCAGCAGACTCCATTTTGGAGACTTTAGTGCTGGTGTAGATGTTTTCAAACAGTTTTGAAACGCGCTTTTGAAACGGTCTTACCAGATCGCGATCGCAACCGGGCATCAAGCCATCGGATAACTCTACTACGGTAATTTTTGATCCGAGCGCCTGATACACGCAACTCATTTCAAGGCCGATAATTCCACCACCAACAACCAATAGCCGCTCGGGTATGTCCTGTAACTCAAGCGCGCCGGTTGAGTCGATAAGCCGATCATCGTCATAAGGGAAGCCTGGTAGTTTGACGACTGATGAGCCTGCCGCAATGATGGCGTTGTTAAAATTGACGGTGCTAACTGATCCGTTGTTATCAATGCCCAGCTGATTAGGTGATACAAAGTTTGCGATGCCGGTTTGCACATCTACCTTGCGCTGTTTAGCCAGACCTTTAAGTCCGCCAGTCAACTGCCCGATGACCTTCTCTTTAAAGCCGCGCAGTTTATCGAGATTGATCTGTGGTTCGCCAAATGTGATGCCGTGATCTTCCATTTCACGGGTTTCATTTATGATCTGAGCCGTGTGGAGCAGGGCTTTGGATGGTATGCAACCGACGTTTAAACACACACCACCCAGTTCCGGATAGCGTTCGATCAATAAAACAGATAAGCCGAGATCAGCGGCACGAAAAGCGGCTGTATAGCCACCCGGGCCGGCACCGACTACCACAACATCGTACGTGTCGCCCGATGATCCGTTGCTCGAAGCAGCAGCAGGTGCTGTGGTTTTGGAGGCTGATTCGGTTTCAGCGGGAGTTGATTCAGTTGCAGCGAAAGTTGATTCGCTGGCAGCCTCTGTGGCCATCACCACAATCGGCGTGCCTTTAGAGATGCGATCACCGACAGATACCAGAATCTCTGTGATTTCTCCGGCATTGGGTGCCGGAATTTCCATGCTGGCTTTATCGCTTTCAACAGTGATAAGTGAATCGTCTATCGCGACATTGTCACCCACATGCACCAGTACTTCGATAATCTCGACATCATCGAAATCACCTATATCAGGTACTGAAACTGTTACCGGATTATCCACGCTGTCTCCGCGAGTCTTGAATTATGAGTACAAATAATACGACTGATTGGTTTGGATCAGTAAAGCATGATCTTGCGAATATCACCGATGACCTTACAGTAGTGAGCCATAAAGCGCGCACCATCTGCACCGTCGATAACGCGATGATCGTAGGTGAGATCAAGCGGACACATCAGTCTGGGTTTAAACTCACTGCCATCCCAGACAGGCTGCATCTTTGCTCTGGTGATGCCAAGGATTGCCACTTCAGGTGGATTCACAATCGGGGTAAAGCCATTGCCACCGATGCCCCCGAGGCTGGATATTGTCATGCTGGCGCCCTGCATCTCGGATGGTTTTAGCTTCTTGTCCCGTGCGCGGCTGCTCAAGTCTGTCATCTCCTCAGAAAGCTGATAGATGCTCTTTTTATCAGTGTCTTTCAATACTGGTACGACTAAACCGTTAGGCGTATCGACTGCGATCCCGATATTGAAGTACTTTTTGTAAAAGAGAGACTCACCATCCGAAGACAGTGAAGAGTTAAAGCGAGGGAATTGTTTCAGTGCTGCAGTCAGCGCTTTTATGTGAAACACCAGGCCCGTTACTCTAATGCCCTGATCGGCAGCTTCTTGTTTAATCGACTTTCTGAATTCTTCAAGCTCGGTGATATCGGCATCGTCGTGATGCGTCACCATCGGCAGGTTTAACCAGGCACGATGCAGGTTTTCTGAAGTCAGTACATTGATGCGGGACATCTCGACCCGTTCAACTTCACCAAACTTGGTGAAATCAACCTCTGGAATAGACGGAATACCCGCACCTGTGCCACCGGCGCCCCCGTAGTTGCTGGCGGCAGAAGACATGGTTGTTTTGACGAACTGCTGCACGTCATCTTTCAGGATGCGATTCTTGCGGCCGCTGCCGCTGACCAGCATCAGATCAACACCGAGTTCCCGTGCAAATTTGCGTACCGACGGACTTGCATGTGCACGACGATACGATTCGTCAGCAATCTTTTGCGTAGGTGATGACTTCGGTTGTGGTTTGTTTGCAGCCGGTGGTGGTGTGTCGTCTTGTTTGTCTGCAGGTGCTGATGTTTTCTCCGGTTCAGCTTTCGCTGCAGGTGCAGATTCAGATTTTGCACTTGCCGCGTTACCTGACCCTGTAATCTCTGCTACCAGATCACCATGTGATAGTTTGTCACCAACAGAAACCGAGATAGAAGTGACCGTGCCTGCAGCAGTAGACGGTATTTCCATACTCGCCTTGTCACTTTCAAGTGTGATCAATGACTGATCCAGCTCAACGGTATCACCGGTGCTGACCAATACCTCGATCACTTCAATGGCTTCAAAATCACCGATCTCGGGTACTACCACCTGATGCGTTTGCGTGTCGCCGTCACTGGCTGCAGTTGCCGCGGCGGGCTCAGGAGTTTCGGGTTCCTGCTCTTCTGCAGCGGGTGCTGGCTCAGAGACTTCAGGTTCTTCTACTGCTGTAGTTTCGCTACTGTTGTCAGCATCAGCTGACAAGCGCGCAATAACATCACCTGCGGAAATTTTGTCACCCACTTTCACCAGCAGCTCGGTTACCGAGCCATCATGTGTTGAAGGGATCTCCATGCTGGCTTTATCACTCTCTAATGTGATGAGTGACTGCTCAGTGGAGACGCTTTCGCCTGTCTCTACCAGTACTTCAATAACTTCGACGCTATCGTAGTCGCCAATATCCGGCACGCGGATGTCTATGGATGTTGCCATGTTCTTCTCCGCGTTAGCTGGTTACAGGGTTTGATTTGTCTGGGTTGAGTCCGTATTTCTTTATCGCCTCAGAGACAACACTTGCTTCTATTGCGCCTTGCTCTCTCAAGGCGTTGAGTGCGGTGACAACAACATAACGGCGATCCACTTCAAAGAAATCACGCAGCTTCTCACGCGTGTCAGAACGACCGAAGCCATCTGTTCCGAGTACTTTAAATGGTGCGTCTATATATTCGCGCAGTCCGTCAGGCAGCACTTTCATGTAATCGCTTGTTGCCACAACCGGATGTGGATACTCACTTAACAACTCAGTGACATACGGCACCTTCTGCGTTGCTTCAGGGTTAAGGTTGTTCCAGCGGGTCACTGCCAGTCCATCGCGGCGTAACTCGGTGAAGCTGGTAACACTCCAGATATCGCTGCCGATGTTCCAGTCCTGTTCGAGCATTTCTGCTGCAGCGATGGCCTCACGCAGTATCACACCGGAACCAAGAAGGTTGACTCGGTGCTTGGCACCACTTGCGGTGCTGGATAGTTTATACATGCCTTTAATAATGCCGTCTTCAACACCTGCAGGCATGGCTGGATGGTGATAGTTTTCGTTCATCGCGGTGATGTAGTAGAAAACATCTTCCTGGTTCTGCATCATGCGACGCATGCCGTCATGAATAATCACCGCCATCTCATAGGCGTAACACGGGTCGTAGCAGATGCAGTTCGGAATTGTACTTGCCAGTACATGGCTGTGACCGTCTTCGTGCTGCAGTCCTTCACCGTTCAGGGTAGTGCGGCCTGCGGTACCGCCAATCATAAAACCGCGTGAGCGCATATCGCCTGAGGCCCATGCCAGATCACCAATACGCTGAAAGCCGAACATGGAGTAGTAAACAAAGAACGGAATCATGTTGACGCCGTGTGTACTGTAGGCGGTTGCAGCGGCAATCCATGAAGACATCGCACCTGCTTCGGTAATGCCTTCTTCAAGGATCTGGCCGGTTTTGTCTTCTTTGTAAAACATCACCTGATCACGATCTTCCGGCGTGTAAAGCTGACCAACAGAAGAGTAGATACCGAGCTGACGGAACATGCCATCCATGCCGAAGGTACGCGCTTCATCCGGTACGATGGGTACGATGTTGTCACCGATCTTTTTATCTCTGGTGAGTATCGTCAGCATACGCACGAATGCCATTGTGGTCGAAAGCTCGCGATCACCGGAGTCTTTAAGCAATGGTTCAAAGACAGACAACGGTGGTACTTCTATCGGTGCTGCAAATTTCTGTCGCTGTGGCAGGAAGCCACCTAGTGCTTCGCGTCGCTCTTTCATGTATTTGGCAAGATCGCTACCTTCATCCGGTTTGCAGTATTCAAGGTTCTCAACCTGCTCATCACTGAGCGGTATATTGAACCGGTCGCGCATGTTCATCAGTGATTCAAGCGCCATTTTTTTCTGCTGGTGGGTAGAGTTGGTGCCTTCACCTGACTCACCCATGCCATAACCTTTGACGGTTTTCATCAGGATGACTGTCGGCTGACCTTTATGTTTTGTCGCTGCATCGTAGGCTGCATAAATTTTATGCGGGTCGTGACCGCCTCTGTTTAGTCGCCAGATATCTTCATCAGACAACTTGGCCACCATTTTTGCAGTCTCGGGATATTTGCCGAAGAACTTCTCGCGTGTATAAGCACCGTCTTTGGCTTTAAAGTTCTGGTATTCGCCATCGACTGTTTCCATCATCAACTGCTTAAGCTTGCCATCATGATCTTTTGCAAGCAAAGGATCCCAATAAGAACCCCAGATGACTTTAATGACGTTCCAGCCGGCACCACGGAACACGCCTTCGAGTTCCTGAATGATTTTACTGTTGCCGCGTACCGGGCCATCAAGTCTTTGCAGGTTGCAGTTAATCACGAAGGTCAGGTTGTCGAGTTTCTCTCTGCCTGCCAGTGATATCGCACCAAGTGATTCCGGTTCATCCATTTCACCGTCACCCATGTAGGCCCAGACCTGACGGTTATCGGTTTTTGTTAATGATCGATCATGCAAGTACTTCATGAACCTGGCTTGATAGATAGACATGATAGAAGTCAGCCCCATCGATACCGTCGGGAACTGCCAGAAGTCAGGCATCAGATAAGGGTGCGGGTAGGACGATAATCCGTTGCCATCGACCTCTCTGCGGAATTTATCCAGATCTTCTTCGCTTAATCGGCCTTCCAGAAATGCACGGGCATAGATGCCCGGAGCTGAGTGTCCCTGGATAAAAACAAGATCACCGCCTGAGTCGGGACCGGGTGCACGAAAGAAGTGGTTAAAGCCAACATCGTAGAGGGTTGCAGCAGAGGCAAAACTCGAAATATGGCCACCCAGATTTGAGTCGTCCCGGTTGGCTCGCAATACCATCGCCGTGGCGTTCCAGCGAATCATTGAGCGCAACTTGTATTCAATCTCTGAATCACCTGGACTCACCGGCTCAAGGTGCGGCGGTATCGTATTGATGTACGCGGTTGACGCACTGTAAGGCAGGTTGGCACCAGAGCGCCTTGATTGATCGATCAGCGCCTCGAGCAAATAGTGCGCTCGCTCAGGGCCTTCTGCTTCGATCACCGCTTCCAGCGCTTCGAGCCACTCACGGGTTTCTTGTGGATCGGTATCCTGGATTTCTCGCATAGTGTCCTCTGTGTGAATGCGCTTTTTGGCGGACGGATGGATAAGGTGTGTCAAATGTGCCGATCAAACAGATCGGCACCGTGCTGCCCAGCCTTGTAAGTATAAACCAGCTCAGTTAGAAATGTGGAAATTGCACAGCATCAATTGCACAGATTGCGGCCTTTCGAAACGGCGGCTTCTGTACGACGGGCAAAATACCCGCTCAGCTGTAAATATCCTGTTATTTATTTGGTGGTCACTGGCAAAGATTACAAATATAGAGAAGCGACAGTGTATTGAAGTTCCGCTGTAGTCTTTAACAGCCGGTCAGGCTTTACAGTGTTTATGGCCTGTTATTAAATCAAGGGGTCTTGTCACACCATTCTGGTTCTTAACCTTATGGTCCTACATCGCAACCATGGCATATTTACCCTGCGGTTCCAGTGCTTTCAGCTTGCAGGGAACAATGCCCCCCGCTGCAGGTGCTGAAGCAGCAGAGGTACACACACGCGTGTAGTTTTCTGTGTAGCCGAAGACCTGTGAATTTTCTTCACTGCTGCTGTGACTTTCCCACAATACATTCGCCGTACTGTTGAGCTGCCGTTCGATGAATTCACTGCGTTGTCGATCTGCGATTGATCGCAGCTCGGCACTGCGGCTTTTTTTAGTATTTTCATCGATCTGCTGATCCATGCTGGCGGCTTTAGTGCCCTGTCGAGCAGAAAAGCTGAATACATGAATGTGGCCGAAACCGATCGACTCTATACACTCAACCGTTTCCCGCCAGTGCGCTTCGGTTTCACCGGGAAAGCCGACAATGATATCGGTGGTGATATTAAACCCTGGTACGCTTGCACGAGCTTCCGTAACCAGGGTGGAAAATTCGGTGGTTTTGCAGCGTCTGGCCATGCGTCTGAGAATCGCATCCGAACCGCTTTGCAGCGGCAGGTGCATGTGTGGCATCAGGCGCGGATTTTCAAACAGAGTAAAAAAACCCTCACCCAGATCCCAGGGTTCAACCGATGCGAAGCGTATTCTGGGTATGTCTGTGTGTTGCAGCAGTTGTTTGACCAACGCTGTCAGGTTGGACTGTATATCTGAACCGTAGCCACCGACATGCACACCGGTTAATACGATTTCCTGCACCCCTTGTGCATGCAATTGATTTACTTCATCAATAATTTCATTGACCGGGCGACTTTGCTCTTCACCCCGGGCCATAGTGACAATGCAGTACGTACAGCGGTAACGGCATCCGTCCTGAATCTTTATGAACGCGCGCTGTCGATTGCGTGCAAACAGTGATGATTCGGCGGGCAGCGTCGCACCCTCGGGCATAATGCTGATTGGCAATGTGTCAGTGACTGTTTTAACCAGCTCTTTCTTCTGACTGTTGTTTATAATCAGGTCAATGCCAAGATCTGATGCCGTACCGGTCTCTCCGGTAGCAACCGCGCAACCGCTGACAACCAGTTTGCCGTAGGGGCTTTCGCGCCGCAGCCGGTTGATCAACTTGCGTGATTTGCGTACAGCCTCGCGAGTGACAGCGCAGGTATTAACAACCGTTACGTCTGCATCTGCAGCCTGGTTGACGAGTTGATGACCGGCGTTGCGAAACTCCAGAGCCCAACTTTCAAGCTCTGCTTCATTGAGTCTGCAACCCAGTGCACGAAGATGAATATTCACATGATGTCTAGAGATGGCCCGACAACGGATTTTAGCAGTTGCAACACTGCCAGCGTGAGAAATAGTGCGAACGATGCAAGCGTTTGAATGGGTGCGTCAGCAGCAGTGCGTTTGTATATGACTAATCGGTACTAACTGATGGCAATCGTTTGGCAGCAAAGCACCGCAGATGCTCAGTACCAGGTCAGATCAGCAGGCGGCTCGATTCGGCTTTACAAAAACGGTGTGTTTCACAGCCAGTGGAACGAGTCCCGACCCTTGTCCGGCGGGGTGTGGGACTTACTGTTTATTCCGTCATTGTTTCTCCCGGAGGGCGCGGTTAAAAGAGTGCTTCTGCTTGGCGTTGGCGGCGGTGCGGTGATCCGGCAGTATCTGTCATTTCTGCAGCCGCAGCTGGTGGTCGGTGTAGAGCTCGATCCAATACATATTAAAGTTGCCCGGCAACACTTTGGTGTTTGTCAGCAGAACGTCGAGCTGCTTGCAGCCGATGCCATCGAATGGGTAAAGGCTTACGACGGGCCGGGCTTCGATGTTGTGATTGAAGATTTATTCACCGAGCGCGATGGTGAACCAATGCGCGTTATTGACGCATCTGCCCACTGGTTCACAGATCTGCGCAAGTTACTAACACCGGAAGGCGCACTGATCATTAATTTTGAAGATCCGGCTCAAGCGCGTGAATCCGGTGCTGCCTACCTGAGCGCCATTGATGGTCAACACGATTGTCGTTACGCATTTACTCTGCCTTCCTACGGCAATTGCGTTGCAGTATTTCTGCCCTTTGAGGTCTCACGGCGAAAACTTCGCAGCAGGCTGGATGATTTGCTATTGCATTATCCGCGGAGTCGTCGTTCGGCGCAGCAATTCAAGGTTCGTCGCATCAGTAGCAAGTGATTGTCTGTGTTGGCTTTTAACCAAATTTGACCTGATTCTGTTGCGCAGGCAACTATTGCTTGGGGTTATAATGAGCGGTGTGCAAAAGCGGCACTGCGGGTACCGTAAAATTACCGGCAGCAGCTTTGCGAAATAACTAAAGACCCAAGGGGAAATAAATGGTTGATGACAAAAACAGCAAACGCGACGGGCATGCGGTTTACCAGGAGGACATCCGCGACGGGCACTTGTTGCCTGATGAATCAAACCTGCGGAAGTCGGTAAAGTATGGCGCCGCCGGCTTGATTGGCCTGCTGGCAGTTGGTGTCACCGGCAAAAGCTGCAGCCAGAATGAAGAAATACAGCGACTCAGCCAATCGGAAGCATCACTTCAAACTGTACAGGCTGATCTGGAATCATCGAATGCCAGAATTGCTGGCTATGAAGAAGAAATTGCCGGCCTGAAAGCATCAGTTGAAGAAAAAGACGCCAACATCGCAGAATGGCAGGCAAAAATTGAAGAGCTCGAATCTGCCGGTGCGGAGCAGCAGTCCGCACTTGAATCACTCCAGTCAGAGCAGGAGACAGCGGCGTCCAGTGCAACTGAGTTACAGGCGCAAATTGATCAGCAGAATGCTGCCATAGAAGAGCTTGAAGCCATCAAAGCCGCTTCAGTTGAAGAAATTGCTGCACTGCGGGCTAAATCTCAGGAAGGCGGCACAGTGGCGGCCGGTCTGGAAGCCGAGATTGCCGAACTCACATCGGCACGAGATGCGTTGCAGGTCAGAGTAGACGAAATTGACAGTCGCTCCGTTGCGTTGCTTGCAGAGCACGATGCAGTCACTGCCGAACGTGACGATTTGCTTGCCAGGCTTGAGGATGTTTCTGCAGAACGCGATCAACTGACTGCCAGAGTTGATGAGCTAAGCGGTTCAGAGGGACTGGCAGCTTTCAACAAGCTCAATCAGTCATACGCAGGTCTGCAAGCCTCATCTTCTGCCAAAATTAACGGGCTTGAAGCCGAGCTTACCAACGTCGCTGGCGCTGCGGCTGGATTTAAAGCGGACAACGAAGTACTGGCCGGCAGAAACGCCGAGCTATCGCAGCAGGCGCTTGATCTTACCGCACAGGCAGAAGCGCTTGATGCAGAGATTGCGGCGAAAACAGCAGAGATAGAAGATCTGACTGTTGAGCGTGACGATCTCACCGAAAAAGTATCAGTACTTGAAACCAACGTAGCAACACTTGATGCAGAGAAAAATGCGCTGAATACAGAGCTGGATACGTTCAAGGTATCCGCTGAAACCGCGACCAGCGATCTGAATACACAGGTTGCCACGCTGACCAACCAGGTTGAATACCTGACTGACGAGCGTGCCGAGCTCGAAGGAAAGTTGTCTGCCATAGACGGTGAGCTTGAGACCACCAAAACGCAAACAGCAGAACAAATTGATGCGCTCGACGATCAGGTAACTTCATTAAATGCAGAAGTCGCTGATCTGACTTCTGCAAGAGATGCCCTTCTCGAAGAAATGACAGCGCTCGAAACAGAGCTGGGTGAAGTAAAAGAAAACAGCGCAGCTGAGATATCCGGTCTGATGTCATCGCGTGATGATTTTTCATCGCAGCTAGGTTTACTGCGCAGTTCCAGTGAAGAGCAAGTCAGTGGTCTGGAAGGTCAGATCGAGTCTCTAAATACTGAGGTCGCTGATCTAACAGCAGCAAGAGACGCACTGCAGCAAGAGAAAACAGCGCTTGAAGCAGAGCTTGGCGAAGTAAAAGAAAACAGTGCGGCT
>CALLLW010000023.1 GCA_938007995.1 uncultured Granulosicoccaceae bacterium | reverse complement strand
TTATTTGCTTCAGACTAGAGCGTTCTTTTTCAGAAAGTCGAACCACGTATTTCTTCACAGGCATCATTGGATCTCCATGGCAATGACCTGTATTTTGAAGATGTTATGGTATATTTCTCATTCCAATTCTTAATGTTGCCGGAGCACTAGGGTGGTTTTGCCAACTTGCCAGGGAGAGTCTACGCGGCAGAAAAAAGTCCGCTACTGCGAACGCACCCGTGACGGTGCGTTTTCATCGATAATTTTCGTTACGTATGAACAACTATGCGCCTCAAACGATCGCAAAAACGCTTCGCCATGGCACATTCTCGCTACGCGGATTTCTACCGCGCAGACTCCAAACCACCAACAAAAACCATTTTTTTAGCCAGATCAGCGGCAATTTCTCTGGCGATCACACCTCTGGGGAGTTGCTCTGTCAATGGTATCTACTCGACATTACTCATGAGTATTTTAGAGTACGTCTTAAAATACTAATATACAAGTCATTGACGCAAATGGAAATTTACTTAAACTTCCGCCAAATCACCCTTATTTTCCAACCATGACTTACGGTCACTGGAGCGTTTCTTCGCCAGGAGCATATCCATTAGTTTGTTGGTGCCTTGCTGGTCTTCTATGGTCAGGCAGACGAGTCTGCGTGTGTCAGGCAGCATGCTGGTTTCTCTTAGCTGCAGCGGGTTCATTTCACCCAGCCCTTTGAAGCGGGTGACGGTGATTTTGCCTTTGATCTTTTCCTTTTCTATTCTTGCAAGCTCTCGCTCTTTTTCTGATTCATCCAGTGCGTAGAACTTTTGTTTACCAACATCAATTCTGAATAGCGGGGGCATGGCGACGTGTACGCGCCTTGCTTCTACCAGTGGTTTGAAGTGTTTAACGAACAACGCGCATAGCAGCGTTGCGATGTGCAGTCCGTCGGAGTCTGCATCTGCAAGGATACATATCTTGCCGTAGCGCAGGCTGCTTAGGTCGGTAGTGCCAGGTTCTATGCCGATCGCTACCGAGATATCGTGTACCTCTTGCGAGCCGAGTAGTTGATCAGCGCCTACTTCCCAGGTATTTAAGATCTTGCCTCTGAGTGGCATGATTGCCTGGTACTCACGATCACGTGCCTGTTTTGCAGAGCCGCCTGCTGAATCACCCTCTACTAAAAAGAGTTCTGTTTGACTGATATCAGTGGATACGCAGTCTGCAAGTTTGCCGGGCAGTGCCGGGCCGGCTGAGACTTTTTTACGCACCACTTTTTTACCTGCACGCATGCGCTGTGTTGCGGCTGCAATGGCAAGGTGTGCAATCTGATCACCGGTTTCCGGATGCTGATTGAGCCACTGTACAAACTGATCTTTAACGGTAGCAGTTACAAACGCTGCACACTCACGAGTGGATAATCGTTCTTTGGTTTGACCGATAAACTGCGGATCATTGAGCTTGACTGATAAAACAAAACTCACACGCTCCCAGGTGTCTTCAGGGGTGAGCTTGACACCACGCGGCAGCAGCCCGCGAATATCACAAAATTCTTTTATCGCATCGCTAATGCCGGTACGCAAGCCGTTAACGTGGGTACCACCCTGCGCTGTTGGTACAAGGTTTACATAGCTTTCATGCAGTGCTTCGCCACCTTCCGGCATCCATAAAAAGGCCCACTGGCAGGCTTCGTTTTTATTTTCCTGTGATCCAACAAATGGTGTGGTCGGTAGCAGTACATAACCATCAAGTGCTTCCTGTAAGTAAGCTTCGAGCCCGTCCTGATAGCACCATTCAAATTTTTCTTTACTGCCTTCTATGGCGAGCTTCACTTTTAAGCCGCTGCACAATACCGCTTTGGCTCGCAATACGTGTTTGAGTTTTGGCAGTGAGAATTTTTCGCTGTCAAAATATTTTTTATCCGGCCAGAAGCGGATGGTGGTGCCGGTGTTGCGCTGCCCGACTTTGCCAACTGACTTGAGTGGCTTGTCTTTGTTGCCGTCTTTAAAAGTGGCCAGATACTCCTGGGCGTTGCGGCGGATTTTGACCTCGAGCTTTTTCGACAACGCATTAACCACAGAAACACCCACCCCGTGAAGACCACCCGAGAACTGGTAACCCGCCGCATCAGAAAACTTGCCACCGGCGTGCAGCGTACAGAGGATCACCTCGACTCCGGGGAGTTTCAGCTTGGGATGTTTGTCTACCGGCATGCCACGACCGTTATCGGTGACTTCCAGTGATCCGTCTTTGAAGACCATCACTGAAATTTCACTGGCGTGTCCGGCTATGGCTTCATCAACACTGTTGTCAATGACCTCTTGCGCGAGGTGGTTCGGGCGGGTGGTATCGGTATACATGCCGGGGCGTTTGCGTACCGGGTCAAGGCCACTGAGTACTTCAATCGACGCCGCATCGTATTTTGCTGCCATGGGTTCTGGGTTCTGATTGTCGGAGAGCGAGCGAATGGTACCGCAACGGCTGTTGTGGTTCAGGAAGAATCGCACAGCATGAATTGCAACTTGATAATAGCGCTGACTCCCTCACAATACGGGTATTCCTCCCTACTCCGGACCGCGCATGGCTGAGTCACCTTATATTGTTGAAGTAACCAAAGAAAATTTTGAGGCCGTGATTCTGCACGGCTCAATGCAGACACCGATTCTGGTCGACTTCTGGGCCGACTGGTGCCAGCCGTGCCAAACCCTGATGCCGATTCTGGCGAAACTGGCAGACGAATATCAGGGGGCTTTTATTCTTGCCAAGGTCGATACCGAGGCAGAACAGGAGATTGCCGCCCAACTTGGTATTCGCAGTTTGCCGACCGTTAAGCTCATCCACCAGGGTGCGGTGTTGGATGAATTTACCGGTGCGCTGCCGGAGTCTGATGTTCGGGCGTTTCTCGATAAGCATCTGCAGGCAGCCCCATCCGCGCCGGGCGAACCCGAACAAACCAGCCCTATTGATCTTGCCAACCAGCTGCACGCCACAGGTGATACAGAACAGGCGATGGCTGTATTGCGTGAAGCGCAGGCGCAGGATCCGGCCAACGGTGATGTGGCGATAGCGCTGGGTAAAATGTGTGTGGCGACTGGCCAGTATGATGACGCGCGGCAGTGTCTCTCTATATTGAGTGAAGAAGACGCGAAGAAAACCGAGGCAGGTATGCTGCGCGGCATGTTGACGTTATCTGACGCTGATGATGCCACCACCGACGAGGCAAGCCTTGCCAGCCAGCTACAGCAGGATGGCAACAACAGTGAGGCAGCCTATAAGCTCGGTATCAAGCAAGCCTTGCGCGGTGACACTGATACTGCGATCACTACCCTGCTTGGACTGATGCAGCGGGATCGTGAGTTTGGTGATGATGGTGCGCGTAAGACTTTATTATCTATTTTTGAAATGCTGGGCGATGATCCTTCAGTGGGTGCTTACCGCAGAAAAATGTTTGCTTATTTGCATTAGTGGGCCACTTGAAAAATAAAGTAACAGTTTTCTTCGCCACAAGCGCCATAGATGCGTTGCCATCATTGATAAAATATGGACTCGACGTAGAGCCTGCTATGCCTGCGTTTTGCCGCCTTGCTCTGACGCCTGTGGCTGTGAAAACTTTGTCACCCTATTTCTCAAGCGGCCCGCTAGTAAAAACTTTGCACCCTGCCAGCTTATGGCAGGGTGAATTTACCTTCGGGTAAATCCAGGTAAGCAGATATACCGGCTGTTGCAATTACCGATACTGTGCCGTTTTCTTTATCGATAACATTCAGGCCACCCTCTTCTGCTACCACACTAACCTTGCCATGCGGCAGCTCTGCCGCAACAGCATCGCAATCTACCAGGTCGGGCTGCTGCACACCTATGGCTACCTTGACCACCATTGCTTCCCGGTCAAGATCAAGCGAACGGAATAAAATGATTGAGCTGTGATGCAGTGCGTCATGCACTGCTCGTTTGGCAGCTTTGGTGTAGTCTTCTCCGTAGAGGTCATTGCCCGTGCCCATCTCAAGAATGATTCTTTTTAGTGGCATGACTTAACTCCCTGCTAGATCTATATTCAGATAAACCACTGCGGCGGCATTGGCAACAATGGTGTGCTCGTCGCCCTCTTTTATATCTAACCCACCTTTGCCAACAGACACTGACGCTTTACCGTAAGGCAGTACCGCTGCCACCTGCGCTTTATCAACCAGATCAGGTTCCGCCACACCGATTTCAATATCCACTTCCATTTGATCAACCGTATAACCCAGTGCCGGCACCACAGTTAGTGAGTTATGCCACAGTGCATCTTTTAATGCTCTGACTGCTGCTTTGGTGTAGTCACCACCACGTATGTCTACCCCCATTCCCATCTCTACAACCAGTCTTTTTCTGGGCAAGCTATATCTCCGATTTATAGAACATGTACTCAGGCGACGCTAAACGAAGTGCGGCAGTTTGTCACTGCATAATTATTTACAATTGGCGCTTTTTATTAATTCTATATCAACCAATCACTTATCGAACCTTGTGAAACACTTGACCTGACAAGCCGGTAATTAAGTTGGATCCTGTGTGCAAGTTAAAAAATTGCTGCCGATACCCCGATTCATAGCGGAGCCAATCACAAACCAGAGATGTAGGAGTCTGTGCGGCAGAACGTCCACTACTGCGAACGTGCCCTGACGGTACGTTTTTATCGATCATTTTCGTTACGTATGAATAACTATGCGCCTCAAATTGATCGTAAAAGCGCCCTCGCCAAGGCACGTTCTCGCTACGCGGATTTCTACCACACAGACTCCTGGTCACTGGTTTCGACCGCTTGTCAACGAAGTCACTGGTGCGTTTTTACAAGCCAGTACCTAATACATACGGAGAAATCAATGCAGCGTTTTTCATCTAGACTGTTTACAGCCGCTTCCTGTGCGGTACTTGTTTCTGCACTCAGTGCCTGTTCTACAGTCTCTGACAAAGGTCTGATCAGTGACTCAGGCTCTGCGGATGCAATCGCACTAAAGAGCCGTGCATCCGAGCTTGACGCGCGTGAGCGTGCACTGGCAGCAAAAGAAGCCAGACTGGCTATTATTCCCGCTTCATCTAAAGCAGACAGCAGCCTGACTCCACCAAACGCCAAGCCAGGTCAGTGCTTCACTAAAATCATCATTCCTGCGAAGTACCGCACTATTAATGAAAGACAGGTGGTTGAAGAAGCAGGCCAGCGTATCGAAGTTATTCCTGCAAGCTTCAAGCAAGGCAGCAAGCGTGTACTGGTATCAGAAGCAACAGAGAAGCTTGAAGTAGTTCCTGCTACTTACAAGACCGTACGTGAAAGAGTTATGGTGAAGCCTGCTTCTACCAAACTGATTCAGGTGCCTGCACAGTATGAAACTGTAACAAGCCGCATAATGGTTTCTCCTGCACGTAAAGAGTGGAAGAAAGGTACAGGCCCTATTCAGCGCATCGACAACGACACGGGTGAAATCATGTGTCTGGTTGACGTACCTGCCACTTACAAGACAGTGTCCAAGCGTGTACTGAAGTCACCTGCTACCACACGCAGTGTTGAGATTCCAGCAGAGTACAACACAGTCACCAGACAGGTTGTTGCCACTGCTGCCACCACTCGCACAGTCACTATTCCTGCAAAGTACAAAACTATTTCTGTTACCGAGCAAGCGTCTCCTGCTTCACAGCGCGTTATCGAGATTCCTGCTAAGTACAAGAACGTTGCTCGTCAGGAAATCGCTTCTCCTTCGCGAGTTGAGTGGCGTGAAATTCTTTGTGACACCAACCTGACTTCAGGCAAGATCACAGAGATCCAGCGTGCGCTTAAGTCTGCAGGTTACAACCCGGGTCCTATCGACGGCACTATCGGCAGCGATACGATGTCTGCGGTTAACGCTTTCCAGCGTGCTAAAGGCCTGCCGGTTGATGAGTACCTGAATATGTCTACTGTTCGTGCGCTTGGCGTTCAGTAAGCAACACTGTTCAGTGTGAAGTAACGGCCCGCGTCAAAGCTGACGCGGGCTTTTTCGTGTCTGAGGCCAGATACAGGGCGGCTTCTCCTAAAGAGCGCCTGTTTCTAACCGACAGCAATATGAGTGGCACCTCACTCGTGGCAGCTCTTGAACAAGAGCGCAATACGCCCCCGACGGATCGAACACCCAATGCAAGAAACCAGATTTTTCACCATGTTCAGAATGATAGCTACTCTGACTTTGATGATTTGCTGCCTGCTGTCGGCGGCGGTTAACGCTCAGGTTAGCATTCAGGGCTCACTCAGTAAGTGGCATCCACTTACGTTTGATGTCAGCGGTGCAACCAATCCCATTGGCGAACGAATAAACTCACCTAATCCGTTTTTAGATTACCGGTTTGATGTGAATTTCACCAGTCCGTCAGGCAGTGAATACAAGGTGCCCGGGTTCTTTGCAGGCGATGGTAAAGGCAACGGCGTGGGTGATGTATGGCGAGCGCGTTTTGCACCGGATGAAACCGGTGAATGGCAATACGAGATCTCTTTCCAAAGTGGCAAATACATCAGTGTTTCGGACGCAGATGGCCAGAGACTACCAATAGACGGCACTACTGGTACATTCACTGTGCAGCCGCAAAGCAATACTGACAGCGGCTTTCTGAAGTACGGCAGGCTTGAATATGTTGGTACGCATTATCTTAAGTTTGCCGACGGCCCTTACTGGATTAAAGGTGGGATAGACAGTCCGGAGAATTTCTTCGGCTATGCAGGCTTTGACAATACCATTGATAACCCCGGCGGTGCAGGTACCGGAACACTGGTTGATGGCTTGCACCACTATGCAACGCATGAGTCAGACTGGCAGGTCGGTGATCCTTTATTTGATAACAGCCAGAATCCTGAAGCAGCCAAAGGCATTATTGGCGCGGTGAACTACCTTGCCTCGGAAAGTGTTAATTCAATATACTTCTTACCGATGAACTTAGGCGGCGATGGCCGCGATACACATCCGTTTATCGCAGCCGGCGGCACCTTTTATCAAAACACACACTACGATATTTCCAAGCTATACCAATGGAATATTGTATTAAACCACATGCAAAATAAAGGCATTGCAGCGCATATTGTTCTTGCCGAAACTGAAGCCGGTAACTCGCAATGGCTTGATGATGGCGAGCTTGGCATTGAAAGAAAGCTGTTCTATCGGGAAATGATTGCGCGTTTCTCCTATCTGCTGGGTATTAAGTGGAACATCAGTGAAGAAAGTCGCTACAGTGCAGAACAGCACAATGAATTTGCAGCTTACATAAAGTCACTGGACTGGGCAGCACACCCTGTTGCCGTTCACAGCCATCTAAACAAGCCCGATGAGACCTACAACGCCGTGCTTGGCAACTCGAATTTTGATGCATCTTCAATTCAATTCTCACCGAGCAATGCAAACAACTTTGTAGAAACCTGGCGTGAACGAACAGCAGCCGCGGGCAGGCCATGGGTGATAGATATGGATGAAGTCGGATCGGCCCAGATCGGCTTAACCGATGCAAACGCGGACACACTCAGACGCACTGTGCTGTATCCGGTCTATTTCAGCGGCGGCAATATTGAGTGGTACTTTGGTTATCACCCACTGCCCCTGGGCGGAGATATGCGTACTGAAAATTTCAGAACCCGTGAAGCAATGTACCGCTACATGAAATATTCACGCACAATGATGCAGTCTCAATTACCGTTTGCCGAAATGGAGCCTGCTGATGAATTGCACAACGTTAGCGGTACGCAGGTATTTGCCAGTGCTGGAGATACCTATGCGGTATACCTTGCAAATGGCAACCAGAGCGGCAGCCTGAAAACGGAGCCTGGCAGCTATCGGCAGCGCTGGTTTAATCCTCGCAATGGTTTGTTTGAGGGTGAAGTGACGGTGGTCAACACAACACCTTTGAGTCTCGGAACGCCGCCAAACACACCAGGGCAGGACTGGGTGGTCATTCTTGATAGAAAGGTTGATGATTTGTCGCTGGGTAATAATAGCGAGGATATGCAAACGCAGCAGAATTCTACCTCTGCGACAGTGGAGCCAGAAGCAACTGAATCCGAAACCACTGAACCAGAAACAACTGAATCTGAAACAACTGAATCTGAAACACTAGATTCAGACATGGTCGATGCAGAAAATGAATCAACCCAGGCCACTGCACCTGAAAGCACCACAAACACCGACAACATAAGTCAGACTGACTCCTCTGTTACACAGCCCGACGAGACCTCTGTGAGCTCAGATAACGATGCAACAGATCCGATTGCCGATAACCAACCTGTGCTAAAAGTTGGCGGTGGCGGCGGCACTGTATGGCTATTGCTTGCTTTGGTGGTTGCTATTCGAAGAATTCACCTGCAAACCGCAGTTTAAGAACTCATGGTCTGAATATATCGAAGTAATTTGGCAGGTACAATTTCTGTGGGTGTTGGTAAACTATTGCCATCACTAACCGGAGGTGCGCATGGGCTGCCAATACTTTGAACCGACAGAAAACGGCGCAAACAGCTTTACTGTTGCTATACCTAAACTGACATTTGGCAGGGGCACACTGGCAGAGGTTGGCGAGCGTGCGAAAGCGCTGGGTTTTAAAAAGGTTGTACTGTTTACCGACCCGGGACTCGAGTCCGGGCCACTGGTAGACATCGTTTGTCAGTCACTAAAGCAACAGGCAATTGAATACAGTATTTTCTCTGATATTCGTATCGAGCCCGATGATGAGTGCGTAACAGATGCAGCACGCATGCTGACCGATTCAAACCCGGATGGCGTGATATCAGTGGGTGGTGGCAGCGTTATTGATACCGCAAAGGGCGCGCTACTGGTGGCGCAGCATGGCGGTAACATCCGCGATTACTTTGCATCACCAGTGGGTGGTGGCAAGCCAGTACCGGGACCTGTATTGCCACATATTGCCTGTGCCACAACTTCAGGCACTGGCAGTGAGTGCACATCAATTACCGTGATTCGCATAAACGAACTGAATACCAAGTTTGTTGTGGCAAGTCCTCACCTGCTCGCCACGCAAGCGATTGTTGATCCGCAGTGTTGCGACAGTTTGCCAGGTAATGTGGTGGCATCAACCGGGTTTGACTTACTGTGCCACGCATTAGAGTGCTACACAGCTCGCGCCTATACCAAACATTTAGCGGTTAATGATCCCAATGCCCGCCAGCTTATACAGGGTGCTAATCCATTCAGTGATTTAAGTGCACAGAAGGCACTTGAGATCGCCGGAAGTTATCTGGTACGCGGTGTTGCAGACAACACCGATAATGAAGCAAGAGACAATTTAATGTGGGGAGCGACGCTTGCAGGTATTGCGTTTGGTAATTCAGGTACGCACTTGCCTCATGCGATGTCTTACGGTGTTACCCATTTAATGAAAGATATCACCACTGATGGTTATCAGGCAGCATCACCGTTTATACCGCACGGTATTAGCGTTATTGTAAGTGCGCCTTCAATCTTCAAGTATACGGCTGCTGCTGAACCTGAGAGACATCTTGAAGGGGCAGCGTTTCTGAGTGCAGATGCAAAAGGTGCAACGCCGGATGAAGCCGGTGAAGTATTATCTAAACGATTGGTAGAATTGATGCGTGACACGCATATACCAAACGGACTCAAAGGGGTTGGTTTTGGTGAGTCTCATGTTAAAGCGCTGGCTGAATCATCGTTCAGACAACAGCGGGCCATAGCCAATGCACCACGTGACTCAAATTTGGTTGATCTTGAAAACATGTATAGCGGTGCGCTGAGTTACTGGTAACAATATCACGAGTTGTTGGTGATGATTCTGTAGGTTATTGATAATATAAGTTGGTGCAAAGATCACTATCAATCTATTGTTAGTAAAATCGGTAAAGGCTGATCGTTTATAGGGTTACTTACGTGCGGTACATTGGTGGATGCGCTTCCAGCTTATGCCACCCTACGTTGAAATCAATGTTGTAATCAGGTATCCGTTGGTACTCGTAGGGGGGATAAGCTTATCAAGCCTGGGTCAATATGTTTAAAGTTCACGCATGTACGGTATTTATTTTTTGCAATGTGTCAACGCGCATCCACCAATGTCGCCCAAGGCTTTCTCGTTTAATCTTCCAGGCACGGTGTACCGGGCTGTTTCTGGTGGATGCGCTTCCAGCTTATGCCACCCTACGTTGAAAACAATGTTGTGATCAGGTATCCGTTGTCACCAGGGGGAATAAGCTTGCGCATCCACCGATTGACGTTACGTTTTATACAAATTCTTTGCTTGCAGAGTTGCTCTTTATAATGCGTTTTTATGTGTCTTACGTGTTTCACATTGGTGGATGCGCAAGCTTACACCCCCACGGTGTGGCTTCGGGGCTACATTGGGTCCTTGTGGTTTTATATGTTTTCGTAGGGGCGATAAGCTGGAGGCGCATCGACCGGTGTTTGGTTGTTTGCCGTTATCATCTGCCAACAAACTGGACAACCGTGTCCAACAACCTGTAAATTAGAAGCTCCTGAAGCAGTTCTATAATCGCACAATCCACGCGAGCAGTAAAACAAGTAGTTCACCATGAGTAATTACCGAAGAGCAGTACAGCCAGGTGGGGTTTTCTTCTTCACCGTTGTTACCAAAAAAAGAAAAGCGGTTTTCAATAACGAAAAAACCATTGCCACTCTAAGAGAAGCCTTTAGGCGCGAGCTTGTAAGGCGGCCCTTTGATCTTGAAGCGATAGTGGTGCTTCCTGATCATCTGCATTGTCTTTGGCAATTGCCAGAACACGATTCTGATTTCTCAAGCCGCTGGCGAGAGATAAAGAAATTCACTACAGGAAAACTGACACATGCGCGTTATCTTGGTGGTGATGATGGCTTGTGGCAAAGACGTTTCTGGGAACATCAAATAAGGGATGGCAAAGATTGGCGTACTCATATGGATTACATTCACTATAACCCTGTAAAACATGGTTACGTTACTGCTGCGAAGTACTGGAATCATTCATCATTTCACAAGTGGGTAAGGCGTGGTGTCTATAGTCTTGATTGGGGTGAGGCAGAGCCGGTAAGTCTGCGTGGTTGTGATTTTGAATAATATTTGATTGTGTTCGTAGGGGCGATAAGCTAAAGGCGCATCGACCATTGTTCGTGTTGTGGAAATTTGTTGGTGTTTACGTTTTTTAGAAGCTTGTGGTGGATGCGCTTTCCGCTTATACACCCTACAGGATGCTTTGTACCAGGCGGATAGATGGATGCGCAGGCTTATCCTTTTACGGGATGCTCTGCCGAGTCGAGGGGTAGATGGGGCGTTACCGGCCTTGCTGCACGATTTGCCAGTCTGATCTTGCGCCTGAATACCAGGCATTTTGGCTGGCACGATATTGAGCACAAGGCGCGCTGGAGAAAGCAGACATTGTTTGCCTTATTTAGGGTGATAGCCTGGGACTTTCGGCAATCATCGTACTGTATGCCACACTGTTTGCCGGTAGTGGTGTAACGAACGGCAATCCGGCAGTTCAGGTTGAGAAACTGCCCTGAAGCCACACTAAACAAGCGGTAACGGGCAATTGTGCGGATATTTCATGCAATCATCGCCACAAACGCTACTATTATGGTTTGCGTCATCACACGCCAAGTGCCGTAAACTTCGCTGGCTTTCACACAAGAACCTGCTGATTCTTCAGCTGTCCACTTAACTATAAAGCTCCCCTAAATAAACAGGATTTTCATGAAAAAGCTTTTATTGGCAACATTAATCACTGCCGCCTGCTCTGCTGCTCATGCAGAAGTAGACCTCGAAGACGAGCAGAAAAGTCTCAGCTACAGCCTTGGCTTGCTGCTCGGTGATCGATTCACCAAACGATTTGGCGACATCGATTACGATGTTTTAATCGAAGGACTCAGCCAGGCGCACGAAGGTGAGGAAACACAGATCACTCTGGAAGAAGCGCAGGCCAATCTGCAAAAATTTGAGCAGGAAGCCGCTAAGGCTTCGCAAGTAGCTGCCGCCGCTGAAGGCCAGAAATATCTGGAAGAAAACAAGACCAAAGATGGCGTCGAGGTGACTGAATCCGGGCTGCAGTACGAAGTAATCACCGAAGGCGACGGACCCAAGCCTGCAGCCACAGACACGGTCAGCGTGCATTACGTTGGCACATTGTTAGACGGCACCGAGTTTGACAGCTCTGTTGCGCGTGGTCAGCCAGCCGAGTTTCCGCTAAACGGAGTTATCCCCGGCTGGACCGAAGGATTACAGCTGATGAACACCGGCAGTAAGTACCGCTTTGTGATTCCATCAGAGCTGGCTTACGGCGAGCGCGGCGCCGGCCAGGCAATCGGGCCAGGTGCGACGTTGATTTTTGAAGTCGAGCTACTCGAAATTAAATAGTCAGCTGAATTACAGTACACTGAAAGACGAAGCGGCAGAGCCATCTGCCGCTTTACCCCCCTTGTAACACTGGCAGCAACTGCGGCTGCAACGGCGGCAGTCATTCTGGCAGCAATTGCCTCAAACCCGCCGCCTCGTGCGGGTACAACAATCATCAATACGCAGCCAAACTACATTTGAAGTCGCATTTCTGGAACCCGCTTGACGGGGTTTCGTGATATCACGTCATCAGTAAGTAATGTAACGGCCACCATTCACCGCCACTCACTGAAGAAACTGATGACAGAACCCAAACGTAGACCACGCCGTGGAGCCCGGGCCGCGAAAAAAGCCGAGCGCGCTGCACCTCTTGCGTTCGAAGAACGTGCTGTAAACCCGGGCATGTCGGGTGGCCGATTCGCACCTCTGAGTGCTATCGATGTTGAAAAAGTCAACAACGCGGTAATGGATGTACTGGAGAATATTGGCCTGTCTCAGGCAATTCCCACTTGCGTTGATGCAGTTAAAAAAGTCGGTGGCATATACAAGGACGGTCGGCTTCATTTTCCACGGTCACTGGTTGAAGACACCATTGCCAACTGCGCACGCGACTTTACCCTGTGCGGCCAGTCACCGGAACACGATATACAGGTCAGCGATTCTAAAATGTATTTCGGCACTGCCGGCGCCGCAGTACATATAGTTGATGTTGATAAACGTGAGTACCGCGACTCAACATTGAAAGATCTCTATGACATTGCGCGTATCGTAGACCAGTGTGATCACATCCATTTCTTTCAGCGTTCAATCGTTGCAAGAGACATGATCGAACCGGCAGAGCTCGATTTGAATACGCTGTACGCATCGATCACCGGTACCAGCAAGCATGTTGGTACCAGCTGGGTGTTACCGGAACATGTTGATGAGTCACTGAAGTTGTTGCACCAGGTGGCAGGATCTGAAGCAGCATGGCGCGAGCGCCCGTTCGTCTCGATGTCCTGTTGTTTTGTGGTGCCACCGTTACGCTTCGCAGAAGACGCTTGTGCCTGCCTTGAATCAGCTGTGTATGGCGGCATGCCGGTGCTGTTGTTGTCAGCCGGTCAGGCTGGTGCCACCAGCCCGGCTGCAGTGGCAGGCTCCGTGGTACAGGCGGTGGCAGAAGTACTGGCCGGTCTGGTTTATGTGAACGCACTGGCGCCAAAGCATCCGGCGATATTCGGCACCTGGCCATTCGTTTCAGATCTGCGCACCGGTGCCATGAGTGGCGGCAGCGGGGAGCAGGCAATTTTAATGGCAGCCTGCGGGCAGATGGGTCGCTACTACAACCTGCCAACCGGGGTTGCGGCTGGTATGGCTGATGCGAAACTACCGGATGCACAATCGGGCTATGAAAAGGGTTATACGGTAACCCTGGCGGCACATTCTGGTGCCAACCTGATTTATGAATCAGCCGGTATGCATGCCAGTCTGCTGGGTGCCTGCCTTGAAAGTTATATTATTGATAACGATATGCTGGGTGCGATAAACCGTACCGTTAAAGGTATTGAAGTAAACGATGAAACGCTTTCAATAGAGACGATGCGCGATGTATGCATTGATGGCCCGCTGCATTACCTGGGTCATCAACAAACCATGAATCTGATGCAGAAAGAATATCTCTATCCGGAGATTGGTGATCGTAACAGCCCGAAAGAATGGGTTGAGAAGAACCGCCCGATATTACTGGAGGAAGCGAAGAAAAGGACTGAGCAGATATTGAGTAGTCATTTTCCGCAGCATATTGATGACGCAACAGATAACGCACTGCGGCAGCAGTTCAATATAAAACTGCCGCGCGATGTTATGACTAAATGAACTGGCTAAATAAACTGGCCCATAAAAAAAGCCGATCATTAGAGATCGGCTTTGGGTACTTTATTGAGAGCAGCGACTAGCCGTTGGCAGCTTTTGCCGGTGCACTCTGCATCAGGTCAAGACTTAGCAGGTACTCCCTGAACTCGTTACTGACTTCGTCATGCGCCAGTGCAAATTCAACCTGGGCCTGCAAGTAACCCAGCTTGCTACCGCAGTCAAAACGCTTACCTTCAAAGCTGTATGCCAACACGCGCTGGCTGTCGAGCAATCTGGCGATTGCATCAGTGAGCTGATACTCACCACCGGCACCGCGTTCCTGAGTTTCAAGCAAATCAAATATTTTACCTGGCAGAATATAGCGGCCCACGACAGCAAGGTTAGATGGAGCCTCTGCCTGCGATGGCTTTTCAACCATGCCTGATACATCAAAAGTGCGATCACCGGAAATCTTTGCATCTACCACACCGTACTGATGCACTTCTTCCATTGGTACTTCAAGCACTCCAAGTACCGGACATTTGTTGTATTCGAATACATCAACCATTTGTGACAGGACAGGCTTTTTGTTTGAGGTAAGTAAATCATCAGCGAGTATTACCGCAAACGGCTCATCACCGACTACCGGCTTGGCACACAGAACGGCATGCCCTAATCCCAGTGCTTCAGACTGGCGAATAAAAACGCAATTCACTTCAGGCGGCAGAATTTCGCGCACTACCTTAAGCATCTTTTCTTTGTTGCGCTCTTCGAGTTCACGCTCGAGCTCATAGGCTGTGTCAAAGTGATCTTCGATAGAACGCTTGTTACGACCTGTGACAAAAATCAGCGTATCAATACCGGCAGCCACCGCTTCTTCTGCTGCGTACTGAATGAGCGGCTTGTCTACAACTGGCAGCATTTCCTTGGGATTGGCCTTAGTGGCTGGCAGAAACCGGGTACCCATACCCGCAACAGGAAATACAGCCTTCTTGATAGATTTCATATTATCGTCTTCTTGTAGAGCCCACTGCGTGCGCCCATCCTTTAAGTGCTGCACCATATTGGCTGCAACGACTTCTATATTGTAACCATGATAAGAGACATACTTCGTGCCACAACTGTAGCACGCGGCAAGTATGGTGTGCCATATGGCAGGACAGGCAACCGCCTGAATACACCACTGTACCTCAGCCACAAAACGCTGATAAGAGACATCGCACAGAAGTTTTCAATTGACGTTAAAACATTGTCACATACGTTACTCAGCTGACAAATTCTCGGCAATTCTACGCACGTTCAGCTCAGTGTTGGCATCAATCCAGTGCCTCTGACCACGAATGGCACAGAGTGATTCATAGGGGATAGTCCCGGCGAGTTCAGCTATTTCATCAACCAGCAAGTGGCTGTGTCCCCATAGCGTTACCGGGTAGTCTATTGGTGGAGGAACAGCCAGAGGAGAGATATCTACTACCATAGAGTCCATAGAAATCCGCCCGACAATCTGACAGCGCTTATTACCCAACATAACTGAGGCACCATCCGGAACCGAGCGGGGATATCCATCTCCGTAGCCTGCACCGATGACCGCAACCTTCATGTTCTTTTGACATTGATAACGGCCTTCGTAACCAACACGCTGACCACGCGTGAGTTCACGAATGGCAATAACAGGTGCGGTTGCCCGCATAGCTGGCTGCAGTCCAAATGCTAAGGCATCCTGATTTATCAGCGGACTGGCACCATACAGCAGTATGCCCGGGCGCACCCAGTCAAAGCGCATATCAGCGCGACTGACCAGAGCTGCCGAGTTGGCCAAAGATCGATCAACTTTATCGGGCCAGCGTATCGCATTGAACTCTCGCAGCTGACGATCGTTAGAGAGGCTCTCAACGCTTGAGGCATTGGCAAGATGCGACATAACCGCAATCACATTAACCGATGAGTTTGTCAGACACTGATGTACCCGTGCGGCATCCCGAGGCAGGAATCCGACGCGCGCCATACCGGTATCAAACTTCACCCAGCAGGATAAACGCGGCAATGATCTATCAGCGATAATGTCCAGTTGCGACTGATCGTGCAGCACCGGCCACAGGTCAAGCGCTATGCAATCATGCAGCTGGCTTTCTGTACGAAAACCCTGCAATACAATGACCGGCTTCGATTCACCACTGCGGCGTACTGCCACGCCCTCTTCCAGTGTGGCCACTGCAAAGGCATCTGCATCATGCAACGCCGGCAACACGTTGATCATGCCATGCCCGTAGGCATCTGCTTTTATTGTTGCAATAACTTTGCTGTGCGGGGCGAGTTTTCTGGCACAGTGAAGGTTATGGCGGATAGCTGCCAGATCTATCCGCAGGCTGACGTTGCGATAGGGACGATCGCTATTCGTCAAGATCCGCGACTCCGTAGTAATCGTCAGATATATAGTTATCGAAGCGGGTCCACTGACCGTTAAATGCCAGCCGGACCATACCGGTTGGACCGTTACGCTGTTTACGTATCAGAATTTCTGCAGTTCCCTTTTCCGGTGAATCCGGATTGTAGACTTCATCTCTGTAGACAAACGCTATCACATCGGCATCCTGCTCGATTGCACCTGATTCACGCAAATCTGACATGATCGGCCGTCTGTCCGGTCGGGATTCAAGGCTGCGGTTTAACTGCGATAACGCAATCACCGGTACAGACAACTCTTTTGCCAGTGCTTTAAGGGAACGCGAAATCTCGGATATTTCAGTGGCGCGGTTTTCAGATTTATCGCCGGTTTGCATTAACTGAAGATAGTCGAGTACCACCAGACCCAGGCCGTTTCGTTCTCTAGCCAGTCGTCTGCAGCGTGCACGGACTTCGGTTGGTGACATCGCCGGCGTTTCATCGATGTAGATACTGCTGTGCTGATGCAACAGATTGGTGGCAGAGGTAATCCGTGCCCAGTCAGCATCGTTCAGGTTGCCGTTGCGCACTTTGTTGAGTTCAATCTTGCTTAATGATGCGATCATTCTCATGCATAGCTGCTCACCGGGCATTTCCATACTGAACATAGCCACCGGTAGCTTTTGTGACAGCGCAACGTTCTCGACAATATTCATTGCAAAAGACGTTTTACCCATTGAAGGACGCCCGGCAATAATAATCAGATCAGACCGCTGCAACCCCGAGGTTAAAGTATCAAAGTCTTTGTAACCGGTTGAGACGCCGGTAAGCGCTGATGGATTCTGTCCAAGAATTTCAAGTTTTTCCTTGGTCTCCAGCATGATGTCGCCGACCGCAGTCAGGCCACTGCCGGAACGGCTGGTTTGATCAGCAATCGCAAACATTCTTGATTCGGCCGTATCAAGGATCGATGCGACATCACGACCTTCAGGACGGTAGGCAAGGTCTGCAACACTGTTACAGGTCGATATTAATTGCCGCAGGACTGAACGCTGTCGGACAATCTTGGCGTACGCCACAATGTTGGTGGCGCTGGGCGTTTGTTCTACCAGTTCAATCAGGTAGGGCAGCCCGTTGGTTTCTGCCAGATCACCCACGTTTTCCAGATACTCCGAAACCGTTACTGCATCGCGAGGGGAGTTCCGCTCGACCAGTTGTTTAACCGCACGAAAAATCAAACTGTGGTCGTGACGATAAAAATCGGGCTCTGAGACAACGTCGGCGATTTTGTCCCACGCTTCTTGACTTAACATCAGCGCACCCAGCACCGAACGCTCCGCCTCAAGCGATTGAGGTGGCAGCCTTATGGCAGCATGATCTTGAGACTGATCAGCAGAACGAGCAACAGGGAATGGAGGTTCCAACGCAGTACCGGAAGCGTGAGCGGCCGATCATATTACCGCTGTGGCGAGGTTAGCGCCAACATCTTTAGCAGTTACATTGCGGTTGGAATTTTACCGTTGGGGACATGCCACAGCGATGTACCACAGCGGTAATGTGGCGGAGCATTTTGCCAGCACGAGATGTTGCCGGGCGGTGTCGAAGCGATACGTCATACCCTGGGGCGGCAGGTATAAAAACAGCGACTGCTGCGCCCCGTATCAAAACGACCCAAGCGCTGAACAGGCTTGCCAATGCCCGTAGCGACTAGCTTATAGCACCCATCTCATAGCGCCTGGTATCGGCGAACATTATTAACGGCGACACCAGTGGCATCTCGCCACCGGGAGTGATTCAAAACTGCCTGTCAGTAGTATGGCGAAGAGTAGCGTTGCGGCTTACTCTTCTTCACCTTCTACAATGACTGTAACGGTAACGTCGACTTCAGCGTGTATGTGCACAGTAATCTGATGCTCACCGGTGGTGCGCAATGGCCCGTCCGGCAGGCGCAGTTCACGCTTCTCAACCGGTGCGTACTTCGCTGTTAACGCGTTGGCGATCTCATCACCACCGACAGAACCAAACAGCTTGCCTTCGGTACCCGATCTGGCGAGGATAGTCACGGAAGCACCTTCCAGTGAAGCAGCCCGCTGCTTTGCACCTGAAAGCTGCTCAGCCTGTTGCGCTTCATATTCTGCACGCCGTTGTTCAAAGTCAGCAATGTTCTGCTTGGTTGCCAACTGCGCCTTGCCTGAGGGCAGAAGAAAATTACGTGCAAAACCCGGTCGTACCTCAACCAGATCACCCAGTGAACCTACACTGCTGATGCTCTCTAACAATATGACTTGCATTGGTATATACCTGTGTCTTTGAACGCCAAATCACCGCTTACAAACGGTATAGAGTGGCTGTTAAATGTCTTGTGAATCGCTTTTGTTTACTCTTACCCTGGAGCGAAAATCCACCCAGGTGTCTGCCAGCCCCAGCATCCCGAGCACTTTGACGGAATCCGGTGCGAGCATAATTAAAAACGCATAGATGCCCACTAAAACCAATACGTGCATCTTCAATTTAGCGGTAATCGCGTGCAGCACCGCAAGGCCCTGGAACGCAAACACCACTATCACAACAATTGCCAGGTTGGTCAGCATCTGGTTTTCAATAAAAACTGATGCTGCAACAATAAATAACCCGACTGCACCTGCAGCCAAACCGAACCGCAGTGCGTGAAATTCTTTTTGCAACCCGCCAGGGTTGAACATCCGTGCCTGCCACACCCGGGCAAGCAGTAAACTCGATGCCGCCACCAGAAACTGGGTTGCAGCGCTAAAGCCTGTCATCCAGGTACCTGCATTAGCCAGCCATGCCTCGACACGAGCATTTGCTGCCTCGTTCGAGCTGTTGATTGCAGTGCCAGCACTCGCTGCTTCTGTCTGGGCCCTGATCTGCTGCACCATTGACTGCCATGACTGAGCGGGATCGTCAATGACCAGGTAAGTCACCAACACACCAACCAGTGCGAGAGCTGCACCTGCCAGAAGCGCCAGATTCAGACTCACTGTCCGTCTTAGCAGGTAAGCCATCAATACCACTGGCAGCCAGAATGACAACATCAGTGCTGCCGGGAACACAGGATTGCCGGAAAAGCTCGCGATAAAAGTACCTGCGAGCAATGCGACAGCAACACTGATCAGCCCCTTTTGAGGGCCCAATCTGAGCCAGATAAGCGCAACCAGTGCATTACTGACAACCACCAGCGGTGGAAATATCAGGGCCAGCAGCAGCGTGCTGAAGGACAACAACGCTCCCTGCACCGGACCACGCACTGCGTACCCTGCAAGCGCTTGCCACATAATCAGTTACAGCAGCAATCGAGAAACCTTAGTGCTGATCGCTGTATGGCAACAGAGACAAATAGCGAGCACGCTTCACGGCTGTGGCCAGCTGGCGCTGGTAACGCGCACTGGTACCTGTGATTCGGCTCGGTACGATTTTACCGGTCTCTGTGACGTAAGCTTTCAGCAGCTCGAGGTCTTTGTAGTCGATATGCTCGATGTTCTCGGCAGTGAAGCGGCAGTATTTCTTTCTTCGGAAAAAACGAGCCATTAGGATTCTTCTCCTGCAGCGGGAGCAGCTTCGGCAGCCGGCTCCGCAGCATCTGTTGATTCTGAACTATCGCGGCTCTTGCTGCGATCTTCACGTGGGCGACGGGTCTCTTCCTCTTCCTTTTTCAGCAGTGGAGATTCGCTGGTAACAGCGGCTTTGCACTTGATGACCAGGTGACGGATGACCGCATCGTTGAAGCGAAATGCACTGGTCAGCTCGTCAAGAGCTTCCTGCTCGCATTCAATATTGGTGAGGATGTAGTGGGCTTTGTAGACTTTGTTGATCGGGTAGGCCAACTGACGGCGACCCCAATCTTCAACGCGGTGTACTGTGCCGCCGCTGTTTTCAATGATGCCGCGGTATCTTTCAACCATGGCAGGTACCTGCTCGCTTTGATCCGGGTGGACCAAAAACACAACTTCGTAGTGACGCATTGTTGCTCCCGTGGGAATTGCCCGCAGCCGAATTGCTACTGGACAAGGAGTTGTCGCGGAGAAACCTCCAGCGAACTCGTAATTATATCAGAAGAAGCGCATCAGGCAAATTTATCAAGCCATTTTATCGTCGGTACTCAGTACCCTGCCCTATCGTACCGGCTTTGACCGGTTTAGCGTTACAGCTGGCGCTGGCGCACTACTTCAAACAGGCAGATGCCGGTGGCGACTGACACATTCAAACTGCTCACCGTACCCGCCATCGGTATCGAGATCAGATCATCGCAGGCTTCTTTGGTCAGGCGGCGCAATCCCTTTCCTTCCGCACCAACCACCAAACCGACAGCACCGCTGTAGTCAACAGAGGTGTAGTTTGATGTGGCGGTGTCGGCGGCACCATAAAACCAGATTCCCATCGACTTAAGCTCTGCCAGCGTGCGTTTAAGATTAGTGACCGGACAAAACGCCATGGTTTCAGCCGCGCCACAAGCGACCTTACGAACCGCTGGTGTTAATCCGGCGCTGCCATCTTTAGGTACGATCACCGCGTCAACACCCGCGGCATCTGCCGAGCGCAGTATCGCACCCAGGTTATGCGGGTCGGTGACTCCATCTACAACCAACAGAAACGCTTTTTCAAGCGACATTACCATCTTCAGTAACTGTGGTTCTGACAGCGGCTCACGCAAGCTGCAAACGGCAACAACGCCCTGATGCTTTACTTCGCCAACCAGCTCATGCAGTGCTTTCTTTGCAACCCGCTGCAACTGAATATGTTTTTCTTCAGCCAGAGCCTGAATCTCTGCCAGGCGCTTATCGCTGCGTGCTTCAGAAACATATAAGCGGGTGACGGACGCTGCGTTGTTTAGCAACAGGGAGTGAACAGCGTGTAGTCCAAAGACATTGGTGGATGGCATCAGCGTTTATTTTTTTTTGCAGATCTGGTTTTCTTTCTCGATGAGTTATCGCGCCATTTTTTTTGTCGATCTGTTTTTTGTCGATCTGGTTTTTTTCGCTTTGCCTTTGGGCGCTTGTCTTGCGCCTGTTTTGCGTAACTCTGTTTAGTGTTGCGTTTACCGCGTGCATGAATGGCAGATTTATCAATCTGAAAATCAATTTTTCTTTCATCAAGATTAACTGCTGCAACCACCACACCGATGATCTGCCCGAGACTGTAGGTTAAGCCGCCTTTACGCCCGATCAGCTGATGGTTGGCTGAATCAAATTCGTAGTAGTCCTGCGGCAATGATGTGATATGCACTAGCCCTTCCACATGCACACCTGACAGTTCAACAAACAAACCGAAAGACGTGACACCGGTAACCACACCATCATAAGTGCCACCAATGTGATCCTGCATGTACTCACACTTTAGCCACGCGACAACATCTCTGCTTGCCTCTTCTGCACGACGCTCTGTGATACAACAGTGATCGGCGATTTCGGCCATGGCAGTCTGGCTATAGGCAAAGCTGTCTTTATCGTTATGCACCAGCATATGCTTTATTGCACGGTGCACCATAAGATCAGGATAGCGCCTGATGGGTGAGGTAAAGTGCGCATACTCTTCCAAAGCCAGTCCGAAGTGACCGGCGTTGCGCGTACTGTAAACAGCCTGGTTCATTGATCGCAGCAGCACCGTTTGTATAACCAGCTTGTCCGGTCTCTCCTGTGCGCTTGCAAGTGTATGGGCGTAATCGATTGCAGCCGGGCGGTCACCGCCTTCAAGCTGCAAGCCACGCAAGGATAAAAATTTTCTTAGCTCAAGCAGTTTATCTGCACTGGGGCCTTCATGGCTTCGGTACAGACCTGCGACTTTTCTCTTACCCAGATACCTTGCAGCACTGATGTTCGCCGCAATCATGCATTCCTCAATTAGCATATGCGCTTCGTTGCGCTCAACCGGATAAATCTGATCAATCTTTTTCTGATCGTTAAACACTATGCGTGTTTCGTTGCTTTCAAATTCAATCGCACCACGCTGACTGCGTGAATCACGCATCACACCATAGAGCTTGTACAGCACATCCAGATGCTGGCTCAAAGCCCCAATCTTTTCTACGGCTGCCTTCTGTGCAGCGCTTTGCCGATCCGTGTTGGATGTCAGGTAATTATGTACCTCGGTATAAGTGAGCCGAGCATGCGAGCGCATGGTGGCTGGATAAAATTTTGTACGTTTTATCTGGCCATCGAAGTCGATCGACATCTCACAAACCATACACAGCCGGTCAACATCCGGATTTAATGAACAAAGTCCGTTTGACAAACTCTCCGGCAGCATTGGCACCACGCGCTGCGGAAAGTAGACAGAGGTTCCACGATTAAACGCTTCTGTATCAAGCGCAGAGTCCGGTATGACGTAATGCGATACGTCAGCAATAGCCACAACAAGTCTGAAGCCACCGGCTTTTTCTTCTGCATACACTGCATCATCAAAGTCTCTCGCATCTTCACCATCGATTGTCACCAGTGGCAAAGATCGAATATCACGCCGTTGTGCTACAGCTGACGGATCTACCTCTGTACCGAAAGCACTGCTTTCTGATAACGCAGCATTACCCCATTGATCTGGTATGTCACGGGAGCGGATCGCGATATCGATTTCCATACCGGGTGACAAATGCTCGCCAAGTACCTCTACAACCGACGCAATAGCCGGCCGATTGTTCGTTGGATGTTCTACGATTTCAGCCAATACGATCTGGCCGTCTTTGCCGGTACCGGTTTGATTGACCACAATCTCACGCGCCAGACGTTTGTTATCCGGCTGAATTACCGCTATGCCACGGCTGATCTGCAACCGCCCGACCAGCGTTTTTACTGCACGCTCGACGACCTCCAGTACCGCGCCTTCCATACGACCTTTGCGATCAGTGCCGGTGATCTGTACCACAACCCGATCACCGTCCATCACTGATCGCATTTGACGTGGGGCCAGATAGATATCTTCTCCACCAGCCTCATTAATCAGAAAGCCAAAGCCATCGGGATGTGCGGAGACCCGGCCACGAACCAGACTGTCTTCATCGACCGGTAAGAACCCGCCACGCCGATTGCGCACAATCTGACCATCGCGAACCATCGCCCCGAGGCGTCGACCTAACGCTTCAAACTTCTCATCGCGCTCATGCATTTGCAGCAATGCAGCAAGTTGTTCATGGTTAAGTGGTTTGGCGGAGGCCACCAGTGTTTCGATTAATTGTTCTCGACTGGCAATCTCAAACGCATACTGACGCGGCGGCCTTTGGTTTTGTGCTTTTGGCCGGGGCCTTGTATCAGTGCGGCTTGAGTGAACAGCGGTTGCCGCTGAAGTTTCTGCTGGCTGACCTGTCGATTGCGCGGCAACCGCTTTTTTTGCAGTGCGCTTTTTACCTGCTGCTTTTTTCTTTGCAACTGACTGACTTCGAGCTGGTTTCTGTGCTGACTGTGTTCTGGTTGTCTGCTTTTTGCCAACTTGCTTTTTAGCCGTTTTCTTTTTGGCGACCTTCTTCCTTGCGACTTTTTTTCGCAGCTGAATTACTTTCTTCTTGGCATTGGCTGCAGTCTGTTTCTTTTTGCCTGCAACTTTTTTACGTTTTTTGCTGCTGGACTTTTTCTTCTTAGACGTAGCACTGGTTTTTGCCGCAGCCTTTGCTTTGGCTTTTACTTTGGTTTGCGCAGGTGTAGCAGGTGTCACTAACGCCGGCCTGCCCGCTTTACGGCGTGCGGTTTTTTTCTTTTTAACAGATTTGGCCTTTTTTCTTAGCCCCATATTTTTCTCTTAAAACTGTAAATAAAGCTGTATGCATGATTTTGTTCTTCGGCTTTTAGTGCAGGTTTGCATAGCTGAGGCGAGCGTTGATGCCGGAAATATTCGACGTTACGCACCATCAAAACCTGGCTCTATTGCAGACGTACATACAGGGATAGCATGCCCTCTGCCCATGCCAGTTACGAAGATCGCAGCTCCAAAGATCGCAGTTCAAGGGATCATAAACCCTGGGATAGATGCTGCGCGGAATAATCTGTAGCTGGAGTGCAAGCTGTTCGGGATCAATACCTGGTCGCTCCAAAGGCGGGCCGAGAGCTTAGAAGCGCTGCTGCCGGGTGGAATACCACGACATGCCGATCGTATACACAGATCTTGAAGCTCAGGTCCCAAAACGCGAGCCCTGTGATACAGGCTCAATAAAACAGGCAAGAAAGAGCACTTAAAGTACGAACGATAAATACAAACCAGACGAAAGCGCCAGACAAAGGCGCTGGTGCCGAGAAGAGGACTTGAACCTCCACGGGGATACCCCCACTAGCACCTGAAGCTAGCGCGTCTACCAATTCCGCCACCTCGGCAAGGTGATGCAGTTAAGCGCGAGACTATAGGTGCCTGTTCCGGTGATGTCAATCAATGCGCAGAGATTACCTGCAAAACGATGGCATCAAACTCCCAGACTATGGGCAGAGTACAGGCCACAGGACTCAAACCCGCATCGGTTAATCCGGGTCGATCAGGAATCAAACGGGCTCTCGAGTACAATTGTCTGCACACGATCCGGGCCGGTAGACACAATATGAACCGGTGTGTCGACCAGTTGGGCCAGACGATTGACGTATTCTCTGGCGTTTTCAGGTAACTGCTGCCAGTCGGTGGCACCTTCAGTGTTTTCCGACCAACCAGGCATTGCCTCATACACCGGCTTACAGCGGGAGAATTGTTCTGCACCGGTTGGCAGGTGTGTGATTTGCTGTCCATCCAGTTCGTAGGCAGTGCATATTTTTATTTCTTCAAGTCCGTCGAGCACATCGAGCTTGGTAATACAAAGCCCGCTGATGCTGCTCAGCGAGCAGGCCCGCCTGACTGCCACGGCATCAAACCAGCCACAACGGCGCTTACGGCCAGTGGTAGCGCCAAACTCATGGCCACGCTCACCCATGTACTGACCGGCTTCATCTTCAAGTTCCGTGGGGAATGGGCCTGACCCTACCCGCGTGGTGTAGGCCTTGGTAATGCCAAGCACGTATTCAATGCAGCGCGGGCCAATGCCGCAGCCGGTCGCCGCTGCACCAGCGGTGGTGTTTGATGAGGTGACAAACGGGTAGGTGCCGTGGTCAACATCGAGCAGTGTGCCCTGCGCACCTTCCAGTAACAGTCTGGCATTGTCACTTTGAGCGTGTGCCAGGGTCTCTGCACAATCAATAACCATCGGCCGCAACCGTTCAGCAAACTGCAGACACTGATCGTAGATTGGTTCGATATCAATTGACTCGCTGTCGTACAACCCGCTAAGCAAGTGGTTGTGGAATTCGAGTGCCGCTGCCAGCTTTTGCTTTAACACTTCGGGTTGTAGCAGATCAGCCACTCTGATCGCCCGACGCGCTGCCTTGTCTTCATAAGCTGGCCCGATACCACGGCCAGTGGTGCCAATCGCGTTTTTATTCAGCATCTTTTCACGCGCCTGATCGACTGCAATGTGATAAGGCATGATAACGACTGAGGCGTCACTGACTTTTATCCGCTGCATGGCTTTAATACCAGCACTTTCCAGCGATTCTATTTCTTTAAACAGCGCCTCAAGCGACAACACAACGCCATTGCCGATAACGCACTGTACGTTGTCGCGCATGATGCCGGATGGAATCAGGTGCAAGACGGTTTTTTTACCATCGATCACCAGCGTGTGACCTGCATTGTGGCCACCCTGATAACGCACTACATGAGTTGCGTGCTCGGTCAGCAGGTCGACAATTTTGCCCTTGCCTTCATCGCCCCACTGCGTGCCGAGAACAACGACGTTGTTGGCCATTTAAAGACTCTCCACTAGCCATGCGCCATCTTTCTTAACCATGGCACGATCACAAAGCGACTGATTTAAGCCAGCCAGGTCATAAAGAACCACTTCGCCACTTGCACGAAGCTGCTCTACTTTTTTGTGTAGTTCGGTACAGCTATTTTCGGGGCACAGAATTGCCCGGCGCTGATCATACTGCAGACCGAGCCGCTCGGCGATCTGTTCGTAGCCTGCTTGTCGCAATAACAATTTGAGATCGATGCTGTAGCCGGTTGCAGGCCGCGAGCGGCCAAAGCTTTCGCCAATACCGTCATAGCGGCCACCACGAGCAATCTCACTGCCGCCACCCGGCGTGTAAGCGGCAAACACCGCACCGGTGTGGTACTGATAGCCACGTACCTCGGCGAGGTCTACGTGAATATTGATGCCCGGCACCGTTTGGCGAAGATCGCTACTGATTTGTTGTAGCTCAGCAAGCGCCTGCGTCATGAAGGGGTTGCCTTCTGCAAATGGTGCAAGCTCAACCGCTGCTCGATTTAAAACCGAAGTGTCACCATTAAGCCTGCAAAGCCTGACGAGGCACTGTTGTACTTCCTGTTGCAAGCCGAGGCCGCTGCCATAGGCTTCAATGTCAGGCACTGCTTTGCGCTGTAGTAAAGAAAACAACTCCGCCCGATCATATGCTGAGAGGTCAATAGATTCACAAACGCTGCGAAAAATACCTGCATGCCCGAGATCAAGATAGATATCGTCGATGCCTGCGCGCTGCAATACCGACATCATCAACCGGATAACTTCAACATCACTCTGCGGACCCTGATGGCCAAATATCTCCGCCCCCACCTGCAACGGCGCACGATTTTTATCGACACCATTATTTCGGGCTCTGACAACTGTGCCTATATAAAACAGCTTGGCGATCTCGGAATCTGCCATACGGTGTGCATCGATCCTTGCAACCTGCGGCGTCATATCTGCACGCACACCCATCATTCTTCCGCTCAACGGGTCGGTGACTTTAAAGGTTTGTTGTTCAAAGTCACGGCCAGTGCCTGACAGCAGCGACTCCAGGAATTCAATAAAAGGAGGTTCTACCGGCTGATAGCCCCAGGTGATGTGCAGGTTGTAGATGGATCGGCGAAGCTCCTCAAACACCCGTGCCTGGCGAGGCAGCATCTCATCCATACCGTCCGGCAGACGCCAGAGCGTCTGCCGCTGGACAGAACCCATCAGTGCACCAGTTGCAGAATTAGCGCACCAACCACCATCAGCCCGAGACCCGTGTAGCGAATGACACGATCAGGCATCGACGCGAGCTGCATCGCCGCACGCCGATAGTTCTGAGGACTAAGCGCAGGCAAGATGCCTTCAATGACAATAACCAGCGCTATTGCCGTCAGCACTTCGGTCACACTACTGTCCCTCTGTGCCGTTGAAGTACCTGAAAAACTGCGAGTCAGGCTTTATCAACAGCACGTCGTTGGAACCAGTAAAAGTTGCTTTGTATGCATTCAGGCTGCGATACAAGCCGTAAAAGTCGGGATCTTTACCATAGGCACTGGCGTAGATCTCTGCCGCTTCTGCGTCTGCCTGACCACGAATCTGTTGGGATTCGTTATAAGCTTCCGCCAACAGCACCGAGCGTTGCCGATCAGCGTCAGCGCGGATACCGGCAGACAATTCGCGACCCTTACCGCGAAAATCGCGAGCTACTTTTTCACGCTCCTGCTCCATACGACTGAAAACAGATTCGCGAACTTCTGCGGGTAATTCAACTTTTTTGATACGAACATCAAGCACTTTTACGCCAAGAGAATCACTCGCTGCTTTATCCACGGCGGCGGCGGCTTCAGCCATAATCTCAAGTCGCTCGCCGTAGATCACATCTGTCAGAGGACGTTTACCGATCGCGTCTTTAATTCCCTTACTCAGGAACTGGGACATGATGTCTTCAGTTCGGCGTATGTTGCCACCGGTGGCTTTGAAGTATTCAGTCGGGTTGTCAATCTGCCACTTGATGAACGAATCCACCACAACACGCTTCTTTTCAAACGTAAGCAGTTCTTCAGGTTGTGAATCGATATTTAGGATTCGTGAATCAAAGCGATGGATGGTATTGGCAAAAGGCCACTTGAAGTGCAGACCCGGACCAAACTCTTTGTCTTCGATTTCACCAAGGAACAATTTGATCGCGCGTTGAGTTTCATGCACAACAAAGAACGGGGCGATGGTGCTGTTAACAGAAAACAACAACAGCAAGGCTGCAACGATGATTAAAACCACTCTTGTCATTAGTTTGAACCTCGTGATCTAAGTCGATTGTTGGTATCAGTACGCGGTGTCTGCTGACTCTGCCTTGGCGTGCTGATGTCTATTTGCTGCGGGATCTGTTGCTGGTCCGTAGCACGTGTGCCTGATCCGCTGTTCATTAGCTGATCAATCGGCAGATACATCAGGTTGTTGCCGCTGTCACCGGTGCCAACCATTACTTTGCTACTGCGAGACAATACCGACTCCATTGATTCGATATACAAGCGCTCTTTGGTGATTTCCGGAGCTTTCGCGTACTCGGTCAGCAGCGATTCAAATCTGGCTGCCTCACCTTTTGCAGCGTTGACGACCTCTGCCTGATATGCCTGTGCCTGTTCGGTAATGACCACGGCTTCACCACGTGCCTGAGGAACTACACCATTCCGGTAGGCTTCTGCTTCATTGATAAAGCGCTGCTGATCTTCACGCGCTTTGACTACATCATCAAACGCTTCTTTGACAGCTTCAGGTGCTTCTGCACGACCAAGGTTAACCGCAAGTACTCTGATGCCAATGTCATAACCATCGAGTGTTTGCTGAATTTTCTCCAGAGTTTCGTCGGTGAGTACTTCACGGCCTTCGGTCAAAACCGTATCCATCAGCGTGGCGCCGACAGTTTCCCTGAGAGCGCTTTCGGCAGCGTGGCGGACTGTGACATCCGGGCTTTCAACATTAAACAGATAATCAGCGGCAGGAGTCTCACGAGTGGTGTCGAGCTTATAGTTGACTGCCACGTCGATAACAATGATGTTTTCGTCGCGGGTCAGGATGTCCTGCTGGCTGAGCTTGATGATCTGGTTTTCATCAACGTTAACCCGCTCATATGCTTGAATTGGCCAGGGAATATGCCAGTGCGGTCCGGGCTGGGTTTCTTTCACAAAGCGACCAAACTGGGTAACTACCCCGCGCTCAGCAGGCTGAATAATGTAGATGCCGCTCAACAGCCATGCCACACCAACCACCAGACCAATAATCATTAATCCGATAGAGCCAAGCTTACCGGGGAAGTTTAAGCCGCCGTTACCGCCATTGCCAGACCCTCCGGCACGCTTACCGCCAAACAGGCCTTCGAGCTTCTTCTGCAGGTTTCGAAAAACCTCATCCAGATCGGGTGGGCCGCTGTCGTTCTTTTTGTTTCCCCAGGGGTCATTGTTATTGTCCCCAGGCTCATTCCAGGCCATTGCCCACTCCAAGATTTAAATAAGAAATCAGTATAGTGATGTACTGTACAGACTATGACAGCACAACAGTAAATCGGTTGCTTTTATTGCGGCCAAGCCGACAAGTTTAGGCGGCTGCCCGTTGAGTATCAAGATGAATGTGGTCAGGCGCGATCTATTACAAGCTCACCTTCGATTCCCGTTTGCTTAAGGAACCTGCGCCAGTCACGCTCTGCGATTTCGAGTTGAAGAATAAATTCTCCGCCCGCACCAATCTGTTCCTGCTTGACTGCCTCTCGATTGTAGAGCATTGCCCGTTCTCTGCCCTGATCTGCGTTCAATGTTAGCCAGCCGGTGCGCCGCTCCGGCTGCACCATTGAGGCGATTTTCTCAAGTAATTCATCAATACCCTGACCAGTTGCGGCAGACACGGTGACTATGTTTTCACCCAGAAACTCATCAAGCAATTCACCGTGAGCAATGTCATCGAGCAGATCGATTTTGTTTAGCACCAGAAGCTGCGGTGCATCGGCGCCTATGTCTGACAGCACTTCCTGAACCTGATCGCGCCGTTCTTCGCGCAAAGGATCAGAGGCATCTATGATGTGCAGCAACACGGTGGCTTCGCGGGTCTCCTGCAGCGTGGATCGAAAAGACTCAACCAGTTCGTGGGGCAGATTACTGACAAACCCCACCGTATCAGCGATAACCGCATCAGCGCCGGCACCGAGTTCGAGTTTTCGAATGGTTGGGTCCAGCGTGGCAAACAGTTGATCAGCGGCGTAGACGTCAGCATCTGTGAGCCGGTTAAACAGCGTTGATTTACCGGCGTTGGTATAACCCACCACTGAAACCGTCGGCAGCGCGTTTTTCTTGCGATTACGACGCCCCTGCTCTCTGCGCGAATCCACCCGCGCCAGCCTTTTTTTGATCTGTTTTATTCTGACACTTATCAACCGCCGGTCGGTCTCGAGCTGCGTCTCACCCGGACCGCGCAGCCCGATACCCCCTTTCTGACGCTCCAGGTGTGTCCAGCCGCGTATCAGGCGAGTCGATAAGTGCTCAAGCTGCGCCAGCTCGACCTGCAATTTGCCCTCGAAAGAACGAGCTCTCTGGGCAAAAATGTCGAGAATCAATCCGGCTCGATCAAGCACACGACACTTGAGCAAAGCTTCAAGATTGCGCTCCTGACTGGGGCTCAGAGCATGATCGACAATAACCAGCTCAGCACTGGCCTGCTGCACCAGGTCCGCAACTTCTTCTGCCTTACCTGTGCCAAGAAAAAATCGGGGATGCGGATTGCGAATGCTGACCGAGACGCTGTCAAGCACGTGTGCCTGAGTTGACGTGACCAGCTCAAGAAATTCACCGGGATGGTTGTCTGCGCCATGCAGATCAACGTTGACGATAATACAGTCGTTACCGGCTTGTGGCCGGTCAAACAAAATACTGCCCTTCAGCCAACCCGAAAGTCAGCATAGATTCGCGACAAACACTGCTAAGACTCCGCAGTTTCCTGCTCCTCACTGGCTGGTGGTGCCATTTTCACAGCTCTCGCCGGTACGATTGTCGAAATAGCGTGCTTGTAGACCATCTGGCTGACGGTATTTTTCAACAGCACCACAAATTGATCGAATGATTCGATCTGCCCCTGCAACTTGATACCGTTAACCAAGTAGATCGACACTGGCACTCTTTCCTTTCGCAGGGTGTTCAGGAAGGGTTCTTGTAGTGATTGCCCTTTCGCCATGTCTATGTACTCCTGGTTTTATTATTTTTTGCTCAACAGACGGACTGGCTCGCCTGCCGGCGTCAGTCTTGACCCGCAGACACACTTTGGACAGCGATTCACGCGCAACTGCCCACGTTGCCTGCTGAATTGTTACCTATCGTTAACATGGTGTCAATTTCAAAGGCGTGATTGACAGGGCAATTCAGATGTTAATCCCGCAGAAGTACAATTCTTAACATTTCACCGCGACTTTAAGTGGACTTGTCCACCAATTATCCGCCTCAGCTATCCGCAACTTAGGCGCAAAATGCCATTTCTTATTCCTAGGCTTCGGTCTGTTTTAGCACAGGCCTGCGCTTTTACAATGCACGCTACTTGAATCACGTGCCTGTCCACAACACTTGCAACAGCATTTAACCATGCTCTGATTCTCAGGGTTGAACACGACTGTGAGCACGCGATCGAACAGGCAATTTGTCCCTGCGTTAACGTGGGAGAAAAATCTGCTGGCATTTACCCACCTATGCTTCCCGGCAGTCTGCAGTACCGGCAGGTGGCGAACCACCACCCTCAGCCGATCAGCCAGCCTGCTCTGGCGGACTCACTGTCTGCGCCGAATCACCATTAATAACGCATTGTGTTGCGCGGAGTTTCTTTGCGACAATTCCGGTTCACGCTTCACAGCAGGGTTCGCGCATGACCGACTATCAAAAACTCTACAATCATTCGATCAACAACAGTGAACAGTTTTGGCTGGATGCTGCGCGAGACATCCACTGGGACAAATTTCCAGCTATCGCAATCGATCAATCCGATCCGCCATTCTATCGATGGTATCCGGACGGTCTCACCAACGCCTGTTACAACGCGGTTGACTACCATGTAGAAAACGGTCGCGCTGATCAGACAGCCATCATCTACGACAGCGCTGTAACCGATGACTCAACCAAAATCACGTACGCGGCATTGCTTGGGAGGGTGGCCAAAGTCGCTGGCTTACTGCAGCAAAGCGGCGTTGGAAAAGGCGACCGTGTGATCGTCTATATGCCGATGATTCCTGAAGCGGTGATTGCCATGCTTGCATGCGCACGGATCGGGGCGGTACACAGCGTGGTCTTTGGTGGCTTTGCCGCCAATGAACTTGCGGTACGCATTGATGATTGTAAGCCGAAGGCAATTCTTGCGGCGTCATGTGGGCTGGAACCCGGTCGTACTGTAGAGTACAAACCACTACTCGATCAGGCTATCGACCTGGCGGCGCACAAGCCGGATCACTGTTATATCTGGCAAAGAGAACAAGCTCGGGCCTCAATGATCGAGGGTCGTGACTTTGACTGGCGGGAATCTGAAACACAGGCATCACCTGCTGACTGTATTGCGGTTGAGTCAAATCATCCCCTGTATATTCTTTATACCTCTGGCACTACCGGTGCGCCGAAAGGCGTAGTGCGCGATACCGGCGGCAGCATCGTCTCACTTAAATGGACCATGAAAAACATTTACGGCGTTGAGCCCGGTGAAGTCTACTGGGCAGCGTCAGATGTGGGTTGGGTAGTTGGCCACTCGTACATTGTTTACGCCCCGCTCTTCCATGGCAACACCACGGTGCTGTATGAAGGCAAGCCGGTAGGCACACCTGATCCGGGTGCGTTCTGGCGGGTAATCTCTGAGCATAATGTCAGTGTTTTATTCACTGCACCAACCGCTTTCAGGGCGATTAAAAAAGAAGACCCGGGCGGTGAGTATCTTAAAAATTATGATATGTCCTGTTTCAGATATCTGTTCCTCGCGGGCGAACGATGCGATCCCGATACTCTGCAGTGGGCTAAAGACAAGCTCAAGGTTCCAGTCATTGATCACTGGTGGCAAACCGAAACCGGTTGGTCGATAGCAACCAACTGTGCAGGAGTTGAGTTACTGCCAATCAAATCCGGATCACCAACCAAGCCTGCACCCGGCTATAAGCTTAAAGTACTCGATAGCGATGGTAATGACTGCAAGGCCTGCGACATTGGCGCACTGGTGGTTGAATCCCCTCTGCCGCCCGGCACCTTCCCAACGTTGTGGGAAGCCCCTGATCGTTATGTCAGTTCGTACTTTGCTAATTATCCCGGTCACTATGAAACCGGTGATGCAGGGTTTATTGATGAAGACGGCTATGTGTTTGTGATGTCACGTACCGATGATGTCATCAATGTTGCGGGACATCGACTCTCTACCGGTGCAATGGAAGAAGTACTTGCCGGACATCCCGATGTGGCAGAGTGCGCTGTGATGGGAGTGGCTGACAATCTCAAGGGACAGGTGCCACTGGGCATGCTGGTACTGAACTCGGGTTGCAATCGCAGCAATGAAGACATCTGCAAAGAAGTCATACAAAAAGTTCGTGATGAAATAGGCCCGGTCGCCGCATTTAAAAGCGCAGTCGTGGTTAAACGATTACCCAAGACCCGCTCCGGGAAAATACTGCGCGCAACCATGCGATGCATTGCCGATGGCAGTGAATGGAAAATGCCAGCCACAATAGATGACCCCGCCATACTGGAAGAGATAACAGAGTCTCTAAAATCAATTGGCTATGCAACACAATAACCTGATCTATCAAACTCTGATACCAATCACTAAACCATAGCAATACGCCGGTATCACTAAGGCGAAAAATAAACGAGGCAAATAAATATTTATGCAATCAATTGATCAGGAGTTGCTCGACAAACGCGCAGCGGCCTATGCTGCCGGTGGTCAAAAACGTGTGGAAAAACATCACTCTCAGGGAAAGCTGACCGCAAGAGAGCGTGTTGAGATTCTGCTGGACGATAACAGCTTCAAAGAATCAGACATGTTTGTTGAGCATCGCTGCCATGACTTCGGTATGCAGGATCAAACGATTCCCGGTGATGGCGTGGTGACCGGTTGGGGCACGATTAACGGCAGACTGGTTTTTGTTTTCAGTCAGGACTTCACTGTTTTTGGTGGCTCATTGTCTGAAGCCCATGCAGAGAAGATCTGTAAAGTGATGGATCAGGCAATGAAAGTCGGTGCTCCGGTGATTGGACTTAATGATTCTGGTGGTGCTCGTATACAGGAAGGTGTTGCATCACTCGGTGGCTATGCCGAGGTATTCCAGAGAAACGTATTGGCCTCAGGCGTTGTGCCACAAATTTCAATGGTAATGGGCCCTTGTGCCGGTGGTGCAGTTTATTCACCCGCTATCACCGACTTTATTTTTATGGTTCGTGATACTTCTTATATGTTCGTCACCGGACCAGAAGTGGTTAAGACAGTAACGCACGAAGAAGTCACACATGAAGAGCTCGGCGGTGCCGACACGCATTCCAGTGTATCCGGCGTGTGTGATATTGCATTTGAGAATGAACTACACGCACTGCGCAAGGTACGGGAGTTCTACGATTTTCTGCCACTGAACAATAAAGAAAAGCCGCCACAGCGGCCCTGCTATGACCCGAGCGATCGGCGCGAAAGTTCACTGAACACGCTGGTACCCGATAATCCCAATCAGCCCTATGATATTCACGAGCTGATTATCAAGGTAGTTGACGACAATCATTTCTTTGAAATCCAGCCAGACTATGCAAAGAACATAAAAGTAGGTATGGCACGAATGGATGGTAAAACAGTGGGGATCGTTGCCAACCAGCCACTGGTTTTGGCTGGCTGTCTGGATATTAAGTCTTCTATCAAAGCAGCCCGGTTTGTTCGATTCTGCGATGCGTTTAATATTCCTATTGTTACCTTTGTCGATGTACCGGGATTTTTACCGGGCACCGCTCAGGAGTATGGCGGCATTATCAAGCATGGCGCAAAACTGTTGTTTGCCTATGCCCAGTGCACAGTGCCGAAGATTACTGTGATCACCCGCAAAGCCTATGGTGGTGCTTACGATGTGATGGCCTCAAAACATCTACGTGGTGATGTCAATCTTGCCTGGCCAAAAGCTGAAATCGCGGTCATGGGACCCAAAGGTGCAGTTGAAATTATCTTTCGAAAGGATATTGGTGATGCAGAAAAAATTGAACAACGCACCAATGAATACCGCGACAAATTCGCCAATCCATTTGTGGCAGCCAGTCGGGGTTACATAGACGATGTTATAAGACCTGAAAATACCCGCTCCCACATCTGCCGCTCGCTGGACATGTTGTCAAATAAAACACTTGAAAATCCCTGGCGCAAGCACGACAACCTGCCCCTCTAGCCGAGAATACTTTTAATGTTTGCAAAAATACTCATCGCCAACCGTGGCGAAATCGCCTGCCGTGCAATGCGCACAGCAAAAAAGATGGGCATTCCGACAGTCGCTGTTTATTCCGATGCAGATCAGGCCAGTTTACATACCCGAACGGCAGATGAAGCTGTACGTATTGGCGCCGCCGCCTCTGCTGAAAGCTATCTTAGTATCGATAAAATCATTCAGGCTTGCAAAGATACAGGTGCCGATGCGGTTTATCCGGGCTACGGATTTTTATCCGAAAATTCAGCGTTTGCTAAAGCTCTGGAAGAAAACAACATTACTTTTATAGGTCCGGGGCAACATGCCATTGAATGCATGGGTGATAAAATCACGTCAAAAAAACTTGCTATCGAAGCAGGTGTGAATTGCGTGCCAGGGCACACAGACATCATCAGTGATGCTGATCATGCAGTGAAAATCTCATCAGGCATCGGCTACCCGGTCATGCTGAAGGCCAGTGCCGGTGGCGGTGGCAAAGGCATGCGTGTGGCTTACAACGATGCTGAGTGCAGGGAAGGTTTTGAACGTGCAAGCAATGAAGCCAAATCAAGCTTTGGTGACGATAGAATTTTTATTGAAAAATTTATTGAAAAACCACGCCACATTGAAATACAAGTACTGGCAGACAAGCATGGCAACACGTTGTACTTGAATGAGCGCGAGTGCAGCATTCAACGGCGTCATCAAAAAGTCATTGAAGAAGCACCATCACCTTTTCTTGATGAAGCCACACGAAAAGCGATGGGAGAACAGTCATGCGCATTGGCGCAAGCCGTTGATTATCACTCTGCCGGTACAGTTGAGTTTATCGTCGACGCAGATCGGAACTTCTACTTCCTTGAGATGAATACAAGACTGCAGGTAGAACACCCGGTGACTGAAATGATCACAGGTCTCGACTTGATAGAGGAAATGATACTGATCGCGGCTGGTGAAAAGATTCAGCACAAGCAGTCAGACATTGGCATTAATGGCTGGTCCATGGAGGCACGTGTTTACGCCGAAAACCCGTTCCGGGAATTCCTGCCATCTACCGGTCGGGTAACCCGCTACGTTGAGCCAGTTGAGCCTCCGCATGTAAGAATCGATAGCGGTGTATTTGAAGGTGGCGAAGTTTCTATCTACTACGACCCGATGATCTCTAAACTGATCACCTGGGGAGAAGATCGCAACACGGCGATTGATCGCATGCACTCGGCTCTGGATCAATATCAAATCGATGGGGTAACAACTAACATTCCGTTTTTATCAGCACTGTTCAGTGACGACAGCTTTCGCGCTGGAGATTTCTCTACGCACTTCATAGAGCAAAATTACCCCGAAGGCTTTCATCGCAAAGAGGCCAGTGCCACAGAAAAACTGCATCAACATGTTGCGGCTGTGGTAACGCGCTTTTTATTGAGAAAAAGAGCCGCTGCAATCAGCGGCACTATGCGTCCAGTTGACCCTGTCAGTACACTGGAGCTTGTTGTGATCGATCAAGACCAGCAAATTCCGTTTACCGTCACACAACAAGGCGACACTCTGTTCGAGTTGCAAACCCAATCAACAACGCTTTCAGTAGAAACTAACTGGAAGCCTGCGATGGCGGTATTCAATGCCAAAATTAACGATCAGGATGTCACCTTTCAATGGAAGCGTACATTCACCGGCTACCAAATCAGCAATTCAAGCCAGATTGCTGAACTACAGGTGATGTCACCACGCGCTGCCGCAAAGTTTCATCTGATGCCACTGCGCAAAGAAGTGGATACATCCAGCATGTTATTGTCACCAATGCCGGGGTTGCTTATCGATGTGATGGTGAAAGAAGGCGACACAGTCAGCGCAGGCGACTCACTGGCCATCGTCGAAGCAATGAAAATGGAGAACGTACTGAAAGCAGAACGCGCAGGCACGATTGCAAAAATTGTTGCAGCACCAGGCAGCACGCTGGATGTTGATGAAAAAATACTGGAGTTTGAAATTTCATGATTGGAAAACTCAATCACGTGGCGATTGCCGTCAGTGACATAAATGCCGCAGCCGCAGTTTACCGGGATACACTGGGGGCTACAGTCACCCGCGCAGAAGACTTACCCGAACACGGTGTCACCACTGTGTTTATCGAGCTGCCCAATACCAAAATCGAACTGTTGCAAGCGCTCGGTGAGAACTCACCAATCCAACGTTTTGTTGACAAAAATCCCGCCGGCGGCATCCATCACATTTGCTATGAAGTCGATGATATGAAGCAGGCAATAGTACAGTTAACCGAGCAAGGCGCTACTGTTCTGGGGGATGGCAAACCAAAAACCGGTGCTCACGGTAAACCTGTGATTTTTCTGCACCCGAAAGATTTTTGCGGCACGCTGATCGAGCTTGAACAGGTCTGATTAATTGCTGCCGGTTCAGCTGCAAAATTTTTCCGGAAACTTCCAGAATCTTTAATACTCGGGAAATTTTTGCGTTAACATTATCGACCGCTTCCATGACATCAGGCACAACACTACATGGCTTTTCAAGTAGACGGTAAGTTACACAAAATTTTCGATACCGAGCAAAAATCAGAAAAATTTCGCGCGCGGGAATTCGTGATTGAAATTGCCGAAGGCAACTATCCACAGATGATCAAGTTTCAGCTCACACAAGATAAGTGTGAGCTGATTGACGATTACGCTGAAGGAGCGAATATCACTGTGCACTTTGATCTGCGCGGCAGAGAGTGGAACGAACGTTACTTTACCAACCTGAACGCCTGGCGCATCGAAAACGCCGGTGCATCACAGGCAGCACCAGCCGGCGATGTCTCTGACAATGACTACCCGGAACTCAACAACAAAGCTCCAGCAGACTTTTCAGACGACATCCCGTTCTAGGAGATACCTCAGAACGTTTTGTAAAGACAAGAGTTGTACAGCCTCTATTACCGGAGGCTGTAACGCATAGCACTGAAAAGTGACTAAAAGCTACGCAGTTTTTCTGACAATTACAATGATGCTTCGTTTAGTCAGTTCCAACGCGCCTTTTTATTTTACCCGGATACTTTTTAACCGAGACACAACTTTTTTGCGAGCTAAAGTTACCAGATGAACTTATGCAGTCACTCGCGTTATGGCTGCATCAATCGCATCAACGATAGTGTCGAGATGCTCTCTGGTACAAATCAGCGCCGGGCTCAGGCACAGTGTATTGTTGAACGTTTCAAAGCTCCGATTGGTACGCCCGATAATTACCCCGTTTGCCATACAATCGGCAGCGATGGCAGCAGGAACTGATTCGTGGACCGGCACCTTGGTAACACGATCTTCGACCAGCTCTACGCCAACAAACAGCCCTACCCCGCGCACGTCGCCAATAATTTCGTGCCTGTCTTTCAGCTCGTGCAAACGCCCCATCAGGTATTCACCCATTTCGGCAGCATTCTCTACCAGGTTTTCATCTTCGATAATTCTGATGTTTTCAAGCGCGGCTGCCGGCCCTGACGCACAACCGCCGAAAGTACTGATGTCGCGGAAGTAGCTCATCGGATCATCTGCGTTGGCTTTGAAGCGATCAAAAACTTCCTCGGTGGTAACAGTGCAGGCGATTGCTGCATAGCCGCTGGCGAGACCTTTAGCCATAGTGACAAAATCAGGTTTGACACCATAGTGCTGATAACCAAACCACTTGCCTGTTCTGCCCAGGCCGCAAACGACCTCATCAATATGCAGCAAGACGTTGTACTTTTTACAGATCTCCTGAATGGTTTCCCAGTAGCCTGCCGGAGGCGGGATAACACCACCACCTGCAGTGACCGGCTCCAGTACGACCGCACCAACAGTTTCAGCACCTTCTGCAAGAATAACTTTCTCAAGTTCGCGAGCTGCACGCTCGCCGTAATCATCAACATCTCCATAAGCACTACGGTACTCAAGACAGTCCGGCATCATCACAAAGCCCGGTGCAAACGGACCATATTGATCTTTTCTTTGTGACTGACCACATGAGCTTAATGCACCTATGGTAGTGCCGTGATAGTCACGATCCCGATAAATGATTTTGTGCTTGACGCCGTTGTTCTCAATGGCTGCCAGCTGGCGCACCATTTTGTAGACCTTTTCGTTGGCCTCGGAACCTGAGTTGCAGTAATAGACGCGGCTCATACCCGGCATCTTTTCAATAAGTTTTGCAGCACACATTGCAGCAGGCACATTACCGGCAGATCCTGCGAAGTAGCACATTTGTACCAGTTGATCTCTGACTGCATTGGCGACGCGTTCGCGCCCATAGCCAACGTTGACTGTCCAAACGCCACCGGAGACCGCATCAATAAATTCTTTGCCCTCAGCATTCTTTACATGGATTCCGGAACCACTAATCATTACCGGCGGCTTGGCGGTTTCAAACGGTTTATGCTGCGTCAGGTGATGCCAGACGTGAGCCTGGTCGTTGTCGACGACTTCTTCGAGATCGATTTGCGGGCTGTCCAGGCTCATCAGCTTTTCCTCGTGGATACGGTGTAGTAACGGTTTATTAGATAGGTACTCCGGAGCATGCCGAAATCACACCTCGCTTGATAGCGACACGCTCAGATTTCAGCGTGGTCCAGATGAGTGTTTACAGGGGCAGATGATGAATCAGCATCACACTTTAGGAAATGTTCGCTGCTAACGATCTGCTGCTGGCGAGCGCACAGGGCAGCGCCGTGCGGCTGCTGAAGACCTATGAACTAGCAGAATGTTGAAAAAGGTCATGATTGAAGACCCGCGAAGGCAAACTCGACCGAAACAGCGCGCCGTCTATGAGGGCAGATGAGCACTTGAGGGAAGAATTGAACACTCTCGGAACGAGCGCAATAGTTTTTTCGCGCTGTTAAAATATTTTTTCAGGATTCATGATGTTTTTCGGGTCCAGAGAATGTTTTATCAGTCGCATAAAGTCGACTGTGCTACCAAGCTCCTGGTGCAGATAATCCTTCTTGCCCTGACCAATGCCGTGTTCACCCGTGCAGGTTCCACCCATCTCGATAGCTCGCTGACTCAGTCGCTCGGCAAATTTTTTGGCGTTTTCGACTTCGGTCGGGGAATTCAAATCAACGATCACAGCGGTGTGGAAGTTGCCATCGCCCACGTGACCCACAATCGGTGCCAGCAAGTTGTGGCTTTTGATGTCGGCAATGGTTGCATCAACACAGTCTGCAAGGCGCGAGATAGGCACGCAGGCGTCTGTGACAATTGCATCGGTACCGGGTCGCAGCGCCCTTGCTGCCCAGTAGGCGTCGTGTCGTGCCTGCCAAAGCCTGGTGCGCTCTTCAGTGTTGGCTGTCCATTGAAAATCAGACCCGCCGAAGTCCGCGATGATCTCTGCGAATGTCTCGGACTGCTCTTTAGTTGATGCTTCACTGCCATGAAACTCCACAAATAAAGTGGGCTTCTCTGCCAGTGTGAGTTTTGAGTAGGCATTACAAGCTTTCACCTGAACTGCATCTAGCATCTCTATTCGAGCTATCGGCAACCCGTACTGAATCGTTTGAATAGTGGCACGACAAACCGAATCTATATCGGGGAAATTGCATACCCCACCAACGATAGATTCAGGCAGCCCGTGCAGCTTTAATGTCAGCTCGGTGATGACTCCGAGCGTGCCCTCAGAACCGATCAGCAGACGTGTCAGATCGTAGCCGGCAGAGGTTTTTTTGGCTTTGCTCGCGGTGGTTATCTCTCTGCCATCAGCCATGACTGCTTTCAAACTAAGCACATTGTCTTTCATTGTGCCGTAACGCACAGCGTTGGTACCTGACGCGCGAGTTGATGCCATGCCGCCGATACTTGCATCCGCTCCAGGATCTATTGGAAAAAAAAGCCCTGTATCACGCAGATGCTCACTCAGTGCCACTCGGGTGACTCCCGGCTGCACAGTCACGGTCAGATCGTCTGCATTGACGCTGATGATCTGATTAAGTGCAGAGGTATCTATACATACCCCGCCCGCCGGCGCATTCAACTGCCCCTCCAGGGAGGATCCGGCGCCGAACGCAATCACCGGACAGCGGTATTCGGCGCACACCGCCACTATCTGTTTTATCTCTTCAGCTGAATTAGCAATCACCACAGCATCAGGTGGTTGATTTTCAAGGTAGGTCGTTGTGTGACCATGCTGCTCTCGAACCGACTCTCCGACCAGAAAACGCTCACCGAAACGCTGCTTTAATACACCGAGAGCAAGAGACACATCGCGTTGTTTGGTCATATTTTTTCACTGATAAACAGTAGTAAATTCCAAGCGCACAAGCCACGCTCACAAGGATTGAATCCGGTTATTGGAGATCAACTTTACGGCCTGCGCCGAAAGAAATGCCGTAACGCACACTCTGCCTGAATCAAGTTTACCGCGTTTTTGACGTCTACTGGATATAGTCTGTCATTCTAGCGTCGAGGAAATTATGAAACTTCGTGTGAAGCTGCTCACTGTTGCCACCGCTTTCACATTGATGTCATCGTTGTGGGCGGATACCTTTACCTTTCAGGCCACCACCGATTTTACAGATATCAACGCTGGTGAGGTTCCATACTACCGACACAACGGGGTCAACGCGCTAGCGATCAATGCCGCAATTGAGTCATACAGAGACCGTTTTGCGCGCGCTACTGTGGAGTTTGAAGAAGCCAGCGGTGTCTACGATGTCACAATCACCGCACTTGGCGAGATTGACGGAGATGGTGAGTTTCGGTTTTTGTTAAATGGCGAGGTTGTTGGCAGTGCAGACAATGAACCCGTATCAGAGGACTACGGCGAACAACAGCATACGTTTGAAAACGTCAGCATCACGCAAGGCAGCCTCATTGGTGTCGAATCGATTGCTGTTTCTAACGGGCTCATTCCGGAAGGCGAGGCCTACGCTTACGCACGAGGTCGATGGACCAGACTAACCCTTGTTAGCAGCGCTGATGAACAAGCGACAACACCAGGCCCGATCGAAACCATTGATCTCGCTGTTGGCTTGTCGGTAGCAGAACCATCAGTGATGACAAATGATGCGATCTCTTACACCATTATCGCAGAAAACCTCTCAACCGCTGTTGCAACCAACCCGCTTGTAGAGATAACTCTGCCGACTGGCATAGCCAACGTTATCAGTGACGTATGCACTGAAACTGCCACTGCAACTCTTTCATGCGAATTGACTGAGCTTGCCGCAGGTGAGTCAACCGATTTTACGATTAGCGCTACTGCTGCAAGTAGCGGACAGAAAACACTGTCAGCAGTCATAAACGCAGACCAGGAGGATGATACTGCCGCTAATAACTCAGCCACCGCCACTGTAGAGGTGCTGACTACCGCACTACCAACCGACGACACCGTTGATCTCCAGCTATTAGTAACAGCAGACAGACAGGAACTAGAGGTAGGCGACAGCCTGACCTATCTGGTTACAATAAACAATCAACATGAATTCAATACCGCAACCTCACCTGTTATTGCGATAGTACTGCCCGACTCACTTCAGTTTGAAGCCAGTGACAAATGTGCTATTAACGACAATGCCATTTTGTGTAACCTTGTCGAACTTACACCTGGGGCAAGTACCACTGCACAGGTCTCGGCAACCGCTGTTACAGTCAATAGTTTCTCTCAGCTTATATTCACTGCAAGCTCAGCACAGCCTGAGAACTCAATCGAAGACAATGAATCACTGCTGGTTACCGTGGTCAACTCTGCATCGCCGCTTAACATCACTCCAACAACTGAGCCGCAGACCACCACACCTAATACTGCAACAACAGGTACGTCGAGCAGCAATGGTGGCGGCATGATCCACTTTCTGACTTTACTTTTTCTAGTGATGACCAGAGCAGCTTTGATGTTGCTCCCTGTCAACACCAGAAAAACGTAATCACTATTAGCCAGCTGAGTAATTTTTTTGACATAAAAAAACCATGCCAATGGTTTGTCGTCAACAATACGACGAGCCACTGGCCCGCACACCTTATCTCTCAAAGTGCCAGCGGATTTGTTGAGCAATCTGGTGATACTTCACTATATAACTAGCAACCGGATCTTATAAATCCGGCATACAAATTAACAACATCTGAATACCAGGTTCAACTATCCGTATCACTGGCATCAAGCAATATTTTTGCGGTTCGATAGAACTATCAGACCCGGTTATTCTTCGCAAGGCAGCACTACGTCGCGCTTGGTGAGAATAGCATCAGAACCTGCAACCAGTGACCAGCGCTTACAATGTTACAACGCCTATTTAATTTGACAACGGCCGTTCAACTCATCGTAGCGTGTGCAATGCTCAGCGCTTGCGCGAGCAATCCGTCAATCATCACAACACAAACAATTGTCGAGAACAAGACACTGTCTGCATCACCGGAATTACCGGTTCACACCTGGTATGCAGAGGCGCGGGATGTTGTTAGCCGTGAGATGAACACAGATCTTTCATCAATCGATCTGGTCATCACAGACGCAAAAGGAATAGCAGTACATGCAAAGACCAGCCTGATGGATGCGCTGGAACACGATCTCGACAATCAGCGCTTTGCCGAGAACCTGGTTGACAACATACTCACGTTACAAACCGAATCAGTGCTTGCCATTTACTCACCATCGGTAAAGCAGATTTTGCTACACGAGCGAAACCTTGAAAAGTACCTGAGCAATCAAAACGCTTCACCGAAATACGCATTACAGGCACTGCTGATTCACGAACTGGTTCACGCAGCAGACGACAAAAAGTACAAGGCTTTCAGACAAAAGGCACTTTCCTATCAAGAGGTGTTCGCGAAGTCTGCAGTGATAGAAGGACATGCGCAGTGGCAAACAAGGCGTATCTGCAAAGTCCATGGTTGCGACTATGCGTTTGAAGAACTCAATCGATACATGTTCGATACTGGCACACCGGATGATCCGGCACTTCAATACGTACAGAGTCGCAGCTTCAAAAATCTGGAATTCGTTTACAAAGAAGGTGAGCGCTTTATAGATCAGATACAAAAGCGCAGCAACGGTGACGCAATGCTGAAGCTTGCATTCAAAAAGCCACCGCGCGATTCAATTCAGATTATCGATCCAGCATCGTTTCCAAATCGGGAAAGAGAAGAACGTAACGATGCGCTTTCACAAGCTATCGAAAGTGCAGCAAAGCCATGGAATACAAACAGCACAGGTACGCTTAAGCGCAATATACTCGCTGCTGCAGCTTTTTCGGTAGACCCCACTGTGAGACAGCCGGTGATTAATTTTTACACATCCAAGATACTCGCAGCCACAAAGCATGAGTTCTACGAACATGCCAGCGATACACCTATTCCGGTTGCCGTAATCGCACTACAAACAGATACACCGACTACAGCAAAAAAAACAGCATCTCTTATATTTGAAAGTACGCTTGACACCTACAACGACCTTCGCGGTGAGCTGATAGAGCTGGATCAGTGGCAGCAGAATCATCACAGTGCAGAAATTGACAACCGATATGTAGGATTACACAACATAGACTTGCATACTGCCAGTTCTTTCATCACGAATGGCCTGGTCGATGCAGCCTATCCGGTTGAGATAGTCACGGCGACCAGCGGCAATTATCTGGTACACATCGACGGGCGCTACGCACATGGCGCAGAAGATTTAATGCAATTTGCAGGCAGGCTGTTGCTTTCCATGCAGCACAAGGACAGCAAATAGTTGAGTATTTGCTCAGTACAACCATTGCTTGCAACTACTGCTTATCACTACTGAAACGCGTCTTCTACCCGTAGCAGTACAGTTCTTTTGTTGCCCATTCGCTGGGTAAACCTGCATCTATCGAAATACTCTAACAATTCGACCACCAGGTTTCTGCCAATACCGGATTCATTACGAAACTCGGCAACTGTAAGGTTGTCGTCTTTACCCAGTGCTTCTGCAATGATTGCCAGCTGTCTGAGCGTTTGCGGCAGAAAATAACGATTGTCTGTCACTTTGAATACTTTACCGTGCGCTACACAGTGATTCATAAACCGACGCGTATCTTCCACCTCTTTTTCCAACAACTCTGCAATTTCTGTGAGCCTGAGTGGGTTTAAATCAGCCTTTAATAATTTTTGCTCAACCTTTTTCCAGCTACTGTCATCTGCAGAGCTCATTGCCACCTGATGATCTACGTGTCTGAATACAGACGCTGTGCGCACTACTTTGTTTTTATCGATCAGTACTTTGAGTTGATGCTCCAGTACTTCCGTGTGGATTTTTCTTTCCAATGCTCGATAGATAACATCCAGGCCAACGCCTAATTTATCGGGGTTGTCTTTGTGAAGCTCAAGCAGTTGATTCAGCAGATCGAGTTCGATCTTTTCGCTTTGTGATTTTGTCAGACACCAGCTTGCGGTTGCCGCTTCTATAACTTGCAAGTTATTTTTACCTACCAGCTCATCCAGTTCACCGGACAACAGATTAAACCGTGCCGCGAACTTGTCCAGCTCAATACCCTGAGGACTGACAGCAAGCAGGTTGTTCAGCACCTCGTCAGCGGTATGCGCATTCAACGCTGCCAGTTGCTCGAGCCTTGCCGGCTTGCTCCGACCACGACGTGGCGGCATGACATCAATCACACGACCGCCGGCAATAGTTGAGCGAGCCGATTGATCACGCAGTACAAAGCGATCACCGTGCGCGGCAGTTAATGTACGATCACAAATCAGTCTGGCTAAAGCGGTTTGGCCATGATTGAGACTTTTACAGTCAAGTAAGGCGATGCGACAGGGAATATCAGCGGTGCCTATATGCAGATGCGCAGGGGTCCAGTGATTAACTGCTATGTTATTCGAATCACCTTTACCTGCATCCGGTTTGAATGCAGCTGAAAGCGCCACATCGATTATGCTGGTTCGCACAGCTCTGGTATTCGCAACCAGCCAGCTACCGCGTTTAAGTTCTTCTTTCGATAAACTACCGCTCAGGTTTATCGCACATCGTTGTCCCGCAATGGCATCATCTGATTCAGTGTTCTGTGCATGCAGACTTCTGGCGCGAGCCGTCTTGCCCTCAGACGTGATATCGGATACCAATGCAAGTGTGTCATTTTTTGCAAGCCGGCCGGACGACACCGTTCCAGTGACAACCGTGCCACTGCCGTCAATGGTAAAGCAACGGTCGATCGGCATCCTGAAATGACCACGTACACTGCGCTTTGTTTGTGAACCCACCAACTCCAGCAACTTATCTCTAAGCTGCATAACAGCAACTTTATCAAGCACTGACAGTTCGAAAAAATCACTCGTGGCCAGCCCGGCAGCTGCAAGAAGACTACTCAATTCATTACTGACCTCTGTGGCACGCTCTGCAGAGACCAGATCAGCCTTACTGATCACCGGCACAACCAAACTGACGCTCATGAGCTGCAATATTGCAATGTGCTCAAGTGTTTGCGGCATGGGTCCGTCATCCGCCGCGACAACAAGTAGCGCGATATCCACCAAACCTACGCCCGCTATCATATTGCGAACGAATTTCTCATGGCCGGGTACGTCGATGATCGCAACATTACCGGCATCAGCTCGCAGATAGGCAAAACCGATGTCGATTGTCAGGCCGCGTTTTTTCTCTTCCGGATGTCTGTCTGTGTCGGTCCCGGTCAGTGTTTTTACCAGTGACGTTTTCCCGTGATCGACGTGACCGGCTGTAGCAATAATCATATATCTTGTTTAAACATGTTTTTCGTGCGTTGGTAAAAGGTCAGACAGATTTGTGCAGCCCGGTGAATACCTTTATTGTTGGTGCCGCATCACTGCCTGGTGAGTATTTTGTCCGACACCAGGGAATACCGCAATTACGGAGAAAAACATGGCCAGACCCGAGCACATGACCCAGGCGCAAAGGCAAGGTCTCGAAACCCTTGACTGCCCGGTCTTTGACAATGCCGCATTCGTACCGCCGCGACCACTGGAACAATGCCGGGTGGCATTAATCTCGTCTGCGGGGCTGATGAAGCGCAAAGAAGAGAATATACCGGGTGGTAGCGCAGACTACCGCACATTTGAAAGCAAGTGGCCGGATCGAGATATTTTGATGAACCATATTTCGGTAAATTTTGATCGAACTGCGTTTGCCGAAGACATCAACTCAGTATTTCCACGCGCTTTGTTGAAAGAGTTAGCTGAAGAAAAGGTGATTGCGGAGGCCGCAAAAAATCATTACGCCTTTATGGGTGCCACAGCACCGGAAAAGTTTCGCGAAAGCGTTGAACAGCTGGCAAACGAGCTCAAAAGCGCCGATATAAACACCGCCTGTCTACTGCCTGTTTGACCAAACTGCACACGCGCCGTGAGCGCTATTGCACATTGGTTGGAAATGGCCGGTATTAGTACGGTTGTGATTGGATTAATCAAACTTCACCTTGAAAAAACACGCCCGCCGCGCGCGCTCTGGGTACCCTTTGAACTGGGGCGTCCGATCGGAGCGCCGATGGACCCGCGGTTTCAGCGTCAAGTGCTGGTAAAGGCGCTGCAACTTGTGGAATCTGCAAAACAACCGGTAATTGAAGACTTCACCGATGAGGATCCACGCTCGATTGATTGCCCTGACTGGCGTCCGCCTGTTATCGCCACGCACCTTTCAGTGACTGATGAGTGTATTGAATTAAAGCCGTGGTATCAGCGACAGTGTGTCGATAAAAGCAGAACCAGTGTTGGAGTAGCCGGTGCACCGATTGCTGATCTGGCCGCTCTGTTCGACGCTGTATACGATGGGAAAGAGGGCAAAAAAATCCGCCCAGAACTTTCAGACAGACTGATGCTCAGATACGCGATCGATGATTTAAAAGCCTACTACGTTGAGGCTGCCATGGCCGAACGTGGCAGCCCGTCCAGCCGACAGATTTACGACTGGCTATGGCAGAGCACACTGCTTGGCAGCAGGATGCGCGAACTAAGACATCGTTTTGTGAATTCAGACGATGATAAGCTCATCGATATGGGTAATAAATTTATCGTACCTCACCAATGGCGGGACTAGCGGGCATTGAAAATAGATAGACTATCGCACCCGAACCAGTTGCCGTCAGTCGACAAGCTTTTGCAAAGCGAGCAGTTTATGACTCTGCGCGAGTGCTACGGTCGGGAAACGGTTATAACTGAAGTCAGATCCTGCCTGAACCAGGTCCGCACGCAGCTGATTCAAAACAACACAAGTGCTTCAGACACACAGCCGTTAACAGATGCTGATCACCGTGCTGTGATCAACACACTGCATCAGAAGGTTGAAAGTCGTCTGCAGCAGGACCACACCTTATCACTGCAAAGAGTCATCAATCTGACTGGCACTATCCTGCATACCAACCTCGGACGCGCGCCGTACCCCGAGTCTGCAATCAACGCGATGGTCGAGGTGAGCCGTGGCTCCTGTAACCTTGAGTTTGATCTCTCCAAAGGCAAGCGCGGGCGACGTGACGACCATGTCGAAGCCTGGATTTGCAAGCTCACCGGTGCTGAAGCAGCCACTACCGTAAACAACAATGCTGCCGCAGTATTGCTCACATTAAACACTATTGCCCCTAAAAAGCATGTGATCGTCTCACGCGGTGAACTGATAGAAATTGGTGGTTCGTTCCGAGTTCCTGCGATCATGAAGAAAGCAGATTGCAAACTTCGTGAGGTCGGCACCACCAATCGTACTCATCTTAAAGACTACGAAGAGGCGATCGGTAAAAAGACCGCTGCCCTGATGAAAATACACACCAGCAACTATGAGATAAACGGCTTTACCAAGAGCATAGACGCACGCTCTCTGGCAGAGCTTGCGAGCCAACATGACATCCCGCTAATCGACGATCTCGGCAGTGGAACTCTGACCGACCTCACCGCCCTGGGCCTGCCCTATGAACGTACCGCGCGTGAGGCTATTGCGGATGGTGTAGATCTCATTACATTCAGCGGAGACAAACTGCTGGGTGGCCCGCAGTGTGGGATCATTGCCGGTCGCGCAGACTTGATCCGAAAGATTGATAAAAACCCGATGAAGCGCGCCATGCGACTGGACAAAGTCACTCTGGCTGCACTGGGCGCCGTTCTAAAACTCTATGCCAGGCCGGAACATCTTGCTGACACGATACCTTCGTTGAAACTGTTGTCTCGTCCGCCTGAAGCGATCCAGCAAACAGCTGGTCAGTTGCAGAAGGTCATCGCGCGTACACTGCCCTCGCTGGAGGTAACGATACAGCAGTGCGAGAGCCAGATTGGCAGTGGCGCTTTGCCGACCAGAACACTCAACAGCTATGCCGTGGTTATAGCTGGCGACACGGGTGCAAGCGCAAATCAGCTCGCAGCGAGGTTCAGATCTATGACTGTACCGATCATTGTACGAGTCAGTCAGGAGTCGGTCTGGATTGACTGCAGAGCACTGACAGACGAACTATCAGAGGTTAGTTCTCTAATAGAAAATGAATTGGTAGAAAATGAACTGGTAGAAAATGAACTGGCGTCGTGACTGCGTTGACCACGATTAAGTGACGCCGTACGAAGCAATAAAAATAACTGCAGTGGCACGTTTCTGCAATCAGTCAGCGATATACTGCAGTGGCTCTCATCAGGTAAGAGACATTTAGCAAGAGCGCATTACCCTGCTTTTGCAAGTCCTGAGTATGCTTCATCACCCCAGACTTTCTTCACGCGAGCATCTCGACCGCAAGCTGCTCTGTAGTACTTGTAGCGCAGCGGATTTTTCATGTAGTAGTCCTGATGGTACTCTTCCGCTCGCCAGAATTCTGCTGCCGGTTCAATGGCTGTTACGATCGGTTGCTTCACCAACGCCTGCTCGTTGATTGTTTCGAGTGATTTAACAGCTGCTTGTTGCTGTGCAGCATCCATCGAGTAAACAGCCGTTGTATAGCTGTGGCCACGATCGCAGAACTGCCCTCCAGCGTCGGTCGGATCAATGCTACGCCAGAACACATGCAGGAGTTCTTCGTAGCTCACCTGTTGCGGATCATAGGTGATCTGCACCACTTCGCGGTGACGGCCCTGATGGTGATTCTTGTAAGTCGGCCTGGTTGTTTCTCCGCCAGAGTAGCCCGATACCGTCTCAAGTACACCGGGCACCTGGTCAAAATCAGATTCAACACACCAAAAACATCCACCGGCAAATATTGCGGTTTCTACGCCCTCAGTGTCAGTGCTTTGTTGAGCGGCAGTGTCTTCATCAGATGAGTTGGCTGCAGTCAGCAGAGCCAGCGCCACTAACGGCACCGATACAAACGCCATCGCGTTTCGCAAAATTTTCATTTGGCCAATCCGGTTGGTTAACGGCACTAGGACCGGGGTAGCCCTGCGTTGTTCCCGGACATACAGGGTAAATTCGAAGCAGGTCATATATGCTGACCCGCCGGCAGATGCCGACGTTAACTACACGAGGATCACAATGATGATCGAATCAATCTGGTCTTTGATTTCAAGTCTTTAAGATCTGGTCCTGTAGATCCAGTCCTAACGAGCGCCAGCATAAAACCGTGAAATGGTTCTCAGCAGAATGCGAACGTCCATCGCCAGAGACAGCATCTTTACGTAATAAAGATCGTAGGAAAGCTTGGTGACGGAATCTTCCTCGCTGGCAGCATAGTCTGCGTTTATCTGAGCCCAGCCAGTAATACCTGGCTTCACCATTAGTCTGTGAACGAAAAACTGGATGTTTGATTCAAGCTTACCAGTAAACTCCGGACGCTCAGGTCTGGGACCAACCAGCGACATATCACCCGCCAGCACATTAATCAGCTGAGGTGCTTCATCCAGTCGGCTGCTGCGCAGGAACTGACCAACTTTGGTAACACGAGCATCCCCTTCCTGAGCGTACTGCGCACCATCTTTCTCGGCATCTGTACGCATGCTTCTTAGCTTCAGCATCGTGAATGTCTTGCCGTATTGCCCGACTCGCTCCTGACGAAAAACCACCGGCCCGGGACTTTCAAGTTTGATTGCAAGCGTTGCGATAAGCACAAACGGCAGAGACAGGACCAGTGCCACGGAGGCGATAACAACATCAAATACCCGCTTCATTGTGCTTTTGTAGAGGCTCTCGTGCGCTGACTGGGTATCGATGATCCACTCAGCAGTAATATTTTGCGTTGGAACCTTCTCGTACAGATTTTCGACAAAGCTGGTGAACCTCGAAACCGTGAGCGTGCCGTCGATGAACTTCAGCAGCTCGCTTTGCGAAGGAGAAGCCGGGTCGTCGGTGTCTACGACAACCTGATCGACACCGTTAGCTATTGCCCACTCGCGCAGGTTGGTATCAGGGTGCTCATTCATATCGAGGGATATGACTTTCATTCCGCCTGGCTGACTGGTGCCGAGGAACTTGAGGCTGTTGCGAATGTACTCGGTAGAGCCGACCAATGCGACTACATAAGTGTTGCGCACTGCCATACCCACCAAAAGTGCACGCAGTGCAAAGAGTCCGACCGTGCAGCCGATCAGTGTGTAAATAGTGATGAGGCGACCCACTGTGAGGTAGTGCACAAAAAGTAGTTCAGCGTTGATAAGAACTGCAGCGATCAGTGACACGAAAAAGCAGCGCCCCAGCAGACCAAAAGATCGGTCTTTCTGGTCAAGCTCATGAAGGCCGGCGATGTGTGCGACTACAGCAACCATCAGCGCGACGCCGAGCGAGAAACCGAACTGCCCCACATGATCCTGTACTACGTTAGCGTTGGTCAGAGCGTATGGTGTAAGCGTGAACGCCACTGTGGCGCTTACATAGGCAAGTGCGTAATCAATAAGAAACCAGGTCCACGGGCGGATACCTGCGAGGGACAGCTTCTTGGAAGTTTTCTGAACAGCTTCCGGGCGCGCTACATTGCCGGTTGCTGAGACTTCTATAGGATCTAATTCCATCGGCTCTCTTGACTGGTTTGGACGACCGCGCGATTTTAACGCGCAAAGGCTAATTGGACAGTGACCAACTTGGCGATACCAAGCTTAATTTAATACGCGGATCACATAAAGAGTCACAAAAATGTGCGAGCAGGTGAGCCAAAAAATAAACCTGCATCCAACCACTTAAAAACCCTGTATTTATTACCTCAACACAACACTTAGGTATCAAATTTCAGGGTTCTGGCGTCACATTGTTTTACTAAGAATCCTCTCCATCGATAATCGAAACCCGTTCTTTGCGATCGAAGTTAAAGATAAACCTGAGCCCGACCCGGTTCTCGTTATCCCTTTCATCCTGCAGGTTGTCTTCAAGCAGATGTTCGTACTGCAGCCGAAGCGTTGTCAATGGACTTAACTGGCGATCAAACGCGATACGTCCAATAAACTGCGACCGCGTGGCGTCTCCACCGAGCTCCGTCTGATCAGAAAAAATCGCATCAACAATTAAGTCTGAACGACGACCGGCGCGCTTGTAACCAAAACTGAATCTTTCATCCACGAACAACCGATTTGCGGTCGCGTTTTCATCGATGTCTATCAGGTTGATGTCTGTGGGTATGATTGCATCATCTACGTCCGAGAAAGGTGTCACTGCATCAAGCGTAACGTCAGCATTACTTACCTCGCGAGTCCAGTTGGCCGTGAGTAAAGAACTTCTCACCTGGTGACTGACTGATAATGTTGGACCTTCACCAAAAAATCGATCACTGAACCCGACCACTACGGAAGTACGCTCACTGGGCGTCCAGTGCAGACGTGCAGCAGCGAATGCGCTTGGATCATCGTCATTGGCAATCTCGGTGAAATCGTTGATTTCCTGACCACCAATTACTTCGAAAAACGCTGTCTGTCCGAGAGTGTATCCAATGGACCCGAAGATCGAGCTAGAGTCGAAGCTCTCGTCAATATCCGCCTCATTGTCGTTCACGCGGGATAGCTCGTAGTTACCACCAACACCCCAGAGAAAACCGCCAAACCTGGGGCTCCGATTTAACGAAAACGCCACACTGTTTTGCTGAAAATCGACTGTGCCATCAGTTTCGTTGTCGAGCGACTGATGACCATAGCCTACAAAGAGATTGGCAAGCTGCCCGATCTGCCTTGCGAAAAAAGGGTTTAACCGCAGTCGTGCCTGAGTGTCTGAATCTTCAGTCAGATCAAAGAAGTCATCACCGGCAATCACCTTACCGAACTCGAGGCTGGCATTGGTGAAAAGCAAATTGTCAATCAGGGTGCCTGCCGTTTCCAGCTGCAGGCGCGGATCAATAATCTCGTCGTCGCGTTCATTGAAACGAAATGCTTCTACACTGCCGATGATCTCGGAGTTAAACCGGTTACCGCTAAACTCCAGCTCAATCGATGGGCGAACACTGAAAACAACTTCTTCACCAGCAAACAATTGCAGGTTGTCTGTCGCTTCTGCGCCGATATCCAGAAACTTGTACACCTCCCATTCGGCCTGCACCGGGGCAGACATCGAACCGAGAAGCGTAAAAAGTAAGGATGCAGGAATAATGTTCTTGTACATTAGGCCATTCCGGTTTTTTCGCTGTTGCCGCCAAACGCGTCAAGCATGCAAATCAGCACATTGGGGAAAGACATACCGCGACCATTCGGCCACACGCCGCACGACATATCGGAGTGTGCGTACCGGTGTTTAAATAACTACCGGTACGCCTAGCATAGGAAGTATTACACAAACGCCCTGCCGGTAACCAGTGTTAGCGCGCAGGATCTAACAGGGTTTGCTTAACCAGCGTTGGCATACCCGTAGCCATAGCCGTAACCATAGCCGTAGATGTTGTTCTGCGCTTTGCGTGTTTTGTTTAGCAAGAATCCCACACGCGAGTGATCGTTGACGATTCTCAATGCATCCGAAACCATGCCACGTGTAGTTGATTCTGCGCCCACTACAAAGACAATTTGTCCGGCGAGATCAGCGACAATACTCGCTTCACTGGTCAGTAACAGCGGGGCCGAATCGATGATGATCACCCTTTCAGGATAGTTACGTGAAAGACCATCAACCAGGTCAGACATATTCCTGCTGGACAGCAGCTCGGTCACGTGGTTATGCGAAATGCCAGCGGGCAGAAAGCGAAAGTTCGGCAAATCTGACTGCCAGATCAAATCATCAGGATCGCGGTCTTTGTTCTGCAGCAGCTCGGTCAGCCCGGGACGATCATTATCGAAGCCAAGGCGACCACCACAACTCGGGTTTGTGATATCGCCATCTACCAACAGCACATCGCGGTCTTTCTCCAACGCAATACTCAACGCCAGGTTGATCGCCGAAAAAGTTTTGCCCTCACCGGAAATACAGCTGGTTACCATGATTACGTTACGGTTCACTGCGGAGAAGTCAGTCCGGTCCTGCGAATCGATGGCAGCGAGAATTGGGCGCTTGATCGCACGATACTCTTCTGACATCTGGTTACGCGGAGCGGTAAGGTCGAGCAGACCTTCATGCTCCATTGCCTTGTGTGGCAATGAAAACGTTTTATTCGAATGAGCGCCGGATTTCAGACTTCCACTCTTTACTAACTGTACCGACGGGTTGTCGGTCTTTACTACCGTCTTTGTCGGCACGCCAGGGATTGCTGGAATCTGCGCCACATCTTCTGTTGGTACGCCCTGAGTTGCCTCAGGGCCGGTTACAACATTGAACTTCGCAATAGCTTTTTCAATCGCACCCATTACTACGGTCCTTACTTTAAATTGTTATTCGGTTTTACTTCTCAAGCATTGAAACTTGCTTGGTATCACTTAATGCATCTAGCTTCAGGCTTTCATAAACTGCGTTGTTCTTGACTTGCATGTACAACAACCCACCAAAAACTACCGGTAAGAGCAATGCAAGAATACCGAAATTCAAATTAGATACTGTGTTGTCAAATCTAGACGAAGCCTTCTTGGACATACTCACACCACCCAACACAGGAATCTGTGTGTAGTGCTCAAGCGCACGGCGGTTGTAGAACACTGGATGCAGCAGTGACATAAAGAAACTTATAGCGACACCAACTGCGATGCTTCCTACCAACACCAGCACGTTCAGCAGAAGTTTGTCCGGGTCTGTCGGACGTGAAGGTACGAATGGTGGATCGATCAGGCGTATCTTTACATCGTTAGAATCAGCTTCAACGTTACCGGTTAGCCTTGCTGCTTCTCGCTTGTTAAGCAGTGTTTCGTGTTGTTTGCGAACGGTGTTGTAATCGCGATCAAGTTGTACCAGTTCGGCTTCAACCAGCGGGAAGCTGCCACTGGTGCTCTCTAGCTCTGCCACACGTGCATTGAAGTTAACGGTTCTTGCCTGATACTTTGCAACGTCTGCCTCTGCCTCTGCCAGCAGTGTACTGACTTTCTGGTAAACATCGTCTTCACGCAACAGTGAGTTACGGCTGCCTGAGCCGACGGGGGCGTTAAGCTTGGATGCCTGCAGGTCAGCAATGGACTGACGTAAAATAGAGACCTGCGGATGCCGGTCTGTATATCGCACCAGTAGCTCGTCAAGTGAGTTCTGTAACTCTTCTATACGATCGTCTGCCGGCGAAGTGGTGGTTGATGCACTCAACACACTTCTCTCAATCTGAGCCAACTGGTCTCGCAGTGCGTTACGCTTGTTTCGCGCTTCCTGAAAATTCAGTTCAGAGGCACGCTGCTGCACAACCAGATTTTCAAGACGTTGGTAGTAACCCCCTTCTTCACCCGGGAGTGAACCTGCGTTTCTGAGTTTGAAATCTGCCAGGCGTTCTTCTGCCGCAGTCAAACGTTGCTCGTAGTCGAGTATTTGTTTGTCAAGGAAAGTAATAGCTGTTTGGTTGTCTTTTCGCTCTTCATCCAGCGAGCTGTTAACAAAGATATCGACCAGCGTTTCGACAACTCCCAGCGCCACATCTGACTCTGCATGAGAATACTCAACCGAATATAGCGACTTGGTACCGTTGGTGTCGTAGATATCAATTTCGTCCTGCAGAAGATCGATGAGCTCTTCATAGCCGTTCGTGTCTCCGGGAAGAATATCCGCATCGAGATTGTTCTTTTCAATCAGCGACTCGAGGTTAGGTCGGCTCAGCAGCGTCTTACTCATCAACGCAACCTGCTTCTTAACATCTGTTTGAACCGAGATATCACGGATCAGAGGTCCAAGGATCCGATTGGTATCAACGAATAAACGCGCTGTCGCAGGATAACGAGAATCAATTTGCGCGACTGATAGCCAACCCAGCAATGCTACCGTCCAGGCAACAGCCAGTGCTGTCCAACGATATCTGGTAACACCCCAGACAAACTCACTTAACTTGTCAAATAACTCATGCATTATTGTCTACTAGCCTTTTTATAATTCAGTTTTTATCCAAGCGCCGATTCCCGGGAAACCCTAGAACCACGACTCCGGAATGATGATGATGTCACCAGGTTGGACCGGACGATTGGCTCTGATATCACCACCTTTTAGCAAACTTTGCAATTTCACTCTATAAGATTGCTGCTCGCCGTTGACTGTTCGCACCAGCCGCGCCTTGTTGCCGCTTGAAAACTTACTCAGGCCACCAACTTCGATCATCACATCAAGCACGGTCATGTTGTTGCGATAGGGCACTGTCTTGGGCTCTGAACCACCACCAACCACTTTGATCTGTTGCGACGGATCGCCAACAAACTGATCTACGGTGATCGTCACGGTCGGGTTTTTTACATAAGTGACATACTGTTTTTCTATGTCTCGTGCAAGGTCTGTTGGCGTTTTACCACTTGCCTGCATGTCTTCAATGAGGCGGGTGGTGATTTTACCATCAGGCCGGACTGGCACCTGAGCCGACAGGTCATCGTAGCCCCAGACAAAAATATCCAGTGTGTCGCCAGGGCCGATAATGTACTGATAGCTGGCATCCTGAGCAGAGACCGACGCGGGGCTCCCCGTTGCCGGCGCTGAAGCCTGTACAGTTGTGGTTTCCGGCTGTTGCACAACACCGGCTGGACCGGAGGTGCATCCTACAGTGACCAACAAAGCGGTTAGGACAGTTAACACAGTTTTCATAGTGGCACTCACGCTACTTTTGTGTGGCTTGATAACCGAACCTGGTTCGGCAGCAAGTCTTCGTTAATAAGGTCACGTATGACCTCACATATATCTTCTAGGGAAACAAACTTTCTTTCATCAGCCATCGCGTTCAATAACATCCGGCTGCAGATCAAGTCGATCCATCGCGGCACTCCAAGGCTAGATCTGTAAACGGCACCGTAAACACTTTCTGCAATATTTGGGTTATTCGTCCATCCTGAAGACCGCAGTTTATGCAGAATGTACTCTCGTGTCTCCGACATCTCCAGTGCATCAATGTTGCAAGTTGCAACTAATCGCTGATGGAACTGTTCGTAGCCCGGAGATAACAGCTTTTCCCTCAACACCGCATGGCCCGCCAACACAATCTGCACCAGATGCACGCCTTTTTGCTTCAGGTTGCACAACATGTAAACCGTCTTCAAATCTTCATCTGATAGCAAGTGCGCATCGTCAAGTATAAGTACTGGACGCTTGGTAGACCTAAGGTTGGCAAGCGTATCCCGAACGGCGCGAGCATTAGATACTTCAGGGGCAGCCACAACACCAAGTTGTTCCAGATACAGCTCCAACAGATCACTGCCTACTAAACCAGCACAATCTACCACAGTAACAGGCATATCGACATCACTGGTTTCTGCAACAATCTCTTCAATTAAAGTAGATTTGCCGCTACCAGGACGACCGGAAATCAAAACCATACCTTCGCCCCTGTGGAACGCATAAAACAGGTATGACATAGATCGCTTAAACGATTCATGCAGGTACAGGTTGTCGCCGTGCGATGAAAGCGGAAAAGGTTCGGACTTAAGATCGTAATATTCCTGATACATAAATTCAGCCTGCTGGAAAACGACGTACTATACAGGCGTAACGATTTCGGTACCTCGACCCTGGTCTCACAATGCAACAAAAATGTATCACTTAAGATCATCATTAACGAGATACCCGTGCAGCTCGTGCCAAATCGACCAAATACTACAAAACGCAATGGAAGCAAATTCAAGGCGTTGCAAACCAAGCGTGAAATGCATCTCACACCGGTTCGTGTGCTAAACGCATTGTTAACAAAATCGAACAATCTAATCATGGCTGCAAGAGCGTTTATCAATTTAACTTCAACTCTTCAGAAAAAACCTCTGCCATGGTTCCCCAGTCAAAATCCTTCAGTAACCGTTCAATTTTCGGTTCCATTTTTGTGAGGTTCTGATAATGCCTGAAGCGGGTGCGCAGACTTAGCCCGTCAACCCTCGGTTGCTGCGGATCAATCTCCCACGGGTGAAAGTAAAATATCGAACGCTCACCATCATCAGTACGCACACGATTTATCGCCCAGCTACTCAGTGCGTAGGGATAGAGTCGGAACCAGCCACCACCACCACAGGGAATGTTACGACCTAAAAAACGGGTTGTGGTTATAGGCAATTCAATCACTGCACCGTCAGCATAAGTGTGCGCAAATCGAGGTGCGTCCGGGATGCCATACAGATCATGCTTTATCGGTGCGACGCTTGAACTGTAGCGGTATCCCTGCTCAGCGAGTACATCGTGCGCCCAGTTGTTCTTGCTGGTAAACGAGTAGCTCGGGGCGCGGTAACCATCAACCTGTGCGCCGGTCACATCTTCGAGGGTCTGCTTGGCTCGCTGAATATCCTTGCCAAATTCTTCACGCGTTAAACGGGTTACCATAATATGGTCCCACCCGTGCGAAGCGAGCTCGTGCCCACCTTCCACAATACGGCGAACAACCGCAGGATACTTATCGGCCACCCATCCTAATGTGAAAAAAGTCGCCTTCACATTATACTGCTCGAACTTGGCGAGTATACGATCTGTGTTTGCTTCAACTCTGCTCTCATACTCCCCCCACCTGGCGCGATCGACGTAAGGATCGAAGGCGGAAACTTGAAAGTAGTCTTCGACATCAACCGTCATCGCATTCCCGGGACGAATAGCATTTGTGTTGTTAGTCATTTTTCGATTAAAAAATTTCTCATTGGCCTTCATCGGCCTGAATCCACCGATCCGCACTTTTTGCTGCAAACTTGAGTACGCTGCCACTTCCACAGCCAGGCTTTCCATCCCTGGCAGGCATCAGATCGTAGGTTCACGCTTCAGTAATCAGAATCTTCAAGAACAGCCGCTACGACTTCGGCTGGTAAAAGAATTCATTTACACAAACAATTAATAAATTTACTCAGACGTATTTAACTATCGGATTCACACAATGTGCGGTATTGCAGGTTTTACTCAGTTCGAACACTCATACGAAAACCCGGAAGCTTTATTAGAGAAAATGGGCAACACCATTGCTCATCGCGGCCCTGATGACTCCGATGTGTACGCCGATCCTGCTGTTGGCCTTTGTCATCGAAGGTTGGCGATTATCGATCTGACAGAGTCCGGCCGTCAACCTATGAAGTCGGCCTCAGGGCGATATGTAACGGTTTTTAATGGTGAGATCTATAATTTCCAGCTACGCCGTGCAGAGCTTGAGGCGGAAGGTGTGCATTTCCGAGGCTCATCAGACACGGAAGTGATGCTGGCACTATACGAAAAACACGGCCCGGATTGTTTGCAATATCTGAACGGGATGTTTTCAATCGCAGTGTGGGACACGGTTGAGAAGACGCTGTTTCTGGCCAGAGACCGACTCGGAAAGAAACCCCTCTACTTTTATCGCAAAGACGACACATTCCTTTTCGCCTCTGAGATCAAAGCGATTCTTGCCGCACCAAACATTGATCGCAGTATCCGCGATGATGCTGTCAAAGACTTCTTCTTCTATCAATACGTTCCTGAAACAAAATCTATCTTCAAATTCATCGATAAAGTGCAGGCCGGTCACTGGATGCTGGTAGGCAGGGATGGAATAAAAAGCCGGCAATACTGGGATGTTTCTTTTGCTGATACCAGTAAAAGACCTGTTGATGAAATTCAGGACGAGCTTTACTCCCTTTTAAACGACAGTGTTAAAAGTCGCATGGTCAGTGACGTGCCTCTGGGTGCATTTCTAAGTGGAGGTGTCGACTCAAGTGCTGTGGTCGGATTGATGGCAAAAAATCAGCAATCAGCCGTCACAACCTGTGCGATTGGATTTGATTCGGAGAAATTCGATGAAGTCGCCTACGCAGCAAAAGTGGCGGAGCAGTTCAACACAGACCACCACGAATTGACCGTAAAAGAAACGGTGGCAGACAACCTGATTGACATTGCAGGCTACTTTGACGAGCCATTTGCTGACCCGTCATTCGTGCCGACGTTCTTCGTTTCTAAACTGGCAAGATCGATGGTGACTGTAGCCCTGGCGGGTGATGGCGGTGATGAGAACTTTGCCGGATACAGTAAGTACCAACAGGATCAGCTCGAAAACAGCATCCGCTCCAAAGTCCCGCCTTTCCTGCCCAAAAGCCTGTTAGCCAAAGGTGCGAAAACGCTGTTTGACAACCCCAACAGACAACTGCGCCGGGGCGCTTCTCTACTGGGGTCTCTGGCAGTTCCTCCAGACGCTGGTTTCTATATCTCGAATACATTCTTCAGCAACCAGCTTTGGAACAGACTGGCACGTGACGACTTCAAGGCCAAACTGTCAGACTACGATCCTGCAGACATAACCACAGATCTTTATCACGCAGCTGACACTGACAACCATCTTTCAAAAATTCTGTACACCGATATCAAAAGTTATCTGCCAGGAGATATTCTGGTCAAAGTCGACCGAATGAGCATGGCTAACTCCCTCGAGACCAGGGCACCAATACTGGATTACCGGGTGGTGGAATTTGCTGCCACCATTCCGGCAAATCTTAAGCTGAAAGATAAAGAAACCAAGTACGTCCTTAAAAAGACGATGGAAAGGCTGCTAAGCGATGAAACACTGTACCGAAAGAAAATGGGCTTTTCAGTGCCTTTGGCAAGCTGGCTGAGAAATGAAATAAAGGAAATTGCGGAAACCAGATTACTGGCTACAAATAATGGGCTGTCACAATTTTTCAAACCGGATGAGGTAGCTAAAATCTGGCAACAACATCAGGATGGCTCGCGTGACTTTTCAAGCGAGCTATGGAGCATGCTGACCTTTGAACTGTGGTGGGAACGCTACATTGCAGAAACTGTTTAATTTTTCAAAAGTAAGTAATCAATGAATCAAAAAATTAATATTCTGCACGTCACGTATAACATGGGCATTGGTGGCACCGAACAGGTGATCTACCAGCTCGTAAATCATGCGGATAAATCAGTTTTTGAAAATGCCATTGTATGCCTTGAAGGAGAGATCGGCCCGATAGGACACAAACTGCAACAATCGGGCACAGCGTTTCACATACTTAACCGATCACCCGGATTTGATACCAGTCTGATTAAATCAATAAGAGAAATACTACGTGAAAATAACGTACACATCGTCCACTGCCACCAGTACACACCCTATGTCTATGGTGTACTGGCGGCACTTTTCACAGACGCCAAAGTTGTATTTACCGAACACGGTCGCTTCCATCCAGACAGTTACAGCTGGAAACGGCGACTGGTCAATCAAGCCCTGGGGCTCTTGACCAGCTCAATCATTGCGATATCAGAGGCAACTAAAAACGCTCTGGCGGAATATGAGTGGTTTAGAAAAAGCACCATCAGCGTTATCTACAATGGCATCGAGGCCAATGTACCAACTGCCGGACAAGGGAAAGGGAAAGGGAAAGGGAAAGGGAAAGGCAACAACACACTACAACTGACTGATGAAAATATAGTATTCGGCACCATCACCCGCTTCGACACTATAAAAAACCTTCCGATGATGGTACGCGCATTTGCCAAAGTGTACGAAGCGCACCCCGACGCCAGGCTTTTACTCGTAGGTGACGGGGACCAGAAAATCGCCATCGAAGAACTGGTTAAAGAACTTAAAGTTGAGCAGGCGGTTATTTTCACCGGCTTTCAAACCGATACACAAAAATACATGTCATTAATCGACGTTTATATTCTCTCTTCTTTTAGCGAAGGCACGTCGATGACCCTACTTGAAGCCATGTCATTCTCCACCTGCTGTATCGTCACAGCTGTCGGCGGCAACACTGAACTGATACAAGATCAAATCAACGGCAAAGTTGTTGAATCAGACAATACAGTACAGCTGGCAGAGACAATGCTGCAGCTCACAACAGACAAAGCCACCAGGATGCGTTTAGGCGAAAACGCGAAGAAAACCTTTGACAATAAATTCGCTCTGAATCAAATGATCCAGAGCTATAAAGAGGTCTATCTTAAAATTACCAGCAACGGCTGATTGACCAGTCTGCCTTGCTTTCAGCCTGCCTACCACCCGGCCTACCACTCTGGCTATTTGGCGTCGGCATACAGATGACCTGTCGGTGCGTACTGATTGAGCTTCGGCTTGATGGCCTCAGCCGCAGGCAGTGCAACCGGCTTATCAACTAGAATATTGCTGTCGTCCTGCATGACAGTTCGGTACACGGGCACCGCGGTATTGACAACCGCTTTTGCCTCTTCAGCGTCTGCTTTACTCTGCTTCCATCGGTACACTGAATCGATGATTGTAAAGAACGGCCGACTCTTCTTGTTATCAAGAATGTACTTGCAAGTGCCCACCAGGAACACAAAGTACGTCACTTCGATCACCATTAAATCGAGGAACAGCGCTACAGTATAAAATCCGATAAACAATGAATTTAACAGATCGTCAAGGTAGTCCCGTGGATGCCCTTGCGGATATGTCTTTTCGGGATCTGGCTTCTGCATAACATTACGCAGCCGCAGCCAGAGTAAATACAAGTATACAAATGCGGCGCCGACGCCATTAGCAGCCCCGAACTGTACGAGTGTATTGTGCGCGACGTGCGGATCTGACTCATCGTACTCCGGGAAGGCCCGCATAAAGTTAGCAGCACCCACGCCCAACAGCGGATAGTCACGCATAATCTTCAGACCTACCTCCCACGATATCAGGCGCGGATCAACCGGCTTTTCAAGAATTTCAGGCGAATCATCTGAGTTCTCAATAAATGCACGATCTCTTTCGAGCTCTTCAGCGCTGATTGTGTCAGTAACACGTTGCAGCATGTTACCGCTCTGTGTGGCGATCGCCACCACAAGACCAACCACGAAAATCAGCGAGGCCTTTTTGCTGTAACTGCGGAAGAATATGTACGTCATTACCACGATGAGTGATAGCAGCGCTCCGCGAGAACCGGTCAAGAAAAGCGCGTGCCACGCAAGTGGAATACAGAGCCACAGACCGTATTTTATTACTCTGTTCGTGGTAGCAACCGACAGGTAGTAAAATATGGGCACTGCCAGCACGAACAACATCGCCAGATAATTTTCATCGTGGTACAGACCCCATGGTCCATTGAGCCTGCCGTTATCACCAAACCGCCAGAATTCCCCGGTAAAGTAGATTTTGTTGGCCCACAACACCCAGTAGAGCAACACACCGGCGATCACAGAAATCAGGCACATCAGCTTGAATCGCGTATCAATAAGCAATACGGCAACAAAGTAGATGAGCATGATTTTGTTGAAAGTATCAAGCATTTGCACAGAAGAAAGCTTGGCAATCTTGACGTCAAAAAACTCGGCAAAAGGGCTGGTAAGAATAGACAGGTTGAACGCCACCACAACCAGCATCAGGGCCAGGTTGGGTAGCGCAAACAATCGCCGCCAGTCGACCTGTTGTGTCGCTGTGGCCAAACCAAGACCAGCGATAACAGCCAGGGATATATAAAGTGAATTTCGACTTCCCTCGCCGAAGTGGTGAGGGAACAGATCCTCAGGTTGCCCTACAGCGAGTATGTAGTAGAAGATCGCCCCGACCCACGGCACGAACACAGCCGTGATGCAAGACAGCAACATATACAGCAAAACAGGAATTGTCATATTTTCACCACAATAAATTTAGCTGCCTTAGGCGAGCCGCACGCAACTGCAAGGCTGCTCACTGCTCACTTGCCCAAAACCATCTTCTGCTCACACTGCCGCTGCACGATACTCTTACAAGCTACTGCAGTTTCAGGCGATGCGAACTGCTTCTCAAGATGCTCCGTAACTAGATGGGTAAACCATTACTTTAAGTAATAGTGACCCGAACATCATTCCAACTGGACTCGGATAACTCGCGGTACTGAAAGCTAACTACGTTTCCGATGCACTGCCCATTTGAGAGGCGCTATTATATCCATCGAGATGCAGATTATTATGCAGTCGGTCAGTAATCTGCAACGCAAAATGTCGAGTATTTGGCAGAGAACTGAAAACTTTTATGTTCAGTACCGCAAAATCACTCCAGCCCCGGACAAAATAAGCTGCGTGTAGATGACTCACTGCCGATACAATGTTGTGGGATAAAGGACGCTGCTGGCCCGGCCAGGTAAATTGCGGGTCGCATGGCTTGCGAAGATTGCATAGCGAAGATTGACTGGCGCTGTGACATAAGCCTGAATCGAACTCTGCCGTCTAACGAATCGATACAACACATGTTTACGATTCACAATTCTGGCGAGGCGTTATTGTAAACCGGCTTTTACACATATTTTTTCTGATACCAATATCATGTGCATCGCGCGTTACTGGCCTCACATGTTTTACGAACTGCCAACAACAATTTAACAATGTCGTGATGAATCCGATCAAATTACAACTGACAAATCTCAAGCAAGGCACCAATTTTGTCCAGGTCGGGATACCGTTGCCGAAAGGTGCGCAGACCGACTGCAGCCAACTAAACGTAATCACGGTTGACGACACAGCAGCCGACGTGCAGTGCAGTTTTGCAGCGACAGCGAGGTGGAGCGATGGCACCATAAAGTGGGGTCTCGCAAAAATTTCGATAACGAACAACCATTCTGCTGATCTTGAACTCGTTTTGCTGCAGGGCGTAGCCCGAAAACTCCAAACAGTAATTGAGGTGACGGAAAATTCCGAAACAATCAAGATCAAAGCGTCTGCCGCGACTTTTGAATTTCACCAAACCGGCACGTTCCCCACAGTGACATACGAAGGCGGCGAGGTATGGCGAAAGAATGCCTGTCATCCTGTGCTTAAACTCAATGACGACAGCCTGTGCCAGCTCCAAATCAACGACGTCTCACTCATCGATCATGACAACCTCTCGTGCAAGGTTCAGATCTGCGGACAGTATCAAATTGACGACAACCACCTGTTAAATGCCCGATTCATATTCGAGGTACTACCGGATGCAGAGTTATCGCTAATATGCGAGCTGCACAACCCGCAAAGAGCCTTACATGCCGGCGGCATTTGGGATCTTGGCGATCCAGGTTCGGTTACATTCAAGGATTTTTCAATTGCGTTTGACTACGACGACCAGTCAGAACAAGTGCAACTGCAGGTCAGCAAAGATGCCGAGTGGATCAATGCGTCACAATCCACCATCCTTTTTCAAGCTGCAAGTGGTGGCAAACACTGGGACAACGCGGTCCACGTAAATGCCGAAGGGAAAGTTTGCAATAAATTTAACGGCTATCAGCTAACAGTAGATAACAATGAGGTCGTTGCCGGTGATCGCTCCAGCCCGATGGTCGCGCTGCAGGCGAATACACATGCCTTTACGGTTGAACCGTTGCAGTTCTGGGAGAATTTCCCAAAAAGCATCGATGTCAGCGCCACCGAGCTCGCACTACGCCTGTTCCCATACCACCATGGTGACAGGCATGAGATACAAGGGGGTGAACGCAAGCGTCATCAGGTGCTATTCAACTTTGCAAGATCTCATAAAGAAATAACCGCCACTGCTCAATCCACTGCGCCTCAAATTAGACTGCCTGCTGAGGTTTATAAGCAAGCCGGTGTGTTCAACTATCTGGATGACTCGCATACCTGCCCTGCCTACGATGCTCTCATTGAGCCCTCAAGGGATCCTCAAACGGGTTTCTACGCAAAAAGAGAAAATCTCGATGAATACGGATGGCGTAACTTCGGTGACATTCACGCAGATCATGAGGCCGCACACCACAAAGATGAACACCCTTTTGTCTCCCATTACAACAACCAATATGATGCTTTGTACGGTTTCATCCGCCAGTTTGTTATAAGCGGAGACTTTAGTTGGCAACCACTCTACAGCGACCTTGCCAACCATTTAATGGATATAGATATTTATCGCACTGAAGAAGATCGTGTCGAATATAACAACGGAATGTTCTGGCACACAGATCACTACATGCAAGCACAGACAGCAAGCCATCGAACCTATTCAAAATCGCAGGTCCACTATGATGGACAACCTCAAATTGGTGGTGGCCCCAGTTCAGGACACAGCTACTCAACAGGCCTTGTTTACTATTATTTCATGACAGGTGATCAGGAAGCCAAAAGTACTGTGTTGGATCTGGGCGACTGGATTGTCAATTATCAGGAAGGCAGCGGCACCTTGCTGGAAACAACCAGAAAGACGTTACAACACGACACTGCAAACTTTATAAAGACCTGCAAAGGGGCGAAGATTTTCAGGTACCGCTACCCGATGGACAGGGAAACTGGCAACTATATGCGTACGCTAATGGATTGTTACGATCTGACCGCAGACAGCAGCTATCTGAACAAAATAGAAAAAATAATACGTAACACTGCAGGTCCCGGTGATGATATCAACGCAAGAGGCTTCGATGATGTTGAACAAAACTGGTACTACGTTGTTTTTCTACAAGAGCTGGTGCGGTATCTCGACCTGAAGCGTAGCATTGACCAACAAGATAAAAATTTCTACTACGCCCGAGCGACCCTGCTCCATTACGCAAGGTGGATGGCGGCAAACGAAGCGCCGTACCTTGAAAGCGCAGAAAACCTTGAATACCCAAACGCCACCTGGATCGCGCAGGAGCCGAGAAAGGTACATGTGTTCTACGCAGCGTATAAGTATGCTCTGAATAACAGATCTGTATTCCTTGAACGTGCACGCTTTTTTAACGAATATTTGACTCGCGAGCTCGCCGCCTGCGATACGCTGCACTTTGCAAGAATCCAGATACTGCTGCTGCAGAATCATGGCCCGGCCACGGCTCTTGCCGTGGATAGCTTGCCGTACCCTGGTATCAGGGAAGTAGATGTAACTAATAAGGACGGGTGTTTTCACACACCGAAGACACATTTACAGCACATCACCGGCAACTGGGTTACCTGCCTTACAAATTTTCGAATCTCTAAAGAGCTGCGCTGGATCAGATCACGTGCCAGCTAGCCATCATACAAATATTGCATTACTCATTCTATGACCAACACTCCTGTAAAAGTCCTGCACTTCATCTGTTCTACCGGATTTTATGGTGCTGAAAAATGGATACTGGCGCTGGCAAATAACAGCGACCCCGCATTAGTTACTTCCGAGCTGGTGGTCACTAAAGAAGCGGCAAGCCACGATCTACAGTTGGTGCGTGATTTCAATGCACTCGGACTTACCAGTCATGAGGTCGAGATGAACAATCGTTTCGATCCACGAGCCATCAAGTCCCTGGTTGCACTGATCAAAAAGCAGAAAGTCGACATACTGCACTCGCATGGCTACAAATCGGATATTCTGGGAATCGTTGCAGCAAAGATCGCTGGCATACGCTGCATCACTACGCCACATGGCTTTGAGAAAACCAACGATCGCAAACTCGAACTCTTTATTGCCGCCGGCTGCCGTACCTTTAAATATTTTGATTACACTGTGCCTCTGTCGCGCGAGCTCTATGCTGATGTGCAAAGGTATAAAGTGCCTGAAGAGAAAATTGTCTACATTCAAAATGGCGTAGATCTAAAAGACATTGACTACCGCAAGCCTTCAGACAACCCGAAAGTACGCGCCGATCATGAAACAATTGATCTGCCGGAAAAGAAAACTATTGGCTTCATAGGACAAATGATTGACCGCAAAAACGTCACTCATTTGCTGGATGTTTTTGAAAAGCTGGCCATGAGCAACAGCGGATTAGAGCTGGTGTTACTTGGAGACGGCATCAGCCGTGAAAAGTTTGAAGCTTACTCAGACAAGCTCAAATCAAAAGACAGAATTTCTTTCCTCGGCTTTCAAACTGACCCGCTCTCATATTTAAAAAAATTTGATCTGTTTGTCATGTGCTCTACGCTGGAAGGCATTCCCCGGTGCCTAATGGAGTCTATGGCTATGGGTGTACCAGTAGCCGCTTACGACATCCCCGGTGTGAACCAACTACTGGAACACAATAAAACCGGCCTGCTTGCCACGCTCAACAACAAAGACGAATTGTACGATTGTTGTAAACAACTACTCTGGGATGAAAAACTGGCAAATGAAATCTCTGCAGCCGCTGCTCAACATATAAACGAAAAATTTTCAGCACGGCGTATGGCCATCGAATATACAGAGCTGTATCAACAACTTTTAAGCGATGAGAAAAAGGCAGCTTAGCCAGTCACGGCAAACGATCCGGCTCAGGGCAGATTTCTGACCAGCGGCGGCCCCAGTCTATTTGCCACAGGCACAGGCAGTTTCTGCCACACAGCAATCGCCAGCTTATACTTCGGGTTATTCGGATTTAACTCCGGCAACTCATCAGCGTCACTTAGCCAGTAGTGCCAGTACAATGGATGCTCTGTAGCGCCCCACTGCTTCTTGTATTTGTAAGTACTCGCACCTTTACTGGATCGACCAAAATCAAAAAACCGGTAATTCTGTTCAATCGCAACACGTAGAATTTGTCGATACATATACATGTTGGCACCAAGCGGATTAGCCTTGCGCAAGCTCGATGCCCACGGTATTTCCAGTTTCTCTCGAAAGCCGAGCAAAAACCCTGCGGCAACGGGCTTACCGTTGTATCTGACAATCGTCACATTCGCTTCTTTCTCAAAGGTCGCCAGCATGCTGGCAAAAAACTGCCTGCTGTACACCGGTGTGCCAAGGTCGCGCATATTGTGGCTGAACACATGATAAAACTCAGGCAACAGCTCGATGCCACCCAGAGTAAATTCCAGTCCCTCTTTCGCTGAACGCTTTACCTGCGCACGTATCTTGGTGCCCAATTGTTTATCTAGCACTTCGTCGGTTTGAGGCAACGGCAGAATCATTGTGACTTTGTGCTGCTTACACAACCAGGGTTCCAACCGGTGTGTGTCCCTGGTTTCCCAATGAGTACAGCCAAGTGATTCACCGACTTCTGCGGCATACTGCATCATTTTCTCTGCCACGGCGGCACTGGTCGCGAGCGGCCCGCCGTAGTTAAAATATGGCATAGACACCAGAAAAGAGCCGAACAACCTGCTGCTCAGATGCACCATCGGTAACACACCACACAATGCGTCGTCAGGTCCACGACAAGTAATGTACTTTGGATTGTGACCGAAAATACGCTTAACCAAATGGTGCCAGCGCGCATCGTGATAAACACAGGCGTGCGATTGCGAGTCGACAAACGCCTGCCACTCCGGGACGTTGATTTCATCCTCACAAGCAAGGCGCAGTTGGCAGGGTGGCAAATCCAGTTCGTCTTGCTTCGGCGCCAGATGCGCCGGCATTGGTGCCGGGTCAGCACCGGATACCGCCTGATCACCGTGCGAGTCGCGGTTAACACAAGCCTCTATTTGCTCAACGTTCTGTTCAATATCAGCCTTAATCTGCTTTATGCTCGCACTGAGAGTCGAAACCTGTTCAATCAGATCTGACGGGTCGTTGCCCTCGGCTCGAACAGTGCCTATTTGTCGGGATAATTTCTTTCTGTCCTCGACCAGTGCATCTTCTCTGTCGACCAGCTCAGCAATTTTAGTGACTGCAGATCGAATCAATTTTGCGTCATCCTCACCTGCACTCAGAGACTCAAGCAAAACGTTGATATCTTTTCTAACACCGCCTTTGATTTTTCTGCTTAAACTGGTCATCTTTAGGTCGAAACTCTCTTACAGAAAAGTCGGCGAAGTATACCTGACGGTGATCGTTGAAGTGTCGACATCAGGATCAAATTTCACACAGCGACTTTGCAAATTAGTGAAAAAAGTACCGTTTCCCTGCGTGTTGCCCAAACACACCGATGTCACGGGAAACTGATCCATTTGTCTCCGACAACCAGCTTTGAAAAGTGGCATAATTCCGGCTCGGTAAAAAGCACTTGCAGACCTTGCAACCTGTGCCACTCACATTCCTGCCACCAGCGTTCCACCCCGCATGTATCCAGTCGCCTGATGAAAAAAGTTGTCCAAACCATTACCCTGCTGCTGATACTGCCAATATTTGCAATCTACCGGTTGTTGGCGCTAATAAACCAAAACGATGCATTTGCGAGCTGCTCGCAATTCATGAGCCTGATACCTGGCAAAACCGGCAGCTATCTACGCAACAGCTTCTATAACCTGACAATGACAAATTGTGAACAGGGCGTGGTTATATCTTTTGGAACGCTTTTCTCACAAACGGACACTGAAATTGAGCATGGCACTTATATTGGCCCGCAATGCAACATCGGCAGCTGCAAAATAGCTCGGGACTGCCTGTTCGGCAGCGGTGTTCACATTTTAAGCGGCAAAAATCAGCACAACATAGAAAGCACAGACATTCCAATCCGCGAACAAGGCGGCAAGCTGACGAAAATCAACATCGGCCAGGACACATGGATTGGTAACAATGCTGTCGTCATGGCCGATGTCGGCCAAAAATGTGTTGTAGCAGCGGGCTCTGTAGTGGTTCATCCAGTTGCCGATAACATGATAGTGGCCGGCAATCCGGCATCCGTAATTAAAGAGCGGTAAGTCGTTTCTTACCTAACTCAGTAACAGGGCTACGACCATTTTTCGAACCGTACTCAAAAATGTATTCTCCAACTATGTTGGCATGTTTGGCGCGATCATTATCGCGTTCATGCTGTCACCATTTCTGGTGCATACGCTGGGTGATACCAAGTATGGTATCTGGTCGATTATTTCGGCGCTGACCGGTTATATGACTTTGCTCGATCTGGGGGTCAGCTCGGCAATTGCGAAGTACGTCTCCAAGTACAAAGCACTCAAAGATTACAAGTCTCTCAATGTCGTTTTCTCATCCGGCATTGTAATTATGATTCTGGTTGGACTAACGCTGTTTGCGCTCAGCCCGTTCATCGCCGATGGTGTGGTCAGCGCATTCGATTTCGAACCGGATCTGCGTGATACCGTACATACGCTGGTCATAATCGGCGCAATCGATGTCGCAATATTCGTGGCCACAGGGGTATTCTTTGGCGCGTTTTACGGCTTCCAGAGAAACGAAGTTACCAACGCCGCGACTCTATTCACTGCCTTATTCAAGGCGATTATCTTTTATTTTGCACTGAGCAACGGCTATAGCCTGGTTGCGATGGGAGTCATCTCGGTCACAGCGCACATTCTTGTTGCGATCATGCTCGCCTACATTATGCGTAAGCTGGAACCCCGGGTTGAGATCACCACGAAGAACGCTGACAAATCGACGATGGTGTCGATATTCAACTACAGCAAGTTTACCTTCCTGACCATGCTGGGCCTGCAGCTTATCTATTACAGTGATGCATTTGTCATTGGTTACTTCCTGTCGGCGGCAGCGATTACCATTTACACTATTCCATGGAGCTTAAGCGAGTACAGCAATAAGCTCATACACGCGGTATCGCAAACCTTTGTGCCGGTTTTCAGTGAACAGGAAGCCACGCATAACCGCGACCTCTACAAAACCTATATTTTCGGCACCAAGGGTATATTGCTTTTGTCGAACCTGCTTTGTATTGGTGTATTGACTCTCGGCGATGCGTTCATCGGTATCTGGATGGGTCCGCGATATGCAGTCGAATGCTCTACCATTTTGATGATCATGTTCACGACTCAGCTAATTAAAAGCCCTCAGCTGATCAGCTACTCTATTTTGCTGGGCACGGCTAACCACCAAAAGTTTGCCACCTACAATCTGGCGTTTTCAGTGGCCAACCTGATTCTTAGCATCATGCTGGTACAGAAATTTGGTTTGGTTGGAGTCGCATCGGCAACAGCTATCACACAGATCCTCTTCTACGCTGTGGTCACACCGATACTCACCAGCCGGGTAATCAACTTTTCTCTGCTTGATTACATCAAACGCACCTACTGGCGCATTGTGCCGGCAAGCCTGGTGCTGTTTGCCATGCTTTACTATTTCGCCGAAAACAAAACGCCTACAGGATATTTTTCACTGTTAGGTCAGGCACTAACCGGCGCGGTTGTATATGTGTCAATTGCCTACTGGACCCTGCTTGATGCAGACGAACGGCAACTGGTAACGCACTACGGTGGCAGACTGACCGAAAAGCTGATGAATAAAACCTAGCTCAAACATCGTACTATCAGTAGTCCTTTTATTTAAAACGCCCTGTTCGGTAAGTTGGATCAGGAGAGAAGCGCCGGTTCAACCTGCGCCTTACAGGTTGCTCTAGAAGATAGTAAGACGTAACACCGACTGCAATCGAGATCAGGAAAGCAGTTAACTTTTTTCCTGGCAATGCCCACGCGTATTGGTAAAAAATCTGCTGCCAGAGATAGATTGAGTAAGACCACAAACCAAAGTGTCGAATGACACTGTTTGACAAAACCGCTGTCACAAATGCAGGCATTTCTTTCAGGTGATTGACTGAAAAAGCCAGCAGCACCGGGCACACCGTAACCAACAGCCATGCAGGTGCCTCATTGGCATAGCAAACACACGCTACTGCCAGACTAAGCACGGGCGCAGCCGGTGGCACCGAAAACTGATATTGACGTGCCAGCAATCCATACCCCGCTGATAAAAGTATAAATACGACAGCAGACTCTGTTCGTATCATGTACAGACGGAACTCAGCTGGTGGCAATTGCAGATAGCGATAAAGGCTCAGGCAAATTAAAGAAAATGCAACAAACAGCAGCCCCACTGCAATAAATTTTCGCGATACAAAACACAATGTGATCACACTTAGAAAAACATAAGCATGCTCTTCTACGTTGAGCGACCAGAGATGTCCAACGGTGACTCCACTACTCCATATATGCGGATCAGAGGGAGTATAGGTGCGTAGAAAAGTCAGACTTGAAATTAGCTCCCACAGGGTAAATTCAGTCGATGTCACAAACGCTATCGCAAACATCATCAGCACACACACGAAAAACACGGGATAAATTCTGCTAAAACGCCGAACGTAAAAGTCACGCAACGACATGCGCCGCTCAAACAGAATGACACTCATTAACATACCGGACAATACAAAAAAAATGTCCACGCCCATCCGGTCTTCCCAAACCCAGCCTATGTCATAAAAGTGCCCACAAAGAACCAATAGTATGGCCATGCCGCGCCACCCATCCCACACCAGCACACGGCCTGCATCAGCTGCATGATCGGTAACACGGCTTGTACTATCGTGTGAGGAATTCAATTGAGTAATACCATTTCGGTTAGACAAGAAAAGTGTGGATGTTTATGAAACCGGATACCACTTCGGACTTACAGCGCAATTCTATCCCATGCAAATAGTGGTGTAACTAAACACGGTTGCATACAGTGATATGCCTTCAAAAACTCGAAATACTGTGCCGCCCGGCGCCCACTACCCACGCAACGGGTAGGAGCCGTCGGCATCGTGTACTTCATTGCCGACCAGCGCCGGTGTAAACACGCAAACTATTTTAAGATCACTGAGCGCTTTCAGTCTGTGTCGGTCATGCTGATCGAGCGCATACATATCACCCGGCCCGAGCCGATAGGTCTGATTGACACAAACGTCAGTCAGCTCGGCATTGCCTTCGATAATCAAATTGGCTTCTACATGGTTCTTGTATTCAAGTTCAATCAATTGCCCTGCGGCCACTGTTGTCATGGTTAGCGTAAAGCCCACGTTGTCACTACGCAGCAAATATCTGGCACTGCTCCAGACTCCAGCTTTTTCCGCGTAGCCGCCAGATGCCTTTAAATCCTCAACACTTCTAACAATCATTATTCCATCCCGGTGCATAAAACGCTGCTGATCATATCAATGCCTCCTGTTCGCTATTCGACAAGCACACTGCAATACTGCAAGATGTGCCCGGGCAATAAACCAAAAGATGCTGAATTGAAAGAAGCAGTCTCGTATCAAGATATCATCGACGCACAAGCCAGGCTACAGGGTCACACCGTAAAAACCCCGTTACTGGAAAGTGCGTTGCTGAATAAACAAGCCGGCAGACGAATTCTGGTGAAAGCGGAATGCCTGCAACACACCGGATCATTTAAGTTCAGAGGCGGCACTTCAGCGATCACCAGGCTAACTGAGGCACAGCGTAACGCTGGGGTGATTGCCTATTCCTCGGGCAATCACGCTCAGGGTGTTGCTTATGCAGCATACAAAGCGGGAGTAGCTGCAACTATCATCATGCCCAATAATGCACCCTTGCTGAAAATAGAAAACACCCGCGCTTACGGGGCCGATGTGGTGCTCTACGACCGACCAGGTGGCGAAGACCGAGAGCTTATCGGTCAAAAGCTTGCCAATGAACGCGGACTCTATCTGATCAAACCTTACGACAACAAAGAGGTTATTGCAGGCCAGGGTACCTGCGGTCTGGAAATCGCCGAACAGGCTCGGTGTGCCGGTGTTGACGAAGCCGAAGCACTCGTTTGCTGCGGCGGTGGTGGATTGACTTCGGGAATCGCCCTGAGTCTTGAGAAAAACGCGCCGAATATCAGAGTCAAACCAGTAGAGCCGGAGAACTATGATGATGTTATCCGATCACAAAAAAGTGGCTACCGTGAATGCACCAATACTGAGAGCCATTCGATTTGTGACGCCATCGTGACGCCTTCTCCGGGTGAGCTGAGCTTTCCAATAATCCAGCGTCTTTGTGCCACCGGTATCGCAGTTACCGACCAGGAAGCTCTGCGGGCGATGGCTACGGCAATGCGATTCCTAAAAGTCGTTGCCGAACCTGGAGGTGCAGTGGCACTGGCCGCAGCATTATTTCATGCAGATAAAATTGACAGTGACACGGTCATTTGTGTCATTTCCGGGGGCAACGCTGATCCGGAAACAGTCCAACAAGCCTTAAATGCTAATTAAATGTGAGCATTACTATAACTGTTTCTTCACCGTGCGGAGAAATGTGTGTGCTTGTGCCTGATCAGGACTGACATAAGGCTTAATTTCTAACCATTTTCTGACGAACAGCACTATGCGCCCGGGTTTCACGCCGGATCACAGAGGAACTAACCCTTGTGTTGGTCATCGAACGGTATACTCGGTGCATGCCAACCACGTGCCAGGTCTGTGCCATCTCGCCAGTAACGTTGTCGGCTTACGACAGTCAAGTAGAACAACAAGAAAACCTATATCCATGAGAAATATCAAAGTAATAATAGCTATCGCAGTGATCGCTTTGATCGCCGCGTTCTTCGTGTTCGATCTTGGCCAGTATCTATCTTTGGATTATCTTAAATCCAAACATGAGTTGCTCGTCAACTACGCCGCTGAAAACAAATTGGTCGCTGTATCCGGATTCTTTATCATCTATGTAGCGGTAGCCGCACTATCACTTCCGGGGGCGTCCATTATGACGCTTGCAGCCGGCGCAATATTCGGATTTTTAACTGGCCTTATACTCGTATCCTTTGCATCGACAATCGGCGCAACACTGGCATTCCTCTTTTCACGCTTTATGTTTCGTGATGGCGTGCAGAAAAAATTCTCGTCCTACCTACAAACGATTAATAAAGGTATAGAGGAAGAAGGCGTTTTCTATCTGTTTACGCTGCGTTTGATTCCGGTGGTTCCATTCTTTGCAGTCAATCTACTGATGGGACTGACTACCTTAAAGACTCTAGCTTTCGCACTGGTTAGTCAGGTTGGCATGTTGCCCGGTACTGCCGTTTTCGTTAACGCTGGCAATCAACTCGCACAAATAGATTCTCTCAAAGACATCTTATCTCCTTCGCTGCTTGCTGCATTCGCACTGCTCGGCATTTTTCCAATTGTTGCGAAGAAACTAATTGAACTATACAAAAACAGGAAAGCTACCGTTGCATAACCCACCCAACAGTTTTGATACTAACATCATCGTCATCGGTGCAGGTTCAGGTGGATTGATTGCGGCGCTAATCGCCGCCGCCGTCAAAGCCCGGGTAACACTGATCGAAAAACACCAGATGGGTGGCGACTGTCTCAACACAGGTTGCGTACCATCAAAAGCACTAATCAAGAGTGCCCGGTTTCTGCATGATGTGAAAAACTCGAATAAATACGGCATAAAAAGCGCTAGTGCAGATTTCGAGTTTTCTGATGTAATGGAACGCGTGCAGGATGTTATAAAAAAGATCGAGCCGCATGATTCTGTAGAACGATTCACCGGCCTCGGCGTTGACTGTGTCTCAGGAGAAGGCAAAATTGTTGATCCATGGACTGTTGAAGTCAACGGCCAGAAGATAACAGCACGTAATATAATCCTTGCTACTGGCGCCAGACCTTTCGTGCCTCCAATCGAAGGCCTTGATCAGGTTACCTGGTATACCTCCGATAACGTATGGGCGCTAAGAGAGCAACCGAAACGATTTATCGTTCTCGGTGGCGGCCCGATTGGCTGCGAGATGGCTCAGGCTTTTTCCCGTTTAGGCAGTGAAGTTACCCAGGTCGAAATGGGACCACGGATAATGATCCGTGAAGACGAAGAAATTTCCTCTCTGGTAAAGGAAAAATTTATCAACGAGGGCATTAATGTTCTCACAGACACCAAAGCGGTCTCCTGCAAAAAGGGGGCAGAACAGTTTCTGGTATGCGAACAAAACGGCAGCACCGTCGAAATTCCGTTCGACGCCATGTTAGTTGCGATAGGCAGAAAGCCCAATGTGGAAGGCTTCGGGCTTGAAGAGCTTGGTGTAACACTACGCAAGAACACCACAGTGGAAACTGATGACTTTCTTCGCACCAACTTTGATAACATTTATGCTGTTGGCGATGTCACCGGCCCCTACCAGTTCACCCACACAGCATCACACCAGGCCTGGTATGCAGCGGTAAACAGCCTGTTCGGACAATTCAAAAAATTCAAGGCTGATTACTCGGTTGTTCCATGGGCAACATTCACCGATCCGGAGGTAGCGCGAGTCGGCCTGAATGAGTCAGAAGCGAAAGAAAAAAATATTCCTTACGAGGTAACTACCTACGGTATTGACGATCTTGATCGAGCAATTGCAGACAGTGAAGATCACGGTTTTGTCAAAGTACTCACCAAACCGGGTAAGGATAAAATACTGGGGGTCACAATAGTTGGTGCACATGCAGGTGACCTGCTAACAGAATTTGTCACTGCGATGAAATACAAACTGGGTTTGAAAAAAATACTCGGAACAATACACACATACCCAACGATGTCTGAGGCAAACAAAGCTGTCGCTGGCAACTGGCAACGCGAACACGCACCACAGTTTATTTTAAAGGTACTCGAGCGATATCATCGATGGCGCAGAGGCACCCCTGATAACAGTAGTAATTCCACCTCCGGTAAAGAGTCAGCCACTGGCGCGAGCAGCACAGGGTCGTGAAGATGAAGGACCAGCAGCAGGTTTAAATCTATTGCTATCGCGCCGTTTCATATACCAGCGAGCTGTTAGAAAGCACAGCAACACAGCTCGAAGCACACAGCAGCCTGTGCTGTGTTGCCGTTGTTGATTAAGCATGGATTCGACGCAGGTCTTACCTGCGAAGACTGTGGCTTTAAAAGTTTGTCACCCGAATTCGGTACGGCTTGCTAGAAGTCGATCAACTCTGGCGCAGAGATGTAGTATCCCTGCGCCATATCAACGCCCAGTTCCCGCAGCTTTGCCAGCACATCAGCCGATTCAACGGACTCAGCTATCGTTTGCTTACCCAGGGTTTGAGCGACTTCATTGATTGATCGCACCATGGTGTAATGAACCGGATCATCCAGAACTGCACGAACCAGCTTTCGATTAATTTTTACAAAAGACACCGGCAGCTTTTTCAGATAGTTGAACGAGTTAATTGATCCACTGAAATCATCTATCGAGAACTTACAACCGAACTCTGCAATTTCTTCCATAAATTGTGATACTGCGGTCAGGGTGGTACTAACTGCCGACTCACTCACCTCAAAACAAAGAATAGAAGTATCAACCGCTGTTGCGCTCAGCGCCTTCTTTAGAAATTCCAGAAAACCTTTATCGCTGACCGACAGCCCGCTTAAATTAATACAACATATATCAAGCCCGTCAGCCACATGTGGCTGGCACTGCAGCCAATCGAGCGTTAGCTCAACAATGATTTTATCCAGCTCAATCGACAAACCGTAACGCTCTGCAAGTGGAATCACGGCTGCCGGTAACAACAGCGCGCCATCTGGCGATGGCACACGCATTAGAATTTCTACTCCAGAGCCGGAATCAGCAGCTTTTGTACAAGAGACAATACGCTGCATTGCCAGTTTTACTTTTCGTTGCTCGATAGCACTCTTGACGAATTGATCCGAGCTTACATCTCGCTTACGGCTGCCAGCCCCCTGAGCCTGATCGTACACCGCTACCTGATTTCGACCTCTATGCTTTGCCTCGTAGCACGCGGCGTCTGCTGCACCAAACAATGCTGAACGCGTAGTCCATTGCTCATCAATCATAACCAGTCCGATGCTGGCACCCACAGAGAATTGCTGACCTTCCCAGTCAAATTGAAAACTTTCAACTTCCGCACGCAACTGTGTTGTGAGCCGCATTGCCTCTTGTAGTCCGACGTCATAAATCAACAAGCCAAATTCATCACCTCCCAGTCGAGCCAAAACATCACTTTTTCTCACCAGACTGGTAAACAAAGCTGAGAGCTGCCTTAATAATTCATCACCTGCGAGGTGCCCGGCCGAGTCGTTTACACGCTTAAAGTTATCAAGATCGATAAAACATAACACCTGCCTGGCGTCAGCGGCTCTGGCGATGGCATCATCACAACGCGATTCAAACTCCCGACGATTGACAAGACCGGTCAATGAATCATGGCTGGCGTGATAAGCGACAATACTTGCACTGTGGTACCGCGCCGTGCAGTCCCACCCTATCCCGCGATACCCGACAAACTGTTCTTCCGAATTAAATACCGGCACACCAGACAAGCGTACAACTCGCTTTTCTCCATCTTTATGCTGCCAGAGATACTCACGGTCTCGAAAAGGTAAATGCTTGTTCAGATCGACCACCAACACCTTCCACTCAGCCTGATCGTCCTCACTGACATGCCTGGTGATCAAAGATTCCAGCGGAACATTCAGCAACTGCGCCGTTTCCACGCCTAGAAAGTCTTTCATTTCCATAGAAAGGTGCGTCATCCGGTACTGATTGTCCATTTCCCACCAAAAATCTGCAGCCGCAGACACATAGTCTTTTAGCCTCGTCACTGAAAGATCCAGTTCCAGTTGACTCTCTGCTTTTGGCAGCAAGGTAATGTAGGCAAGGCGATTGCCTTCCTTGTGCACTGCGCTGATAAATGCGTGGTATGAACTGGCCTCATTGTGCAAGCTCACCGTCACGCCATCTTCCGCACTTCTTGCTTCGTGAAGCACTGCTTCCACCCTGGCGCGATCCTTATCACTGAACCAGGAAGCCACGGTTTCATAGCTATTGTCGGCAGTCTTTTTAAGCAGCGAGCTCGCTGCAGCATTGGCTCGCAGCGGCACCCAGTTATTACAAATAAGAATCGGGTGCCTTGCACTATCAAAAAATTCTATTTCAAAACTCTGTCCTGAGCTGACTTTTGAGTCCTGCTCTGGAATCTCGCTGGTACGTCTGTGGCCCGAGCGCTTCTCGATAAAACCCGCACTCGCAGCATTGGTATCGTTAGTTGCAGCCGAGCTTTCATTCAGTAACGCATTGGCCGCTTGTCCCGGCACACAATAGACAGCTGTCGCGTCACCGCCATTCCATTTTATAGCGCGCGACTGCAAACGCAGATCCTGCTCCATATCAGCGGCGTTAACAGAGCGAATCAACTTGAAATCGCCGTGCGTACCTTCAACGAGTTTTTTTATTTCTTCTTTGCTTGGTAGCACTCCGGCACTGCCCATGAGCTCAAGCCAGCTGGCGTTGACATAGATAAGCTCGTGGTGTCTGTGTATCAGCAAGCCGAACGGCGACTGATTTATCACATCGCGTAACTGCAGCTCAGTACCAAGCAATAACTGATAACTGCGATGAAGATCGTCAATACTCACAACAGCGATCTCAATACCCGTGATCTCGCCTGAGCTGTTTAGTACAGGACTGCGGACGAAGTACTTCCCTGCTGTCCTCTTACTTAAAATTTCTCCGGCGGTAATTTCAGGTATGCCAGACTCAAGCACACGTTTTTCGGCAGCGTAAACCAATGCCGCACTGCGATCTGATAAAAAATCAAAATCAGTTTGCCCAACTAACTGGGCGGGAGAGATTAACTGCAGAGACTCTGCATACCCGGGCGTACAGGCGCGATAGGTCAGGCGACTATCTTTCAGTGCTGAATTACGCGGTCGTGCGCTTCCGGAGGGGTGTGCTGCCATACAACCTTGTTACTAAGAAGGGTGTGAGTGGCGCACATCGTATACGATCACCCGGCTGGAAAGCAGACTTGCCGTCACATTTAAACGAAATTATTGCTAACTCAACGATAGATACCGCAGAAATACTGTATCAATTAGCGGTTATATGCGGTGAGACCGGTTTGCCAGCCTCAATAACCGAAGAAGCCATCCAGAAAGGCTAGCCGGAGAAGCTAGCCAGGGACGCCAGCTGAGGATGCCAGCCAAGGAAGTCAGCAAGAGAAGCTTTACCGCTTCAGAGCGCGGCATGTGTGCTGGCGCAAAAAGCCCGGCTGCCAGAGCTCCTAACCTCGCCAGGCATCAATGGACTTTTCTATATGATGCAGGCTGTTGTAGAACGATTGTTTTTCATCGCTCGACAGCGACGCCAGCACATGGTCTTTGTGCTTCTGCATGATGGTATCAACATGCGTGTGAATATCTTTGCCTTTACTCGTCAGTGCCAGCCGAACGTTACGCGCCTGCCCGTCCTGTCCGTCGAATCGAATCAGCTCGTTACTAACCATCGTTTTAACTGTGCGGCTGATTTGCCCCTTATCCATGCCAATGTTGCTGCGTATATCTGCCTGACTCATCCCGCCAGAAGACGACAGCAAAGAAATTATTCTCCACTCAGGAAGCCTCAGATCTGCTATGGCCTGAACTGCCTGACCAATCTGACGACTCATTTTCACGTTTACCACATTGAGCTTTACATTTATCAGGGAATTTAATTCCCCGTCGTGTCCCTCCATTTGAAGACTCCATCAGGTGCGCTATTCGACGCGACATCCTAGCAAATAAGTATTTTTTAAGTTACGGGTAAACTAGCAAAAAATGTTACATACCGTCACAACCTGCCTGTTTACATAGACAAGTCATCTACCACCAGATACATCTATGAAAGCACCTGTGACATACGAGGCTTCAGCCGACAGCAACCATAAAATTGCATGGGCAACTTCCACTGTAGTACCACCACGTTTCATCGGCACATTTTGTTTGACCCGGTCCACCCGGTCAGGTTCACCTCCGGATGCATGGATGTCGGTATGGATAACTCCTGGCCTGACTGCATTCACGCGTATCCCACATTCCGCCAGCTCTATCGCAAGGCCTTTAGTTAACGAATCAATCGCCCCTTTGCTGGCTGCATAGTCCACGTACTCATACGGTGATCCCAGTTTTGCAGCCATTGAAGATACGTTGACAATGCCCCCACCAACACCCCCGTTTGAGGTAGACATAAATTTTATAGCTTCGCGGGCGCACAGCATTGATCCGATTACGTTGGTATTAAATACACGAGTGATACGCTCAACAGTCATAGCCTCCAGAGGCATATGAGGCCCAAGAATACCTGCGTTGTTGACTAACGCATCGACTTGTCCAAACCGGGATAGTGTCTCTTCAAATAAGCGCACAACATCAGCTTCAAGTGATACATCCGCAGAAACTGCAATCGCAGATCCACCTGCCGCCTCAATGCTGCCAACCACCTGGTTGGCAGCCTGCTCATTAGCCAGGTAGTTAACGACAACACGATAGCCTTGGGACACTGCGAGTTTTGCGGTCGCCGCGCCTATTCCTCTGCTCGCTCCCGTAACTACCAATACACTCATCAGTTTTACCTTAAGAACTCTTCAATATAACCACTACATGTTCCGGCGATATTCACCGCCCACTTCAAACAGTGCCTCTGTAATTTGCCCCAGTGAACAATATTGCACCGCATCAACCAGCTCCGCGAAAATATTGCCATTGCTCATAGCCACAGATTTAATTCTCTGAAGTGCTGCATCTGCTTCATTATTATGCTGATCTTTAAAAGTTTGAAGCCGTGCAATCTGACTTTCCTTTTCCTCAGTAGTGGAGCGTGCCAGTTCTATTGTCTGTTCTTCCTGCGTATCTGATGGATTGGTAAAAGTGTTTACCCCGATAATTGGCAGCGAGCCATCATGCTTGCGATGCTCATACAACATGGACTCTTCCTGTATTCTGCCGCGCTGGTAACCGGTTTCCATGGCACCGAGCACACCACCACGCTCTGAAATTTTTTCAAATTCCAATAGCACTGCTTCTTCCACCAGATCAGTTAACTCATCAATCACAAAGCTGCCTTGATTAGGGTTTTCGCATTTAGCCAGACCCCACTCGCGGTTGATCACCAGCTGAATAGCAATGGCACGTCTGACAGATTCTTCGGTTGGTGTAGTCACTGCTTCATCATAGGCATTGGTGTGCAATGAATTGCAGTTATCATAAATTGCAATCAACGCCTGCAGCGTTGTTCTGATGTCATTGAACGCCATTTCCTGAGCATGCAACGATCTACCTGATGTCTGGATATGATATTTAAGTTTCTGGCTGCGATCATTAGCACCGTATTTATCACGCATAGCAACAGCCCAGATACGGCGTGCTACGCGTCCCATAACGGTGTACTCAGGATCCATTCCATTGCTGAAAAAGAACGATAAGTTTGCGGCAAAATCATCGATGTGCATACCACGAGCAAGATACGATTCCACATAAGTGAAACCATTAGCCAGTGTAAAAGCTAACTGACTGATCGGGTTCGCACCTGCTTCAGCGATGTGATAACCGGAGATAGATACCGAATAAAAATTTCTGACATTGTTATCAACAAAGTACTCCTGAATATCGCCCATCACTTTCAGGCTGAACTCTGTAGAAAAAATGCAGGTGTTCTGACCCTGGTCTTCCTTCAGGATATCTGCCTGCACAGTCCCGCGTACATTGGCAAGCGTCCACTTCTTAATGTCAGCCAGTTCACTTGCATCAGGAGCTCTGCCATTGTCTTTTTCAAACCTCGCTTTTTGTTGCTGAAATGCCGTATTGAAATAGAATGCCAGAATCGTTGGCGCCGGGCCGTTGATCGTCATAGACACTGATGTGTTCGGATCACACAAGTCGAATCCGTCATACAACACCTGCATATCTTTAACCGTCGCGATTGAAACCCCTGAGTTACCGACTTTGCCGTAAATGTCGGGCCGGCGGTCAGGGTCGTTGCCATACAGAGTCACCGAGTCAAACGCAGTAGATAATCGCTTGGCATCCGAGTGTTCGGAAAGCGCTTTGAATCTTGCGTTAGTGCGGAACGGATCCCCTTCACCTGCAAACATACGAGTCGGATCTTCACCTTCTCTTTTAAACGGAAAAACTCCTGCCGTAAACGGAAAATAACCAGGCAGGTTTTCACGCAGCAACCAGCGCAGCAAATCACCCTGGTCGCTGAATGAAGGCAAACTCACCTTGCGTATCGTATTGCCACTGAGAGTCTCATGGCCGAGCTGGGTAGCCAGTGTTCGATCTCTTATCTGCACTTCAAATGTATCTGCACGATAACGATCCGCCAATGCAGGCCACTCTTCAAGCAGCTGTGTATTGACTACGTTTAGCGATTGTTTGCATCGGTCAAGCAACACAGTCAAGCCAGATTCGTCAAAGTTAACACCAGCGTTTTTCATCAAAGCCTGAGATGCAGTTAATTGCTGGTGCTGTGTTGCGACCTGCGCCTGTTTTTCGCACTCTTCATGATAACCACGTACTGTCTCTGCAATCTCTGCCAGATAACGACTACGTTGTGCGGGCACAATCACCGACTCGTCTGTGGAGTGACGTGTGTCGGTCACAGTTAAAGCGCCGCCACTGGACGCCAATCCATTTTTATTAAGCAATGATAGGATGGCACCGTAAAGTGCACTTACTCCGTCATCGTTGAACCGTGATGCCATCGTGCCATATACCGGCATTTTATCCGGTGCGACTGAAAAGTCTTCACGGTTTCGCTGCACCTGCTTGGCCACATCCCGCAATGCATCTGCAGCACCTTTTCTATCGAACTTGTTTATTGCTACAACATCTGCGAAGTCAAGCATATCGATCTTTTCAAGCTGGCTGGCTGCACCAAACTCCGGTGTCATTACATAGAGCGACACATCACTGTGCGAGACTATGCCTGCGTCTCCCTGACCGATACCGGGTGTTTCAACAATAATCAGATCAAAACCCGCCAACCTTGTTGCAGCGATCATATCGTCAAGCTCGGCAGGCACATCGCCACCGGCATCACGGGTAGCAATGGAGCGCATAAAAATATTCGGATGATCTATCGCATTCATACGTATGCGATCACCAAGCAATGCACCACCGGTTTTCCGGCGCGTCGGATCGATTGCTAAAATGGCAATCTTCAGTTGATCGCCATGATCAATTCTAAAGCGTCTTATCAACTCATCAGTGAGTGAAGATTTACCTGACCCACCAGTACCAGTGATACCGAGCACGGGCACTTTAACCGCATGCTGATGCAACTGATCTTTCAGTTCACTTGCGCAACAGCCACTTTCCAGTGCAGTTAAAAGCGGTGGCAGATTACGGAAGTTATCTTCACCGAGCCGCTTAAGATCACTTCCCGCCTTTTCACCGGGGTTAAAGCGACATTGCGATAACATGTCGTCAATCATGCCCTGCAAACCGATCTTCTGGCCGTCCTGCGGCGAATAGATGCGCGCAACGCCATAGTTTTGCAGTTCTTCTATTTCCTGAGAAACAATGACACCACCACCACCGCCGAACACCTGAATGTGTTCTGCACCTCTTTCACGCAGCATATCAACCATGTATTTAAAGTATTCAACGTGTCCGCCCTGATAAGAGCTGATTGCAATGCCTTGCACATCTTCCTGGACCGCCGCAGTAACGATTTCGGCAACTGAGCGGTTGTGACCGAGGTGGATCACCTCTGCACCGGCACCCTGCAAAATACGCCGCATAATGTTTATCGATGCATCGTGCCCGTCAAACAAACTGGCTGCGGTGACGAAGCGCACCGAGACATCGCGATGTTCGCCGGCTGACAGATCGGCACTGGAGGTTATAGGAACAACACTGGAAGTCTGGGTAGTCATGATTAACCATCAAATAATTGAGCCGTGCGCTAAATAATCCAGGCGCGCCGTCGATCAACACAAAACAGCTGGATGAGTTGACGTTTACGTAAACGTCAATATACTTCTGAATATTACTGATGGCGGCGAGATATGCAAGAAACTTACAGCATTTCAGAACTCGGCAAGGAATTTGGCATCACCACGCGCGCCATTCGCTTCTACGAGGACAAAAACCTGCTGAGCCCAACCCGGCAAGGCAGCCGACGGGTGTACTCACGCGCCGACAGAACCCGACTCAAGCTGCTGCTCAGAGGCAAGCGACTCGGCTGGCCGCTTGAAGAAATAAAGTCCGTACTCGACATGTACGACACCGAAGAACAGGGCGAATTAAAACAGCTGCAGTACACCTACCAGAAAATCGAGCAGCGCCGCGAGCAACTGGAACAACAAAAAAAAGACATCGACTCGGCGCTGGCTGATCTCGATCAAATAGAGCAACGCTGCATTTCCCACATGGCAAAACTGCACCAATTTCATAATAATTCGGGCCATAAAAACCAGAACCAAAAAAATCCGGGCAAACTAAACACGCACAACAAACAACCGGCCAGCAACTCCATCATCAAGGAGACCACATCATGAGCAGCGATGATCCAATAGTAATAACCGGCGCTATGCGCACTCCTCTGGGTGGCTTTCAGGGTGCATTAGCGAGCCTGACTGCTGCGGATTTGGGAGCGGCATCAATCAAAGCGGCACTTACTGCCAGCGCCATTGATGCCAGTGCGATAGACGAAGTGGTTATGGGTTGCGTGTTACCCGCAGGACAGGGACAGGCACCTGCAAGGCAGGCGGCACTGGGCGCAGGCTTACCGCTTGGCACCGGCTGTACCACTGTTAATAAAATGTGCGGTTCAGGCATGAAAGCCGCCATGTTCGCACACGACATCCTGCTTGCAGGCAGTGCTGATGTGGCAGTGGCCGGCGGCATGGAAAGCATGAGCAATGCCCCTTACCTGCTACCAAAAGCACGTGCAGGTATGCGGATGGGCCACGGCCAGACACTGGATCACATGTTTCTTGACGGTCTGGAAGATGCCTACGACAAAGGTAAACTGATGGGTTGCTTCGCTGAAGATACCGCAAGCAAGTACAAGTTCACTCGTGAAGCACAGGATGAATTTGCACTGCGCTCACTGGCTCGTGCCAAAGCCGCTATAGACAATGGTGACTTTGCCAGTGAAGTTGTACCCGTTACGGTCAGTTCGCGTAAAGGCGACACTCTCGTTGAGCAAGATGAACAGCCACACAAAGCAATGCCGGAAAAAATCCCCACACTTCGCGCCGCATTCGCCAAAGATGGCACTGTCACTGCCGCCAACGCCAGTTCAATTTCTGACGGTGCTGCAGCGTTGGTCATGATGCGAAAGAGTGAATGCGAATCACGCGGACTTACGCCACTGGCAACTATCCTTGGCCATACAACACACGCCCATGAACCTGGCTTATTTACCACTGCGCCGGTATTCGCCATGCGTAAGTTGCTGGACAAACTCAACTACACGCAAGATGACTTTGATCTTTACGAAATCAACGAGGCGTTTGCCGTGGTCACGATGGCAGCCATTCACGATCTCGATCTTGCAGTGGACAAAGTCAATATACATGGCGGTGCCTGCGCGCTGGGACATCCAATCGGAGCATCAGGAGCACGCATTCTTACCACCCTCCTTCACGCACTCAGAAACCAGGGCAAAAAGCGCGGCATGGCTTCGCTTTGCATCGGTGGTGGTGAAGCAACCGCAATGGCCATAGAGATCAACTCATGACACAAGCGTTGAGCAACTACACAGAAGAGCAAATCATGATTCGCGACATGGCGCGTCAGTTTGCTTCCGAACACCTGGCACCAAACGCCGCTGAGTGGGATAAAAACGCTGAATTTCCAAAAGCCGCAATTGCCACCATGGGTGAACTCGGCCTGTTGGGCATGGTAGTACCTGAAGAATATGAAGGCTCGGCAGCTGATTCAGTGGCTTACGCCATGGCACTCGAGGAAATCGCCGCTGGTGATGGAGCCTGTTCAACCATTGTAAGCGTACATAACTCGGTAGCTTGCATGCCAATCTATAAGTTCGGTACCGATGATCAAAAACAAACCTGGCTGCCAAAACTTGCCACCGGTCAAATGCTTGGTGCCTTCTGTCTTACCGAACCGCAGGCGGGATCCGATGCATCAGCCCTGACTACCAGCGCAGAGCTCAATGGCGATACCTATGTGCTTAATGGTGTGAAGCAGTTCATTACCTCCGGCAAGAACGCAGATGTTGCCATTGTATTTGCAGTCACTGATAAAAGTGCCGGTAAACGCGGTATCAGCGCTTTTATTGTTCCAACAAACACAGAAGGTTATCAGGTTGCATCAGTAGAACATAAGATGGGACAACGTGCTTCTGATACCTGCCAGATCATATTCGACAATTGTGAAATACCGGCCAGTCATCTACTTGGCGATGAAGGCCAGGGATACAGCATTGCGCTGAGCAATCTCGAAGGCGGTCGTATTGGAATCGCTGCCCAGTCCGTTGGCATGGCGCGCGCGTCTTACGAACACGCATTAAGCTACGCTCAGGATAGACAAGCCTTTGGGGCGCCTATCATTTCGCAACAGGCGGTAGCATTTAAACTGGCTGATATGGCAACCTCCATCGACGCTGCCAGACTTCTGGTACACCGGGCGGCCCAGCTACGCGAAGACGGACTGCCCTGTCTGACTGAAGCATCAATGGCAAAATTGTTTGCCAGTGAAATGGCTGAACGCGTTTGCTCCGATTCAATCCAGATCCACGGTGGCTACGGTTATCTGGCAGACTTTCCAGTCGAGCGCATCGCACGCGATGTGCGGGTCTGCCAAATCTATGAAGGCACTTCAGACATACAGCGGCTGGTAATCAGCCGGGCTCTACAAAACAGGTAACAAACTGCAAAAAATTACCCGATCACTGCTGGACGTGTTATCGAGCATAGCGTAGTGTCTGTATTCTCAGCTGCCAGTCGGAGCAGGGGCTTCTGACTTTCCACCCATCAAAAACTGGTCACTGCCGTGTCACTTAATCAAGCAGATACAGCCCACCGAACAGCCGGCCTCGTTTATTGCCTTTGGCTGCTGGGCATACTATTTGGCATCACAGCTGTTGTTGGTGTTTACATAAACTATTCAAAACTTGCCAGTGTTCGTGGCACACATGCTTACAGCCACTTTATCTGGCAGATTGTTTCTTTCTGGACCGTATTCGCCGGCGCTTTACTGACCATTATATTGTGGCCAAGTCCCGTTGCACGAATCTTCGGTATCGCAAGCTTCGGGATCTGGATATTCAGTGGCATCGTCGGCTCATGGTTTCTGGCACGCTCGAAGCGACTTACCATCTTCGGCAGTGGCCGTACCGTGCGCCACCCACATCACCTTCGGCAAGAAGTACACAACGCGAAAGGCGGATCATGAACGACACAAACAACAAACCGATTGCAGTTGAAGTAGAAGAAGGCAAAGATTACTTCTGGTGCACCTGCGGAAAATCGTCAAAGCAGCCTTTTTGTGATGGATCCCATAAAGGTTCAGATTTTAAACCACTCAAATACACCGCAGAAAAAAGCGGTAAGCTGTTTTTTTGCAGCTGCAAAAAAACCGCAAATGCACCTCTGTGCGACGGCAGCCACAAAGAAGATTAATTCTCACAGCCAGCCACAGTCTTTCTCAAGCTGCGCCTTTTCATGAAGCAGACTACAGGCAGTCCTCAGGCAATCTTCAGGCAGGAATACTAAGTAGCTCAAGCAGATGATTTAAATCGCTTGCTTCGTAATCGGGGCGAGCCGGCAGTCTTTCCGTGCGCTGACCAAATCTGTTAACCCAAAGTACGTTAAAACCAAATGACGCAGCACCTGCTGCATCCCATGCGTTGGATGATTGAAACAATACTTCGTGTGGCTCAATTGAGAACTCTCTGGTAGCCAGTTCATAAACCCTCGGATCAGGCTTGAATACTTTGAGTTCATCAACGCTCAGGCTTGCATCCAGTAACTCGCTTATGCCTGCGCTACGATTAGCCGCCTCAAGCATTGCTGTTGCACCATTACTGAGTATGGCTGTTTTAATACCTGCCTTTTGCAATGCACTGAGCACCGGCACTACTTCATCATAGGTTTTCAGTTCAAGGTACGCCTGCATCAAATCATCGCGCAGTTGGCTATCATCAACTTCATGTGCATCCAGAGCATAGTCAAGCGCATCGCCGGTGACCTGCCAGAAGTCTTCAAAGTCCCGCATCAAACTGCGTAACCACGTGTATTCGAGCTGCTTGGTTCTCCACATCATACTAACACTGTCGGCCTGCTCACCCAGCCGGTCTTTATGTGCACCCACAGCAGAGTGCACATTAAACAGCGTTCCATAAGCGTCGAATACACAGGCTTTAATAGCGTTTGGTGATTGAATCATTTGTTAGTCCGTTTTCAAAAACAAATCAACGCCATCGATGTCAGGCAGGAGGGATTGAATAAGTAGCGGTAGCGTGTGCCACCGGATTGTCAGTATCCACATTATCGTTATCACCTGCACTGTAAAGTACGACATCCGCCACCACCAGTCGCTTGCCAAACTTCAATGGTGTTGCTCTTGCGAGCACGTCACCTGCGCGAGGTTTGCGCAAAAAATTGATATTAAGAGAGGTAGTTACTGCAAGCTCTACCGGCCCTATTCTGCTCAACACTAAAGCATAGACCGCGGCATCTGCCAGCCCCATCATCACCGGGCCTGCAACCGTGCCACCGGGGCGCAGAAAATTATCGTTATACCTGGCGCGCATCCAAATGCCAGTTTCATCAATAGACTGTAACTCAAGTCCTAATAAATCAGAAAACGGCAGTCGCTGCGCCGACAACTCATGAAACTCTGCTATGGTGATTTTTGCCATACGCTTGCTCAACATTTGGAATGAGGTTTATATTGCCAGCTAAAGTATCACTACCCATCATCTTTGCGGAGCACCGCGCATGAATCAGACTGTGAAGCCATTGCTGGACTTATCTACCGATGGCCAGATAGCAACACTGACTCTAAACCGACCTGACAAGTTTAACGCTCTGTCACAAGAGTTGCTGCAGGAGTTGCAGACTGCACTCACTGATATTCGCAATGATCCGTCGGTGGCCGCCGTTATTCTTGCCGCCAGAGGCCGGGCATTTTGCGCCGGGCACGATTTAAAACAGATGCGGGCAAATCACTCTGAAAACTATTATCAGTCTCTTTTCAGTCAATGCTCACAGATGATGCAGACGATAAGACAACTACCGCAACCGGTGATTGCCAGTGTTCAGGGACTTGCCACAGCAGCTGGTTGCCAGTTAGTTGCAACCTGCGATCTGGCAATTGCAGCCAATACCGCAAAATTCGCCGTCTCGGGCATCAACCTCGGGCTCTTCTGCAGCACACCTTCAGTGGCACTCTCGCGCAACATCAACAATAAACGTGCACTCGAAATGCTACTGACCGGGGATTTCATTGATGCAGATACTGCGGTTGAGTACGGACTCATCAACCACAGTGTCGAACCGGAAGAACTGGAGCAACACACAAATTCCCTCGCACAGCGGATCGCTTCAAAACCCGCCAGTGCAAGAAGAGTCGGGAAATCCATGTTTTACACTCAACTACCCAAACCATTGGATGACGCTTACAACTACGCAGCCGAAGTCATGGCAAACAACATGATGGATGCAGAAACAGTTGAAGCAGTAGACAATTTCTTAAACAAAAAACACACTCGCACTTAAGATAATCCGACACCACCACCGTTGAGATTTGCACCGCTTTCGGTATCGACTACCACACCTACAGTCATTTGTGCTTTTGCCGCTACCCGTTCCTGACACGTACATATTCACTCCGCACACAGAGACGGAGGAAACGGGGAAAGAGATGAAAAATCAGGACTTAACCTACCTGAATAGCCTGGCAATCAGCTGCCTTGCCACCGGACTGGTTGATACAGCGCAGCCGGCATTCGAAATGATTTCGGAGGCAGCTCCGGGCAACGCGGCCGGGCCGATCGGTCTTGCAAGTGTCGAACTGGCGCGCGGCAACTACAACGGTGCCTGTGAAATCCTGCAGGGGGCTTCTGAAGAACTGAAAGGTGACTCGGAACGCACACGCAATATCCTGATGCAGGCACTGGTTGCCAGCAACAAACTGGATGAAGCAGACGACCTGCGCAGCAGTTTGATGGAACTCGACGCTGCTAATGACGACCACGAGTACCTGGTACAGGCGCACAAGTTTTTCGGCACCGGTGATCCGCGTGCGCTCCAGGGCTAAAAGCTAACGGCGATATCAGACAGCGCATTCTGTCTTTGCTTCGTATCGCTTAAAGAACTGCTATCATGAGACTCGCCTTGTAAGACGAGTCGCATGAGTAAAGTTCAGGTAGTCAATTCAGCAGAGCAACTCGACAGATTGGTGGCACGTATTGCCACCGAACAATGGCTTGCGCTCGATACCGAATTTCTGCGTGAAAAAACCTATCGACCGGAGCTGTGTCTTCTGCAGATAGCAACTGCCAATCTGGTTGCCTGCGTTGACCCGCTGGCGCTCGACTCTATCGATCCGTTGCTCGATGTCATCTACAACCCTGCCATAAAAAAAGTACTGCATGCAGCCGGACAGGACCTTGAGATCTTTTACTGGCTGCGTGGCGAGGTGCCGGGCAATCTATTCGATACTCAGGTCGCTGCACCGTTGCTTGGCCATCAGGAGCAGATTGGATACGCCAATCTGGTCGGTGAAGTACTCAACATCAGCCTGAGCAAATCGCACTCGCGTGCAGACTGGACTCGAAGACCACTGCCACCACAGCAGCTCCAGTACGCAGCAGATGATGTTATCTATCTTGCACGCATGTATCCAATCATGCGGGATAAACTGGAACAACTGAAAAGACTGCACTGGCTTGATCGTGAGTGGCAGAGCATGACCAATCCCGATCTATATGAAAAACCTGCTGACGATGTCTGGAAACGTCTGCGTGGTATCGACAAACTAAAAGGACCTCGCCTGGCAGTAGCACAACAACTCGCCAAGTGGCGTGAGCTGACAGCCAGAGAAAAAAACCTGCCACGCAATTGGCTGGTAAAAGACGACGTGCTGGTGGATCTTGCTAAACAAATGCCTCTCGATCACGGTGAACTGAAACACATACGTGGCTTGAACGACGGCACTATCAGAAAACACGGCGATGCACTTATTGAAAAAATCAAAGCATCAAAAGACGCTGATCCCGTACCACTGGATCAATCGAAACGAAAGACCAAACTGACACCGGCTCAGGATGCCAGCCTCGATCTGCTGACAGCAGTTGCCAAAATCCACGCTCACGAGCTTGAGATCAATCCGTCCATACTGGCACCGCGAAAATCGCTCGAAGACCTGATCAAAGGCAATACCGAAACTTCTGTGATGCAAGGCTGGCGTGGTGAGTTAATCGGCCCGGTTCTGCAATCTTTGCTAACCGGTGAGCGCCACCTGCAAATCGACAACGGCTCGGTAAAAATAGTTTAAGCCTGAAATAACGGGGTTTTTTATAAAACGCGGGCAATCCCGACAATATCGAGCCGCACTGCCTTTGTAATCTGCCGGTCAGTTTCATAAACTTCCAACCCTGCAACCTGATAGAGCGAATACCGTGAGCGAGCACCTGAGCGACGTTAATATTGTCGCCGAAGATGTCCTGGTTACTCCCGGACAATTACATCAAGACATTCCGTGTCCCGCCGGTGGCGGCGAGTTTATTCGCGAGGCGCGAACAACCGTCGAGCGTATTCTTGATCGCAAAGATCCACGCCTGCTGGTGGTCGCCGGACCCTGCTCCATTCATGATACAGACTCCGCCCTGGAATACGCTGCACGACTGAAAAAGCTGCACGACAAATATCGGGACTCGCTCTACATCGTTATGCGCGTCTATTTTGAGAAACCTCGCACCACCGTCGGCTGGAAAGGCTTCGTCAATGATCCCGACCTGAACGACTCCTTCAAGATTGAAAAAGGCCTGCGCAAAGCACGTGAGCTGTTGGTAGAACTTGCCAAAATGCAGCTACCGGCAGGCACAGAAGCGCTCGATCCGATCAGCCCGCAATATCTTTCCGATCTTTTTGCCTGGACCGCCATCGGTGCACGCACTTCAGAATCACAAACACACCGTGAAATGTCGAGTGGATTATCTACTCCTGTGGGATTTAAAAATGGCACAGACGGCAGTCTCGATATCGCCATCAATGCGATGAAATCTGCATCATCTGCGCATCGCTTTCTCGGCATCAATACCGCAGGTCAGGTCACCCGACTGACAACAAGCGGTAACAGATACGGTCATATTATTCTACGAGGTGGCGCTGAGCCCAACTATGATTCAGTCAATGTGGCACTGGCAGAACAAGCGTTACACAACGCCAGTCTGACACCGAGTTTGATTGTTGATTGCAGCCATGCCAACTCACATAAAAATCATCAGCTCCAGCCGCTTGTTGCAGATAATGTTATCAAGCAAATCGTTGAGGGTAATAAATCAATTATCGGGCTGATGCTCGAAAGCCACCTGAATGACGGTAACCAGAAGCTCGGTAGTGACGCATCAACGCTTGAATATGGCGTATCAATCACCGACGCCTGTATTAACTGGGAAACCACTGAAACGCTGCTCGATACCATGGCAAGCGAACTACACACGCCACTGCAAGCAAGAATCAGCTCATGAGCAGATCAAATCAGGACCAGTACTTCAGTGAGTATATTCGCAGTCGTGTTCGCACCATCCCCGACTGGCCGATTGACGGAGTTCAATTCAGAGATATCACACCGCTGCTGCAAAACCCAGCCACCTTCAGACGCCTGGTCGATTGCTTTGTGCATCGCTACTATGAAAAAGACTTTGATGTACTTGCGTGCATAGATGCACGCGGATTTATTATCGGTGGCGCACTGGCATATGAATTAAGCACCAGCCTGGTGCCGGTTCGTAAGCGCGGCAAGCTACCCTTCGAAACAGTCAGCGAATCCTACGAGCTGGAATACGGCACCGCTGAAGTCGAGCTGCACAAAGACGCGGTAAAAAAAGGCGACAAAGTTCTGCTGCTTGATGATCTGATTGCCACTGGCGGGACCATGTTGGCGGCCAGCTCACTCATCACCAAGCTTGGTGGCGAAATTGTTGAAGCCGCAGCAATTATCGATTTACCTGATCTGGGTGGTTCGGCAAAACTTGCTGATGCCGGATTTAATGTATTCAGCATTTGCGAGTTCGAGGGAGAATAAAAAAGATGAATCGAACAGAAAATTTCTTTGTATCGTGGGAAGAGCTGCATAGAGACACCAGAATTCTGGCTCGCCAACTACTGCCTGCGAGTCAGTGGCAAGGCGCGATTGCCATTACCCGTGGCGGGATGATTCCTGCGGCCATTATTGCTCGTGAGCTGAATATCAGGCTGCTTGATACCATTTGTATAAAAACCTACGAAAAACAGGATAAAGGCAGTGCAGAGATTATAAAAACAGCCGATTCAAGCTTCGGTGATGGTGAAGGCTTTCTGTTAATCGATGACCTCGTTGATACTGGCACTACCGCACGTGCAGTCAGAGCGTTGGTGCCTAAAGCTCGCTTTGTCACTGTTTATGCAAAACCGGAAGGACGTACCGAAGTGGATGACTTCATCAAAGAAGTTCCACAGAATACCTGGATTAACTTTCCATGGGATATGGAACTTAACTACTCCAGCCCGCTGGTGGATCGCACTGAAGAAACCGCGTAAGCGCCCCTTGTTGTTTAATAAGCTGGGGTGTTTAATAAGCTTTAGCGCTTGATAAACTTTCGATAGTCAGCACTGGCAGAATCTGATTACTTAACCAAGCCCGGAGATTCTTAGTAAAGCAAACACCAGTAGTCCCGCCACAATAGTCAATAACAGATGACGGGATTTCCACGCCACGACAATTGACACCACACTGGCAACAAGGTGGGCATTGGCCAATGACAAATCCCATGTACCGTCCGGCAGCAAGATCATCGGTGCACATAACGCACTTAGCACAGCCACAGGAACAAAGCGCAATGCCCTTACCAGTGGAGCAGGAAGTTCATAACGTCCAACCAGTGCCAGTACGGGATAGCGAACGCCGAACGTTACAACCATCATCAAAAATATAAGCAAAGCATTTTTCATCTTCTATTCAACTCGAATGTGTCGCCTGACTTTGCTGGCGATCTACAAATAATTCTGCGATACAACCGGCTATTACTCCGGCGACGGACGCGACAATCAAGCCGAAGTTATGCGCCATATCACGAGCCAGCAACGCTACTGTTATAGCGACAAGGGCTGCTACCAGCATCGGCATTCGTACAATCAACGGTACTACAATGCCGATAAAAGTCACTATCATGGCAAATTCCAGCCCCCAGTCAGCCATGTTTTCAAGCGCACCACCAGCCATAATGCCAATCATCGTACATACCTGCCAGTTGATATACATAGCGACTGATGATCCCAGGCAGTACCAGTGATGCTGTTTATCGGGTGACTCATTGACCCGCTTTATCACTACCGCATAGGTTTCATCGGTCAACAGGAAACCCAGAGGGATCAACCATTTTTGCTTCAAGCCCCTGAAGCTACCCCCGAGCGAAGCCGAATATAGCGCATGCCGAAGATTGACAAAAAAGGTGGTAATAACAATGACTGCAACACCCACACCCTGCCCGATCAACGTTGCAGCAACAAACTGACTGGAGCCTGCAAAGACAAACAACGACATTCCCATGGTTGCGTAAACGGACAAACCTGCAGCCGTCGCCAGCGCTCCAAATAAAATACCAAATGGAATCGCCCCGACAATCATGGGTAATGTATCGCGCGCTCCATGCAGGAACTCACGCTTGTTTAACGTAGCCAAAGAAGTCGCAGCATTTTAATTGTAATGTTCATCAGTGTTGCAGCGGAATAGCGGGCACCCCGCTGCAGACGGGAAAACGACAAGCTTAATGCATTTAACATGGCGTTGAAATACGTCATGTACGAGGGAACAGGGCAAATTAATTTGACCGTAAAAGTTACAGTACCAACGGATGTCCGACAAAAACACGCGATACTGCACTCATTAATCTACTATTAAGCATTCAGCTCGCTCAGGAAAACACCATGTTGCGGTACTTTACCGGCCTTGTATTGGTCCAGATTGCAATCGCTGCATTTGTGACCCTTAACCCGTTGTCAAATCCGCTTGAAAACATGTTGCTGACCGGTTTTATCATTGTGCTGCTGTCAACCGTTGCGACGTTATGGTTCAACACCATCACTAAACACCAGATAGACAAGCACATTGCAGCGCACAGAGAACAGTTTGCAACGGAACGTGAAGAAATAAAGCTGTCTGCAGAGCGCGAACAAAAAAAGCTGTTGAAAAAAACCCACAAGGAAATCGAGGCGGAACGGCGCAAACAACGTAACCGGGCCAATCTTAAAATCGGCGGCACTATCGCAATCGCCGGTGGCTTCGGTGTGATCATGTTGATGTCGCAGTTTTTCACGTTGGGACTACTCAGCCTGACTACCGCTGGCGGTGCGGTAGGTGGTTATCTCGCCAGATCACGCAGAGATCAGCTTGCCGGACCAGAATATAAAATGCTGGAAAATGTAGAAGTGATTGATACAGATAGCGCCGATCAAGACACACAAGCGACTGTCGACACGAAAGGTAATAAAGCTGAGCCCAACCCGTCAGACGATTACTCAGCACAGAACGGGAAATCAGTGTAGGTAATTAATTAACGGCTGAAAATAAAAACCCCCTACAGCACTACTGGCCTGACATTAATTCCCGCACCCAGCTGACAGCCTCCGGGTAGTCTTCAACGTTTAATACAAATTCCTGTCCGCGGGCAGCTGACCTTAACAATACATGATCGCGATGCTTACTCCAGCGCCCGGGGTCTGCATGGTAGCTCAGCGTACTGCTACGTCCGGATGGATGAATCCAGCGTGGCAACCGCCATGTGGAGCGTCCGGCACCCTCTTCAGTCAGGCACAGTGCAGGTCGAAATTGATCAAAAGTGCCAGCACCGGGCAGCTGTTCTTTTGTCCCTGAAAGATGCCGTGCCGCTGTGTAGATAACATTCTGTGCTTTAAAGACTGCAAGACAATGCGGGTGATAATGCATCCACGCAGAGTTTTTGTCTTGCAGAATGTTGTCCACCGGTACAACTGACTCAACCTGCTGCCAACCGTAGATCACATGCAGATCCGGCGCACCGGCCACGTAACGCCAGCGCCGTCGATACTGTTCAACCTGCCTGAACCATCCAAAAAAAAGAAACAGATCACCCCGACCTACTGCCAAACTGTTCAGGTGCGACTGCGCGGCTCCACATTGCCCGAATAGTGGTCGCCATGCCGCATCCCTGCGTAGATGATGTCGATACAAATCAGGATCAACATGGGCTTTAGCCGACGACCTTAGCTTACCTGCAGAAAGCTCCCTGACGAGCTTGCCAATCGATCTATTGGAGTCCGCAGCCTGAAGATCCTGATATCGCACCACGGAACGCTTGTCAGGGATTGGAATTGATAACATCCGACCGTCTGGGAAGATCGGACTGGCGAAACCACCAGCACTGCTGTCCACACTTTTGCGGCTCAGTATGATTTTCACTACCCGGGCCGCTTTCCCCTGGATTTATTTACCTTTGACTTACTTGCCCCGGGTTTACTTGCCCCGGGTTTGCTTGCACTGGGTTGACTTGCCCTGGATTTACTTGCCCTGGGTTGACTTAACGCGGGTTTACTTAACGCGCGCTTCTTCGCCGCTACACCAACCCCGGCAGCTGAAGCGGAATCTGTTGCTGCCGCACTACTCCAATCAACACAATCATTGGCGCGCCACAAATACCACGCGGCAACAGATCGGTACGGCTGCCAGACTGTTGAGGCTTGCCGCAGCTCTTTTGCATCCAGCATCTCATCAAGACCATAAGCCAGCATATGCCCGCGGCGTACGCCGAGATCAGTTGCCGGAAAAACATCGGCACGCCGCAAGTTAAAGATCATCAGCATTTGCACACTCCAGTCGCCAATGCCACGCACCTCAGTCAATCTGCGGGTCAGGGCTTTATCATCCAGTGCATCCAGCGTGGCATCGTCCGGTAGCTGACCTCTGACAAATTTATCAGCCAAATCCAGCAGCGATTTTGTTTTAGCCCCTGAAAAGCCGGTCTCTCTGATAACATTCTCACCGAGCGCTAACAGCTTCTGCGGTTGCAGGTCATTATCGCACTGCGCAATCAGGCGCTGGTGAATCGCGGCGGCCGCCTTGGTTGATATCATCTGATAAGCTATGGCACGAACCAGTGACTGAAATACACTCAGCTCCTGTTCACTACGCACTTGCGTCTTACCAACCAGAGAAATTAATCTACCCATGGCCGCATCGGTTGCAGACAGATACTTTTTTGCCTCCGGCAATTTATAATGACGATCTTTAGCGACGATGAGCGTGCTCCATTGGTGTTACTGAACTTAATGTTACAAGCCTTATGTTATTGCAGACTTTTCAGTACAAAATCATGTTTACTGATAATACGCCTTACTGCCTCTCAAAACTAAACCCCGTATAAAACTAAGCCACCGTGACCAATACCACAGACCGCGTCTTCGCCAATACTCTTGATCACATCAAGCCATTTGAATTTAACGATGCAGTGGCCAGTGTTTTTGATGACATGATCGAACGCTCAGTGCCGGGGTATCGCAGCATCGTTTTACAAACCGGCATGCTGGCAGGCAAATTCTCTATCCCTGGAACCACCTGCTATGACCTTGGCAGCTCGCTGGGTGCCGCCACGTTATCAATGCGCCACCAGATTGAACGGCATCATCAACAGAGTGCTGCAAAAATTCCCATCATTGCAATCGATAACTCTGCAGCCATGCTATCACGCATGAATGCACGAATCAGCAATGAGGGCAGTCCGGTGCCGGTAACAACAGAACTGGCAGACATCACAACATACAGTTATACAAAGCACAGCGTTGCTGTTCTGAACTTCACGTTGCAGTTCATCCCGCTGCAGGATCGGTCAACAATCATACAATCGCTTGCAGACAATATGATCAGCGGCGGTGCACTGATACTCTCTGAAAAAATCAAATTTGAAGACGAACAACAACAACAGCTGATGGTTTCCATGTATGAAAACTTCAAACGATCAAACGGTTACTCCGAGCTTGAAATAAGCCAGAAACGAGATGCACTTGAGAATGTGTTAATTCCGGAAACGCTGCAGGCTCATAAAAAAAGACTACTTAACAGCGGTTTCAGCAGCGTTGAAGTCTGGTTTCAATGCTTTAACTTTGCGTCACTGGTGGCTTTTCGTTGAAGACGCTTAACTACGATCAATTCTTACACGCCAGTCACGATACAAACCTCGGGCAATGGCTGCAGTCTCTCAGCGCAACAATAGAAGCGCAATCTAATCCAAAGAGGCACGGTCATTTTACCGGCTGGCTTGATGCACTTCATTCGTTACCTGACTACCAGGCAAGTGCTATTGATCTGAACAGTGAAAGAGTTTCAGTTAAAACAAATCAACAATATAACGTTCAACAGATTGAATCTGCTTTAAAGAGACTGCGACCGTGGCGCAAAGGCCCGTTTCAAATTGACGACCTATTCATTGACAGTGAATGGCGTTCAAATCTTAAGTGGGACCGTATAAAAAACAAGATCGCGCCGCTTGCAGGTCGCAACGTACTGGATGTGGGTTGCGGCAACGGATACTACGGATATCGCATGCTTGGTGCAGGCGCAAAAACAGTCGTAGGAGTGGATCCCGGCGAGTTGTTTTGTACTCAGTTTGCAGCCGTCAATCACTTTATAAAAAGTGCACAGCTTTCTGTACTGCCGTTGACCGGAGAAATGATTTTCGCCAACCCGTATCAGTTTGACACCGTGTTCTCAATGGGGGTTGTCAGTCATCGTCGCGATCCGCAGGAACACCTTAAAGGCCTGCTCGAATGCCTCAGGGATGGCGGTGAGCTGGTTCTGGAAACGCTGATTATCGATCACACAGACGCTCTGTCGCTGGTGCCGCAAGATCGATACGCCAACATGAGAAATGTCTGGATCCTGCCAAGCCTGCCGTTATTGACCAATATGTTATCCGACGCGGGCTTTAGCGAAATAAAGTGTATCGATAGTTGTAAAACCACCACAAATGAGCAACGCTCAACTGACTGGATGCCAACTCATTCACTGATCAATGGATTAAACCCGGACGATCCGAATCAGACAATAGAGGGACATCCAGCGCCCACAAGATGTGTGGTCATCGCTCAGAAGCCAGGCAAGGTATAGCTTTTAGCGTCCGGACGCATACATGGCACACAATACGCACCAGCGCATACCAATCAATTAAATAGTCTCGCGCGCAGCAAAACACCTCCCAATCGACTTTGAAGTTATGCAATAATGCGCGCCCGCGGTGTGACAGCTGAGTGCAAACAGCTTCATTTTTGCAACTCATAGTGTGACGTTATTCTGACAATAATTTTGTGTGTGCACAGATAATGATGGCAGCAACGAACCAGAATTGTGAAAACACACGTGGCAAACGACATGGCTTTCCACGCCCCGGACCTAACCATCTCTAATAAGCCCGTGTCAGAGAGCACAGTCATCGCTGCTTTAACTTTCACCGGCACGGCTGAATCACAAATACATCGCCTCTATTGTGTTAATCCAGAAGCCCGATCGCATTTCAGAACCGCTATGGCGTCGAAGCACGAGTAGTAAAATGGACTTTCCACAGTCAACAATTACTTTTCGCAGTGGTCCTGAATGGCAACCGGCAGCCGGTCAGCAGATTCAGAACGGAACAAGGCGGATAATAGAAGACCAGGAGTTTGTTTTTTACGACGACTACTGGATACGCTATTACCAGCCGCCAGCCGAAACCATGGAGGCGAAGAAAAACCTCATTGAGTCTTTAACCCGGCGCACCTTCCATCACACTGAGCACGGCATCAACACACCGGGGCAGTACTTACAACAAGCCAGAGAGTCATACGACAGCCAGACTGATCCCAGAAAAAAGCGCGTTAATGGCGCAATGCTCGCTGGAGCTTTGTTTAATCGTGCAACAGATATATTCAGAACGATCGTTGATCTGACCAGCAAAGGTGTTGAGGTCAGTAACGATAACGAACTAATGCAGGAATGCGGTCAGTGTTTTAAAGAAGCTCTGGAGCTAGGCAGACAGGTAAAACACTATAGTGGTCAGGAAGGGATCGACGAACTCTGGGGTGAACCGTTTCGAGCGTTTTCCGTACCGATTGAAACCTTTTACGAATCACGCTTTATAAAAATTGCACAGGCTATGCGCAATATAGACAACATAGCTAACAACCTTAAAGAAGTATTGTTACCGTTACCTGCCTTCCACGACGCTGCACAGTACATTGACCAATATGCTGATGCTGCAAAGTATGAATGTGAAACGATGCGAAGCGACGCAAGCAATAACTTCACTGTGTGGCCGATGTTTGTGTCAAGCGGTGAAGAACTCAGTGAATACGCCGGTCATCCTTACATCGATCCGGCCATGCCCACCTGGTTGCACAGTTCTGTTCTAAAACTGGTATTCGATTGCAAAAGCCTGATTGAATGGGTCGCGCTGGCCAGAGTACCTATGCCTGCAAGTACTGAGCTATTCAATGTAGCCTGCACTGAAGTCAGCAAAGCTACGCTGGACATAAAACGCCCGAAGCAACAACAGCTTTAGCCACCATCAGTTCACCACCATGCAGTTGCTCAAAACAGACGATGGCAGCCTGACACTGTTTGACCCGCTGCACCAGGAATCCTACCACTCAAAGTTTGGTGCCAGATCAGAATCTGATCAGGTTTATTTGCGCAACTCAGGCGTGCACCAAAGACTATCGTCACAGACCGATACTTCAATTCTTGAGATCGGCTTTGGCACAGGCTTTAACTTCGTACAAACCGCCTGCCACGCTCTGGCAAATCACTGCACGCTGCACTACACCGCTTGTGAAAATTTTCCAGTCAGTGGACACACCGCCTTGCAGGTGTTGAGTCATAATGTTCCTGGCGCAGATAAATTGTGCAGGTTTACCGCCGACACGCTTGACCAGATATCATCAGGTGAGCAATTCGTGAGCAATTCGTTCGACGATCTGATCACACTCAACCTGCAGCGGGTTGATGCAGCATGTCATACCTGGCTCGATGACACTTTTGATGCAATCTACCTTGATGCATTCAGCACAAAAAACAATCCCACATTGTGGCAGGCGGATTTTCTGAAAAAGCTGCAGTCTGCAGCCCGGCCAGATGCGATTCTCGCCACATACTGCGTAAACGGGAAATTTCGCTCCGCACTTAGCGAAGCTGGCTTCGAATATCGCAAATTGCCCGGACCAGCTGGTAAGCGAGAGGTTTTGATTGCCACTCCGGCGCCAGGGCTCGCTTAGTGCGCAAAAATGACAGAAAGTTGACACTAATTTCAATTAAATAACAATCTGTACCTGTTCAGAATCAATTTACCGCATTATAGTCCTTGCCTGCCTGCGGCGCGTCGCTTGCAATAGCTGGATGTGCATGTGGGTAATAGAGAGCACTCTGCCAGCTTAAGAAGCAGATGCAGCGTCCGGAATTTCAGATTCAAATAAGTTACGGGACCGACCAAGCGCTATTCGGCAACACGGAAATCCACACAGAATTCCGCTTTTTTTCAGTTTTACCATTTACGGATTTTTTAAAAGATGAAAGTTACGGTTTACGGATCGGGCTATGTTGGACTGGTCACCGGTTCTCTGCTTGCCGATGTCGGCAACGATGTGCTTTGCGTTGATATTGACGAGACAAAAGTCGCCAACTTAAAGAAGGGCATCATCCCGATACACGAGCCCGGCCTCGATGACGTGATCCTCCGCAATGTCGAAATCGGCCGCCTGAATTTCACCACTGACATGGACGTGGCCGTTGCGCACAGCGAAATGCAGTTCATAGCGGTTGGAACCCCACCGGATGAGGACGGCTCAGCCGACCTGAAACACGTGCTGGCTGTGGCAGAAACAATAGGCTCACGCATGCAGGAGCGAAAGCTGGTGGTCACAAAGTCCACCGTACCTGTCGGCACCTCAGATCGGGTGGCAGCCAAGCTGAAAGAGGTACTGCAGAAACGCGGCAGTGATCTCGAGTATTCAACTATCTCTAATCCCGAGTTTCTAAAAGAAGGCGCAGCGATCGAAGACTTCCGCAAGCCTGACCGTATTGTGGTCGGCACCCAGGACCCGTATGCCATAGAGCAGATGCGCGAGCTGTATTCTCCCTTTTGCCGCAACCATGATCGACTGATTTTTATGGACATTCGCTCTTCCGAACTGACCAAGTATGCAGCCAACTCGATGCTTGCGACCAAGATCAGTTTCATGAACGAACTTTCAAACCTGGCAGACTCACTGGGTGCAGACATCGAGAATGTGCGTATCGGCATAGGTTCTGATCCACGTATCGGTTACAGCTTTATTTATCCAGGTTGTGGATACGGCGGCTCCTGCTTCCCGAAAGATGTCAAAGCACTGATCGCAACCGCAAAGGAAGTCGGTTATGACGCTGAACTACTGGAGTCAGTTGAAGCCGTCAACGAAAGACAAAAAAGCGTGCTGCCACGCAAGATCAATCAACATTTCAACAATGATCTGACCGGTAAAACCTTTGCCATCTGGGGACTTTCTTTTAAGCCCAACACCGATGACATGCGTGAAGCACCAAGTCGGGTACTGATGGATGCGCTGTGGTCTCAAGGGGCAACAGTAAAGGCCTACGATCCTGTGGCAATGGATGAGGCAAGACACCTCTACCCCGACCATGACGGCCTGACCCTCACCGATACTGCAATGGAAGCCACTGCAGGCGCCGATGCGCTTATTATCATGACCGAGTGGAACGAGTTCAGAAGCCCGTCGTGGTCAGAGCTGAAAGCATCACTGAAAGAACCGGTTATTTTTGATGGTAGAAACCTGTACGAACCCGCGGCAGTAGCAGAACAGGGCATCAAGTACTACTGCATCGGTCGACCAGTGAAAGGCTGAAACGGTTAAATAATAATTAAAAGTTTGAGTTGCCAAAAACAGCCACTCTGCTTACATCAAGGCAAAAGTAAAAGCCGGCCGCTTCAAAGTTGCCGGCTTTTTTGTTTTAACTGACACTAAAAAAAACTGAAAGATCCGGCTAGATTGACCGCACTCGATTATCGTACCATCGCAGTTGTTCTATTCGCTCGATCGCCCGGCAGCAGCCCCTAAAACTGAGGCTTAAAACCCAGGCAAAAAAAACCGGCCCCATTAAAAAACAGGCCCAGGCACTACTGCTCCATCATGACAACAGACAAGCCGGTAGAACCGCCTCAGAAAGTAAACTGGCACAAACGTGTCTGGTGGCTTGCCTTACCTATCATTCTCTCCAATGTCACAGTACCGCTGGTTGGTGCCGTTGATACTGCTGTCACCGGACACATGGATTCACCGGAGCCGGTTGCTGCAGTCGCACTCGGCGCTTCTATATTCAGCCTGATCTTCTGGACTTTCGGCTTTTTAAAGATGGGCACCAGCGGCAGCGTCGCACAAGCCTATGGCGCTAACGATGAACAACAAATCAGTCTCACCCTACTTCGGTCACTGATGATCGCAGCAGTGCTTGGAGTAGTCATCGTACTGTTGCATAAACCACTACTCGATCTGGCACTGTTGCTTGTCAATGGTGATAGCGAAATTGAACAGCTCACCAGAGAATATTTCTCGATTCGTGTCTGGTCTGCACCGGCTACACTCGCCAATTACGTCTTAACGGGGGTTCTGATCGGTTTGCAGATGATGCGCGCAGTTTTTGCGTTTCAACTGATTCTTAATTGCACCAATGTCATCCTCGATATCCTGTTCGTGCCGATTCTGGGATTTGGCATTCCCGGCGTCGCTACAGCGTCTCTGATTGCCGAGTATGTTGGTCTTGCTTTTATGTTTTTCCTGATTCGCGAACAGCTCCTATCAGCAATCGCCACAGCAGATCTTAAAACTCTGCGCCATGCCGATGAAATCAAGCGACTGCTTAAACTCAATGGCGATATTTTTATACGCACTCTTTTGCTGGTTTCGTGCTTTTTCTACTTCAATGCCAGCAGCGCCAGGTTCAGCAGTACCGTGTTTGCTGCTAATGTCATTCTGATGCAGCTGCTACATATTTGCGCCTATGCACTCGACGGATTCGCACATGCGGCGGAAACACTCGCAGGTCAGGCCTGGGGTGCCAGGCGAAAGTCACAGTTTTACGGAGCTATAAACGCTTCAACAGTTCAGGCAATGGTAACGGCTGTGGCAATGTCAGCCTTGCTGTTTATCGCAGGCCCGCCAATATTGCGCCTGTTCACTAACCAGATTGAAGTTTTGGAAGCTGCCACTTCACTGCTACCATGGCTCTATGTCTTGCCATTTCTGTCTGTCTGGTGCTATCAGCTGGACGGAATTTTCATTGGCACCACCCATTCGCGTGAAATGCGAAACGCCATGATCATCTCTGCTCCCCTGTTTTTCGCTTTGACTTATGTGCTTATACCCGCATTCAACAACACAGGGCTCTGGTGTGCTTTTTCGATTTTCATGGTAATTCGAGCGGTCACTCTCTACCTGTACTACCCACGCATCACCGCAACGATCAATCAAACTCATGCTCATCCATAACAACATATCGTTGCGCGATAAAAACAGCTTCGGGTTTGACGTCACAGCAGAATATTTCTGTCGTGCAAACTCGGTTGAAGAAATCCGCGAAGCGATTGCCTGGCAAAGGCAGAAACAACTCCCGTTATTTATACTCGGCGGTGGCAGCAATACTGTTTTTACTCGCAATATCAGTGGCCTCGTATTGCATATTGCAATCGACAAGCTACACACTGATACCACCGGTGATCTGGTATCTGTATTCGCAGGCGCCGGAATTAACTGGCACTCACTGGTTGAGTCTACTGTGCTCAAAGGACAGTACGGTCTTGAAAATCTGGCGCTTATTCCCGGTAACGCAGGTGCTGCACCTATTCAAAATATCGGTGCCTATGGAAAAGAGCTTTGCGACAATCTAATCTCAGTCGATGTGCTTGATCAGCAAACTGACGAACTTCTCACGCTGCAAACAGATGATTGTCAATTCGGCTATCGCCAGAGCTTATTCAAAACCAGCGCAGGCTCTAAGCTCATTGTGCTGGGAATTAAACTGCAACTCAGTACGGTCGATACTCCGGTCATCAACTACGCTGCACTACGTGAAGCTTTGCCTGAAAATGACATCACTGCCGAGCAGGTATTCAGGCAAGTCTGTGCGCTGCGTCAATCGAAGCTGCCGGATCCCGCGAAGCTCGGCAACGCTGGCAGTTTTTTCAAAAATCCGATTGTCGAAAGCCAACATGTTGACACACTACGTCAGCAGTATCCGCACCTGCCCGTCTACCCTCAGGCTGGTGGATGCTTTAAGTTACCTGCGGCATGGTTGATCGATCAGGCCGGCTGGAAAGGTCACCGGGTTAACGGAGTTGGCGTGCATGATCGACAAGCTTTAGTGTTAGTGAACCACGGCACAGGCAATGGTCAGCAGATTGCAATACTTGCAGAAGAGATACGTGCTGATATCAGACAACGTTACAATATTGACCTCGAACCAGAACCTGTAATCTATCAATAACCCGCTATCGCTTCCCCGACGAATACACCCCCGGAATCAATGAGCAATCGACTGTTCAGCAATATCCTCAGCGCATGGAAAGGCGTGTCTACACAGTTCAGCGGCAAACGTCTGGAACTGAGCTCGTACCTGCACGCCAATGAACTTGATCCACTAAAGGTTAAGATCAGTGCCTGCCTCGAAGGCAAAGGCGGCGAGGTTTCCACGCGTGCCAGAGCGGCGGAATTGGGCACCGCCTATCTGAGCCTGAATGACGAAGGCCGACAGAAATTTCTGCAACTGCTAATCTCGGATTTCGGTGTTGATCACGATCAGGTCAGAACCACCGCTGAAGCACTGTTCACTGACATACCTGACGAGCAAAGAAACAAGGTCGAAGAACAATTACGAGAGCAACTGACACCGCCGTATCGCAAGTTACTCAGGCAATTTAATGCACTTCCGCAGGGAATAAAGTTTCTTGTTGATCTGCGCTCGGACGTCATGCGTCTGGGTGAAGCGCATCCGGAATTAAAACCAATCAACGATGTGCTGCACACTCAACTGTGCAGCTGGTTCGATATCGGCTTTCTTGAGTTGAAGAAAATAGACTGGAACGCACCGGCTGCACTACTTGAAAAATTAATTGAGTATGAAGCGGTACATCGGGTCGAATCATGGGTTGATCTGCAGCATCGCCTTGGTGAAAACAGAAGATGCTTTGCTTTCTTTCATCCGAATATGCCAGATGAACCATTGATCTTTGTATGGGTGGCACTGGTGGAAGAAATCTCGGACAACGTCAATGCTCTACTTGACAGCAGTCAGCTTGAAATTGAAAACGATACCCCTTCTACTGCAATTTTCTATTCAATCAGTAGCGCACAGAAGGGGCTCGCAGGTGTCAGCCTGGGTAATTTTTTAATCAAGCGCGTGGTCGATGAACTCAAACGTGAATGCCCGAGCCTGGTTAATTTCGCCACATTGTCGCCGATTCCGGGGTTTGCCAAATGGATGAAAAAACAGATGGCAGACGATAATTTTCAGTTCCTCAATGAAGATGAACAGCTGTCACTGCAAAAAGTGACTGATCGCACTTTTGAAGAACTCATACTCAGCAAAGACTGGTTGTCTGATGAAAGCTTGTGCAATGCACTGCGCGAACCACTACAACGTGCCGTCGCCCGATATATTGTGCACGAGAAAAGACCCAGTGGAAACGCAGCAAATGCAGTCGCACACTTTCATCTTTCTAACGGTGCTATATTCGAAAGAATTAACTGGATGGGAGATACCAGTGTGCATGGGTTATCGCAGTCATACGGTATGATGATCAACTACCTGTATGATCTTAATCTGATTGATAAAAACCACGAAGAGTACATCGAGCAGAGTAAAATCGCGCAATCCAAAAAAATTCAAAAACACTTGTAACCCGCTAACCCGGCTTATTCGTGAAATGGCGGGCATAGCGCGCAGAGCATTGGTTTCACAGGGTATTTTCTTCTCGCGTCCCATGCTTTAACTTACTTGGCTTACTGATATTTGCAAGAGAAAAAATTCGCTGTGGAATCAAGGATCAAGCGGGATGCCGTCATTTTCACGAATGAACCGGGCTAAGTGCCTCAAAATATTCACGCAACAGACAAGCCGCCCGTATCTGTCGGCTTTAAAAACTCAATGATTGATCATAGAACGGCGCCGCAAGACACTGTGCTAGCCCGTTTAACTGATCCGGATTGGCAGGTATCGTCGAATCAACCGATACTTTACCGTTGTGAAGCCACTGCCGGGCGTAGTCTGAAGCAAGCGACTCATAATTTGCCGACGTCAACTTTCTCTCGCGTTTAAATCTGGCCGTGGCACTTTTGAATTCAGCCTGACTTACACCTTCCAAACCCATACGCTGCAGCTCCGCACTTACTATAGATTTCACCTGCTGCAGATCTTCCGGCAAAACCGAAAGCCTGATCTGCTGCACCAGATCTGTTGCTGGCGGTAGGTTTGAATCAATCTCATAGACAAGACCCGGCCCCTCTCTTAGCGAGTATCGTAATCTTTCATTTAAGATATCTGTTAGCAACTGCCAGCTTACTGTGGAATGGATACTTTTCTCAGGCGTCAGTTCAAACTGCTCTGCAGCACAGGATAAAACCAGGTTGATATCAGCAATGTCATTGCCGTTGGTGTAATAATCGAGTAGATTTCCAGTCGTATATTGAGTTGCAGACTTATCTTTCTTGCCGTGCACAATCAAATACTCAAGCTCACGCTCCAGCTCTTCAGGTTCCACAGCACCAACAAAGATAAACCCGAACTTATCTGTTGAGCCAAACAACTGCCTGTGTGCATCAATGAAAGAGTGCGGTTTCAAAGCATCATGCGAAACCTCAAACGTTGCACCCTGCCAGATTCTTTGCTGCAGGTCCGCCTCCGGCTTCCTGTTACTCAAAAGATCAATGAAAGAATAGCTCTGCGGCTCAAGCACCAGAAGTTCTTTAAAGTACACTTGTACAAGCGCCAACATGGGAGATAGCTCTGCCACAGTTCCACGAGCTTTAAGCCCATGATGCAATGGTTCAACGAAAGGCTGAACCTCAATCTTTTTTGATCGCATAAGAGAGCGCAGATTTTCTCCGGTGTAGCCCCCGACACCGTTAAGCGCAATATATTCCGGTAGATTTCTGGCTGCCAGATAGGCTGAACCCGTTTGACCTGCGTAACCGCTATTACTGATCACAGTCATTGCGATTTCATCGAACTCTTGATCTTGTATCAGTATGACAGTCGCACCGTTTTCCAAGCGCCACTCATGTAATAGTCCATCTGAGTAGATTTTTTTAGCGCGGGAAACCGGTGCCTGCAACACACTGATCTCCCGGTTTTTGTTCAAAGATACTTTTGCGCGTACCCCGACCTCACTGCGACGAGTGTCAGTAGCCGGTAAGCGCTTTTGATTTTGCCTCAAACTTCCACGCACCACAGTAGACCTGGATCGCGCTTGCAGCCGGGTGTTTTGCTGACCAATTGCAACAACCATTTCCGTGATAGACAACTGCTTCTTCTTGTTGGATACAACAGAGAAAACCAGCTTGTGCGAGTCAGCAATATCCCTGAGCATACTATTAAGTTTCTCTAAATCCATTAGCGCCAGTTCGTCATTCAGTATTCTGTGCAGATCCCATGCAGAAAAGAGTACTTCTCCATTAGTGACCATGTCTACCAGACCTGAAGCAAGTAAAGCGGCATCTCGATTACGGTAATGATTAACGCTCGCGGTAACAATCTGATTGAACAAACTATCAAAGCCATCGTACTCTTCAGATGTCAGCGTTGCTTTTTGTATCGCGCTTACTGCATTGAATGCAACCGACAGACAGTGCAGCACAGATTCCGGCTTAAGCGTCAGGGCGATACGCTCCAAAGACTGCCCTGACTCAAGCAGCGACGTGCCCAGCTCTATTGCATTGCATGCTTGCGTATTGACAATGCGATCACGTACCAGATAGGAAAACGCGTTGAATAACAACTGACTGCGAAACCTGCTTTTTATCGCCTCTATTGAATCAGGAATATCTGAGGGAGGATCCTGTATTTTTGAAATCACATTGACCGACAACTGCGGTAGTGCAAGTGTTGGATCATGCGAAGTGAGTAGCTCCAGCAGCATGTCATTCTGATAAAAACTGACACCTGAATCAGTCCGATACTCAGTGACTTCTGTGCCAGTTGTTTTCACCTGCGATAATTGACCTTCCAGTGATGAAAACACCGAGTCAATCAATCCTTCGAACTGCCACGGCTTATCAGTGCCGGTAATAATCAGCGCTGCATTGTCAGGTCGATAATGCGTCTGCCAGAATTGACGCAGGGCCTCAGGAGTGGCCGCATTTATTGTGACATCGTGCCCGGCCGGTTGCTTGTTATCATAGCGGGTTCCTGCATAAGCACTGACAGTGACCGGGTCTACCACAAAATTTCTTGCTGCATAGCGCTCACGCAGCTCGGCATTAACAATCCGTTTTTCCTGCTCAAGCGCTGTTTCATTAAACCTGACATCACCCAGCCATTCAGACATAAGCGCCAGTAACTCAGGCATCAGATGTTGATCTGACTGATGCAGTGAAAACCGGTAGACCGTTGCACCATAGTGGGTCGTCGCATTGACATCCTCACCCCATCGCAGACCATTATCGCTTATCAGTGATTCGATCCTTGCTGACGGAAAAGATCGTGTACCACGATATACCAGATGCTCAATCAGATGCGCATAGCCACGCTGATCAGATCGCTCGTGCAATGAGCCGGCTTTTACTACAAGTCGCAGTTCGAGCCGATCGTTTTCCGCGGCACCATTGGCACTTCTCAGATAATACTTAAAACCATTTTCAAGCTCACCGGACAGCACTCCGGGATCAAGCGCCAAAGGCACTTGTTGATCATTGCTTTCTACTGGCAACGAGCAGGCGCTGAGTAGTGGCAGTAGCATAAACTGCCAAAGCAAAGCAAAAACAATACAGTTGCGATGCTTCACGTGGCAACGAACTGCACAGAGGTTGAACACCCCTTGGCATCCAGCGCTGTATCACCCACTACAAATTTTCCAGTACCGCGAAAGGTTCGGCCAGGCAGCGTGCCCTCAAGCACCAGTACAATAGCGGATTGTCTGGTGCGCTGAATTTCTTCGTAGGTATAGACTATGTCAGTCTGCATTAAGGCACGGAAGCGGCCGCTGCTGTCTATGTGTGTGCGAAAACTGTAGTTTTCATCTGCCTGCATATAACCGGCAACACTTCCGTCACGCACACGCAGAAAGAAAGGTTCGGTAAACGGTGCGCAGTCAAAACGCTGTTGCTCGATCACCTGCACCGGTTCTGTCCCCTGCATGATCGCCTGCCAGTCGCCATTAAAGCGTGCCGTCGAGTCACTATCCTGAGAAGAGGTGCAGGAGAGCAGTACTATGCTTAGTGCCGGCAAACAGCGCTTCATCATTACCCGATCTGGTTCAGCCCAAACTAAAGAGCAATCAACCGGTAAAGATGAAACAGATCACAAACCGTTAAGCCAACTACTCCGCTGGAGCACTGTAACGGCTGATTTGAAAATTATTGAAGCATTAACACCAAAGGGCAGAACTCACCTGCTGCAGGTGGTAACGGCGCGCCAACTATAGACATCAACAACGTCTATTGTGATATGACAGTAACGGTATCCATAAACACGACATCGTCGTTGTCTTCATCGATAAAGGTCGCCCGTAAAGTTACTCTGCCCACACCGCGGATTGTCAGCTGGCCTTTGTCATCGTCGTCGTTACCCAGCGTGAAGATACCGGGTTCAGAGACTGTTTCTATCTGCCATTCTGTTTCATCGAGAAAAGTCACATCCTCGCCACCCTCCTGATCAAGGAACAGAGCAGTCGCTACCAGCTGCTCCACGATTTCCTCACCTTGCCAGGTGACCTGCAACGGAAAGTCACGCGCCGAGTTCTCTGCAGAAATACTCAGTCCGGCGAATTCTCCGGAACCCGCTGCAGTGATGTTCACAGTCTGTGTGACCTGTGTGCCATTGCAGCTCGCCAGCAATAACCCGTCACCGGATCTAAGTGCTGTCACCAGGCCTTTATCCGGCAAGGTATTATCAACGCGGGCAAAATCACCGGAAGTTGCTACATCCTCAATATCCCACTGTAGATTGTCTGTGATATCCGGCAACACATCCGGCATATTGCTGTAAACAGGAAAAGCGCGGTACTGCAGTGGCGAACGGACTGCCAACTGGCCCGGGTCAGCAACGATGGTGATACCTTCCAGGTTATCAAGCACATTCACAGTGGCTGTTTGATTTACCGCCAGCCTGTCAAGGAAAGCCTCACGGGTAGCCGTTACTTCCAATTCACCAGCACTGCTTACTCTTAACAAATTATTTTCATCAAAAGCGGCGCTTGCTTGTGCCACAGTCCAGACGATGCTGTCAGTGATGTTGCGCAGTCTTTCTTCACCTTCAAACATACCCATTGCGGTAAATCGGGTATCACTACATTCATTCAGTTCGCTATCTGCCTGATCAACGATAATACTCACCAGTTGAGCTGATGAAACTCTTACCTGAGTTGATGCCGTCAGATTGCCAAAGCGCGCGGTGACAGTCACCTCACCATCAACATTGCCACCAGTGACAGCACCCGTATCTGTGTCTACCGTTGCGATCTGCTCGTCACTGCTACTCCAGTCGGCCATTGCGGCGCTGATCGCTGTGCCATTGATAGTATTTTCTGTTAATGCTTCGAGCGACAATTGTGTGGACTGGCCGGTTTCAATAATAGTTTCTGTATCACCGTTGATTACAAGACCGGTGAACCCTTCCTCCGCTATCGTGACAAGGTCGCTGAGCGTTTGCGTGTCACCATCACTGTCACAGGCGATCAGTGTCAGTGCAGCCAAAGGCACTAATGCCAACCTGCAAATCGAATTTTTGAAATGATACTGTGTAATCATTTGAACCATCTTAAAAACTAGATCCCGAGATCATAACGCAAGCCAAAACGAAAGCTGTTGACGCGCGTATCGCCATCGTAGTCGTGGTGTGTAAAGCCAACATCAGCACGCCAGTGAGGTGTGACAGTATAGGTCAGACCAATACCCAGTCTCGCACCTGGAAATGAAAGAGATGAATTAAGTCCGTCGACACTCGCATCGTAAGTGCTGCGTACGTAACTAAACAAGGCATACGCCGCAAAATTTCCCTGAGGCTTTGACTCCAGCCGCAGGCTCGCCGCCAGCTGCGAGGAAGTATCAACCTCAAGTGTGCCAATCGAATCATCAACAATGCCAAAGCCCGCTTCCAGCTCAAGGCCAATACCCGGTCTCACCCAGTAACCGGCAGATGCAGAAACCACAATTGGCCGTATTGGCGTGGCGTTTTCAGATACGCGGAGTACCTGTCGATCGGTAAACACTGACAAATAATACTGCGAGTCCTGCTGTAAGTTTTGGGCCGAGCCACCAAACGGCACTAATGCCAGCAACATGCAGGTTATTTTAATTTTTGTTTTGACCACAACGCACGAACCGTTTTTCCAGCGCCCAGTGTATCAAAAAATTATCACTTCAATTGCCTGGCAACATTACAGCCGTCCCCCAACGCAGAACAGGAATCAGGCTTTAAGCTTTTCCTGCAACAGCTTGTTCAACTCACCCGGATTGGCCTTTCCACGAGACGCTTTCATCACCTGGCCGACAAAGAACGCAAGTAATTTTTCTTTGCCGGACCGGTACTCGGCGACCTGATCAGGATTCGATGCGATGACTTCATCAACCATTTTTTCTATCTCGGAGCTGTCCGAGATCTGCCTGAGACCTTCTCTGTCGATCACCTGATCCGCCGTATCGTCGCTTGACCACATCTTATCCAGCACCTCCTTGGCAATCTTGCCGGAGATAGTGTTGTCGTGCAGTCGCGCGATCAACTGACTGAACCGGTCTGTATCAATCGGTGATGCACGCAACTCGAGTCCGTCTTTGTTCAAGCGTGAAAAGAGCTCACCACTGATCCAGCTGCAGGCAAGTTTGGGACTGGCTGCGCTATTCTCCAATACACTCTCAAAATAATCTGCGGTGTAGCGGTCTGAAGTCATCACACCGGCATCGTATTCAGACAACTCATGCTCCGCAATAAATCGCGCACGGCGTGCATCCGGCAGTTCAGGCAAAGTGTTTCTGATCGAATCGATCAACTCCTGCTCTACTTCAACAGGCAGTAGATCCGGATCAGGGAAGTAACGATAATCATTGGCCTCCTCTTTACTACGCATTGAGCGGGTTTCATCTTTGTCTGCGTCATAAAGACGGGTTTCCTGAACCACCTCGCCACCGGCTTCAAGGATATCTATCTGGCGTTCAACTTCATAATTAATAGCGCGCTCAAGAAAACGAAACGAGTTAACGTTCTTGATTTCAGAACGAGTGCCAAGTTTGGATTCGCCCACAGGTCTGATTGAAACATTAGCATCACAACGAAAGGAACCTTCCTGCATGTTGCCGTCACATATCTCGATGTATCGCACAATCGAATGAATTTTTTTCGCATAGGCGACTGCTTCTTTTGCACTGCGCATATCCGGCTCGGAGACAATCTCAAGCAAAGGCGTACCCGCACGATTAAGATCTACACCTGTGGCATCGTGAAAATCTTCATGCACAGACTTGCCGGCATCTTCCTCAAGATGTGCACGGGTCAACCCGACTTCCTTCACCGCACCATCATCCATTTCAATAGAGACTTTACCAGAACCCACAATCGGCAGACTCATTTGCGAGATCTGATAGCCTTTAGGTAAGTCAGGATAAAAATAGTTCTTACGGGCAAACACATTGCGCTTGCCAATTTCTGCGTTAGTGGCTAACGCAAACTTCACTGCCATTCGAACCGCTTCGCGATTCAGTACCGGCAATACACCGGGCATACCCAGATCTACCGCATTGGCTTGAGTATTGGGCGCAGCGCCGTACTGCGTTGAGCTTGCTGAAAATATTTTACTTTGCGTTGCGAGTTGCGCATGGATCTCTAGTCCAATGACTGTTTCCCACTGCATGTTGATCTCCGCGATCTATTCTTTGCTTTGTTCTTGAGCTTGCGTTAAGCCGGTATACGGGTATGCCAGTCAGTGACTTTCTGATACTGATGCGCAATATTCAACAAACGTGCTTCATCAAAGTAGTTGCCAATCAGCTGCATCCCCACCGGCAGACTTGCACCGTCACTTTGTACTTCACCACAGGGCACAGAAATGCCAGGCAATCCCGCCAGATTAGCCGGTATGGTAAAGATATCATTCAGATACATTTCTACCGGATCACCGGTTTTCTCACCGATTTTAAAGGCCGGTGACGGAGTCGTTGGCCCAAGAATAAAATCAACCTGCTCAAACGCCTGGCTAAAGTCCTGACTGATCAAACTGCGAATTTTTTGAGCTTTTAAGTAATAGGCATCGTAGTAGCCGGCAGACAAAGCATAAGTACCCACCAGTATCCGACGCTTGACCTCCCGACCAAAACCTTCGGCGCGTGAACGCTTGTATAAGTCTTCAAGGTCTTGCGGGTTATCACACCGATGCCCGTACCTGACTCCATCAAAACGCGCCAGATTCGATGAACACTCAGCCGGTGCAACAATGTAGTAAGCAGGTACTGACAAATGTTGGTTGGCAAGATCGATCTCAATAAATTCAACGCCGAGCTTTTCAAGCTCCTTGATTGCCTGCTGCAAACCCGCTTCTATTGACGCATCCAATCCGGCATCGAAGTACTGCCTTGGTAATCCAACCTTGATGCCTTTAACGGAGTTACCCAGCGATGATACATAGTCATCTTTATCACGCTCGATACTTGTTGAGTCACGCTCGTCAAAGCCTGCCATCTCGTTCAGCAGTAGCGCACAATCTTCCGCTGTGGTTGCCATCGGCCCACCCTGATCAAGGCTTGATGCAAACGCGATCATGCCGTACCGGGAAACCCGCCCGTAAGTCGGCTTAAGCCCCGTGATACCGCAAAATGCCGCGGGCTGTCTGATCGAACCGCCGGTGTCTGTTCCGGTACAGGCTGGCACCAACCTGCCTGCCACCGCTGCAGCACTGCCGCCTGAAGAACCACCGGGCACACGGTTATTATCCCACGGGTTTCGCACTGCACCGAAGTAGCTGTTCTCATTGGAAGACCCCATGGCAAACTCATCCATATTGGTTTTACCCAGACAGATGGCTCCCGCGGCTTTCAATTTTTCAACAACGGTTGCGTTATACGGTGGTACAAAATCCTGCAACATGCGGGAGCCGCAGGTGGTCGTTACACCATCAGTACAGAAGATATCTTTGTGGGCAATCGGCAGCCCGTGCAGAGCACCTGAAATATCTCCCGAAGCCCTTTTTTGATCAGCTTCTCTGGCATCGCGCAGGGCTTGCTCCTCCGTTGTGCAGACAAACGCATTCAGTTGTTCATTTTGCTGTTTGATTCGGTCAATAAAATGCTGACACAACTCAACACTTGAGAACTCGCCGCCATCAAGCGCTGTGCGCATTGCAGCCAGGGATAATGTATGCATTGTTTTGTATATGTGCAGTAAAAAGGAAAGAAATGCTCTACAAGGACGGCCAACTGATAGCCGCTTTATATGGCCGCTTTTCTGGCCGCTATACCGGCCGCTATTCTATAACCGGAGGCACCAGGTAGTAGCCATTCTCTGTTGATGGGGCAATCCTCTGGAATGCATCGCGACGATCAGTTTCCGTCACCACATCTTCACGCAACCGTTGCACAGCATGAGTCGGGTGCGCCATTGGCTCGACCGAGCTTGTATCAACCTCATCCATCTGTGCGGCTAGTTGCAACACACCGGACATCTCGGCCGCGTAGTTTGCGACAGAGTCAGGGTCGATCTGAATTCGAGCCAGGTGAGCAACCTGCTCAACGATGTCGTTGCCTACCGTGCCGTCAGTTTCATCCGCCATGCGAGCATTCCGTAAAACCATTAATTTAGCATATTCGCCCCTGACGTAGCGATGATGATCGGCCGTATCAGACACATGGCGGTTCAATCTGTGGGGTCTATACTCTGTGTTCGTACATGGCTACGCGGATCTGGCCCTATGTTTAGACGTCAAAAAAACAACGCTGCCAGGCAGATTGCTGTTGATCTGGGTGCTTATCGCACCAGGTTCTATGCTCCTGTTGAGGGATTACTGCTGGATCAGCCGTCTGTAGCATTGCAGGATATGGATCACCCGATCGGTGGCATCGAAGCACTGACTCACTTCGGCGACCAGGCCGAGCTTCTTGCCGCTCAGGGTCTGGATGGAATGCGCCTGATCCAGCCAGTGCAATCAGACCAGCACAATGATCTTGGCCTGAGTGCGGCAATGCTGACGCATTTTCTGAAGCAGGCACGCCAGGCAGGCTTGATCAGCAAGAGCACCGAAGTAATTTTGATGCTGCCAAATGACACTGGCGACAGCACAATCCAAAGCCTGCAGCACGGCTGCAATACTGCTGGTATGGCGAGTGTCGCTGTGCAGTGCGCAGAGACCGCCGCATTACACGCCACCGATCTCAATCCGGCAGACCCATGCATACTGCTTGATTTCGGCGCGACGAGCTCACGAATATTCGCTGTTGAAAACGACAAAGTGATCTATTCACGCAACTTATCCTGCGGTGGTGATACGCTCGACCAAACCATTGCATCAGGTATGGTTGAGCGCTTCAGTCTTTACATCTCTAATGAGACCGCAAGGCAAATAAAACATAGTGTAGCCGCTGCAACCCCGCACTCATTAGTGCGATGCACCAGCACCTCGTGCAAGGTGAATTGCCTGTCGGTGAAAACAAATTCCATCACCACATTTCGGATCAGCTCAGATACCGTTAATCAGATTCTACAACCGACACTAGCAGCATTGGCCGAATCAATTAAAAGTGCAGTCGCTGAAATCGATAGCACTGTTCGTGATGCCGCCAATGAGAACGGTACAAGGATTTGCGGCGGTGGCGCAATGCTGCCCCGAATGGATCAGTTGGTTCTGACTGCAGCAGACCTGCCAGTGCAGATAGTGAGAAGACCACAAAATAGCAATGTCCGCGGTGCCGCAGCGACTTTGATAGACGCTGACACTGAAACACCTGATCTGGCAGAGCTGATCTGACAGTTGGTGCAATCGCCATCTGCCAGCAGTAGACTGTTCCATTAAAACAGGCAGACAGGTATGGAAGAGCGAATACAGGCAGTCGAATTAAAGCTGATGGATATGGAAATGACCGTCGAGCAGCTTAACGAAGTTATTGTTCGGCATGAGAAAACAATATTGGTGCTTACTGAAAAGCTTGAGCTCTATCAGAATCAACTGCAGGCGCTGGCCTCACCAATCGCCAAAGAATCAGAAGAAACTCCACCGCCGCACTATTGATCGTTGCCACAGCTAACCAGCACTATCGATGTGCACAATTTAACTATTGGCCACCCACGGAAATTTCATTGTCTTTAATTGACCAAGGCGGTATTACCGTATTTCGCCGCGCTTGCTGACCCACATACACCTTGCCGGCTAGATCGTAGTAACTCTGATCACAGCTGTCGACATAACCACCGGCAGATCTGAATCCACTCAGGCGACTATCGGGAGCTGAAAAGACCAGTGTGCACCCCATTCCGGTGCCAAGGCCGAGCGTTACGAACCACCCTTCATACGCTGAACGCAACGGATTGGTAGCAGCATCCGACTGTGATGAATCGCGACTGTCTGGGTCATGGTACAGTGACGTTTCTGCTGCACTCAGCGCCTCTTCCCAGGCAGTTTTTCTATGAACAATAAAGAGTGGCTTCTTTTGCCACTCTACCAGACGATGCTCACCCGGTTGCATGTCTGCTACGTTATAGCGCACCACCTCGGCAACACTGACGTCACTCTCCGGTAGCGAACCGAAAAGCACCCAGCCGAATGCAACAACCGATGCCAGTACCATCAACTTTAGCGATGTCCGCAGAAGCAGCCGTGTCGGGTTCTGATCAGCCACAGGCCACCCTTTCAACAAAAACTGTTGTTAGTTGTAATGCTGACGTACTCTACTCGCAAATAGAACAGCTCAAACAACATGAGTGACCTCAAAAAAAGTCAAAGTAAAAAAAACCAACACCGACAAGCACAAACCGCCGAGGTCACTGATGGGATCAAACAATTCACAGGCTTTGAAGCAATTGCCATTGTTGATGACCAACAACAACGATCAGCTGAACTGGCAAACACAACCGGCCTTGAATTTGGCAACGCCACAACGCATGACTTCACTTTACAATGGGTAGATGACAAGCTCAATCTGCGTAACCACAAAAACAAACGCCCTGTCGACACATGCATAGACTTTACATCGGGTCGTCTGCTTCATCGTTTAAAATTCGGCGGTGGCCACGGCCAGCCGCTGGCTCGTGCGGTTAAAACCAGCTCAAACCCTGTTATCTGCGATGCGACTGCCGGCTTTGGTAAAGATGCCTTTGTATTTGCATCACTTGGGTGCCGGGTGGTGCTAATCGAGCAGTCAGTTGTGGTACATGCACTGTTGCATGATGCACTGCAACGAGCACTCGCACACACTGAGATAAAGCCGATAGCGCAAAGAATGCAACTATACCGTGGCAACAGCAGCACGCTGCCAGAGATCTGGGCAAGCATGCAACCAGAACAAGAGCTACCGCAGGTTGTTTATCTTGATCCCATGTACCCACCAGGCAAACGGACTGCAAAAAAAGATATTCAGGCGCTGCGTGAGCTATTGGAGCCACAGCAGGATGAACTGACACTGCTTACAGCCGCAAGAAAGACTGCTGGCAGAGTAGTGGTCAAACGCCCACGCAATGCGCCACCTCTAGCACAGTGCACCCCGTCAGGCAAGATCACATCACCCAACACCCGCTACGATATCTATGGTGCTGTTGATAACTCAGGAGGTTGAGAATACAGATCTCAATCTCTGAAGTTTATATACTGCAACGGCAGCTCAAACTTTGATTCCTTAAGCAGCGCGATTGCATGCTGCAAATCATCGCGCTTCTTGCCAGTGATGCGCACCTGATCACCCTGAATGGCCGCCTGCAGCTTCATCTTTGAGCCCTTGATTGCCTTGACGATCTGGCTGGCGATTTCTTTATTGATGCCCTTTTTTATACCCATTACCTGCCGCGCTCTCTGGCCACTGGTTTGAATGTCTCCGTGGTTTAAACAGCTGATGTCGATACCGCGCTTGGTAAGTTTTTGCAGAATGATGGGTTGCATCTGCTGAATCTGGAAATCACTGTCCGCTTCCAGCGTCATTGACTCTTCGGAAAGATCGATTTTGGCGTTAGAACCTTTGAAGTCAAAACGGTTACCGATTTCCCGATTTGCCTGATCTACCGCATTGGCAAGTTCATGCTCATCTATTTCGGATACCACATCAAATGAAGCCACTTAATCGCCCCCTGTTTTATCAGTCAAAAACGTATAATACTACAAGTCCCGAACAGCTCCAGCTGATCCCTGCCGCACCCGCAGTACTCAATGCACTACGACCACTGACAAGGCATGACATGACAGACAAAACCGGTGATTTACACGATGACCGCAAAGACTACACAATGGCCGAACTAAGCCGCGACTCTCTGCACATCGATCCACTTGAAATGTTCGGCGCCTGGATGAATGACGCCAGAAATGCAAACATCATCGATGCAACCGCCATGACACTGGCCACAGTCGGCAATAACGGTGCACCGTCGGCAAGAATCGTTTTGCTCAAGCAGTTCACAGCAGACGGATTTTACTGGTACACCCACTACAAAAGCCGCAAAGGCAACGAGCTGGCCACCAACAATGCAGCCGCTCTGGTTTTTTACTGGCGGGAGCTTGAGCGTCAGGTGCGCATAGAGGGCAAAGTCACAAAAGCGAGCAGCACCGAATCAGATGAGTATTTTCACAAGCGACCTGTGGGCAGCCGTTTCAGTGCGGCCGCCTCGCCACAGTCACAGGTGATAGAAAATCAACAGTGGCTGACACAACGTACGCAAAAGTTGCAAGCCGAGTATGACGAAAACACCCTGCAGCGTCCGGAGGACTGGGGTGGTTATAAATTACAGCCGGATGTCTATGAATTCTGGCAGGGTCGCCCGAGTCGTCAGCACGATCGATTTCGATTTACCAGAACTGAAAATGAGTGGGCAATTGACCGATTGGCACCGTAGTCACGGTGTGCATTTGTGACGCTGTGCCAGAGTTGCTTTGGGCCAGCTGCTTTGTGCCTGTTACTCCCAGCTGCTTTGTGCCTGTTACTCGATGGGTGATTCACCCAGCATGGCAAGCAACAATGAGTTCAAATCTTGATCGCGGTGATTGTATCGATACTCACTTTCTTTTAGATGGTAATAAAATTTTGCACGACGCAGACCCTTGAATTTGGTCAGCCGCATTCGCAAAAAGTGACCAAAAGATTCAATCCGCTCAATGTCACCTGCTCTTAGCGCGCCCTGGTAAGTGGCATTTCTGATTTTAAGTCGCATATCACGACGAACATCGATACCGACCGGGTACTCACGCCAGTGCCCGTCTTCTGTTTCCGTTGGCTCACCCAGGGACCTGCCGTTCATCAATGCGCAGTAAACCTGCTTGTTCATCAGATACAGGTAGATTCCGACCACACCATCGTTTGCGCTGTCGAGATAAGGCGATACCACACCATCAGAAGGCTGGGTTTGTTCGCGGCTGGCATGCAAGCCCGGGGTGCCTGACGCATTTGATTCACACCACTGTGCAATACGTTCCCGCAATTTCAGATAAATCGAGTTTACAGACCGCACATTCACACCGGTTTGTTTGGCACACTCTACTGCTGTGATATCTCTGGAGAAAAGCTCAAGTATCATTCTGAAGCGCTTTTCGTCGAGCTTTGAATGTTTGTAGTAGCGATTTTTTACTGCGTACATGCCATTTCCCTTTCTTTCCAGATGGCGGCCTCAACCAGCTCTGTACCGGAAAGTGTATGTGACACAGTGTTTGACCCACGTGATTCAATTCACATTAAAGACACAGGATTTGCACTGACAACAAAATGATTCAACCGAGATACATCAAGGTATACTCAGCGTTACAGCAACCAACATGAGTTGACCCTGCCGATGTCCCAAACACTGTTCAAAGATGAAACACCCGAGATTGACCAGCAAATAAGACAGGAGCTGATCACACGTTTTCTCGCCTTCATGGATGACGAATCCGTGCTGCGCGAAGACGAAGATCTGTTCCCCTACGAATCCGACGGCCTTGCGGTATATAGACAAAAACCACCACTGGTTGTTCTGCCAGAAACGATCGAACAGGTTCAGCAAATTCTGAAAATTTGCCACGAATTGAAAGTGCCGGTGGTAGCACGCGGCGCGGGTACCGGCCTGTCTGGTGGAGCATTGCCACTGAAAAACGGCATCGTACTCGGCATGGCAAAGTTCAATAAAATTCTCGATATAAACACACAAAGCCGTACTGCAGTGGTGCAGCCCGGAGTACGCAACCTGGCAATCTCGGAAGCAGTGTCAGACTTCAATCTCTACTACGCACCCGACCCGTCATCACAGATTGTCTGTACCATCGGTGGCAATGTCGCTGAAAACTCAGGTGGTGTGCACTGCCTGAAATATGGCATGACAGTACATAACGTGTTGCAGGTTACTGCAGTCACTATTGAAGGTGAACTGATCACACTCGGTGGCACAGCAGATACGCAAGGCTACGATCTGCTCGGCCTGATCCATGGCTCTGAAGGCATGTTAGCAGTCACTGTTGAAATTGTGGTCAAGCTTTTGCCAAAACCAAACTCTACAAAACTATTGATGGCAGCGTTCAACAGCGTTGATGTTGCGGGTGATACAGTCGCTGAAATTATTGCTAACGGCATCATACCGGCTGGCCTCGAGATGATGGATAAGCCAGCCATTGTCGCTGCAGAAGCTTTTGCCAAGTGCGGCTATCCAACAGACGTTGAGGCACTTTTTTTATGTGAACTCGACGGCACCGACGAAGAAGTACAGGAACAGTTGCAACAGGTAGAGTCTCTGGTACGGAAGAACAATGCAACCGTCGTTCATATTGCACGTGACGAAGAAGAACGCATGCAATTGTGGAAAGGCCGTAAATCAGCTTTTCCTGCCGTTGGCAGATTATCACCAGACTACTACTGCATTGACGGCACAATTCCTCGCCGCCATCTCTCCAGAGTACTGCAGCAAATGAATATCTGGTCAGAGGAGTATGGCCTTAGAATAGCCAATGTATTCCATGCCGGTGATGGCAATTTGCACCCGCTGATTTTATTTGATGCAAATATCGATGGCGAACTTGAACGCACCGAAGAGCTCGGTGCAAAGATTCTTGAATTATGTGTTGAGGTAGGTGGCACCATTACCGGTGAACACGGTGTAGGTATGGAAAAAATCAACCAGATGTGCGTGCAGTTTGACAACGATGAAATCACCCAGTTTCATGCAATTAAAAACGCTTTTGATCCGGATACCCTTTTGAATCCGGGTAAAGCGATACCAACCCTTAACCGATGCGCAGAATACGGCGCGCTGCATGTTCATCACGGTGAACTACCGCATCCTGACATTGAGCGATTCTAGTGAACCACTCAACAAACCATCACGACATAAGCGAAGCACTGCAGGCGCAGGTTAGCCGGGCTGCAGCCAGCAAAGAAAAGCTGAACATCAAAGGCGGTAACAGCAAAGCGTTTCTTGGACTGATCAATCCGGATGCCGCTGTACTGGACGTCAGTCAGCACACAGGCACTATCAGTCATGAACCTACAGAGCTGGTCATTACCGCCAGAGCCGGCACTCGTCTTGAAGACATCAAACAAACCCTCAAAGCTCACTACCAAACGCTTGCTTTTGAACCACCGGCTTATGGTCACGATGCAACCATTGGCGGCACCATTGCCTGTGCACTGGCAGGCCCGGCCAAGCCCTACTTTGGTGGCGCCAGAGATTACATACTTGGTTGCACTGTACTAACCGGCCACGGGCAGATTCTAAAATTTGGCGGCGAAGTCATGAAGAACGTTGCAGGCTATGACGTCAGCAGATTAATGACCGGTGCGATGGGCACATTGGGCGTGCTGCTTGATGTCTCGCTTAAAGTGCTACCTGCAACATCTCACACCACTACACTGATTTCAAACGCCACAGCAGAAGAGGCAATAGAACAGTTACAGGCATTGGGTGGCATGGGACTACCGGTAACCGCATCTGCGTGGCACAACAACAAAATGTATACCCGACTTGCAGGCTCTGCAGGCACAGTCGCTGCCGCCGCTGAAAAGCTGCCAGGCAGTGAATCCAACGAGCCTGAGTTTTGGCTACAGCTACGCGAACACACGCTGCCGTTTTTTACCCGACCTGAATCACGACCTGAATCACTGTGGCGAATTAGTGTACCGGCACTTACACCGCCGTTATCCATTGCAGGTGAATGGCTATACGATTGGGCGGGTATGCAGCGCTGGTTGGTTTCCAGTGCCGATGCAAATGATGTACGCAATGCGTGCAGTGCTGTTGGCGGCAACGCAACGTTATTCCGCGCCGATAAAAATATGATGCAAAGCACAGACATCTTTCAACCGCTGCCAGTGCCACTCATGAAACTGCACCGCAGACTTAAACAGGAATTTGATCCTGAAGGTGTTTTCAACTATCAGCGATTATTTCCGGAGTTCTGACTGCCATGCAAACCTCACTGCTCGATCAATATAAAAGCTCTGATCTTGGAAAGCAGGCTGATGAGATACTGCGCAAATGTGTCCATTGTGGATTCTGCCTTGCAACCTGCCCCACCTATGACATTCTCGGCAATGAGCTGGACAGCCCACGCGGGCGTATCTATCTAATCAAACAAGTGCTTGAAGGTCAGCAACCAAGCGCAAAAACACAGACACACCTTGATAGATGCCTGACCTGCCGCAATTGCGAGACAACCTGCCCCTCCGGTGTTGAATACGGCCACCTGGTAGACGCAGGCAGACATCTGGTTGAAGAACAGGTACCGCGCAGCCTGCCACAGAAAATACTGCGCAAAGCCATGCGCACAGTACTGCCCTACAAACAACGAATCTCACCTCTGGTAAAACTTGGCCAAACAGTCGCACCGATACTGCCAAAAACACTAAAGTCGCATCTGCCAGCGAAGCAAAAAACCGGCACGTGGCCTGCCAATAATCATAGCCGCACCATGCTGGTGCTTGATGGCTGTGTGCAGCCATCAATGGCTCCCGACATCAACCCCGCCACCGCAAGAGTACTCGACAAACTATCAATCAAACTTGTAGCCATTAAAGAAGCCGGATGCTGTGGCGCACTAAGCTACCACTTGAACGAACAGGAGGAAGGACTTGAGTTTGCCCGCAAGAACATAGATGCCTGGTGGCCACATGTTGAAGCAGGCGCAGAAGCGATTGTAATGACCGCCAGCGGCTGTGGTGTGTTTGTTAACGAGTACGGTGCTCTACTAAAGCACGACAAACTCTATGCGGCAAAGGCGCAAAAAATTAGTTCGTTGTGCAAAGACATCAGCGAAGTGATCGCCGCCGAAGACTTATCTCAATTAAAAGTAGTTAATGACTCTGCGATAGCATTCCACCCACCCTGCACACTCCAGCATGGGCAGAAGAAAATGGGTACAACAGAACAATTGCTAAAAGATCTGGGCTTCAGCCTGACAAGAATAAAAGACGCACATTTTTGCTGTGGTTCAGCAGGAACATATTCAATACTGCAGAAAGACCTTTCTCAACAACTATTGAAAAGAAAGATCGACACTATCAAACAGGGCCAACCGGATACTATTGCCACCGCCAACATCGGTTGCCTGCTACACCTGCAATCCGCCGCCGGCGACACACCGGTCAGGCACTGGATACAGCTGCTGGATAACTCTTTGAAATAAAACTCCCGACTTGTGCCGGGAGTTAAATTTTACGACCTTGGTAGAGTTTTATTTCCTACAGGGCAAAGACAACGTTGACGCGAGTTGCTGTGTCAGTTTCCTCAAAATCATCGCCGATATCCGTGTTGGTTCTGGTTAACAGTCCAAGTGATAAGGAAATAGTTTCAGATAACGAAATATTCAGGCTGTTATCCCACACAATCAGGGTATTAACCTCTGCCGCTTCTACATTAAGCACAGAGTTGAACACCAGATTGTCGGCCAGTATGTTCGCGTAGTTTAAACCAGCATATAAAACCGCTCCGTCTGAATCCAAACCGTCAACGTTATCGGTATTCACCGTGACAATGGGAAGGCCGGTGATCGGATCAATTTCCGGTTCACCAGCATCTGCGACTGAAAGCGAGGGATCAGTGATGAATTCTGTTCTGTGCGCACCAATACCGATTTCACCACTGAGTGTCTGTTTGCCATCATTCAACAGCATGTTACCGACACCAACTACGCCAGTAAATCGATTGTCGATGTTGCCAAAATCATCCTGGTCATAACGCAGTCGACCAAAACCGTACAAAGTATCTGTAAAATTGCGATCCACTTTGTATCCAAGGTCAAATCGGTCAGCGGTATCTATATCTTCACCGTCTTCATCAGTCGCATCTGCGCTGTAGGTATTGCCAAACGCCGTGTGACGCCACACATCGATCTGCTTGGAAACACTAGCAGAGCCATTTATGTTTGAAGTTTCGCTGTTGCCAGTTGTAAATAGTGCACCAAAACTCGCACTGCCTGACCAGCCGTCAAGCAAATCAGTTGCAGCCATAGCCTGGCCACCAGTGAGCAGAGCACAGCCAGTAATAGCGGAAGCAAAAGTAAGTTTCATATTCATGATAATTAGGCCTTCTTTATTTTTATGGTTTTACATCAGGTCAAAATGGGGTGGATCTTTATTACAGAATTTTGGTAAGAAAAAATGGAGTTACCACTACACTGCTCACTTCACAAAGACATCCAACTTACAAACACACAAGCGCATAACAACTCAGCGGTATACAGTGATATTTTCCACCTGCTTGTTCAATATCGAGTAACAGATGTTTACAGTACATTGCCGATTAGTTATCCGTTAAGTTTGTGTCGGTTGATTAGGTGACTAAGCAACCAAACACTCCCTGAACATTTTTTTTAGCAACGGTTTTTAACAATCCGATAGCAAAGTTACATGATCAGCTTCGTATGACTAGTTACGCTCTGGACAGTAATTCAGTACACTGATTGCTACAGCGATTCTATGGCAGGGAAAATCGATGAAGCGCAGAGATTTCACAAGGGTCTGCACATCAATAGTAATTGCAGCCAGCTCAAAAAATACAGAGCTCCTGGCTCAAACATCGCGGGTCAACTATCAACGCTCACTGTTACAACTCGGTGGGTCGGGCAACCTTCACGCAGATCAACTTACCGTTGGTATACCGTATCTGTTCTTTTATCCGTACGTCACCACGCCTTGCCTGTTAATCAATACTGGTAGGAATCTTAAAGCATCAGATACGTCTGACTGGAAGGGAGGCACAGGGCCAAATAATTCGATCGTTGCGTATTCTGCTATTTGCAGCCATAAGATGAGCCACCCGGCCAAAGAAATATCCTTTATCAATTACCGCCACGACCCCGTCAGCTTCTACAGCAAAAAAGAAGGCAAGTCAGTCGAAAAATCCGGCGTAATATCATGTTGTTCGGAGCGCAGCGTATACGATCCATCACAAGGCGCAAAAGTACTTGGCGGTCCCGCACCTCACCCGCTTGCAGCAATTGAACTGGAGTTTGACACATCATCCGGGCAGATATACGCAACAGGTAGCTACGGCACAGATATGTATGAACCGTTCTTTGAAAAATTCGGTTTTCGAGCATCAATGGAACACAAAGTCAGCAACCCTAAAGCACTTGCGAAAGAAAAAATCCCGGTACATGAGCTTACAAGCTACACCCGGCAAACAATCAAGTGCTAAGTCGTATCCTGACGCAAACGGACCATCAGTCAGGCCACTGGAATCGTTGTCGCTCCAGACGCTTATAGAGCAGCCAGTAACCGTTCAAGTGCCAGATCAACAGTTTGATCTTGTCCCTTCCTAGATTGATGAACAGATACAGTGATCGATCTGCCGGGTCACGCTGTAGCGACATCGATACGATGGTAGCCAGTCCATCGATCTGCTTACGCATATCGACCGGATGGCGGTAGTCAAAGATCGCCTGTGGCGTCCAACGCTGAGTGTTCATTGCGAGTCACCGGTGTGGATACTCAGAATGATCTGATCACCGATGTTCAACACAATCTGCGGGCCGGTTAGCCTGGTAGCGGCAGGAGCTTGATCATTAATCGGTGGCGCAGTTGTGACGACTTGCTTAAAGGCTGATGACATTACCCCTAAGTTTTTAATTTCAAGTACGCTCTGTTGTTCCGGACTAACGACGGCCGACCAGTACAGGTGACCTGAGTAGGCAGAGAAACACAATTGCAACAAGATTAAATGCGACTCCAATAACAAATGAAGAAAAGTAGCTGCCGCTTATGTCCCGTAGTAATCCGGCCACATAAGGACTCAGTGCTGACACAGTCGAGGTCACACCAAATATTAAACCTGATATTTCGCCCACGTGTTTTCTGCCGAAATAATCGCCCACCATTCCAGGGAATAGAGTGGCCGTGGCCCCAGCGCCCAAACCAAAAAGAGCCGCTGACAGAGTAAGTACCGATGAAGTACTTGCAAAAATTAATAAAAGACAAGCTAGCGCTTGCGCGAAAAGAGAAAATAACAAGCTGCCTCGCCGTCCAAGTTTGTCTGACATGATTCCAATAATCACGCGACCAGCTAAGCTTCCAACACCCATCGCGGCAATCAATCCTCCACCAAACGCTCTGCTAAACCCGAGGTCTTCTGCAAGTGATGGCAGGTGAGCATAGGGGAAAAATAAAATTGACCAGGTAAAAAGAAAGACAAGGAGAATTAGCCAGAAAGATTTGGTACCCACAGCCTCTTTTTTCGTCAAATGAGCAACTAAATTCTCAGCTTTCATACCCTTAGCTTTGACTGAACGGGTACCATCCGGACTAAGGCCTAATGATTCCGGGTCACTTAACAAAAACCGGGAACACATCAAGATAACTACTGCGGTAATAAAACCCGTTACAAGCATCGAAGATCGCCAACCGGAATATGCAATAAGTGATGTTGCGAAAAACGGAAAAAGTACCAATCCTAAATTTGACCCTGCGCCAGCGACTGCGAATGCTGTTCCGCGCTTTTGAACAAACCACTTGACTACCGTTGCGTTCACCGGAATGAACGTAGCACTCATACCGATGCCAGAAATAATTCCAAAGACCAAGTATACCTGCCACATGCTCTTTGCCTGGCTGAGAAGCATATATCCGATTGCAAGTAGCAGCCCTCCGAACGCTACAATTCGGCGAGTGCCATACTCATCCGTCATACGACCACTTATTGGACTTAAAAGACTATAAATCACGATGTAAAACGAGAACGGTGCGGCAGCGTTCGCTTTATTCAGCCTGAACTCAGACTCGAAGTAAGGAAGATACAAGCCGTAGGAGAATTGCATTCCGTAGGCTGTTGCGAAAACAAAGAAAGAAGCGGTCACTATCACCCAACCATAAAACGGCCTTTCCATGTCAGTGGCGTCCTTTGATTAGTCAGAATTATACAGGCGCGAGTATAGAACGGATAAGCCTGCATTTCGTCTGCTTTAGAGTAAGCATTCAGCACATTTCCAGCACGATCTGATTGGACCGACGGTCCGTATTGACCGATTCTCACCATACAGCGAACGGGAAAACTGTGACCGCTGCTTATAGAGAATAGCCATTGTTGATTTATTTCTTCTGTGCGGTAATCAAAACAAGCGGGCACTGGAGTTCATCCTTAATCCATGCACTGGCGAGTCAGTTGATTTTCTCAAGTGCATCAAGTAGCGCGTTTTTTCTTTGCAATTTGTTAAAAGAAATCTGTTCGATCGTTGCCAAATAGCTGAAGTTCGAATCTTGCTGTTTTACAGTCTCGATCAGCGTCTGCGCACTATCCACGTCCCCAAGTTGAATGTAGTTTGCAGCCAGTGTGACGATGGCGGAATTGAACCGTGGAATGAGTTCAACTGCTTCAGACAGAAGTTTAGCTGCGTCGTTAAAACGATTTAATTGAAACAGAATACTTCCCTCAATCCATGTATAAGACGGAGGGTAATGCGGGTGAAGCAGTTTTGCTCGCCGTATCGAATACAAAGCCTCGTTAAGATCGCCGCCTAAAAGTGATAACTCCGCAAGTAATGCAAAACCATCAGCAAAATTTGGGTCGAGTTCTATAGCATGCCTTGTGGCAGACAAGGCTTTTTCGAATTCTTTTAGCACCAGGTTTAATAAACCCAGCGAATAGTACGAGAGTGGCAATTCCGGATTGATCTGTATTGCGGTTACAGCTGAGCGCAGACCATTGTCTACGTCATCTTCTTTGTTATCAGTTGCGCTCTTTAGCATCGCACTTCTACCATAAGTTGCCGCAATGCTCGCATGGGCTCTGGCATAGTTCGGTTCAAACGCCAGTGCCCTGTTAAAGTAAACACGAGCTTCTTCATAGGCGAGCGGTGTCGCTTCGCGTTGTCGCTCAACGCCTCGTAGCAGCATCTTGTGGGCGTCAGGGTTTATGCTGCGCTGGTCTGGTTTGGCACTGAGTGTCAGGGCAAGAGCTTGTGCGACTTCTCTGGTGACTTCTGATTGAACATCAAATGGATCATCTGCAGAACGATCATATCTTTCGGACCAAACATTAAATCCATCATCGGGATTAACCAGTGAGACATTAATTCGCAGGCGTGTACCTTGCTGTCTGACAGTTCCGCGTACCAGATAGTCTGCTCCCAACTCCCCGGCAATACTTTGAAAGCCCCTTTCTGCATTTGCATATCCAAGACTCGACGAATAGGAGATCACCGTTAGTCCATCTACCTGAGACAATTCGGTGGTGAGATCCTCGCCGAGACCGCTGCTGAAATAGCTTGTGTTCGAATCACCGCCAAGATCTTTGAAGGGAAGAACAGCGAGTGATTTTGTCTGCTGAACAGGCGCCGCAAGTGGATCGCTTTGAGCACCTGGATCGGTTACAAACGAATAGGCCCATGCGACCGCAAATAGAACTGCGGCGGCGAATGCTGTTAGCCTCAATGGTCGACTTTGGCTGGTAAGTTCCGGCTCGGCAGTCGTTGTTGACTCTGCAACTGCATTCAATCGGTACCCTTTTTTCGGAAAAGTGTCGATCGCTTTACGGCCTATAACACGCCTAATGTCACCGATGCACTGCACCAGCGAATCGTCGGTTGTTGATACTCCGGACCACACTGCTTCAATCAGGGTTTCTTTATCTACTACGGTTCCAACGTTTTTAGCGAGGATTGACAACACATCGGACGATTGCCGTCGGAGAGTGAGCTGAGCTGCCCCGTCAGTTAATTCACTGGTTTTCGTGTTGTATCTTATTGATCCGAAACAAAGAATTTCGGTCGAATTCGTGTTTTTTTCGCTATCCATACGGGAGTTTTCGCCGCCAGTTGAATTATTCTCTCCATGGAGATGCCAGCTAACACTTGATATTAGTTTTGGTTCTGGCTCTCACTCACTATGAATCGGAGAGATACGATGAGTCAAAAGATATTTCATGCCTGTGTGGCGACCCTGTTTACCGTGCTTGCGCATACCGCAAGTGCCGGGCAATTTGTGGTTGAGCTGCCAGCGCCGCTTGGCACAATTCCCAGCGATACTATGTCAGTAAGTGCTGTCGAGCTCCAACAATCCTTCTCTGCCGGCGAAGACTCTTATGCCGTCTTTGGGGCCGATAATCTCGAGGCGTTGAAGGTGTTTCTGGCGAGTGCCGATGTCAGCGCTGAAAAGGTATCAGAGGTGTTGTTTGTGAATAGCCCGCAAGTCAGCGGTGGCGCAGCGGCAGGAGAACTACCTCGAGACGGTCATCAGGTCTTTGTAATTGAGCGCCCTATTCCCGGTGTCGGATTTTTTGGCCTCGACAAAAAGAAGAAAATTTCTGAAGGCTCGAACAGTGCCATCGCGAAACTCGGAGAGATAATTGAGTGGGACCGCTCCTATCTCACCAGTGAGGGTACTTATTGCGTATATCGGGCGGATTCACCGGAAACACTGCGAGAGCACGGCGCATTGGCTGGAGCGCCGATTGGCAAAATCACACCGGTTGATCACAGATCGTATTAGCAGTTTGAACGTTTAAAAGATCTTTGACGTCGGCGTTAGCTGGTTGTATCGATTTAACAGATGGAGCAGTACAGAGCACGGAAGCTCTTTCAATCAATGGTCGATGCGTATCAGAAATGTCCACATTGGAGAATTCACTTTCAATCTCCTACAGAAAATTTGCAACAGCTATGGCAGCAATTAACAGACTGCTGCTGGTAAGGGAGAGTTAAAGCCGCCGATATGGCTTGGATAAACTATCGATAACATCTGTTGTGTTAATCGATGTTTTATTGGGAAGCTATGTGTTCTATGTGACATAACATCTTGCAAAAGCTATAGCGTCGACGATCTTACAGAGATTCATGAACGCAGACTTCAAATGAAATATGCTGAATTCCGGAATACTGTTCCAGGCACCAACAAATCGATGTTGTACTGGCACCAGAATACAAGGGTGCACCCATGTGTCTTCTGTACTACTTTTTTGTAATACCGTTTGATGCAATACGCTTGATGCGGATTTCCTCAATCCTTGCACTGTAGCGCGCTGGCCTTGCACTGTAGCGCGCTGGCCTTGTCTGCAGAAGCGTAGCCCAGTCAGGCAATACAGCGCATGTTTCACTGGCATGACGCTGTGGCGAGGTTCACTAAAGTGGTTCTGGCACCTTGGTGCCCCTGGCGCGCTCACTGGAGGGAACATCGACATCCAACCCTGACGTTGCCTTACTGCTTAAATTCTTGGTGGCACCTGTAGCATCAGTGTTATCAGCCATTCCCACACCGGCATTCAGTGAAGCACGGAACTTTGCATCAAGCTTGCCGAGAGTCTGATCGGTGTAACGATCAATGTCGGTTATCTGCTCGTCGGTGAGATCCTGCTTCCATTTGTCCGGATTAAATTTCTCATCACGGTAAACGCTGTAAAAGGAACGAGATGAATCCTTGAACGAAGGCTTGGTACCAACACTGGCAGATGTTGAAAGCAGGAATTGATCTACCATCGGGTCGTAACTGAGTGACAGTGCCTCAAACAACGCTTTCACCAGAGTGACTTTGTTCTGCATCACTGCTTCATAACTGACCAGGATACTGCTGTAGGAATCGGACTCAAATTGCAGATAGTCCTCGTTCTGTTGTGCCCAGAATATCGCCAGATAGATGTGCTCAGGTACGCTGAGAATTTCATCCTTACTGATGTTGAGCGAAGACAAATACGGTTTCTCTATGTTGTCATCGTACCAGCGCGTTCTCTCGGTCTCATCAGTTGCTTCCATAGCACCGGACTTGATTCCCTTAAGATGCGAAAGTATTGCGCCACATGGATGTCGGTACAACACAACAACGCGGTCCGCCCGCAAGCCGATCAGCATGCTATCCATGTTGACACTGGATCGCGTTTCTTTAATGATCAAAGAAACTTCATCGCCTTTGGGATAGAAAAACCACTTATATAGCGGCTGTAAGGGGCGTACCATCTTCGCTACCAACCAGCTCAGATAGTGGAATCTGACGTTATCAACGCGTAAGTGATTCTTGGGAAAAAACGGCGCGGTGTCTGTGTCTACCTTGGGGCTGACTACGACATCAATGGCTTGCTGATACTCGGCATCGGACAAACCGTGGTTGTATTTCAGATTGGCGTACAACTCTTCCGGGAAATCTTCGAAGCATCTGCCGATCACTTCATGACGGTAGGCAACATCCGGATGAGAATTGAAAAGGTTTGCAAACCAGGTAGTGCCTGATCTCGGGTAGCCCAGAACAAAAATAGTATTCAAATTATTCATAAACACGTAAGCCGGGCGTAGCCGTGCGACCCAAAACGGAAAAACTCAAATACATCGTGGAGATGAATAACCCATATTCCCGACCCCTTGCTGGCTTGCGCCGAAGCAGTGCACGAAAATGCGACCACTGGTGAGGCTAGTTATAATTGTAAAATTCATAGCACCAGACACCATTTCACATGAGGGTTATTAATTTGCAACCGGGCAGTTATGCCCAATATAAAGCGCAATCTACGGTGAGAAAATCCGAATACACCCACTCGCCATGCCACCGTAAGTTACCACAAATGTGCACTCAAGCAGTTGTCAAATCTTGATACTTAAGACGAAGAACACAAAACAGCGGGAAACATCCCGCGTGCGCATTGGCAACCACGACTGAATCAAAAAAAACGACACAAAACCCGGCCCACGGCTCATTCGTTTCTGACCCGCAGCGACCATTCATTTTCAGTGAGACAAGTGCCAGGCTTGAATACCGGTTCGGCTTGAATACCGGTTCAGTTTGCTGTTACCAGCGCTGCAGGCCGGAACCAGCTCACATTCGTGTTGTTTCGGCGCGCTATTGCCAGAATCCTTTCTTACCGGTAAATTCAAAACTGGCAACACAACTGCACTCACCTGCACAACGCAGGCAGATCCAATCTCCACTGCCACCCATCAACTGGAAAGTCCGGAACAGCATTGAAAGAAAGCTTTATCTTACTGGATGCTGTTAGCAAGTCCTACGGCGGGGACGCCTCAAAACATGTGGTACTTAACGACCTGTCATTAAACGTATGCGAGGGTGAACAGATTGCTGTATTGGGGCAAAGCGGATGCGGAAAGTCTACGCTGCTGAATTTAATCTCCGGCATCGATTACGCTGATGGCGGTCAGATCACAATCAACCAAACCGACCTGACAAATTTATCAGAGCAGGATAGAACCTTATTCAGACGCAAGCATATCGGTTTTGTATTTCAATCGTTCAACCTGATACAAACCCTGACAGCGCGGGAAAACATACAGCTGCCACTGCAATTGAACAATCATGCGACTGAGGAGATGGATGACCTGACGCACGCCATGCTGGAGCGCGTCGGCCTGACCAAACGCGCAGAAGCCTTTCCAGATCAACTTTCAGGGGGGGAACAACAACGAGTCGCAATCGCTCGTGCCATGGTACATTCGCCTGCGGTGGTTTTAGCCGATGAACATACCGGCAACCTGGATGCAAAGACCGGACAATCTATTGTTGAACTCTTTGCTGAACTGGCTAACGCCCGAAATCAGACGGTACTACTTGTGACTCATAGCCGATCTGTTGCAGACACTGCCGACAGAGTTGTGTACTTCAAGCAGGGCAAGCTACTGGCAGAATCCGCCACCAACGACACCTCGCTGGCCTGGTAAGTTTGCATTTACCCAACACACTACTGCTGTTTCTGAAGTGCAGCGCGCGCTACTGGCGCTTGCACAAGTGGCAGCTTGCTTTAATGCTTGTCGGCATGGCACTTGGCGTGGCTGTTGTGTTTGCCGTCGATATCGCAAACGATAGCGCCAAGCGCGCTTTTTCGTTATCACTTGATACAGTCACGGGGCGAACCACACATCAGATTGTAGGTGGCACTGAGGGAATCGACGAGTCACTGTACACCAGACTTCGCACTGAGCTTGGTATCCGTTCTAGTGCACCGGTAGTTGAAGGCAGACTGACTCTACAAGCCAACGATGAATCCGGCACAACAGAGACCTTGCAGCTGCTCGGCGTGGATATATTCGCCGAACCGATGTTTCGCGACCAGAGCTTCAGTGCCAGCACCAGCACTCGCGACTCACTCGGGCTACTGCAAAAAGGCAGCTTGATTCTGGCAGATACAACAGCTGCAAGGCTGGGTGTGAACATTGGAGAATCAATAAACACCAGCAACTCAAACCTGCAGCTGACCTTACTAAACACGGTAGATGCGAGCAGACAAGCCGGCTTTGAGACTATCGCGATGGTCGATATTTCAACCGCACAACATCTACTAAACAGCCCCGGCAAGCTCAGCAGGATTGACCTGATACTGCCAGACACAGATTCCGGTGCAGGTACAGCCCTCAAAGAGAATCAAACCGGCGAGACCATCGAGCGCATTCAAAGCGCGTTACCCGGGGTTAGCATTGTTGATGCCGAAAGACGCAACGAATCGCTCACGCAAATGACAGCAGCGTTTCACACCAATCTTTTAGCCATGAGCTTGCTGGCATTACTGGTTGGTGCTTTCCTGATCTACAACACAGTTACTCTGTCTGTGATACAACGCAGAAAAACATTCGGCCAGCTAAGAACGCTTGGCATTCAAAGACACGAGCTGTTTCGGTCAATACTGCTGGAAACTTTTTTATTCGCTGTAGCAGGAACCATAGCCGGCGTGCTGCTGGGTTATCTGCTTGGTGAGGTATTGCTTACTCTGGTAACTCGAAGCATCAATGATCTTTTCTTTACGCTCGATGTTCGGCAGGTAAATTTTTCATCGTTTAACGTTGCGAAGGCGCTTTTTATCGGAATCATTGTTTCGTTGCTGGCAGCACTGGCGCCAGCCATTGAAGCATCCAGAAGTACACCGGTGACTGTGCTGCGGCGCACGTCTGTAGAGACCCGCATCACTAACCTGGTGCCGATTATCTTTGTGGCAGGCCTTGCGCTGGTAATCGCTGGCGGCATTATTTTATGGCTCAGCCAAACCAGCTTATGGGCGGGATTTCTGGCTATATTTTGCATTGTACTCGGTTATAGCATGGCCATCCCGCGAGTAATGATAGGCATTACAACAATAAGCGAACACCGTGCAATAAAATCTCTTGGCACAATGGGAAACTACCCTTTCAGATCGATGACCGCCAGCCTCAGCCGTACAGCGGTGGCAGTTGCGGCGCTGGCTATATCCGTATCAGCCACTGCCGGAGTTGGAATAATGATTGGCAGTTTTCGGTTGTCGGTTGAGAACTGGCTGGGTAGCTCACTGCAAGCCGACCTGTACATTAGCAGCACTGCTGATGATCAATCCAATGATGGTCAGGTTCCAGCGGATCTGATCGATCAGATCCAAAGCCTGCCGGGCGTCAGCGGCACCCGCCTTGCCAGGTTTACCGAGACAGACACCAACATTGCCCCGGTCAGGGTGATGGCACTCGGATTCACGGGTAGCGGCAGCCTCGCCTATCAATATCCGGCAAAGTTAAATCAACCGACAGCGCTGAGCAGTGGTACCACATCGTTCGCAGCAGCCACTGAAGCTCAGCAAGTAAAAATGCTCAACACCTCTGACACAGTGCTTATTTCTGAACCGTTTGCCAATCAAAATAATCTTGCGGTTGGCGATGTGCTTAACATCAAAACTACCGAGGGTGTGGTGCCGTTTAAGGTGGCGGCAATCTTTACCAACTATACAACCGGTAAAGGGCTACTGGTTATATCGCTATCCAACTACAACAAATACTGGAACGATCAACAGATAGACTCGATAGGCGTCAGCTTCACAGACAGAACCCGATCAAAAGCAACACAGGAAAATATCCGTGCTCTGGTACAGCAACAACGCACGGCGCTGAGCATTCGTTCTGATGCAGACATCCGCGATCAGTCACTGGAAATTTTTGACCAGACATTTGCAATTACCCATGTACTCAGACTACTCACCGTTGGCGTGGCTTTTATCGGCATACTGAGCGCACTGATGGCACTGTCACTTGAAAGACGTGCTGAATACGCTGTGCTTCGCGCCCTTGGCACTACTCCAGCTGAACTCAGAAAACTACTTTTTTATCAAACCGGCCTGATGGGCTTAATCGCCGGTGTACTTGCACTACCACTTGGTATTGCTATGTCAAAAATACTCGTATCGATAATCAATGTCAGATCCTTCGGGTGGTCAATGGAGTATCTGGTTCCCTACCGGGTATTGCTGGAAAGTATGCTGCTTGCAATCGCGGCAGCGCTGGTAGCCGGTTTATATCCCGCAATTAAACTCAGCAGACTTTCTCCTGCAGAGGCATTGCGCCACCAATGAAAATGATCCTGCTTATACTGGCTATACTGCTATCAGCAGTGGCGTGTGAGCCACAACCTGAAAACTCAGGCGTATCACTTCACGCTGAGCTTGGCGGCACTGCAGAGGGCTTTGAGCGCGCTTGCGGGAAAAGGGAATTTAATTTTCCTGCTGACCATAGCGCTCACCCCGAGTTTCGAAACGAGTGGTGGTATATCACAGGCAATCTGGAGAATACCGATGGCAAACGATTTGGCTTCCATATCACGTTTTTTAGAATCGCTAATCATCCGCCTGTTGAAGAAGTTAACAACTCTCAATCCAGCAACTGGGAAAGCAACGAATTTTATATGGTGCATCTGGCTGTGTCTGAAGCGGATGGCGAAATTAAAACCTATGAACGTTTCTCCCGTGCCGCTGTAGATCTTGCAGGTGCTGAACGTCAGGCAGACAACACAGTGAGAATCTGGCTTGACGAATGGCAGTTAATCGCAAAGCCCGATCAGCACCAACAGCCCGTCTGGCATCTGCAGGCAGGCGAAGCAGATACTCATATTGATCTGCAACTTTCACCAACCAAGCCATTGGTGCTGCAAGGCGAAGACGGTTACAGCCAAAAGAGCGAAGACCCCTGCAATGCTTCGTACTATTACTCTTTCACCCGAATGAACGTTACAGGCTCTCTGCACACTGGCAATACAACCCATCAAGTCAATGGCAGTGGCTGGCTTGACCGCGAATGGAGTAGCAGCGCACTCGGTGCTGATCAAAGCGGCTGGGACTGGTTTGCCCTGCAACTCAATGATGGTCGCGACATTATGCTTTACCAGCTACGCCGTAACGATGGCAGCAGAGACGACTTCAGTCATGCAGTAGAAATTGATCAAAACGGCAACACCAATGAAATTTCGATTGAAAACATCAACATCAAAATCACTCGATGGTGGCAAAGCGACACCGGTAACCGGTATCCGGTAGCTGGCGTCATTCACCGTACCGATACCGATGAAACACTGAATTTCACGCCACTTATCGACAATCAACTGCTCGATCTGACAGTGCGTTACTGGGAAGGCGCAATCACACTTACCGATCAGGAAAACAATCCTGTCGGACGAGGTTATATGGAACTGACAGGTTACTGACCAGTAATTGTATATTTCTGTATCGCTTCGCTTTTAAGGCGCATAACTTGCCGACTAAAGTAGTATGAGATTTCTCCTGCTACTCAGAACGTTCATCGCCTGTATGCTGATTTGCTGTTGTATCGCGAACAATGCGAATGCACAAAGCTGGCTTGGACAAAAACCCACCAAGTATCAATACGGTGGTCGGTTTAATGACGTAGTCGCACTTGACTTGTCATTGGCAACGTTAGCCATCACTACCTGGGGCGTCTCTCAATGGGGATGGTTTCAACACTCGCCGGTTGCTAAAACCGAAGGCTGGTTTGGCAGAAACTCTCACGCTGGTGGCGCAGATAAAACCGGCCATCTGTATATGTCTTATGTGCTTTCTGAATTGTTCCTGCTTGATTTCAGACGCCATGGTGTAGAACATCCGGAACGCAAGGCAGCGCTGTCTGCACTGGCAGCCATGACGCTGGTAGAAATCGGTGATGCGACTTCCAACAAGTTTGGCTTTTCCAGTGAAGATCTGATTGCTGATGCAGTCGGTGTTGCCGCATCGTGGTGGCTGGGATCCAACCCGGTATGGGACGGCAGAATTGATATTCGCATGGAGTACTGGCCCTCTAACGGCTACAACCTGCAGAACGATGCAGTATCAGACTACTCTGGCATGAAACATCTGGTGGCATTACGCGCCGACGGTTTCCAGACCTTTAGAAATACACCATTGAAGTGGCTGGAGCTACAAACCGGCTACTACACTCGCGGCTTCAGAACTTTTGACAATCAGGATCAGGCAACCAGGCACGCGTATGTCGGGCTTGGTGTGAGCATCCCATCGCTGTTTGGCAAGAAATCAAAACTTGGTAAAGTATTCAATTATGTACAGCCCCCGGGGCTCTATCTTGAAGCAGACAAACAGTTTTGACTCAAAGCCCGTGACCTGACCGGTAGTCTGCCAAACCGGTACTCTGCCTGCCTGGTACTCTGAGGCATTGACAACAAAGCCATCCCTGCTAATTGTATAGGACTGAAATCTTCACAAAGGTATCCGTTATGCCAACCTCATATCAACAGAAGAAAGCCCATAAAAGCGGTAAGCAAAACAAACAGCCGGCACTCTGGCAAATGCTGAAGAAAAGCGATCTGCGCTTTCTGCTCTGGTACTCCCTGTTCGCGCTACTGGTAACCGTTGTCTATTGGGTCAATGGTGGTAAAAGTATATTTGTATTTCCAACCATTCTTTGCGTGGGACTGGTGATCAGAAACCTGCGTCGCCCTACCAGCAAGTACTTTAACAATGGCAGTCGCCTGCTGCCGATTAAGCACAACAAGAAACAGGCAAGCAGCTGATTCAAAGGTTCAGTACTGAGTCGAGATCGATTTCACCCTGCAGGTAGTCAACGCAGCTGCCTGTCAATACGACTCTATCATTCGCAGCCATACAACGTATTTCGCCACCACGCGCAGAAATCTGTCTTGCGAGTAGCGTATGCTTTGCCAGCTCCTTCGACCCAAGTTCCTTCGACCAGTAAGGCACTAACAAGCAATGCGCTGAGCCGGTCACAGGGTCTTCATTAATACCTGAATTCGGCGCAAAATACCTTGAGACAAAGTCGTATCGTTCGTTGTCGGCCCTGGATGTTGCTATTACACCACGAGAATCGAGCGGGGCAAAATTGCTGAATAGCGGGTTAAGCGCTTTGACCTTTTGTTGACTCTCGAACACTGCAACGTAATCAAAAGAATCGGGTGAATAGTTACCGCGAAACAGCTTTGCAGGCTTTGCTCCCAGTGCTGCAGCAACCAATTGATAGTCTTCAGACGGCTCTACCGAAATGGCAGGAAAATCCATAGAGAGCGCATCATCAGCGGTGCGCTCAACTGTCAGCACACCGGACTCTCTGGTGATAAATTCAATTTTTCGGGCACTGTATTCATAATGCTTTATCAACACATGCGCGGTAGCCAGTGTGGCATGACCACATAGCGAAACTTCTACCAATGGCGTGAACCAGCGCAGCTCATAGGCATTTTGCACCGGCACAATAAACGCGGTTTCGGCAAGGTTGTTTTCCATCGCCACAGACTGTAGCAACGTGTCATCTGGCCAGGCCTGCAGCGGCACCACCGCAGCCGGATTGCCACCGAACAGTCTGTCAGTAAATGCATCGACCTGAAAAATCCGCGTCATGTTGTTTCTCCTGACTATTGCTTTTTATATTCTGAACAGTCGGTCTTAAATAACGTGGCCCGATAACAATCTAATAATTTTTCTCTTCAAGCAGCATTGATTTGCCAGCCATAGACTCGGGTTGCTCAAGCCCCATCAGTTGTATTACCGTGGGCGCTATGGAAGACAAGCCAAGTCCGTTGGCAAGATGCCACGCCACTTTATCTTTTACCATGCAGGCAACAGGGAAAATCGTATGCTGTGTATGAGGTGAACCGGTAACAGGGTCTACCAACATATCGGCATTGCCGTGATCAGCTGTCAGAATAACCGAGAAATCATTTTCAGTGGCTACAGCTACCAGCTCACCGACTATTTCATCCACCACTTCTACCGCTTTTATTACCGCTTCGCGCACACCGGTATGACCGACCATATCTCCATTGGCCAGATTAACCACGATAAACCCGTACTGCTCTGACTTAATCGCATCAAGCACTTTGTCTCTAACTTCATAAGCACTCATCTCCGGCTGCAGATCATAAGTGTCGACTTTAGGTGAATTGATCAGGCCACGCTGTTCACCCTCGAACGGTTGTTCCCGTCCACCGTTAAAAAAGAAGGTGACATGCGGATACTTTTCAGTTTCTGCCGAATGAAACTGACCGATTCCAGCTGCTGCAATCACTGAACCGAGCGTGGTCTTCGGTTTATCTTTCTCAAACGCCACCGGACAATTAAAGTCCGGGTGATATTTGGTCATTGTTGTCAGTGAAACCGGCTGAAAATCGCCACGATCAAAGTGCATAAATTCTGCTTCAATCAGCGCACTGGATAACTCACGCGGCCGGTCATTTCTGAAATTAAAAAATATTGCATGATCATTTGGTGCAATCAGTTCAGCACCGGTAACCACTGATGGCAGAATAAATTCATCGGTCTTATCGTCATCCCAGGCGGCTGTGATGATCTCTCTGGCTGAAGCACCGCTATTGCCTTTGCTATGTACCATCGCATCGAATGCAAGCTGTACTCGTTCCCAACGGTTATCACGATCCATTGCATAGTATCTGCCACTAACTGTAGCGATTTTTCCATTCACTGCTGCCAGTGCAGCCTCGATTTCATCCAGATAAACCACTGAACACTTTGGTGCGGTATCACGACCATCAGTGATCATGTGCAGCATCGGTCTGACGCCGTGTTTACCACAGGCGTTGATGAGAGCCAGCAGGTGATCAAGATGGCTGTGCACCCCGCCATCAGAGACAAGCCCGATCAAATGTATCGGTCTGTCGGCTTTTGCGGCAGCAGCACAGGCACCGGCAATCGCCGCATTGTCAGCAAATTCATTCCGCTCGATAGCCTCGTTGATTACCACCAGGTCCTGCCGCAGAATACTGCCGCAACCGATGGTCAGATGCCCTACCTCGGAATTTCCCATCTGCCCGGCAGGCAATCCGACTGCAGCACCAGAGGCCTCAAGCACGGTAACCGGATTACTGGAATAAAGCGCATCAAGATTGGGGGTGCCGGCAAGTGCCACGGCATTATCGAGCTTGCTCGGGTTCATGCCAACGCCATCCATGATGATAAGCATGGTGGCACGCCTGGGAGTTTTATTGTTGTGAGTCATCAGATAAGCAAGGATCAGGTTGTGTAAGCAAGGTCTTGAATTGTATCAACCCCGCTACTCTATCAGATGCCCACGCTCTGTGAATCTGCGCCTGACTACTTTGGTGCGTCGCTGTTACTCAATTCATCAGCTGCGGCTTCGTCTTCAGGACTTATCTCGGGCTCACTGTTGTAACGCGCTTCTGCTTCTTCAGAAAATTCTTTTTTGCGTTTTAGAAAAATACGCGAGAAAAATATCCCGACTTCATAAAGCAGCCACATCGGCAAGGCAAGCAGCGTTTGTGAGATCACATCCGGCGGGGTTAAAAACATGCCAACAATAAACGCGCAAACAATAAAGTAAGGCCGTTTTTTGACCAGATCATCCGGCGTTGTCACACCGATTGCCACCAGCAGCACGGTGGCCACCGGCACTTCGAATGCAATACCAAAGGCGATGAATATGGTGATGATAAAGTCCAGATAACGACCGATATCCGGAATCACTTCAACGCCTTCCGGCGCTACCCGATTAAAAAAACCAAATACCAGCGGAAACACCACAAAGTAAGCGAACGCCATACCGAGATAAAAAAGTATCGTACTCGACACCAGTAACGGTGTGACCAGTCGTTTCTCGTGACGATAAAGCCCGGGCGCCACAAAGGCCCAGATCTGATAAAGCAGCACAGGCGCTGCCAACACGACCGAAAGCAATAAACAAACTTTAAACGGGATAAGAAATGGCGATGCAATGTCGATCGCCTGCATGGTACCGGCATGCCGCGTTAGAGGTTCGGACAGATAGGTCCAGATTGTTTTCGAGAACGGAAACAAACAGAGAAAGAAAATACCCACTGCCAGCAACATGCGCAGCAGTCGATCACGCAACTCAATAAGATGAGACAACAATCCCATCTCGGCACCTTCGCCATCACCTAAGATTTTATTGCTCATAAGAGTTGCTAATCAGGGAAGTGCAGTTTCATGCGGACTTGCTAGAGTCCGGTTTATTCGACTCAGCATTGTTATCGCCAGCAATATTATCGCCGCTAACGTCATCGCCACCGGTGTCACTGATACCAGTGTTGGTATCGCCAGCTTTGTTGTCATTTGTCTCAACATCACCGTAGGTGTTGTAGCCCGCAGCACGCGCGATATCCTGCATTTTCGAGTTGTTTTCACGAGCAATCTCTGCTGCATCTTTGACCTGTGCGACGGCGTTATCCATGCCTTCAGAGACCGACTTCTGCGCCTGCTTCGCTGTTTTCTCAAGATCAGACTGGGTTTCCTTCACCATAGATTTTAATTCACGTATCTGGTCTTCCTGACTGGACAACATGCTGCGCAGCTCATCTGTTTGCAACTCACTGGCAATGTCGCTTTTTACACCGGCAACGAAACGCTGCATCTTGCCAACATATTTTCCAATGCTACGTGCGACAGAAGGCAATCGCTCTGGACCAATAATGATCAGTGCGATGATACCCACCAATATGACTTCCTGAAAACCCATGTCAAACATGGCAAGCGACTCCGGCGATCCTGAGCAGCAAGCGGTCCGTCAGGGCCGCCATAGTCCTAATCAGCTGTTCACTCATGACGTGTATCAACAGCTGGTTAAACTTCTTTTTTGCTTTTATCTTCGACTTCATCTGCAACACGTTCAACCGTGTTCTCAAGCTTACCTGCCTCTGCAGCTTCAGCCTCATCTTCTTTCACTGCGTCTTTGAACCCCTTTACCGCACTACCCAGATCACCACCGAGATTGCGCAATCGCTTAGCGCCGAAAATCAGCACCACAATAACCAGTACGATCAGTAGCTGGGGAATACTTGGCATCATAATGTTAGCCTCTTAACCTTTAAATTTATTCAGTTTGCCGCGCCATTGCCCGGCATATTACTCAGTGTCACGGGCGCTGTGCCTGATCGCCGCTCAGTCTCTGCTGGAGCGCGACGCCTTTTCATCGTGTCCGGAGCGGCCAAAGCGGCGCTGCAGCTCCTGCAAAACATCATCTGCACTCAGGCCCTGTTGCGCCAGCATAACCAGGGTGTGGAACCATAAATCGGCGGTTTCGTGCACAATATCATCGCGCTGGCCTGATTTTACGGCAATTATAGTTTCTGTGGCCTCTTCGCCCACCTTTTTTAGAATGGCGTCGGTTCCCGCTCGATACAAGCTCGCTACATAAGAGTCTGCCGCATCTGAGGATTTGCGCTTTTCAAGCTCTGCGGTCAGCGTTTTGAGAATGTCTTCGCTCATTCTGTGATTCTACCCGTCAGCGGAATATATTTCGCGCGGATCTTTCAGCACTGGCTCGACATCGACCCATTTCGGTTCGGCAGGCGGCTCTGATGATGACCCGGATTGTGCCGTGAGCGCCGCAAGTCCATCCAGCTTACGATAGAAGCAACTGACACGACCCGTGTGACAGGCGATGCCGCCGGTTTGTTTTACTTTTAATAAGATCACATCTGCATCGCAGTCAGTGCGGATATCAGACACCTGCTGCATGTGGCCGGATGACTCACCCTTGCGCCACAGTTTACCGCGCGATCTTGACCAGTAAACGGCAAACCCGGTGGCAGCAGTTTGCTGCAGTGCTTCGCGGTTCATCCAGGCAACCATCAGCACCACGCCGGTGGTTTCGTCCTGAGCGATGGCGGGCATTAATCCTTGTTGGTCCCACTTTAGCTGTTCCTGCCATTCAGCACCGCTCACAGGCGCACCTCGATGCCGGCATCACGCATGGCCTGCTTGGCCTCGGCCACCGTGTATTCGCCAAAGTGAAATATACTTGCGGCAAGCACGGCATCAGCACCACCCTGCTCGACCCCTTCTACCAGATGAGTCAGCGTACCGACACCGCCTGACGCAATAACCGGTATCGATACCGCATCTGCAATGGCACGCGTTAAAGGCAGATTGAATCCTGACTTTGTACCATCGCGATCCATGCTGGTCACCAGCAGTTCTCCCGCACCCAGTGCGGTCATTTTTTCAGCCCAGGCGACAGCATCAAGGCCGGTTGGCTTTCGCCCACCGTGAGTAAAAATTTCCCATCGCGGTGTTTCACCAGGCTGATGTACTCCCTTAGCATCAATCGCTACCACAATACACTGACTGCCAACATGATCCGCAGCTTGTTTAACGAGGTCGGGATTGTGTACCGCCGCAGTGTTAATGCTGACTTTATCGGCACCGGCATTGAGCAGGTTACGTATATCAGACACAGCCCGTACCCCACCACCGACAGTCAGCGGTATAAAAACCTCGGAGGCGACTTGCTCAACGACTGAATAGATGGTCTCGCGGTGTTCAACACTTGCGGTGATATCGAGAAAGGTTAGTTCGTCAGCACCGGCATCACCGTAGCGTTTTGCCGCTTCAACCGGATCACCGGCATCGACGATATCAACAAAGTTTACGCCTTTAACAACGCGGCCACCATCTACATCAAGACACGGAATTACACGCTTAGCCAACCCCATGTCAGTTGGCGAGCTCTGCTAACTTTGCCGCTGCACGCTGTTGTGCAGTACCAAGCTCAAGCGTACCGTCATACATAGCGCGCCCAACGATCGCGCCCTGCACACCGTGAATGGCAATGTCGCAAAGCCTGTCGATGTCTTCGTAGGAGTTAACACCACCGGAGGCGAATACCGGAATGTTGATCTGCTCGGCAAGGGATGCCGTTGCAGCAGAATTAAAACCCTGCATCATGCCGTCACGTTCTATATCGGTGTAGACAATGCCGCTGACGCCGACGCCTTCAAATGAGCGGGCCAGCTCTATTGCATCGAGCCCGGAGTCTTCAGCCCAGCCACTCAACGCGACTTTACCATCACGTGCATCAAGACCCACTATGACCTGACCCGGATGTGCCTTACACAGTCTTTCAACAAGAGCAGGCTCGCGAACTGCCTGCGTGCCGATAATGACCCACTGGACACCGGCATCAATATAGTGCGCAGCAATTGCTGCATCACGAATACCACCACCAACCTGCACCTGCAGATCAGGGTAGGATTTGCATACTTCTCTTATCAGCTCACCATTGCGCGGCTCTCCGGCAAAAGCGCCATCAAGGTCGACGATATGAAGCCGTTTGGTACCGGCATCAACCCATCGGCCTGCAGTGGCGATCACGTCATCCGAGAACACGGTGTCATCTTCCATGCGCCCCTGTTTCAAACGCACACACTGTCCGTTTTTTAAATCGATTGCGGGAATTATCTGCATGGTGGTGTCCAGGCTATGGTTTCCATTCACTGAAATTTCTCAACAACTGCAGACCGTTGTCCGCACTTTTTTCTGGATGAAATTGAGTGGCAAACACGTTGTCTTTGGCAATAGCGCTGCAAAAGTTTGCAAGGTATTCGCTGCGACCCGCAACCATATCGGTTTGCTGCGGCTGCACGTAATAACTGTGTACAAAATAAAACCGTGAGCGATCCGGTATGTTGTGCCATAACCTATGACCACCCGATGAATCATTAACACCGGACTGCAATACCTCATTCCAACCCATGTGCGGTATTTTATATGACTCCTGGCCTGGCTTGCGTTCAAAGCGCACCACGCTGCCTGGCACAAAACCCAGACATGCAACCCCGTTGTTTTCATCACTGGTATCAAACAGTACCTGCAGCCCCATACAAATACCAAGAAACGGTTTGCTGCGATACGCTGCAGCGATCGGCTCTATTAATTCATGCGATCGAAGACTAGCCATGCAGTCACGCGCGGCACCCTGACCCGGAAAAATAATACGATCCGCACTGTCTATAACCTGCGCACTTGAAGTAACAACAACTTTCGCTTTTGGTGCAACATGTTCAATCGCTTTGGCAACAGAACGCAGATTGCCCATACCGTAGTCAATGACTGCGATTGTGGTCATGCGGTACAGGTTCCAACAGTTGGTTTAAAGACAGGCTTGCACATCAATTATAAAACACCTTTGGTAGAGGCGGGCTTTCCCTCAAGCTTGCTGTCTACAGCAACCGCCATTCTAATCGCCCGGCCAAAGGCTTTAAACAGCGTTTCGATCTTATGGTGTTCGTTGTGACCCTTGATATTATCCAGGTGCAGCGTCGCACCTGCGTGATTGACAAAGCCATGGAAAAATTCATAGCAAAGTTCAACATCGAAATGCCCGACTTTGTCACGATTAAAATTACAGTCGAAGTGTAATCCCGGGCGGCCGGAAAAATCGATCACCGCGCGCGACAAAGCTTCGTCCAGTGGCACATAAGCATGGCCATAGCGGTTGATACCAGACTTATCACCAAGTGCTTTGGCGAATGCCTGCCCGATCACAATGCCGATATCTTCCACAGAGTGATGATCATCAATGTGTGTATCACCTTTGCACACAACATTTAAATCCAGCATGCCGTGCCTTGCCACCTGATCAAGCATATGCTCGAAGAATGGCACCCCGGTATTGAACGTGCCATTGCCACTGCCATCAAGCGATAGCTCCACTTGAATGCGGGTTTCGTTGGTGTTCCTTGAAACACTGGAAGTACGTGAAGTCATGATCCGAAATTCAGTAAGGTGATCTGGTGATGTGCTGCAACAGTTGCCTGACAGATGCCTGACAGTTGCCTGACAGATGTTTGGCCGGCGCGACTCCGGCAGGTGCCCGCGAATTCAGGATGCCGATTCCTGTAACCAAAAACTCACCGGCCCGTCATTGACCAACTCAACCTGCATGTTGGCGCCGAACCGGCCAGTTTGCACCCGGCAGTCATACGCATCGGCCAGACTCACCAGTGTATCAAATAGTCGACGGCCTTCGGCAGGAGATGCCCCTTTACTGAAGCTCGGTCGCAATCCGCGCTTTGTATCGGCGGCGAGTGTGAACTGCGGCACCAGCAACAGATCCCCACCAGAATCCAGTAAACTCAGATTCATCTTGCCGGCTTCATCGGAGAAAACTCTGTAGCGAACCAGCTTGTGTAGCAGCCTTGTGGTAATTGCTTCGTCGTCCCCGGCCTGCACTGCGACCAGCGCCAGCAAACCCGCCTGAATTTCACCGACAACCTCACCCGCAACAACAACGCGCGATGAACTGACCCTCTGCAGCAGTGCAATCATAAATGTTCCACGATTTGTAGGAAGTTTCCTACAAGGATTTCAGACAAAATCCCGGCGATAATCCACCGTGTTGCCTTGCCAACTCTGTGTAATAACTACAATATTATATCAGGCTACGGACCAGCTTCGGGTTGCTGAGATTTGCCGTCCAGCAGCCCGCCGAACCACCTTAGGCTCACACGGAAGACAGCCCCCGCACAGGAAGTGCGGGGGCCATTTACACGACCCACCCGTTCCGGCACTACAACGCGTTGCCGATGCCTCAAATCTGCACTTGACACCTGCCATTCAAAACCGTCAATTTAACTGACGTTCCACGCAGTTAAACTCATTTGCAGAGGTTTTCAGCGCATGCGAACATTAGCAGCGCAGCATACTCGCTGCCGTTTCGGCACTTCGACTTGAACAATCTCTTATCAACGAACCGGTCAACTCTGGCCAACGCCTTACTGCGAGTAGTTGCATGGCTTCCTTTGCGTTTCAGCCATACCCTCGGATGCGTAATTGGAATGTTCAGCTATGCACTATCCGGCAGAAGCCGCAAAGTTGCTCAACGCAACCTGGAGTTGTGTTTTCCTGCGCTCAGCGAGACTGAGCGAACCCGGTTATTACGGCAAAATCTGCGTGAAACAGGAAAAAATATTACCGAACTCGGCGCATTCTGGTTCTGGGATAAAACCCGGGTCTGCGGCCTGGTTACCGATGAGATTGATTGCCATCACCTCGACCAGGCTATCTCGCTCGGCAAAGGCGTAATTATCGCCTCGCCGCACTTCGGCGCATGGGAACTGGCCGGACTGATATTGTCGACGCGGGCACCGATTCACTACCTGTACCGGCCCAACAGAAAGCCGGAGTTTGACGCCCCTTTAATTGCCTCACGCGAGAGATTTGGCGGCAAATGCTACCCGACTTCGAATCGCGGCCTTGGTCAGCTGGTGAGGGCATTAAAAAAAGGCGATGCTGTGGCAATACTGCCGGATCAGGAACCGCTGCAAAACCACGGGGTGTTTGCACCATTCTTTGGCTTGCCCACCTACACCATGACCTTCATGACTAATCTGGCGCGCAAGACCGGCGCGCCAGTGGTGTTTACCGCAGTCGAGCGACTACCGCGAGGACGCGGCTTCAGGATGCACTTTTTTAAGCCACCTGAAGACCTCTACCATGAAAACCCGCAACGCTCGGCTGCCGCACTGAACCAGTGCGTTGAACGGTGTATTAATGTGGCACCGGCGCAGTACATGTGGAACTACAAACGATTTCGAAAAGCTCCGCCCGGTGTTGCAAGGCGTTATTAACAGTATTACCAGGGAACTGCCAATTAGCACTACTCTGGAGCTTTAATCCGGAGCTTTAATCTGGCATTTCGACGCCGTTGATCCTGCAGGCTTGCTGCAGCGTGTTATGCAACAGGCAGGCGATGGTCATTGGCCCCACCCCTCCCGGTACCGGAGTTATTTTGCCAGCCACTTTTGCAGCAGAGTCGTAATCCACATCGCCCACCAGACGGGTTTTGCCGTCACCGGCGTCGATCCGATTGATACCGACATCAATCACGGTAGCGCCTGGTTTCACCCAGTCGCCCTTGATCATTTCGGGCCGGCCCACCGCTGCCACCAGAATATCAGCACGCAGACATTCCTCCTGCAGGTTTCTGGTGCGTGAGTGAGTGATTTCGACGGTACAGTTTTCCTGCAACAGTAGTGCTGCCATTGGCTTGCCAACAATATTGGAACGGCCCACCACCACCGCATGTAACCCGGATAAATCGCCAAGCGCATCTTTCAGCATCATGATGCAACCCAGCGGCGTACACGGAACTATTCCGGGCTCGCCAATGGCAAGTCTGCCAACGTTGTTAAGATGAAAACCATCAACATCTTTATCAGGGTTGATGTGATTGATGACAGCCTCTTCTTCTATTTGTTTCGGCAAAGGCAACTGTACGAGGATGCCGTGCACTGCCTCATCGGCATTCAGCTGATCGATGAGCTGCATCAGCTTATCCTGAGAGGTGGTATCGGGCAGCTTGTGTTCGAAACTCTGCATACCCACCTCAAGGGTTTGTTTGCCTTTGTTTCTGACATAAACCTGACTGGCGGGGTCTTCTCCCACCAACACCACGGCAAGGCCGGGTACAACGCCTTGCTGACTCTTTAGCTTTCCGACCTTCTCTGCGACCCGGGCGCGAAGCTTTGCCGCAAACGCCTTGCCATCAATTACCTTACTCACAGGATGTCTCCAGTTGTGTTGCGGCAGTTTAGCGAGGTAGCGGATCGGCAGCTTGACTGATTTCGCCGCTTTATAGTTTACGTTGACCTCCGAACACACAGACGCAGAACAACTTGATCGTTGGCGACACCACAGTAGCCCTTACGATGAATTCTACAGTGCGGTATAGTTGACACAAACAACATGACACAGTTCTATGCCAGCTCATAATGCTTTTTACGGTCAGTCCGGTGGCGTGACATCGGTTATTAATGCGTCAGCCGCCGGGGTTATTCAAACCGCTCGCAACTATCCAGACCACATCAATAAGGTATACGTTGGTGAGAACGGTATTCTGGGCGCCCTGACTGAAAATCTGATCGACAGCTCACTGGAGTCAGATGAAGATATCGAAGCCTTAAAGCACACACCTTCCGGTGCGTTCGGCTCTTGCAGATATAAGCTCAAAACGCTGGAAGAACACAAGCGGGAATACGAGCGGTTAATTGAAGTATTCAAAGCGCACGATATTCGATATTTTTTTTATAACGGAGGTGGTGATTCTCAAGACACTGCGCACAAAGTATCGCAGCTTTCAGAATCAATGAACTACCCGGTCACCTGTATCGGTGTGCCTAAAACAATTGATAATGACCTGCCGTTCACCGATTGCTCTCCAGGTTTTGCGTCAGTGGCAAAGTATGTTGCGGTATCAATTCTGGAAGCATCACTGGACGTTGCATCGATGTCTGCGACTTCGACAAAAGTCTTTGTTATGGAAGTCATGGGACGCCACGCCGGTTGGATCGCAGCGGCTGCTGCATTGGCATCTTCCGATGACCATGATCTTGGGCCGGACATCATTCTGCTTCCCGAAGTGGAATTCAAAGAGCAGGAATTTCTCGACAAGGTAAACGCCACTATTGAACGCAAGGGTCACTGCTGCGTCGTTGTATCCGAGGGCGTTAAGCGCCCTGACGGAAAGTTTCTATCAGACTCCGGTGTCAGAGATGCTTTCGGACATGCGCAACTCGGTGGCGTGGCACCGGTAGTTGCAGATATCGTGAAACAGGCGGACGGTCACAAGTGTCACTGGGCAGTTTGCGACTACCTGCAAAGAGCTGCCAGACACATTGCCGCTGCAACTGATGTCGAGCATGCCTACGCGCTTGGCAAAGCCGCAGTGGAGTTCGCAGTACAGGGCGAAAACGCTATCATGCCAACCATTGTGCGAACCAGCGATAATCCATACCAGTGGGAAATTGGCAAAGCACCACTTGCCGAAGTAGCGAACGTAGAAGAAATGATGCCATCAGACTTTATAAGCACAGACGGATTTTTTATCACACCCGAATGCCGAAAATATCTGCAACCACTTATTATGGGTGAGAGCTATCCGCCGTACGTTAACGGGCTGCCAGCTTATATCACTTTAAAAAAGCAAAAAGTACCAAAACTTACGCAGGCTTTCGAGATCTGAAATAGCGTCTTCGAAATCGCTGAACTAAGGCCATAAGCTGATATTCAGGGATAAGCATTTCCAGCTGGAATGCCACAATTAATGACAAGAAAATAAGAAGAAAATAGACAGGAAACGAAGCGAACTGTCCACTGATTTTGATTTTTGCCGATGTTAAGCTGACCCATCAACGCAGGAGAGTTGCGACATGATGATGTCACGGACCATGAGTACGATCCTTATCACGCTGTTCTTTTCTGGCACTGCGAACGCGGACAGATGTGAACACGGCCATCATATGCTTTACGAGAATTATCGTATAGACATGATTGCCCACGAATCAGATAACAACCTGTTGCGACTATTACAAAAGCACCGTGACGAACAGGAAAAACAAGAGTCAGAAGACGTTACATACAACTAGCGTCTGCCAGAAGCAGCACTAGAAGCATAGACCACAGAAGCCTCTGAACTCCAAGCTCCGCGTCAGCCGACTTAATTATTTACTACCCGGCACCCGACAATTCACAACCTGTCACTCTGACGTGTTTATTCTCGCTGCAGCATCATGAACCTGCCGGTCAAATCTGGCCTCGAATGTTCATTTGTAGTAGCTTGTTGGTAACAACGCCGCCATGTTACTGAACTGATCAAATGATCCTGACGCCCGCACACTCCAACCCCGTCGAATTGCCGTGCTCACGGTAGCTGGAATAGAATATCCCCCGAAAGCAGGCATTAAACCGGGCCTCAAGCTGGCCTGGTGCGTTCTGTTGGCAACAATCATTAGTTTCAACACCACTGCCGTTGCGCAGAACAATACCGACACATCAACACCTGCAACACACGAACTTGAAATCGCCAGGCTGATATACGATCACAACAACCGCAGTACCTGGGGCCCGGGACGCCCTTGGTGGGCCATTGACTGGCCAGACGCAGAATATCATTTTACCACCGGTGTAAAACGCTACACCAACATCAGCATTGCACCAGACAGTCGCCATATCAGACTGACCGATGATGCATTGTTTGATTTTCCATTTCTGCTCGCCCAGCAGCCTGGCAGATGGCATATCTCAACCGCAGAGCAACAGCAGTTACGCAGCTATCTGCTGCGCGGTGGATTTCTAATGGTTGACGATTTTCATGGTCCGCAACAATGGCAGGTATTCAGTGATGTAATGCGAGGAGTGCTGCCGGAATATCGCATCATTGATATACCATCTGGCGATGCACTGCTACATGTGTTGTACGAACTTGAACAGCGTACCCAGATACCAGGGCGCCGACATCTTTATTACAACGGTTCAAACACCACGGTACAAATGCCATTTTCTCCACCGCGCTGGCGCGGCATTTATGACGATAACAATCGCTTAATGGTGGCGATAAATTTTAATATGGATGTAGGCGATGCCTGGGAACACGCCGATGACCCGGTGTACCCATTGGCAATGACCTCCCTTGCTTACCGCTTTGGCATTAACTATCTGATCTATGCAATGACTCATTAACAATGGCTGACTGGCAATGACTGATCAGCACACGCCATCCAGTAAATACTTATTGAACCCTACAAAAAAATCGCTGTGCAATAAAAGATCAAGAGAGATGCTGTTGCTTCTGCAAATAGTTCGGGTTAAGCACGGTATCAAACATAGGCATGAGCGTGGCTTAAAGATAACGAGTTCAGCTAAAAAAGTTGACTTAACTGGCAAACGCTTAAGTCAGTTGCGCGATGAGCTTCCCAGCTTTGTGCGATAGCTTAATGCTTCTTTCAAGTGCTCCGCTTTGATATCCGCAGACTGCTCCATATCTGCTACAGTGCGGGCAACTTTTAAAGTCCGATGAATTGAACGTGCAGACAGGTTGAATTTTTCAAGCGCGACTGCAAGCCATCTATGCTGCGATTCATCCAACTGACAATACGCTTCAACTTCTTTATTACTAAGCCTCGCATTGGGCTTTCCACATCGCGCCCTTTGTATCTGACCCGCTCGCTCTACGCGTTGCCGAACAACACTACTTGCCTCACCTTTTTTGGCATCACTGCGTAACAGGTCATACGCCACCCGTTTTACATCAACCTGTATATCGACCCGATCAAGCAACGGACCGGAAACTTTTGACTGATACCGACTGACCTGATCAGGACTGCATCGACAAGGCTCTTTATCATCGCCAAAATAGCCACACGGGCATGGATTCATTGCTGCCACAAGTTGAATTCTCGCTGGAAAGTCTGCCTGCTGACCCGCCCGCGAAATGGTGATTTCACCATTCTCAAGCGGCTCGCGCATGACATCCAGAACACTGCGCGAGAACTCCGGCAGCTCGTCGAGGAACAACACACCATTGTGCGCAAGAGAGATTTCGCCTGGTTTCGGTTGCCCGCCGCCACCAACCAGAGCCACCCCGGAAGCTGTATGGTGGGGAGCACGGTAGGGGCGACACCGAAAGCGAGTTACATCAAACCCGCCACTGCTGATCGATGCCACCGAGGCTGTTTCCAGCGCTTCATCCAGAGTCATGCCAGGCATGACGCCGGGCAGACGACTGGCAAGCATTGACTTGCCTGTGCCGGGCGGCCCTATCAACAGCATGTTGTGACCACCACATGCAGCAATTTCAAGCGCCCGTCGCGCCTGATACTGTCCCCGTACATCTGCAAGATCCGGCATCTGATCAGTTGATTCCGGTGGTTTGTCAGCGGGTGATATTGAGCGCTGCAAACCTTGTGTGGATGTCAGCTGATTACATAACTGCAAAAGCGTGTCTGCAACGAAGACCTCACAGTTTTCGGCCAGACTCGCTTCTGCACCGTCCTCAACACTGACGACCAAAGCACGATCACTGCCCTGCGTTGCCAGCGCAGTAGGCAATGCGCCCGAGACTGATCGCAACTCACCTCCCAGAGCCAACTCGGCGATGAACTCATAACGCTGCAGCAGCGCCCCATCAATTTGACCTGAAGCGGCTAGCAGCCCGAGTGCTATCGGCAGATCAAATCTGCCGCCTGATTTGGGTAAGTCAGCCGGTGCAAGATTGACGGTTATACGACTTGGCGGAAATTCGAAGCCTGAATTCAGCAATGCTGCCCGAACCCGGTCCTTACTCTCACGCACGGCCGTTTCCGGCATTCCAACAATAGAGAGCGCGGGGAGACCACCAGACAAATGAATTTCTACTGACACGGGTACCGCTTCAACACCAACCAGCGCCCGGCTATTAACTACTGACAGATTCACTTCTTACAACCCTGTGACGACATTATTACTTCTATACCGCTCGCCGATGCAACCCACCTGCGCCGTTACCCACCGGCCAGCCTGTGACGGCTATTTGTATAACCGCAACCCGGTTATCACAAACTGGGCACAATTACGGGATGCCGATCCAGGACCGCAAGGCGGGGATGCAGCGCCTCAAATACCGCTCTATCTAGCGTCGGTTTGTTCTTCCAGGAGTTTTTCAAGGCGATCAAGCTTCTCGCGAGTCCGTTCGAGCAGGGCAACCTGGATGTCGAATTCCTCGCGCGTGACCAGATCCATTTTCCCAAGCGCCGACTGAATCGTGGCCTTGGCGTTTTTATCGAAATCTGCTTTAAGGCTCGCGGCACCGGGCGGCAATGCCTGCCCGAGTTTATCCACCAGTTCATCCAGCAACATGCCGCGTTTTTTCATTGATCATTCCTGTACCTGTTCAAATTGTATAACCAAATGAATCGGCATAACAGTTTATTCGAACGGCTAAATAAACCTTAACTACTGCAGTTTTATTCGAGCGTTAAAGTGTGACGTGGTTCTCTTAATTCTGCGATTTCCCAGAAACCAACGGCTACTGGCGCTGATTACATGAAGGTTAAGACCGCTATCAGCTCCGCAATTAAAAGAAAACACGCTACAATCCTCCATCGAAGCTGCCCACGGGCAATTACAATGCCCGGACAAGCACCGGCAGTCCTTACATTTACAACCCCGTTGACTGCACTGACGTCAATAATAATTAAAAAAAAACAATGACATCAGGAAATTCCAAAACCGCTGCCGTCGGCGGCTCAGCAACCGCCGGATCTTTTGATTCGGGTGTAGTAATCGTTGCCGAGATTTTATTTGCTGCTGTACTGCTGTACCTGACAAACCATCCGGCAGCAGTATCCGATTTAACGACCGCCCAGATTACCGACCAAAGCGCGAGCCAGGTGACAAACCAGATTGCCAGTGAAACAGCGGGTAACACTGCCAGCCGGGCCACCGCTTTGGTAACCGCTCAACACCCAGTCGGCACCGGAGATACCTTCAGCATTTCTCCATCCAGCATCCCCGGCACCCTGGAAGTTACAATCAGCGACCACCTGATACAAAAAACTGCTCACCAGCAAAACACTGCACAATTTGAACGCACAGACACCAAAGTCGCAGCGATAGCGAGTCCCAAGACAGAGTCTGTCCTCAAAAACTAAGCGGCAGCGGGTCTGTGGCTCATTTTTCGAAAATGCGGATTAACAGCTGGCACACCGATCAGAAAGTTTGCTAAACTACTTCGAAAGTTGGAAACAAAAGACACCAACAATCTCCGTGCGCCAGCGTCGTGTAGAAGCACAGAGAAATCGCAGAGTACTGCGACGTAGCAACCCGGCAGTAATGCGGTCTTTAATAGACCTGCACTTATGGTTGCTGCATCGGCCAGAGAGGTGGCCGAATCACAAGCCGCAACATTAAACGCACAAAAAACCAAACAGCTTGCGGCTACAGGCAGATAAGATCACAAATTCAATTGCGAGTTTCCGAATAGATGTTCGCTAATGTCGAACTAACGATTGGTGGAATTACCTGATGAGCGCCGTAGATGTAAAGACTGCGCTGTCATGCTCGGTCAGAATAAACAAGGCCTTATGACTATTCCGGTACCAATGACTAACCGCGGGCTTGTAGTGTCGAGCGTAACGCTGGCAAAAGATCCTGTACTAACAAACAGCTGACTTGCGAACAACGTAGTCATCGTCTTACTGAAATAGCCAAAGAAGCAGCAATATGTCAGAGACACCAGATAACAATCCGACGACAGCCGATAAACGTCCGCGAAAAACCAGGCCCCGGCCTGATAGCGCAAGCAACACGGCAGCCAGTCCGCAGTCGGCTAATCAGGCGGCTAATCAGGCAACCGGTAAACCAAAGCGCCCTCCCGCACAGAAGCCTCGTCGGCCCCAAAGCGCAAACAAGAGTCCAAACAAGCAAGCAAGCATGAGCCCGGGCAAACACCAAAACAAGAGCCCGAACAAGACCCAGGGCCGACCTACTCAGGGTCGACCTGCCCAGGGCCGACCGCAAAGAAACGCTGATAATTTTGGTAATCACGCCAACGGCAACAGCAATAACTTCTCTGCCAATGGCAATCGCAGAACTGCTAATGGCAACCGGCCAATGCAAAACAACCGCAAGCCACACGGCCAAAATCACAGCCAGAATCGCAACGGCAACAGCTGGAGCTACGGCACCGATACGTTCGGTGGCTTTGACCAGTACCGAAGCAGCGATTGGTACAGAGAAGATCAGGCAAGGTTTGCCGCTCAACAGATTGCAGTGGAGCGCGCTGAAGCAGGACAGAAAGACGGTAACGCAAACAAGAACAAAAGAAACCCGCGAAATCGTACTGCTCGCCCAACTCGCACTGTCGCTACGAATACAAAAACTGATCACAGCGCAGACACTGAAGACAGCTCTGCTGCTACCGGACAGCAGGTGGAAACAGTGAAGGTTGCAGATAGCTGCGCATCCACCCAGCCCGACGAAAAAAACACCGAAGCAAAAACCGAAGGCAAGCGCGAGACTGGCAAATCAAGGCGTGCGCCGTGGAGAACTCAAAAGCACGCAGCCGGGCGCAACGCTGAATCTTCGAAAAAAGCTGACGAATCCAAAGGCAGCAGCGCAACTTAAATGCTTATTACCCTGCAAACCCGTTGAATTTTTATAACCGAACAGTCTGAGCAACAACCAGGCACAGCATCAACAGCACGTTGTTGAAAAAACATAACAGGCGACATGTTTACTGTTTTACCGGCTGTTGAAATCGCTTATTCACGGTAACACGGCTAATGTAGAACGTATTTATTCCGCAGGCTGGGGCCCGTAAAGACAGGGCGCTAGATCACAGCAGCATCCCTTATGATAAATGCGGTGAAGACAAATACTCGCTCGACTGCATCTCGCTGAGTCTGCTGACAGTCCGATCAAATTCAAACCCGAGCCGACTCCCCAGGTAGAGTGACTCTGGCCGGGCTGCTGCAGTAATCACCAGTTTGACACCTCGATCATAGAACTCATCTATCATGTTGATGAATCGACGAACTGCGTCATTGGCATAGTCATCCATCACTGGCACGTTACTGAGCAACACGGTGTGATGAGCTCGTGCCAGTTCAATATAATCATCGGTAGATCGGCTGGTATTACACAACACATCAAATTCAAACCAGGCTAATCCGTCAGCAAGTAATCTGGCTGGAATATCGCGGCCGTTTATTGTAATCGAGCTGTCTTTTTCCACCCTGCCGGTCGCGACCATGGCATTGAACTGTTCTGCCAGCGAATCATCAGAGCCCGCATCGATAGGTGTGCGAAACACCTCAGCGTTTTGCAGTAACCGCATCCGGTAATCAATATCGCCACCCAAAAAAAACACGTCAACGTGTTGCTTGATGGCTTCAATAGCGGGTAAAAATCGTGCTCGTTGCAATCCGTCTTTATACAAGCCGTCAGGCTCTATATTAGATGTGGTAACCAGTGTTACACCACGCTTGAAAAGACCTTGTAATAACCCTCCCATCAGCATCGCATCGGTAATATCGTTAACGTGCATCTCATCAAGAACCAATACGATGCAATTATCAGCAATTGATTCGGCGACAATCTCTAAGGGTGATTCCTCATGCTTGATCTGACGAAGTTGCTCATGCACTCCCTGCATAAAACGATGAAAGTGAACACGCTTTTTCCTGGTTGTGGGAAGACCTTCGTAAAACATGTCGCAAAGTAACGTCTTGCCGCGCCCTACCCCACCCCACAGATACAAACCGGTGACAGGCTGCCTCGATGGTGCGCTACGCGATTTAGAAAACAAAAAACCGAACAATCCATTGTGTTTCTTCGGCTCTGACGGCTGATCTGTTGCAGCCAATAGTCGTTCATGCAGATCCTGCAGCCTGTCAACCACTTCCTGCTGCAGAGAATCCGGCTGCAGCTGACCTGAATCAAGCGCTTCACGATAGGCGAGGTCCGGTGACTTATGTTTCACTATTCAACTCTTTGCGGTTTATTTTCACCGTGACTTTGCAGCGGCACTTTTACTCAAGCCAAGGCGGCAGGTACTGCCAGGCTTTCGATAGCTGTTTATCATGCAAAGAGGTGTCGGGGTCAAGTTGATTTAAAAGCTGCCAGAATTCATCTGAATGATTCAGGTGCACTGAGTGGGATAACTCATGCAGAATCACATGTCTTACCAGCTGTTCCGGCAAAAACAGCAATTTGTAATTCAGACTCAATGTTCCAGTGGATGAATAACTACCCCATCGCGTTTTTTGACCGCGCACAGACAACTTGTTGTAATGCAAACCAGACCACTCGGATAAATCCTGTGCCAAAACCGTGTAGTGCTGCCGCGCAGTATTTTTTAACCAGCCAACAAACAAACTGACAAGGCTTTCGTCATCCGCACTGAAGGGCTGTGCTATGTCAATCTGCGAACCGTTTTGCTGCAGGTGCAATCGCTTGCCGGTAATTTGCCGATAGTGCAATTCAAACGTTTCACCGATTGCCGGCAATAATAACCTCCGGGGTGGCCAGTTTTCTTCAAAGCGCCCGGGCAGAGATTCAAATCTCTGCAACTGATTATCAATCCATGCCTGTCGGGTTGCCAGTATCTGCGGCAACAAGTGTTGATCAAACCCGCAGGGCACTACTATCTCAAGCCCACGCCGATGACTGACCTTCAGCGTGACATTTCTGGCACGCTGCGATTCACGCACGTTGTACTCAATATTCTGGGTCAAGGTCATCGAACTTACTCAGGCGGCTTATAGCCCGTAATCAGCCTGGCATCGAACTCGAGCACCGGCAGGCTTTTCTTACCATTAAAAGTTTCTACTTCTATAATAAGATAGCGCAGGATTTCGCGTATGCTCCCGTCTGCGAAAATTTATTTCAAATCAGCATCAACACGACAAACCAACGGACTCAACCCTATGGATTTACTAGGTACGGCAAGTCTTCTAATGACGGTTACGGCACTATTTGCCTACGTCAATTATCGGTTTATTCGTCTGCCAAACACGATTGGCGTGATGGTCATCTCTATGGCTTTCTCGCTGTTTATGGTTTTATTATCCAAAGCCGGAATCAGTTACGGTGCCGAGTATACGAAAAAGTTGCTGTCTGGAGTCGATTTTGACGCAACGTTAATGGAAGGCATGCTGAGCTTTTTGCTGTTCGCCGGGGCGCTGCACATAAACCTGAACGAATTGAAAGACAAAGCCTGGGTGGTTGGAGTACTGGCTTCAATCGGAGTGATTACCAGTACTTTTCTGGTTGCCTTCGCGTCTTACTTTGTACTTGGCCTGTTCGGCCTGCAAATGCCCTTCATTTACTGCCTGTTATTCGGCTCACTGATCGCACCCACTGACCCGGTCGCGGTACTGGCTATTTTAAAAACCGCCAATGCCAGTAAATCACTGGAAACCAAGATCGCCGGTGAATCATTGTTTAATGACGGCATCGCCGTTGTGGTCTTTCTGGTGGTATTAGGTATTGCAGTAGGTGACTCTCATGCCGCTACCCCGCTGGGTGCGGTGACATTATTCGTGCAGGAAACCGTTGGCGGCGCCATTTTTGGTTTCGCTATCGGTTACGTCGTTTACCACCTGGTGAAATCAATAGATAACTATCACGTCGAAGTGCTGCTGACGCTGGCTTTAGTCATGGGTGGCTATGCAGCCGCCCGGGCGCTGCACATCTCGGGACCGATCGCTATTGTGGTTGCGGGCTTATTGATCGGCAACCAGGGACGCAGCTTCGCCATGACCAATACCACACGTGAGAATCTCGACACCTTCTGGGAATTGATTGATGAAATTCTCAATGCGGTGCTGTTTATGTTGATCGGCCTTGAGGTGATTGTGCTCGGCGTGACCGGTGATCTCCTGTTAGCCGGGATTATTATGTTTTTTGTCGTGCTTGCAGCCAGATTTACTGCAGTCGGCATTCCGGTCTCGATCATGAAGTTGCGACAAAGCTTCCACCCGCATGTGATTTCAATTTTAACCTGGGGCGGTATCCGTGGCGGCATCTCGGTTGCTCTGGCACTGTCGCTGCCCAGAGGCGCGGAACGCGACATTATCGTTGGCATGACCTACGTGATCGTCATTATGTCGGTGACCTTACAGGGCCTGTCGATCAAATCCCTGGTGCAGTACGCGGCGAGAAAATTTGATACCCAGGCACCAATCGCCTAAGCGTGCTTGCCTCAGTGCTGGCACATGGTTACCGGTACAAGAATACCGGCACCAGCGAGAAATCTCCGGCACAGCAGGCTAAACACAAGCGCAAACCCGGGCTGATTTTCACATCAGAGCGCGGAACACCGTTATAATTCGGCAAATAATTTTCATAACTCACCAATTCGGGCAGACCTATGTCAAAGCAGGACTCGACCTCTCAGCAAACCATGGCTGATTGGCTGGTCCGTCGAAGTTGACAGCAGAATCTCTCGAATCTCAGCCTCGATACAGGCAAATAGAAACCAACCAAACTAAAAGAGCCTGACTCAATACTATGTCGAATTCACAAAGCATCTGCCTGATCGGCGGCAGCGGTTTTCTCGGGACAGAGCTCGCAGATCAGCTGTCACGTCTTGGTAGCGACAATAAGTGCAACAAAATTACTGTGCTTACCAGAGACACAAGAAAGATGCGATCTCTGCGCGTTGTGCCAACTGTCACTGTTGTGCAGGTAGACCCGTACGATGTTGACGCACTGACCGATGCACTGGCGGATCAGGATATCGTGATCAATCTGGTGGGTATTCTCAATACGCGGGTTGGCCATGGCGGCACTTTTGAGCAGGCGCATATACAGCTTGCAGAAAATATCGTTACAGCCGCCTCCAAACACAACAACCGGGTTATTCAGGTCAGCTCGCTAAACGCTGATGCCGAAAACGGACCCAGCGAGTACCTGCGGACAAAAGGCAAAGCCGCCGATTTACTTTTGCAATCCGGCCTGCCAGTGACTGTGTTCTGCCCGTCTGTGATGTTCGGCAACAGCGATGGCCTGTACACCCGTTTTGCCAATCTTTTGCAAGCATTGCCTTTTATGCCATTAGCCTGCGCAGAGGCCCGCTTTGCACCGGTATTTGTCGGAGATGTAGCCAAAGCCATTGTTGACGCTACCAGTGACCCATCAACTATTGGTCAGTCGTACAACTTGTGTGGTCCGGAAGAATTTACGCTACATGAAATTGTTCAATACACGACTGACGTACTCGGTATAAAACGCAAAATTATTCCGCTGCCAAACGGCATTGCCAAACTACAGGCATACATCATGGAGCTGGTTCCGGGCAAGCCATTCAGCCGCGACAACTACAATTCAATGAAAGTTGACAGTGTCTGTAAGGACGGTGATTCCGCCCAACCCACGCCGGTTAGCAAGATAGTCCCTACCTACCTCGGTAAGATGAATCGCCAGAGTCGCTTGCAGCAATATCGTGAGCTTGCAAGGCGCGATATTTCTAAGGATTAGTCAGGTTAGCCGCAGGCGTTCTACAGCAAACTAATACCTTTATTCGGCACCCGGACTGAATCTACCACCTCGTCTTCGTCGTGCGAAAACAAATAGACATCGAAACCCCAGAGCCGGTGCAGATGCTTTAGCACCTCTTCAGTGTTGCCATTCAATGGTCGGCGATTGTTTTGCTGGTGGTGCAGAGTCAGAGAACGGTCTCCTCTAACATCGACTTCGTAGACCTGTATATCCGGCTCCTGCGCGCTGAGGTTATAGTGCTGTGCCAATGCATCACGCACCTGCCGGTAGCCGTCTTCATTATGGATCGCAGATACTTCAATAGTATCTTTGTAATCATTGTCGGTGATATAGAAGAGCTGAAAATCACGAATCACTGTGGGTGACAGATATTGCTGTATGAAACTCTCATCTTTATAGTTTTGCATCGCAAAATGCAATGAAGCCAGCCAGTCACCGCCGGCAAGATCGGGAAACCAGTAGCGATCTTCATCAGTCGGGTTTTCACAAATCCGTTTTATATCACGCATCATTGCAAACCCGAGCGCATACGGGTTAATGCCGCTAAAGTAGGGACTGTCAAAAGCCGGTTGCGCAACAACACTGCTGTGTGAGTGCAGAAACTCCAACATAAATCCTTCAGTCACCAGACCCTGATCAAACAGGTCATTAAGGATCGTGTGGTGCCAGAAGGTGGCCCATCCCTCATTCATTACCTGTGTCTGACGCTGCGGATAAAAATACTGGGCTATCTTTCGAACAATCCGAACAATTTCACGCTGCCACGTCTCGAGTAGCGGTGCATTCTTTTCAATAAAGTAAAGAAGATTTTCCTGCGGCTCTGATGGAAAGCGCGTTGTTTCAAACTTGCTCTTGTTTGCGTTACTGCGTGGTATGGTGCGCCACAGATCGTTCAATTGCCTTTGTACGTAGTCTGCTCTTTCTTCCTGACGGGCCTTTTCCTCTGCTGCCGATATCGGGTAGGGTCGCTTATACCGGTCAGTGCCATAGTTTTTTAACGCATGGCAGGAATCAAGAATACGCTCTACTTCGTGCGCACCATATCGCTCTTCGCAATCAGCAATATACTTACGTGCAAAAACCAGATAATCAATAATGGAATCAGCGTCAGTCCAGCTCTTGAACAAATAGTTATTTTTAAAAAAAGAGTTGTGACCGTAGCAGGCATGCGCAATAACAAGCGCCTGCATCATCACACTGTTCTCTTCCATCAGGTAAGCAACACAGGGATCACTGTTTATCACAATTTCATAAGCAAGCCCCATCTGACCGCGCTTATAACCGCGCTCAACATTCAGAAATTCTTTGCCGAATGACCAGTGATTGTAACCAATCGGCATACCGACAGACGCATACGCATCCATCATTTGATCGGAGCGGATAATCTCTATTTGATTCGGGTAAGTATCAAGCCCGTAGTATTCGGCAATCCGGGAAATCTCGGTGTCATATTTTTCGATTAGCTCGAATGTCCATTCTGAACTCTCAGAAATAACAGCCATGACTACACACCACCGGCCAGACGACCAGACACTTGCGAATCGCTCTGGCGTTGAAACAATTCCCTGAACACAGGGTAGATGTCACTGTAGTCCTGAATCTCACGCAGCGCGAAGGCATCAGAGTGTTCTGCCGCCAGCTTCTCGTAGTAGTTCCAGAGTTCCTGATGACCTCGGTCGGTAATTTCTATGTAGCAGTAATATTGCAATAGCGGCAGTAATTCATTCGCCAGCAAGTCGTGACAGATGGGTGAGTCGTTTGTCCAGTTATCACCATCAGATGCCTGCGCGCCATAGATATTCCATTCAGACACCGGATAACGTTCATCAATGATGCTTTGCATTAACTTCAAAGCGCTGGACACAACGGTACCACCGGTTTCGCGTGAATAGAAAAACTCCTCTTCATCGACTTCTTTAGCAGTTGAGTGATGGCGAATAAACACCACTTCAGTTTTTTGATAATTTCTTCGTAAGAATAAATACAACAGAATAAAAAATCTTTTGGCAATATCTTTGGTGCGTTGATCCATAGAGCCGGACACATCCATCAGACAAAACATAACAGCTTTAGAAGTTGGCTGTGGCTGCTTCTTCTGAATGTTGTACTTTAAGTCAAAGTCATCAATGAATGGTATTTTGCCAAGCTTTCGTTCCAGTTCATCCAGCTCTTCCCGCAAAGCATGTGCAACACTGCCCTCGGCGGTTTCAAGCTCTGCGACAATCTCCTTCACCCGGCGACGCTTCTTTGCACCCAGCGCTATTCTTCGTGCGTAGGCACTGCGCATTGAGCGCACAACATTGAGCTGATTGGGCGTACCCTCTTCACTGATACCCGCTTTTACCAGCTTGAATGTTTCAGTAGCTGCCAATTGACGGCGCACCAGATTGGGCAACTCAAGGTCATCAAACATAAACTCAAGAAACTCATCCTGAGTTATCTGGAAAACAAACTCATCCATACCGTCACCGGAATCAGAAGCTGATCCGGAACCCGACCCTGAACCACCATCAGGTCGTCTGATTCTGTCACCTGCTATAAATTCCTTGTTACCGGGCAGCACACGTTCTCTGACACCACCTTTGCCATGCCCGAAGAATGGCTCGTTGATATCCTGTTGCGGGATACCGATGTTTTCCCCTCGTTCCATATCGGTGATGCTGCGTTTACTGACCGCATCAGACACCGCTTGCTTTATGTGCTTTTTATACCGCTTTATGAAGCGCTGCCGATTGACAGCACTTTTGTCTTTGCTATTTAGCCTGCGATCAATGATATAACTCACAGCTACTCTCCACCGAGCTATTTCCCATGGTTAGTCCCAGGGACTTATCCCGTATTAGTTGTACGGGTTTTCTTTGTGCACATCATGCTACTGCGATTTCCGCACACGCAAATACCACTCTGCGAGTAATCTGACCTGCTTTTCAGTGTAGCCTCGCTCGACCATACGCTTAACAAACTCATCGTGCTTTTTCTGCTCATCACCAGATGACTTGGTATTGAACGATATCACTGGCAGCAGATCTTCGGTGCTCGAGAACATCTTTTTCTCAATTACGCTGCGCAGTTTCTCGTAACTGGTCCAACTCGGGTTATTACCGTTGTTGTTCGCACGAGCGCGCAATACGAAATTAACTATCTCGTTGCGGAAATCCTTGGGGTTACTAATACCAGCCGGCTTTTCAATTTTCTCAAGTTCTTCATTCAAAGAATTTCGATCAAACATTTCACCGGTTTCCGGATCCCGATACTCCTGATCCTGTATCCAGAAATCCGCATAGGTAACGTAGCGGTCAAAAAGATTCTGACCATACTCGGAATACGATTCAAGATATGCGGTTTGAATTTCCTTACCGATAAAATCCACATAGCGCGGTGCAAGAAATTCTTTAATATGCGCCATGTATCGATCGTGGAGATCTTTCGGGAACTGTTCTTTTTCTATTTGCTGCTCGAGCACATATAGCAAATGCACGGGATTGGCGGCAACTTCAGTTGCATCAAAGTTAAAGACCTTTGACAAAATCTTGAATGCAAATCGCGTGGAAAGCCCGTTCATCCCTTCATCCACACCGGCTGAATCCCGGTACTCCTGAATGGACTTTGCTTTTGGATCAGTATCTTTTAAATTTTCACCATCATAAACTCGCATCTTGGAGTAGACACTGGAGTTCTCCGGCTCTTTTAATCGTGAAAGCGCGATAAACTGCGCCAGCATTTTCAGTGTGTCAGGGGCGCAGTGTGCATTTAACAGCGAGCTGCCGTTCAGCAGTTTCTGGTAGATATTAATTTCTTCTGAAACGCGCAGGCAGTAAGGCACTTTTACAATGAATATACGATCAATAAACGCTTCATTGTTTTTGTTGTTTCGAAATGTTTGCCACTCAGACTCATTTGAATGCGCCATAATGACTCCGTCAAACGGAATCGCACCGATACTCTCGGTGCCGTTGTAGTTGCCTTCCTGAGTGGCGGTCAGCAACGGATGCAGCACTTTAATCGGTGCTTTAAACATCTCGACAAATTCCATCAGCCCTTGATTAGCAAGACACAGTGCGCCGGAAAAACTATAGGCGTCTACATCGTTCTGTGGAAAATCTTCCAGCTTGCGTATATCGACTTTACCAACCAGCGCGGAGATATCCTGATTGTTCTCATCACCCGGTTCGGTCTTCGAAACACTGGTTTGATCAAGGATTGAAGGGTACTTTTTAACCACCCTGAACTTGCTGATATCGCCACCGAACTCATGCAAGCGTTTAACTGCCCACGGCGACATGATGGTTTGCACGTATCTGAGCGGTATACCGTAATCTTCTTCGAGTATGCTGCCGTCCTCTACCGGATCAAATAAGCCCAACGGGGATTCATTTACCGGGGAGCCTTTCAAACAGTAAATCGGTTGCTGCTGCACCAGTGATTTCAGTCTTTCTGCCAACGATGACTTACCACCACCGACTGGCCCGAGCAGATACAGAATTTGTTTCTTTTCCTCAAGCCCCTGCGCCGCGTGCTTAAAGTATGAAACGATGTTCTCGATCGCCTCTTCCATGCCATAAAATTCGGAGAACGCCGGATACCGTTTGATCACCTTGTTCGAAAAGATACGGCTTAAGCGTGGATCTCTGGAGGTATCAACAACCTCTGGCTCCCCGATCGCTTTCAATAAGCGCTCAGCGGCACTGGCGTAGGTGTCCGGGTGTTCCTTGCACAGCTGCAGGTACTCCTGTAGCGAGTATTCCTCCTGCTGTTTAACCTCGTAGCGTGACTGATAATGATTAAAAATGCTCATGTTCGACAGCCTCTTGTGGTCCGTTGTGTGAGTTCAGCCATTCAGACCGAACTGCTATCGATCTCGCCCGTCTGAAGCACAGATTCTTCTGAAGCGTACATTCTGCAACGAGAAAACGGCTAAATCGTGGCGCTGATGCGAAATTCTGATTGTTTGGATCATCGCAATGGCAAATAATTCGACAGATGCCCACCGTGCGAAGGAAATTCACAACTCTGCAAAGTCATCACGAACTCCAACACACCGCAGTGCGATGCGTGACACATTTTCGCGGCGTTTATCCCAACCGTGCATCCAGCCACCGCAACACCCCCTTTAGTCTACAGACTAGACATCTGTCACTGACTCGACACTGAAGGAATGGCAGATGACTGCAGCAACAGCTCTTCCATCAAGCGGGTACGCTCGTCCGCCGGCATTTTCGAGACCTCAAGTGCTGTGACATAGAACTTCTCAAATGAACTGCCACTTTGCCGGAACATCTCTGCAAACGCCGGCACGTAGTCATTGTACGTTGCCACTGATACCAGACGGGCGTTGTTCAGGTCCTGCTCAAACCATCGATCAAATCCTGTATAACCATCCCAGCTGTCTTTTAACAGCTGATACTCGTTTTTCATCAGCGCAAATGTTACCGCTTTATCACGGCGCTTATTATCTTCACTGGCTTCAGAGTCGTATAAGGCCTCAAGCGTATCTCTGGTGCGACTCAGCAACTGGATGAACTGCTCACGGCGTTGCTTGCGCTGTGCGAGCTGCTCAGAAAAATCACTCTCTAGCGCGTCAGGATTAGTTTGTTGCAAATTATCCAGCCATTGCCTGAAACCTTCCGTTTCAACAAAGGATGCAAAGGATTCGTTAAAAGTGCTGTCATCGCCAACATACAGCTGCTGATGTGCCAGCTCATGCATGATCAATGCTGCCAGTGAAAAGTCACCACGCGCAAACATGGTATTGAGTAGCGGATCTTCAAACCAACCGAGTGTTGAATAGGCTGTCGCGCCGTTTACGGTCACATCAAAGCCCTTTTGCGCTAGCACTTCAGCAAACGCATTCGCGTCTTCTTCAGAATAGTAACCGCGGTAAGCAACGCAGCCTGCGATTGGAAAACACCAGGTGGTGGGATTAACCGAAAACTCATCGGCAGCAACCACATTCCATGTTACGTATTCTTTGCCAGTGTCGTAAAAAGTGGTGTAGCTTTGATTGTCCGGCAAGCCCAGCTGTTCAACTGCAAACTGCCTTGCTTTCTGTGCAACCTGCAATCGATGTTTGATAACATCATCAACAGTCTCATCAGACACCACTTCAGCAACTGGTCGCTTGCCAAGTACAATACGCATATGGCCGGAGACAATTTGCGAGTAATACCCTACTGTGCTGCAGCCAGTCAAGAAGACAGCCATCAGTATCCAGAGACAATTTCCGGGTACTCGCCGAAGTCTTTCGGGGTAAAAACGATTCAGTACTTGAACGGAGTAATTTTTCATAATTCTGTCGGCTTAGATAGCCGGCGAGCATTAAGTTGCAGCCAGCTCCATGTTCATTGATACGGTAACACGATTTTGACCAAACTCTCCCAATTCAGCGTTTATCTGGTCGGTGGCGCGGTGCGTGACGAGCTATTGTCACAGCCTGTGTCAGACAGAGACTGGGTTGTCGTCGGTGCTACACCTGAAGACATGCAAGAAATGGGTTACCGCCAGGTCGGTAAGGATTTTCCAGTCTTTCTGCACCCACAAACCCATGAAGAATATGCGCTGGCGCGCACCGAGCGGAAAGTGTCAGCCGGTCATCAGGGCTTTAGCTTCAATGCCGCACCGTCAGTCACACTCGAAGAAGATCTGCTGCGGCGTGACCTGACAATCAACGCCATCGCCAAAGATGCAAACGGCAAACTGATCGATCCGTACAACGGTGTTCACGACATTAAGACCCGAACGCTCAGACATGTCTCACCGGCATTTAGCGAGGATCCACTACGTGTGCTGCGAGTTGCGCGGTTTTGCGCAAAGCTGCAAGCATTTGATTTCAGCATCGCTGCAGACACCATGCAGTTAATGACAGAGGTCACTCGCTCAGGCGAACTAAAAACACTTTCAGTCGAACGGATCTGGTCAGAGTTTCAGCGCGCACTGATGTGCCCGAACCCGCAACCCTTCCTCACCACACTGAGAACTTGTGGTGCGCTGCAGGTCTTGCTGCCAGAGCTGGATGCGCTGTACGGAGTTCCGCAGAGAGCGGAATATCATCCAGAGATCGATTGTGGCATTCACAACGAACTGGTTTTGGATCAGATCTGCAAACTGACTAACGATCCAGTGGCCCGATTCGCTGCACTTTGCCATGACCTCGGTAAAGCCACCACTCCGCAGGAAATTCTGCCCGCACATCACGGTCACGAAGATCGCGGCGCAGAGATCGCAGAGAAACTGGCAAACAGATTACGACTGCCGAACGATTACCGCCAACTCGCTGTACTTACCGCGCGCTACCATACCCACTGTCATCGGGCTTTTGAATTGAAAGCCACCAGTATTTTAAAGTTGCTGGGGCATCTTGACGGATTCAGACGTATACATCGTTTTGAACAGTTCTTGTTGGTGTGCGAAGCTGATGCGCGCGGCAGAGAATCTATGCAGGACCAACCCTATCCACAGGCAAACTATCTTCGTGAGGCTTTAAAAGCCATACAAAGCGTAGACACCGCTGCTGTAGCGAAAGAAGCTCAGCAACAACAGCGCGACATTGGCGAGGCAGTGCGTAGTGCGAGGCTGACTGCACTAAAAACCTATGTTAAACAGCAAAACCCACCATCCGTTTAACTGCGCATTACAGTCAAATCGCGTTGCAGCAAGTAAGGTTGGAAAGCACACATCGCAAAGCGGCGCTGTGGAATACCGCAATCAACCCGGTGGGCGTGTATCTTCGCGATGGCGCAGCGGACTCTTACGCGGAAAATGAGAACGCAGGAAATCCATTTGATCAGCAAGCACTCGCTTGCCTTTCAAATAAATATACTCAGCATGTGTTGGCTGAAAAGGGATAGCAAGCAGCGCCATGCCCGCCTGTTCCGGCGTTCTGCCTGCCTTATGGTTGTTGCATCGCTTACATGCAGTCACAACATTTTTCCATGAATCAGCACCACCCTGAGAAAGCGGAGTGACGTGATCGCGTGACAACATTGACGCCATGAAGTGCTGACCACAATACAGACACACCCGGCCGTCACGCTTGAACAGGGTTCGGTTGCTGAGTGGCGGTATATAGGCGTGAGTGAGAGTTTTGTTGGTGCCGTGCGTTGCAACAATCGCGTTGACTTCTATCTTGCTGCGCAGACCGGTTCGGTAGTTCACACCACCGCGCAGCGTGTATACAGGACTGCCAAGAAAGTACGCTACCCGACCAGCATGGTAAAAGCGCACTGCATCCTGGTAGTTAATCCACTCCAGTGGCATCCCCGCAGCATCTGTCCGGAGTACCTGTTGCGATAAATCGTACACAGTGAAAACCCGAGATTCGATACTCTCAGTTATACCGGTCACGGAGAAAAATGCAATCCCCCTGGCAGGCTTATACAATTGCCCTGAGTGAACCTTGTGAGTAAGCCCTGTGGATCAACCCTGTAAATCGCCAATTGATGATTCCCGCCAGCACAGTCTTTTGCAACAAGTCCAGTGCAGAGTCCGGGCGGGATCTTAAGGGTTAGTGTTTAAAAATCTGCGCGTCGGGATCAAAGGCCAACCAGGCAAAGGCGAAGTGCACGCCATGATCCAGTTGCTGTAGCTTTGTGCCGGCAAGCTCACCTTTCTCGGCTATGCCGAAAATATTCCACTGACTACCGGTTTCGCTATCCGTAACAATGCCATCGTTGATCTCGAAGTTTAACTGTTGTCCATCAACAGTTGAGTCGTATACCGCCGCAGAGGGTATCAGCCGCGATGAGCTGATGTCTCGCTTATCGAGCGCAGAGTTCATGTCTTCAAACGCGAAGATAACAAACGACGTATCACCAAATTCGGAATTAACAACCGGTCTGGTTTTCAACGAAGTTAAATCGAACAACATGGTCTGATCATTGGAACGCATACTAAGCACCCGCTCCATTGGCTTGAGTCGCTTATCAAGCTTGCCGCGAAACAGAAACGGCGAAGAGTTGATATCGTCGTAGCCTGCATACGGGTTGCGGCCATATTGTCTGTTGAACCCGGTATCTTTTGATAACACCTGCCCGTCAGGGAACTGTTTCCTGAAAGATTCAAACGCTACTATTTTCGATGGAATCTGATTCAACACTGTGCCGTTAAGCTCACCAATGATTGCTTCACCGGTAAACTGTTGCCACCATGATTCTGTTTGACGGTCGTACATAACCATGTCACTGCGACGCAATCGTCCGGTGGTACCAAAATCATAACGCACACCACCCAGATCACGATCAAAAACAATAGAGGCATTGCATAAAGGGCAGAATGTCACCGAAACTGCTTTGTCTGCAAACTCATCGTTAACAATTTCATGCCACATTAATATCTGCAGCGGATAAGCTCGTGCCGTACCGTTGATATCAAGAGCGATTACCGGCTCCTTATCTTTTAACCATTCCGATGCTTCAGCGTTGTTAACAAACTCCGGATTGTCTATGGCAGGGATACCGTCTTTCGGTGGTCCGCCAGATAGTATTTCACTGTGATCTACCGAGCTGTTACTGAAATCAGTGTTTGGCCACTCCGCAGAATTTTTTAACACCTGCGAAAAAGCGCCAGCAGACAACAGCAATCCGATCACTGCTGCCGATACACTAAGAAATTTCATCAAAACCTCCCGGTCTGTTTCAACTGGTTAAACAGAGATATATTGAGTATGTAAAGCCATTCACAGACTAGTGCTCACTGTGCTGAGTTGTAAAACAGATTTTCAAACCGCAACAACAGTTTGTCTGCACCCAGGTTAACCGCCAGCCAGCCCAACAACACACCCAGTGTGTTTGCAACAGCATCCTTGAGATCGAAAAAGCGATGCTCGGTCTGTCCCTGCATAAGCTCCATCAACAAGCCGAGTAGCACAAGACTGACAGCAATTATCAGACGATTTGGTCGGTTGCTGAATAATTGGCCGAACCAGCCATACAAAACACCATAGGCGATCATATGGTTGACCTTGTCGCCAATGCCCGATGGCACCTGCGGCAGATCAATATTGGCGAGTGACAGATACACCACCAGCATCGTTAGCAGCAGCCCGATAGCAAACCACCAACTCCATAAGCGAAGTTCTGACAATGCATTACTGTTGGTCACGGTTTAACGCGGATAACACTTGCCTTGACAATTGTAATACGACCGGACCGCTAAACAACAGTTCAAAACAGAGTTAACAGAAGCCATGCTCAGTTCAGCAGAACGGCTATCATCAGTGTCAGTGCCAATGCAATTGCAATGTGCACAATTGGCGATATCCACAGCAAATGCGTGAGTTTCAAGCGGTTAAAAAAAGCGTAGGCCATGACCAGCAGATTCAAAGTCACGATGATCAATGTACTGAGCTTACCAACCTGCAGCGCTTCATCGCTCCATTTGATTTTATCTGAGCCCTCAATGACCAGGCCTACCAGTGCGTAAACCAGATAAAATCCAGTCATCACCACCGGTGCCAACAAGCAGACAAACTGCCAGACCGGTGATACAGACCTCGGTTCAGCAGCTTGATTTTGCAAAGTGCTGGATTTACTCACTGTAGTTGTCTCATAATTTAGTCGTTGATACAGCGCTGTGTGCCAGATAATAAAATTCCGGCACAAATTTTCAGGAAAAGTTAGATGCTTAAAATACCACAGATACTAGTAAGCAAACCCGTCTTCTGCCAGGTGTGCAAAACACTCGTATTGCTCTGCACGCTGCTGACCACTTCTTACACACAAGCTGGTGACGCTGCCATCACAGATGTAAAAATCACTGCCCTCGGCGATGGTAACTACCAGGTTAGTGTAACCCTCCTGCACGCTGATACCGGCTGGGATCACTATGCAAATCGTTGGGACGTACTGGACGAGCAAGGCAACTTACTTGGCTCACGGGAACTACTACACCCGCATGTTAACGAACAACCGTTTACCCGGAGTTTGCGTGTGGCAATTCCTGACTCTGTAAAAACAGTCACTATCGTGGCATCAGACTCCGTACACGGCGACAACGAAGAAACCGTTACAGTCGAAGTTCCAAAATCTTAAGCGGCCAAAGTATTAAGCCATTAAAGTAAACGCGACCAGTCAGCGCGTGAGAACCCTTGCAGAGGCATTTTTATGCCTCTGGAAAATCCAATGACCATAAACCGGTCACCCATCTCCTGCGACATAATGACTCTTTTTAATTGGCCGGTAGCGGCAATCTGTTGTTTCTCATCCAATCCCTGCAGCATCTGCTGGTGATGCTCAAGCGCACCGAGTGACAACATAAATTCACTTAACGGTGCATATCCCTGTAGCTCCAGGCCGGCATCGGTGGCAGCTTCTGCGACAGCAGTAAAATCTACATCTGCAGTGATATCCTGTACCGGTGCACGAACAAACGGATCATCGTGAAGCCGGTGCCTGAAGAAACAGCGAAGTGTGCCAGTGGGTTTTTTTAATGAATAATATTGTCGCCGGTCAGCACCGTAGTCGCATATTACTACAGCACCCGTAACCATGCGTTCAGCCAGCGACTGCAACCATGGCGCCAGAAGCTCACAATACTCTGACTCATAATCTTCCGGAAATGCGGTACCGCTATCCGCTTCGATTGCTGCTACTTTTGCCTCCACATCTGCATCAGGCTGCGTGTGAAGATTGAACCCTTTATCGCTAAGCCCGACCATCATTCTGCATGGCCGGTTTTCAATGATCTTGAATCGTTCTACAGCGAATGCGTCGAGCACTTCATTGGCTAACACGAGACCATTGATTTCTGCAGGCAGGCAGCTTAGCCAGTCAACACATGCAAAGATATCTGCCGGTAACTCACTGCTGAGTAACTGGCGTTGCGCGTGTTGCAAATCCGGGCTGATTTCGAGAATCTGATAGGTCTGCGGCAGGCAATCCTGTTGCGCCAGTTGCTTCAGTACATCGCAAGCCAGCCTGCCGCTGCCACCACCAAACTCAAGAATAGTCGCCGTACCGGTTGATTCAAATACCTGTATCCACTGCCTGGCAATACATGCGGCAAAGTGATCAGATATTTCCGGTGCGGTGATAAAGTCACCATGTTTGCCAAGCTTACTGAAGCCGTTCACGTAGTACCCAAGGCCCGGCTCATACAAACTACGCTGCATGTACTCGCTGAAAGGCATAGCGCCGTTATCTGCTATTGAGTTTCGAATCAACTCAAAAAAGTGATCACTGACTTGCTGCTGTGACGTTGTGAGCGGTGGCAGTTCGACTTCAGCCATCAGCGTTCATTTGACCACGTTCAATCGTTACACCCAGATCTTCAGCTGCATCTATAGCCCCTGGCTTGTGCACAGAGACCCTGACCCATTGCACACCAAACTCTTTCTGCACTATTTGCGAGATACTTTCCGCCAGCGATTCAATCAGACCGAAGCTGCTGGCGTTGGAAAACTCTACTATCCGGTCACAGATGCTTTTGTAGTTAAGTGCGTATTGAATATCATCGGTGGCAGCCGCTTGAGTGATGTCAGTGGCCATGGTCAGATCAATAAAAACATCCTGCCTGATTTCACGCTCCCAGTCATAAATACCAATGACCGGTTTAGTGTGTAGTGCCTTGATAAAAACCTTATCCATTTTACGCTCAGATGTTGCTAACCGGCGCTACATTAGCAGTTGTGCAGCTGACTCACTATTTTTATTCGCCCGCTTCTATTTATCCTTTTCTATCTACCCAGCGCTTAACCGAGTCAAGCGAGCGTTGATAGTAGTAGCTGGTTTGTTCCGTTGAATATCGATAACGATGCCCAAGCGGACATGCCAGCCTGGCCAGACAAGTACTCTGGCAGGAAGATCCCTCGGCTGCGCGGTGAGTAACGCAAGCGGTCAGATCAGGATTTTCACCAAGCCTGAGCGCCCCGGCCGGGCAAGCTGACAAACAGGGAGCAGACTCACACCGCAGACAGGGCGACTCCACAGCAGCCGCAACTTTGTCACTGCCGGAAAATTCAGCATTGATCAAAATCACCGCACGGTAGGCAAACCACAAACCGTGCTCCGCGTTGATGCCAATACCCAGCGGTGAAGCCTGATGCCACCCAGCCAGAACGCCTAACTGCTGCAGCGGAACAGAGGTCGGTGTCTCTGTTTCCACCAGAGCAGCGCTCACATTCAACGGAAACAGCACCTGCCAGTCATCACCTGACGCGTGCGCCCCCAGCACCTGACTGACACAGTCGACAGAGTATTCATCCACTGGATCGGGCCTGCCGAAGAAGCGATCAGGCATCAAAGACCACAATTCCTTGTCGGTATTGCCGATTAGTATCAAATGGCTGTGAGAAACCGGCAGATCCGGCATTGTTTCTGCGAGGTCCTGCAGCGCGAAAATCTTACAGAGATTCAGCCCGCTTGCGGCAAACGCGGTCTTTATCGCTGCCGGGTCGAGCGGTTTTGTCAGCTTCATCGGTCGGTGTTGAGCTCTAAAACGGCGGGTCACTGGTCAGTCTGACATGAAAAAGGCCGAAAATTGACCATCACAGTGAAATAGTATTGGCAATAACCGCGATTATTAATATACTTGGCGGTTCTGTGTAATAAAAAGCTAGCGCGGAGCTAAGCACATGTCTCGAATATGCCAGGTGACCGGCAAACGCCCAATGAGCGGCAACAATGTCTCTCACGCCAAAAACAGAACCCGAAGACGGTTTCTGCCCAATCTGCACACCCACAAGTTCTGGGTAGAGGCGGAAAAACGCTTCGTCAAGCTGCGTGTCTCGTCAAAAGGAATGCGCATCATTGACAAGAAAGGCATCGACAGCGTGCTGGCTGAATTGCGCAGCCGCGGCGAAAAATTCTAAATCAAAGCGTCTGATACTTACCACAACGCTACGGGCAGAAATTCTGCATAGCCCAACAAGGCAACAGGAGCTGAGACAATGAGAGATAAAATCAAGCTGGTATCAAGCGCTGGCACCGGTCACTTCTACACGACCACCAAGAACAAGCGCACCATGACCGAGAAAATGGAAATTAAAAAGTTCGATCCGGTGGTTCGCAAACACGTGATGTATAAAGAAGCAAAAATCAAGTAGTGCAGCGTTCAAAGCTCACTTCCAGAAAGCCCGGTTCGCCGGGCTTTTTTGTGCCTCCAATCGCGACTAACAGCAACCGTGTTGGAACCGTTCTCTGGTTCTCTGGTTCTCTAGTTCTGTGGGTTACCCGCCGAGAGCGCCGAATGTCCGGGCGAGGTAGATTGTAAGCAAGCCAAGCGTCATACAGGTGATCAATATCGTAGAACCATTTTTCATATTACTGCCTAATGCGATAATCCTAGCGACTATATTCTAGCCACACCACAAGTTTAGTCATTAGTACATTTGGCTAATTGACACTATTTTGAAACAAATCGAACTCGCTCCCGGTTGATAATCGCGCCAACTGATTGCTAAATACAGACGGCTCTGTAGCCCCTCAACAAAGACGCTGTAACGAAAGGCAACCTCTTGCCTGCCACCCCAAAAATCCGGCTCATCTACTATATAAAGCATCAGAGCTTCACGTTCTCGCGGCACGCCACCGTGCTGCCGCTCCGGCTCATTATAAAAAATAGTAACCAGCCCCGGAAAAACCCGCTGTGAAGAATAATCATGAATCTGACGATGCGCTCGCGGCGAAACCTGCGGTCCGAGCATCATCGACACCAACACAAATGCCCGGCGGTTGGACAGAAAGCTCCGCTGACTGGGTCGTACCACCGTCAAACGCCAGCGTAGATTCACCGCGTGCAGAACCAGCTGCACTGCAGGCCAGCGGCCTCTCGGTAAGCTACGGTAAAAACTATGCACTCCAGGATGTCACTTTCACGCTTAATCAGGGCGACACTCTTGGCCTGCTCGGCTTGAACGGCGCGGGTAAATCTACGTTGTTAAAAGTGTTGTCGGGTGCAGTGGCGCCTGCAACCGGCACAGTGCAAATCGGTGATCAGGAACTGTTTGCAAACGTGATCGACACGCGAATGCAAATTGGCTACGCGCCGGACACACCGGCTGTGTTCCCTGAATTCCGTGTGACAGAGTTTCTGCGGTACATCGCACGTATGCGCAGAATCAACAAACGCCAGATCAACACAAGCGTGAATAGTATTGTTGAGCGATGTGGCCTCGGTGAAGTTGGTAACCGCATCATCGGCAACCTCTCCACCGGCTATCAGCAACGCGTCAATATTGCCCAGGCATTAATTCACTCACCAAAGATTCTGATTCTTGACGAGCCGGGCAACGGGCTTGATCCGGTACAGCTGATGGAAATCAGACAGCTTGTATCGAACCTCGCACCACAGCAGGCAACGATTTTTTCCTCACACCTGTTAAGCGAAGTAAACGCAGTTTGCAATCGCGTGCTGGTAATCAATAGCGGACGGCAGGTATTTGATGCTTCGCTAACAACCCTGTCAGATCAAACCAACAGAGCGTTCGAAATTACCCTCACCAACGACAACCGGCCAGATCAAAATCCACCCACCGACCACATATTTACACATCTTCCGGGTGTTAACCACGCTTGCAAGGCAACAGATACAAAACGGTGGCTTGTCAGTGGCGAGTCTCTGACTGCTGCACATCTAAAAAATATGCTGCAGTCTCGAGGCCTGACCGTCCATATTAACAACAGTGACAACTTCCTTGAGAGCCTGTTTAAACAACTGGCAGATACAACAAAGCCTGCAACAACCGGCATCAACAGTACTGGCAGAGCATGATGATTACGCCCATAACAATGCACGAACTTAAGTTACTGATGCGCTCACCGTTTGCGTGGCTGGCAGCAGGACTAATGCAGTTGTTGTTTGGATGGCTGTTGCTCTCTGCAATAGAGCGCTACATCGCCTTGCAGGCAACCACTGCTGCTCCTGCGGGTGGAATTACAAACCATCTTATTATTAATTTCCTCGCGCCATTGAGCGTGGTGTTTATGCTAGCCACACCACTGCTTTGCATGCACCTTGTTGCCGGTGAAAAGCAGGCACAGCGGTTTAACTTTTTACTCAGCCTGCCTGTCACTTCCACACAACTTATCATTGGTAAATTTCTCGGTGCAATCGTGTTTCAGTTAATGCTACTGGCACTGGCAATAGTCTTGCTCGCCACGCTCGCTTTTACTATTGAACTTGATGGCAGACACTTGCTGACTGCAGCAATTGGACTCTGTTTGTTTATTGCTGTCACTACAGCACTGACACTGTTTTATTCATCGTTGGTTCAGCGACCTGTGTTAGCGGCGTTTCTGGGTTTTGTAACGATGGCCTTGCTCTGGCTTGGAGCTGCAACTGCAGACTCAGGTTTATTTCAATTCATCTCACCTTCGGCACATCTTCACAGCTTTATGCAAGGTCTGGCAGACACACGCGACATCGCCTATTTCATTGCATTTACCGGAATATTGTTAGCTTTGAGTGTCTGGCGTTTCGATTCACAACGAGCCAGGAGCCAGCCAGTATGAGCGCATCAAAACTAAAGCTACCAGCGGCTGAACTGCGCACAATGCTGATCGTTCTGTGCTTCGTTATTGCATGTACTTTTGCACAGCGTCTGTATGTACAAAAAGATATGACCGTCACCGGGCAACACACACTCAGCCCGAAGTCGGTAGAAACACTGGCGCTACTGACAGACCCGCTTGAAGTTGAAATATTTATAAACCCGATTGACCCTCAGACAGAATCAATTAACAGTCTGTTAAAAAAATACCAGACTGAAAAAGCTAATCTCGACATCACCCTCACCGATCCGGCACTTGATCCTGCCAGAATGCGGCAACTCGATATCGCAGCCGGTGGTGAGCTGTTTATCCGTTATCAAAATCGTACTCAAAGACTGACCCAGGTTTCAGAGCAGACGCTGACTCTGGCACTGCAGCGTCTGGCGCGGCAGGATACCGGCAAATTTTTCTTCACTACCGGTCACGGAGAACGTGCAATTAATGGCAGCAGCAATGCCGACCTTACGTTACTCAGCCAACAGTTGCTTGAATCCGGCTTCAGTGTCAACACCATTGACCTGACTGCACAAAATGCACTCAGCGTATCTGACAGCACAGTCGTTATCGCCGGACCACTACAGCGCTTTCTTCCTCAGGAAGTTGCGTTGTTACTGGGATACATTTCCGATGGCGGCAATCTGATCTGGTTAACCGAACCGGACAGTGATGACGGGCTGAAGCCACTGGAGATCGAGCTGGGCATCAAACGCCTGCCCGGTGTGGTCATCGATATGGCCGCTCAGCAGCTACCGATTGACCGACCTGACTTTGCGATCGCAAACAGCTATTTACGTCACCCAATCACAGAAGGATTTACCACCGTCACGCTGTTCCCGCAGGCCGGCGGCTTAAATTACGTGGGTGATCAAAAGTGGCAGGCACTACCAGTGGTACAGTCAACCGAAAACTCGTGGACCGAAACCGGCACAATCGACAGTAGCATCACCTTTGGCGATGATCAACGCGAAACACAAGGTACAACACCACTGATATTCGCCCTTGAAAGAGATAGAAGCGATAAACAACAACGCATCATAATCTCCGGTGATGGAGATTTTCTTGCAGATGCATGGATTGCCAATGGCGGCAACCGCGATCTTGCCAATCGCCTATTTAACTGGAGCAGCGGTCATACAGCAATTCACAGTCGCGCAATGGACAGCATTGAGACTGGCAGCCAGACTGACATACAACTTGAGCTCACTCAAAAAAGCATTTACCTGCTAGCTGCCTTTGCTTTGCTACTCCTCCCCGGGTTGATGTTTTCAGTTGCTACCGGTGTCTGGTATCGACGCCAGCACGGTTAGTTACATGACATCACGGTTGCGACTATCAAACACGGTATTGCTGTTGATTATCAGCACACTTGGCGCAGGCATTCTGCTCGATGGCACTTGGTACAACCAGACACCTGAGCCAACACCCATACATGCTATAAGCCTGGATGAAGTAGAGTCTGTTACTGTTGAGGTTAATCAACAGCAGGTACTAGCGCTGAGAAAATCCGGCAAGCACTGGCAACAAACCCACCCTTATGCGGCGCCGGTAAAGTCGCAACGCCTGCAACGATTGCTGGATACGAATCGCTACAGCCAGCGTAGCTACGCTGCGAGTGAATTACCAGTCGCAGAGATCTTCACCGACAATATCATTCTGATTATCGACGATGCAGAGTTTCAGTTCGGTGCAATCGAACCAGTCAGCAAATTACGCTATGTGCGCAGCGAAGATCATATCTACCTGCAGCCAGACAATGTAATCCCTATGCTGAGCGCTGCAGAAAACGTGTTTGTTGATCTGCAGATAACCAGCCATGTTGAACAGGTATCCATTGATGGCGCAAACATTGAGATCATCGATGCCTGGTCTGACCTGCAGGCAGCTGACATTATTAGCAACCACTCTCTTGATGATGAAAATACTCGTGTTGAGATTAGTGTTTTAGAAGACAGCTACCTACGTCAGTTAACAGCTGCACATTCAGCGCAAGGCTACACGATAAGCAGCGACAACGGCTTTACCTACCTGCTCTCAGCAAGTACAGCTGAAGCGCTCGGACTGCCAGATTTACTATCGACACGCGGAACCTCCAAAACAAGCCAATAGGCACTCCCATTTTACTTGCTATAATCCGCGCTTCAGCGCCACCAGGCCAGGTTTGAACCGTAACGCGCCATGCCCGAACTGCCCGAGGTTGAGACCACAATGCGTGGCATCTCGCCCTACCTGATGGATAAAAAAATTCTCGCTATCAACGTTCGACAGGCGAGTTTAAGATGGCGGGTTCCAACGACTATCAATGACGCCGTTGATCACAAAGTCACCTCTCTCACACGACGTGGCAAGTACATTGTGGCCAGCACTGATCAGGGCTCAATCATTCTGCACCTCGGCATGTCCGGCAGTTTGCGCATTGTTGATCAGCCCTTTGAACTTAGAAAGCACGATCATGTGATATTTGATCTCTGCGGCAGCAAGTCGATGATTTATCACGACCCCCGTCGCTTCGGCTGCATTTTATGGACTGATAGAGCGGCACATACACACCCGTTGCTGGCAAGCCTTGGCCCTGAACCGCTAGGTAATGAATTCAGTGGTAGCTATCTATTTCAAAGATCCCGCGGCAAGAAAGTCGCGGTTAAGAACTTTATAATGAACAGCGGCATTGTTGTCGGTGTCGGTAATATCTATGCCAGTGAAGCCCTGTTCAGCGCCGGCATCAGACCTGGTAAAGCGGCTGGCCGTATAAGCGCTGCAGCGTTCGATACATTGGCACTGGAAATCAGATCAGTTTTAACAGCAGCAATAAAATCCGGTGGTACGACGCTGCGTGATTTTGTTAACTCCGATGGTGAACCCGGCTACTTTCAACAAACATTGAATGTGTATGGTCGTGAGGGTGAACCCTGCAGGCGTTGCAGCACAATTATTAAACAACGGGTGCTCGGGCAGAGATCGACTTTCTACTGCAGCCAGTGTCAAAACTAGGGCTTGCCTCAATAGTAAAAATCACTGACCGGAAGAGTTATCCGGCGTTTGCAACTGTACTGCGATGATCCGTTGATATTTATCCATTAACTGCTCACGTGTCTCAACATGATCCGGATCCAGCGGTATGCAATCTACCGGACAAACCTCAACACACTGGGATGTTTCAAAATGACCAACACACTCGGTACACAGTGCCGGGTTGATTTCATAGATTTCTATGCCCTGACTGATCGCACCATTGGGGCACTCCGGCTCACAGACATCACAGTTGATACATAGATCTGTAATAATCAGTGCCATGTTGTAACCGTTATTGAGCGCTATTGCGTTCTTTTAACGCACGCTCGACCAGTGGATCAACAAACTTGGACACATCACCCCCAAGAGCAGCTATTTCACGAACAATACTGGAAGATACAAAAGTGTATTGACTGGCGGCAGCAACAAACACTGTCTCTACTTCGGGCTCCATCTGTCGGTTCAGGTTAGCCAGCTGTACTTCATACTCAAAGTCTGAAACTGCACGCAATCCACGAACAACCACTGAAGCTTTCTGCTGCCTGGCGAAATCGACAAGCAAGCCGCTGAATGTCTCAACTCGCACGTTGGAGCAATGAGACAACACCTGCTCTACCATGTCGCATCGTTGCGCTAAATCAAAGTGAGGTTGCTTACCGGGACTCGCTGCAACACCAATGATCAGCTGATCAAACATCTTTGCCGCACGACTGGCCACATCAATGTGACCAAGGGTTATCGGGTCAAACGTGCCCGGATAGATCGCTGTTATATCCAAAAGAAATGCCCGTCAATGTATTCGCTAATCATGCGCCATCATTGCATGCCATCGGGCAGCCTGCAATTATTCTGCAGCAGTACGATACAACTGCATTCGGACCTCACCCGCAAACTTCTGCCTGTGCAGCTGCCAGCTTTCAGGAACCTCAGGGGCAGCTGTTTTTTTACTGGCTTCAACGTAGACCAGCGCTTCCGGCCTGAGCAACTGGTGGCAGCTTAGACAGTCAATAGCCTTCTGATGAAGCGCATCCGCGAACGGCGGATCAACAAATACCAGATCAAACTGCTGACCTGCAAGCCGCGATTGATAAATCGCGTTGCTCACAGCATCAGTGCAAATAATCTCGATATTATTAAACTTCAGTTTTTGCGTGTTGCTTTTCAGCGTAGCCGCCGCCGTGCGGTGTCGCTCAATCATCACGACTGATTTCGCACCACGCGAAGCAGCCTCAAACCCCAGGGCACCGGAACCCGCGAACATATCGAGACAGCTACTGCCACTGATCGGTATCTGCAGCCAGGAAAACAACGTTTCACGAACACGGTCGGTGGTAGGACGCAGCCCTGCTACGTCGGGAAACTCTATCCTCGAACCTCTGTTGCTACCTGATATGATCCGCACCTTGCGATGCTTGTTTACACTCATGCTTACCGGCAATGCTACCCTGTATAGCCTTGATGATATACCAGCAGTTGGCTATCTGCGTAGCGCAGTGGCGGTCAGTGGCAATACCTGGTTCCTGCTTGCTGATATTCTGAATTAGCTTTCGAAGCATGTCATCATATCAACCCTCAACACCTGCGACTGCTAGAATCACCTGATGGGCTTATTCAGCTTCCTAAAGAAAAAACCCGCTGCAAAAGATACCGGCCAATCCACTCCATCTGCGGATGCTCAGCCAGATCAGCGTGGGGGTATAAAAGCGAAACCCGACACTGACCTGAGTGGCGGCCTGCTCACCGAAACGGAGGATGCCGACAAACTCGATGCCAGACTGGCAAAAACCCGTAAACGCTTCACTGCCGGCTTACTCGATTTTCTTAGCGGTAAATCGCTGAATGAAGATCTACTGGATGACCTTGAAGCGCAACTGGTCATGAGTGATGTCAGCGTTAACACTGCTGCAGGCATCGTCGAGGCAGTACGCAAATCCGCAAAAAGTAGTAACGACAATCTGCAGACCGTTTTACGTGAGCAATTAAACAATCTGCTACTGCCCTGTCAACAACCACTGGAAATACCGGACAGCAACAATCCTTACGTGCTGTTAGTGGTCGGTGTAAATGGTGCGGGTAAAACAACCACCATCGGCAAAATCGCCAGACAGCTTCAAAACGGTGGTAAAACCGTGATGCTGGCGGCAGGCGATACTTTTCGTGCAGCTGCGGTAGAACAACTGAAAACCTGGGGTGAGAGAAACAACATACCAGTGGTATCACAGGGTAGCGGTGCAGACTCAGCATCAGTGATATTTGATGCATTGCAATCAGCCAAAGCCAAAGGTATCGATGTACTGATTGCAGACACAGCAGGTCGCTTACATACGCAAAGCGGACTGATGGACGAGCTGGGTAAAGTCAGCCGTGTGATAAAAAAGATTGATGAAACTGCACCACATGAAACACTGCTGGTACTCGACGGCACGACAGGTCAAAACGCGCTTAATCAAGCCCGTGAATTTGGTAAAGCGGTTGATGTGAGCGGACTCACCGTCACCAAGCTGGACGGTACAGCCAAAGGCGGTGTGCTGTTTACTCTGGCTAATGAATTAGGCTTGCCGATTCGATTTATCGGCGTCGGTGAGGGCATCTACGATCTGCGCGTGTTTGAAGCAGCAGATTTCGTTGACGCATTGCTCGGCGATGGAGTTCCGGACGGAACCATTGCCTGAACGCGGCAACATGAACATAGCTCTATGAACAATGCCACCTGAGCACCCATGCCTGATCAGGCAATTCAATGAACGAACATTGCAAACGTGACTACACCTTGTGCTCAACATGCCAGACCAACTTATCCACTTAAAAGCCTGAACGAATGATTTTCGCGCATGAGCTACATAAAACTGTGGGTGATCGAGTATTGTTCTCGAATCTGACTCTGTTTTTGCCAAAAGCCTCCTATACTCTAATGTGTGGTGAAAGACAGTCTGGCAAAACCACACTGGTGCGTATGCTGCTGGCAGAAGAAAAACCGGACAGCGGCGCGTTAACGGTTGACGGCATTGACATCGGTAGTATTCCTGCCAGCCGGATCCCGTTCCTGAGGCGCCAGATTGGACTCATCGCTGAGACACCAGCACTGATTGAAAACAGATCGGTAATCGAAAACATATCGATCCCGCTTCATCTTGCTGGCCTCGAACCGACTGAAATTACCAGACGACTTGACGCGATTCTTGATGTTACTGGCTTGAGCGAGGATTCGAACACCACGGTAAGCAAACTCTCAGGTAAAACCAGGCAACTGGTTTCCACTGCAAGAGCGGTGATTCATAAACCGCCGATTGTGGTAGCAGATGAACCACTACACGCGCTGGATGACTTAACTGCAGAGGTGACCATGAGTTTGCTCAATGAGGCGCACAGCCGCGGTGCAACTGTCCTGATTACATGTCAAAGCGAAGCAATATATACAGATCTGGTTCCAGGCGAATACACAACGCTCAGTCTAAATGCAGGGGCTAATCAGAACCATGAAAACAATAACAACGGGCAAGACTCCATCGCCTGAGTCACTTACCGGTAATTCCAACAGCTATCATAAAACACCACGAGCCTGTTACGGCCCGAGGGTCAGTTTGCATACGCTACTGCTGGACAGCATTAAATCACTACAGCGTTCACCGCCCGCTTACATCGTACTGCTGGCACTTGCACTCAGTCTTCCCGCAGCAATGGCCTTTTTTGCCACCGGATTAAAGTCGGCAGAAACAAACCTTATCAACTCCCGCCAGATCACTTTGTTTTTAACTGATATTAGCCAGCCGCGGGCCTTAGCGCTTTCCAGAACGCTGACCAGTAACAAAAACATTCGCAGTGCAGAACTGAAATGGGTGGATCTTAATTCACAAAACATCCCGACAATCGACGTTCACCCCGCCAACACGTTGTCCCATGCACAATTGACGACGATGAAACAAGAGCTAGAGAGCCTTACTTCGGCTGAGTTTGTCGCTACCAATCAAAGTTGGCTGGAGCGAAATTACCTGGCAATAGAAAACACCAGAAAACTCTGGTGGCTCTCCATTGCCTTCGCCGCTCTGGCCACGATGGCATTGACTGCTCTTCTGACGCGGTTGGATCTGCCAAAGCAACGCTCGGAAATGATCGCACTTCGGCAGATGGGAGCCAGCGGTGTTGTGTTGCTCAAACCGCTCGTCTGGCGCTACGTGCTGCTCAGCGCAACGACAGTTGCCATCGGAACCGGAGTAGCGTGGGGCATACTGGCCGTGGTTAACCAGTATGTTGACACATCTACTTATCGACATGTCTTACCTGACACACTGCCGGTCTCCTGGCTCGCCTGGATGGTGGCTCTGGCAGCGGGGAGCAGTGTTCTGGTACTCGCGTGGTTTTCTGACATCAGAAAAAATGCAATTTAAATCAGACACTTAGATATAATTCTTCGCAATCGGAACGTAAACAGCTACAGCGTATCCAAGTTTTGTCGCTAGATGAGGAACTATCAAGACTGTTAGCACTCTAAGGTTGTGAGTGCTAAAATAGCAAAAGAGATTTCAAACAGGAGAATATTAAATGACCCAAGCCATGGTAAAAGCTTCAGCGATGACTTTGCCTGCGGTCAATGATGATCTGAACGGGTATCTGTCAAAAATATCCGTCTTTCCGGTGTTGTCTACTGAAGAAGAGCAGAGCCTCGCTCGTAAGTATCGAGATGAAGAAGATCTCGAAGCCGCGGGCAAGATGGTGATGTCACAGCTGCGTTTCGTGGTGCACCTTGCACGCAGTTACTCAGGCTACGGACTTCCGCTCGCGGATCTCGTCCAGGAAGGCAACATTGGCCTGATGAAAGCGGTCAAAAGATTTGACCCGGACGTCGGTGTGCGCCTGATTTCCTTTGCCGTGCACTGGATAAGGGCAGAAATTCACGAATATGTCATACGCAACTGGCGTATTGTGAAAGTCGCGACCACAAAAGCCCAACGCAAACTCTTCTTCAAGCTTCGCAGCTCCAAGAAGGGATTGGGATGGTTTTCAGCAGCAGAGGCAGAGGCTGTTGCCAAAGATCTGGGCGTCACCGAAGCGCAGGTCTATGAGATGGAATCACGCCTGACCAGTGGTGACATGTCGTTCGATGCCACTTCAGCAGATGACGCCTCTGAAACCCGTGCATTGCGACCAGCTGAGTATCTGTATCAGGATCATGCTGATCCAGCAGCAGCCGCCGAGTCAGACGACTATGCCGGGTCCCAGTCTGCAACACTGGCCGCAGGCATGGAAGAGCTTGACGAGCGCAGCCGGGACATTCTCCAGCGCAGATGGTTGGACGATGATGGCAAATCTACATTGCAGGAACTCGCTAACGAGTACAACGTTTCAGCTGAGCGTATCCGGCAGATTGAGAAAGCTGCCATGAACAAGCTGAAAGCGCACATGATTGCCGCGTAACAGGTGACGCAAATCGGTGACCGTTCGACCTCCCGTTGGATCGCCTCCAGTCGTGTTGTACAAAAAAAAGCCGCTCATCTGAGCGGCTTTTTTATGGGCGTAAACTAACCTCTGTTGCCTGCTTACGCTTTTTTCACTGCAAGGGTTGAGACTTATTCAGACACCAGCTTGCCGACACTTTGCAACACAAGCGATCCATCCGGCATGGCGACCCACTGGTCCGGCAAACCATTAGTCGGTTGCGGTGCTTCGACAACCTCCGCTGTGACACGCTCTCCAACAACAGCAGCTGCTTCAATACTCGCGTTAGCGCCGGTACTGTCGTCGTAAAACAACTCATTTCGAGGCATTGGTGCACCAGCATTTCGATCTGCTTTCAGCCTGTTATCAGGAACGCTCGCGGGCACTGCTGCCGACTCTGCATTCTGCAGCTTCACCTTTTGCACCGGAATAGTTTCGCCAGGAAAAATATCGCGTGAATGCGTAACCACATCGGAAGTGCTTTCCAGAGAGTTCGGCTCTGCCGTGGCAACCCTCTTTTTTTCCGCAACACCCTGCTCCGGCGCTGCCTTATCGAGTACGTCGGGCAAACTAACCGGGACACCCGCCACACCACCAACAATCGTTCCGTTATTCTGCTTCAGCGCACCACCTGCCACAGCAATTCCTGCAAGTTCCGCTTCGCCGGTTATGTCCACTCCAACACCTGCGTCAGTCGCCACACTGTTCAGTTCAGCAGTGTTAGAGGCTTCTTCTATGCCCTGGCTGGTTTGTACCGCAAGACCGTCTTTAACTGTCACTGGCACCTGACTATTCGATGCTAACTCCCCGACTCCTGCTTGCGGCACTCGATCGCGAGCGTTCGCCTGAGTCATCTCTGACTCATCAATGACGGTTTGAATATCATGCAAGGCGAGTATCTCCTGCTGCAGAATCTGCAGGGATAAATCACGGTACTTTTCTTCAGATATACTCGCATCGGAAGGCTCTGTGTACTGCACCCGGTAGAGTACAGTGTCAGGATACTTAGGCTGTGCCTCCTCAACCTCTATCAACTCTACTAATGTCCAGCGAGGTGCAAATGCGTAAGCACCGGCGTAGGCAATTTTTGCGTCGATCTCTTTGGCACCTTCAGCCAGTAAGCCGTGATAAAAATTCTGTTGTACTTCCTGCCACGATCGGTCCTGCGATGAACTGCTGAAAGTATGAATCGCAACAGTCTTGAGATAATCATCAACCGGCAGCAATCCCGAATACTGCCAAACCACTGGAGGCAGATTCTGGTCAAGTTCAGTCCCTTCAGGAGCCACTATTGCTCGCTTACCAGGCACGCTGAAGTACAAATCCGCACGCAGCGCCCTGCCATTTTCCAAAAACAATTTATCGTCAGACACAGCCGCTGAATATTTAGCCGCTGTTATTAGCTGTGTGACGCGATCAGAAGCGCCTGCCATACCAGCAATCAGAACGGTTGCCGCAGTCGACATACCTGCTACTATTTTCATTTACTGCCCCTCAAAAAATGCCCTGCGTACTCGTGCAGGAGCGATTGCTATGTGGTTTTTTGGGAACAGGTTAACGAAGTGTCCGGAACACTACTGTGAAGGACTCGATTGTTTTACCCTGATATATTCAAAACAACGAGATTTTATTGAAAAGTATTACTTAACGTTTCTCTTTTTGAGGTCACGTGCGATCACAAATGACCTGATCCGGATAGCAAATAACGCGGTATTAAAAAATTTAACATTTCGGGTCGTTGGGTTTTCAGCCATCAACCGGACTGCTGCAAGCTGTTTAAAACAGAGACAATAACAACGGAAGATAATGGTCCACCAACAAAGCTGCAAACAGGCCCATCAGGTACTTAATTGATACCACAAACATCCGGATGGGTTCTTCCTTGTGTTCGGGGTTTTGAATTTTAATGGCATGGAACAGAAACCAGCCACCAAGACCCAATGCGGCCACCAGATAGATCCAGCCGCTCATCTGTATAAGATAAGGCGCAATCGTCACCAGCAGCAGTAAGATCGTGTACAGCAGGATCTGCACACGCGTGTACTGATTGCCATGGGTGACCGGTAGCATCGGAATATTGACCTTGGCGTAGTCATCGCGACGATGAATCGCCAACGCCCAGAAGTGCGGTGGTGTCCAGATAAATACAATCAGGAACAATAACAGTGGTTCTGCAGTGACTTCGCCGGTTACTGCGGCCCAGCCAAGCACAGGTGGCATCGCACCGGCCACACCACCAATAACAATGTTCTGCGGCGTTGCACGCTTGAGGTACATGGTATAAACGCAGGCATAACCGATTAAAGACAGAAAAGTCAGCAACGCAGTCAGCACGTTAACAAACACAACCAGCAGGATCATCGCTACTAAACCAAGCAATGCAGCAAACAACAGCACGTGGGTAGTGGTCAAATTGCCCTGCGGGATCGGTCTGTTGCTGGTACGCTTCATTTGCGCATCTGCGCGCTGATCGACCACATGATTGATCGCGGCGGCTGAAGCAGAAGCGAGGCCGATACCTATCACGCCAAAGAATGCCTGCTGCAACGGCACCATGCCAGGCACCGCCAGCGCCATTCCTACTATTGCAGTAAATACCAGAAGCAAAACCACTTTCGGCTTGGTGACTTCGAGCAAATCCGCAATCAATGAAGATGATTCAGCAGCAGCTATGTCTGCCGCTGGCAAGGCGTTCGAATCATTCTCTGAATGGCTCACAGCTACCCTATCCTTGAAATCTTCAGCAGATGCTTGAGATCTTTCAGCACTTTTGCCGGTGGTAAATCAGGTGGGAAGCGCATCATCAGGTTGCCGTAGGGATCAACCAGAAACATGCATCCCTGGCAGTCAGCCATTGTGCTCTGCGCCTGATCAAACTGGCTCTTTAAGGTTTCAATCCGGCTGCCATCGCCGCCGATTACATGCAAACCCTCACTGGCGTTTTCAAGCTTTTGCTGCATTTGTTGCCAGTCGGGTGTGACCAGAACGCGCTGTACACGCTCCATCCGGCGTCCCGTCGATAAGCGTATCTGCCGCATGTCATACAGGGCAGTTTCACAGGCTTTATCGCACTCGGCATTGACAAAATACACCATGCTCCATTTTCCGCGTATATCGTCAAGCCCCCAGGCAGGGTTCGCATCGCTGCTCAGGCTGAACTCCTCAATCGGTACGGCGGGGTGAATCAACTCGCCGTTGACTGACACACCCGCCCCTTCATTACTTGAAACATACGCAAACCAGAGCCATGCAGCGATTAACGGCGCGGCATACAACCCCATCAGACCGAGTAGCTTGGCCCGGCTTACTTTTCGCGCAGAGTGTTCTGCTGCTTCATTCATTGACTGGTTCATCGCTTTTCTTAAAGACCATCAGATATAGGTAGAGAACTACCAGAGCTGCGAGCATTGCAAACCACTGAAACGCATAGCCCAGATGTATGCGGGCACCGCTGGCGACCGGACTGAAATTATAGGTGTAGCTACCGGCCTGCCCGGCATGTGCAACTATTACTGCGTCAAAAACCGGTATTTTATCGAGTTTGGTCGCAATAGTCTCATAGTCCATAAACTGAATAATATGCGGCCATTGTGCCTCGGTTTCGCCTGCAGGCGCGTCACCCAGCACCAAGCCACGTGATGGTGCCACCACCAAACCACTGAGTGTAGTTTCTTTTTCTGAGTATCCTGCCTTCTCAAGTGTGACCTGACGGTCACCACTATGGCCAATCCAGCCGAGATTAGCCAACACATATTGGTTGTTCGGCAAGAAAAAAGGCACGATAACTTCAAAGCCTGCCTGACCACGAACGATTCTATTATCCAGCAAAAAGGGGCGTGTGAAATCAAATCTGCCAGTCAGCTCGACCCGGCGGTATAGCGGAACCTCACCATCAGGCGGAAGTGCTTGTAAAGGCGGCAGGTCAGTCGCTGCATTGTGCGCAGCAACGATCGATTGCTTCTCTTCAGCCCGATCCAGTTGCCACAGACCAAGTTTGAAGAACAACAGACCCACAACCAAAGCAGCGACAGTGGAGACCAGACCGGTAAATGAGGTTAATCTGCTGAGAAATCGGCTCAACGTTTGGACATTCCGATTAGTTGCACGCGCTTCGATAGCGGTAACACAGCTGTGATATGGTACCGTTTTTACAGAGTACAACGTGCGCTATGTTACTGGTTAAGCTGATTATTGTCATACTGCTACTGGCGATCATTGTCAGTTTGTTTTCCGGGCTCTTCTTTCTGGTTAAAGATGATGGCAGCAAAAAGCGAACGGTCAACGCCTTGACCTGGCGCATTGGATTATCAATTGTTGCGATTCTGGTGATCATCATCGCAGGCGCTACTGGCGTGCTTAAGTAAACCTTTTCAGCAATAACATCAGCACATAAAAAAAGGGCACTATCGTGCCCTTTTTTGCTTTCTGAAACTGGACTTCCAACTACAGAATATAGACAAATATAAACAGCCCGAGCCATACCACATCAACGAAGTGCCAGTACCACGCAGCAGCTTCAAAGGCAAAGTGGTTAGTGGCTGAAAAATGTTTACGCATACCGCGAAACATCACAATCAAAAGAATGATCGCACCCATACAAACGTGAAATCCGTGGAATCCTGTCAGCATAAAGAATGTTGACCCATAGATACCCGTATTCATCTTCAGGTTGAGGTGTGCATAGGCTTCGTAGTACTCAACTCCCTGCATGAAGACAAAGAAGAAACCGAGCGCGCAAGTGGCGAGCAACCACTTAACCATCTTTTCGCGATTACCTTCTTTAATAGCATGGTGAGCAATCGTACAAGTCACACCACTGGTAAGCAGGATTAAGGTATTGAGTACCGGCAGTGGGAACCAATGCATTTTCTCGTAAGCACCACCGAGTTGCTCAGGCCCGTTGTGCGGCCATACGTAATCAAAGCCAGACCATAAAACCGCATTGGTTGCAGCAGCGCCGCCCTCACCAATACCCGATAACCAGGGACCGGAAAACGTTCTGGCGTAGAACAATGCACCAAAGAAAGCGCCGAAAAACATCACTTCGGAGAAGATGAACCACATCATCGACATACGGAACGATACATCGACCTGGGCGCTATACTGACCATTCTCAGACTCGGCGATCACATCACCAAACCAGCGAATCATCATATAGACCAGCAATGCTGCACCGAAGGCCATAATGACCCAGCCGCCACCATTAAGCAGCGAGGCAAAACCTGCGAAGAAGGCGAATAGCGCTATCGAGCCCACAATCGGCCACTTGGCTTCATGTGGAATATAGTAACTGCTTGGAGAGCTCATTTGTTGTTTCCTGTAAGTTCTGACAGGCGTTAGCTGTCAGACACATTCTCCGGTTCTTCGCCGGTGTTGAAGTAAGTGTAAGAAAGCGTGATGGTGTCGATACTTCTTGGCAGATCAGGTTCGACAAAGAAAATCAGTGGCATCTCTTTCTCTGCGCGGGCTTCAAACTCCTGCCTAGTAAAGCAGAAGCATTCTATTTTATTAAAATATTTAGCGGCAGAGGATGGAGCGACACTAGGTACCGCCTGCCCGACCGCAGCAGCGCCGCTGAGGTTCTTTGCAATGTAGTTTGTTGTATAGGTTTTGCCGGGTATCACTTCCATCGTCTGCACCTGTGGCTTGAACGACCAGGCAGCAGAAGAGTTGATGACTGACACAAACTCAACGGTAATGGTGCGATCGGCGACTTCCTGCCCTACCGGTGCTGATACCGCAGCAGAGTTGGTGCGCCCGTTGAGTCCGGTGATATCACAGATAATGTTGTAGAGGGGCGGCATTACAATGTAGCCGAAAGCAAACATCGCCATACTCAGCGTAACCAGCTTGCCGACTAACAACAGGTGAGGATTGGATTTCATTTCAGCCTGCTCCCTGTTGGTACTGCATGTAGATACTCAATACGTAAAAGACCAGTGCGACGACCGCCAGTATTATTGGTATCAACAAATTGCGTTTTTGATTTGCCATCATAAGATTTCATTGCCAAGCAGGTCGATTGTTTGCAAACAAATATCAGTGTAGCCCGTATCCAGTGTAACCCGATGGATGCAGCTGGCAGGCCGAACCATCGAGCCACACTGTTATTTGATTTACTTGCTAGCTACGGACTAACTGTATTGCGCCGGTGGCTTCTCGAATGTGTGATACGGAGCCGGTGACGGTACAGTCCACTCAAGACCCTCTGCACCATCCCAAACCTCATCAGTTGCCTTTGCACCACCTTTAATGCACTTAAAGATCACGTAAACAAAGATCAGCTGCGAGAAACCAAATCCAAATGCACCGATGGTGGCAATGGCGTTCCAGTCTGCAAACTGCAGATTGTAATCAGGGATACGACGCGGCATGCCGGCCAGACCCACAAAGTGCATCGGGAAGAACAACACATTTAAAAATACCGTTGACACCCAGAAATGTATCTTGCCCCACTTCTCGTCGTACATGTTACCGGTCCATTTGGGCAACCAGTAATAGGTGGCCGCCATGATTGAGTAGATAGCACCCGGCACCAGTACGTAGTGAAAGTGCGCAACCACGAAGTAGGTATCGTGATACTGGATATCCGCAGGTGTGATGGCGAGCATCAGCCCTGACAGTCCACCGATAGTGAACATCACCAAAAACCCGATAGCGAATAGCATCGGTGTTTCAAACGTCATTGAACCACGCCACATGGTGGCAACCCAGTTGAAGACTTTCACACCGGTTGGTACCGAGATCATCATGGTGGCGAACATAAAGAACATTTCACCCGCTAGTGGCATACCAACGGTGAACATGTGGTGTGCCCAAACGATGAATGAAAGAAACGCAATTGAAGCAGTTGCATAAACCATTGATGCATAGCCGAACAGTGGCTTGCGAGCAAAGGTCGGGATGATGCTTGAGATAATGCCGAACGCCGGCAAAATTAGAATATAAACTTCAGGATGACCGAAGAACCAGAAGATGTGCTGGTACATCACCGGATCACCACCACCGGCAGCATTAAAAAAGCTGGTGCCAAAGAAACGGTCTGTCAGCAGCATTGTTACCGCGCCCGCCAGCACCGGAATTACTGCGATAAGCAGGTAGGCCGTGATCAGCCAGGTCCAGACAAACAATGGCATCTGCATCAGGCTCATACCCGGTGCGCGCATGTTAAAGATGGTTGCGACAATGTTGATCGAACCCATCACAGATGAAATACCCATGAAGTGAATCGAGAAAATCACAAACGCAAAACTATCCGGCCCTTGCAGTGACAATGGTGCATAGAGAGTCCAGCCACCCGCAGGACCACCGCCTTCCATAAACAGCGTTGAAAGCAGCAATAAAAATGCGAACGGCATGATCCAGAAGCTCCAGTTGTTCATGCGCGGTAACGCCATGTCTGGTCCGCCGATCATCATCGGGATCATCCAGTTGGCAAGACCGACAAAAGCCGGCATCACCACACCAAAGATCATCACCAGCGCGTGCATGGTGGTCATTGAGTTAAAAAACAATGGATCAACCAGCTGCAGACCAGGCTGAAATAACTCAGCCCGTATGATCAGCGCCATGCCACCACCGATGAAAAACATCACCAGTGCAAACAATAAATACAGTGTGCCGATATCTTTGTGATTAGTTGTGTACAACCAACGGGTCCAACCTTTGGCCGGCCCATGATCATCGTGCTCGTGATGTCCTGCGGCTGCAGTGCTCATACTGACTCCGGTGTTATAAGTAATCTATTTTGTTTATTTGAATTCATCAGGCTTTTCTCCGCAACCGGCTATCTCAGCGCTTTAATCGCTGACGGTTGAATGGTGTCGCCTACCGAGTTGCCGAGCGCGTTACGCTGGTAGGTCAGCACAGCTGCCATGTCTGAGTTGCTCAGCCGACTGGCGAAAGCCGCCATGGCTGAACCGGGCTTACCGGCATAGACAATATCGATATGTGCTGCATGATCGCCGGTGGCAATCGCACTGCCGGTAATTGCAGGGAACGCACCCGCCAGACCTTCACCACCGACCTGATGGCATGAGGCACACTGGTTGTTGTAGACCGTCTCACCGGCGGCCATGAGTTCATCCATGCTCCACTCGCGATCATCGTCAGCGCTGGCCACCGCAGTAGCTGTTGCAGCGCCGGTGCTTTCAGTCATCACAGGCTCTTCGACGGGTGCATTTTCAGCGACCCATGCGTTGTACTCGTCTTCTGGCAGCGCTCTTACTACCACCGGCATAAAACCATGATCGCGACCGCACAGCTCGGTACACTTGCCACGGTAAATGCCTGGCTCTTCGATCAGCGCCCAGTTCTCGTTAATGAAGCCTGGAATTGCATCTTTCTTTACCGCCAGAGCAGGCACCCACCAGGAATGGATTACGTCAGCGGAGGTATGCAGGAATCGAACTTTCTTGCCTACCGGCAGAACCAGCGGGTTATCGACTTCTTTTAAGTAGTTATCGAACTGCGAAACATCGATGCCGGAGTCGACCTGACGTGCCGCATTATGATCAGCGTCGAGATTACTGAAAAAATTGATGCCGGAGTCGAGGTACTCATAGTGCCACTTCCATTGATAACCGGTGACCTTGATGGTTACTTCAGCATCACTGGTATCTTCCATAGCAATCAGTGTTTTTGCAGCAGGAATAGCCATGGCGATAAGAATCACCAGTGGCACAGCGGTCCAGATTATCTCGACAACGGTGCTCTCATGGAAGTCAGCTGCCACCGCGCCTTTCGACTTGCGGTGTTTGAAGATTGAGTAAAACATGACTGCAAATACAACGGTTCCGATAGCGCAGCAGATCCAGAAGATCAGCATGTGCAAACCGTACACCTCTTTACTAATAGGTGTGACCCCCACCGGCATGTTGATGTCAGCTCGTGCAGCTGAGCCGATAAGAGACAATATCGCAACCAGCGACAGGCGCGATAGCGTTGGCATTACGGACCTCATTCGGACCTTCTCCAAAATAGCAAAATTAGATTTTAGCTCGCAATGGCAGAAACGTTAGCCATGGCGAGCGCATAAATAATACTTTTACTGATATAACCCGGTGTACAGCCCCACCGGCAACCACAAATGTTATTTAACAGCGAGGCAACCGGCGTGGTTGCCGACCGCAGATGGTTAGACCGAGCGCAGCACTTTGAGTCGCGGTGATTCAACCTGAAGACAATGCAGTACCTCACGATACAGCTCTCGCTTCTCTTGTTTGTTGAGCGCCTGGCCTATCTCAAGGCTCTGGCCGCTGCATTTAAGCCGTAATCGCCCAACTTCAAAGGCGCTGGGCGGATCTTCAAACTCTACTTTCGTCCAGTGAGCGGGCAATTCCGATGATGACACTGGGCTGTCATAACCACTCTCCACTTTCAGTGTATCGCCAGCCCTTGAGATCACTTCCATGTAACCCAGTTTTTTATAGGCAACACTCAGGCAGCCAAACACCAGTAAAAACTCAAGCCCGGCAAAGGGCAGCACCATCCAGAAGCCACCGGTGGCGATAATGCCGCCGAAAACCGCACTTAATGCGCCAAGTGACGCGGCAAGCAATACGTTGGCGCGCCAGCTCATAGACTTGTTTGCCCGAACAATAATCTGGGTTTGTCCGGTCTTGCTGTTTACCTGTTTTGAAACCATTCATTCACGCCATTATTCAGCCGCGCAAGTGTATCCCAACAACGTGTTCTGCTCAATCAGTGCACATCTACTTTCACGCGCTCCGACGCGAAGGACTTTCTTACAAAGCTGTGATGCAGCGGACTGCTTTGATTCTCACTGTCGGGAGCACAGGATCGAAGGCAGGCCTTGATTCATACGCCGCAGCAAACCCACACTGCCACATCTGGATTCCTGCTATTACAGACATTTCAGAAATTCCTGAAATATAATAATCCACTATTGATAGCGGCGGCAAGGACCACGCCAAAATGAAGTGTAGCGATCGGTTTTTTTACCGCATCCTGAGCCGTTCAACATCATAGTGGAACTCACCCGGCGGTGGTTTTGGCACCCCGCTCCAGCCGTGAGCCGTAACCAGCTCTAAAGTCGCGTCAATTCCGCCATCGGCGTTGACAGGATAGGCAGCTTTCAATCGCTCGCGCACAGTGGCTGCAGTCAAACCTTTGCGCCGCCCGTGCAGCGTATTGATAAAGCCCAGTGCAGTTAATTCATCGAGTAAGTGATCCAGGGATGAGTAAGTCACCGTCAAGCGCTCGGTATCCATCACCGGATCAGCCAACCCAGCCCCGACCATGACATCACCCAGATCGTGCATATCAAGAAATAGATTGATGTGCTGGCAGTCGTCAATATCAGCCCACGCGTGGCGCAATTCTATTAGTGTGTCAGGGCCAACCGTGCTTAGAAAATACGCCCCGTCCTGCTTCAACACCCGGTTTATTTCCGATACCAGCACCTCAGTCTCATTAACCCAGGGCAGCAACAGGTTCGAGATCAACAGATCGAAGCTGTCTTTGGCGAACGGTAAAGCCTGATTGGCATCGAGGTTAACGAGCAACGGTCGTCTTTGCCAGAAGCGCCGCCTCGTGTGCGAACTGTTCAGTCGTTCAATACTGATATCAGCACCGACCACAGCGGCGTCTTTAAAACGTTGTTGCAGCAGGCTGAGATGTCGTGCGTCACCCGTGCCAAGATCAAGCACCATTTGCGGTTTCAGCTGCAACAAACCGAGACGCTCAAATAAGCGGTCCGCAACTGTATCCAGCACTGCCTGTGACCCGGCTGCAACCGGACGTGCCATGGCTTTTTGCAGCAGGCAGACACTGAGCCTGAACGCCTCGATTTCAGAATTTTCCATCCGCGCTATTGTCGCTGCCTGACACGTAGTTTGCCAACTATCGGATTACCCAGCGCACATCTGATCTGATAATGAATGCAGAGGGAATTTAATTCATACTGCCCGATCTACACGTCCGCGAAGCACCCAGATGCCTGCTCTACATTACCTGTTACCCATTGTTGCCTATCTTGCCGGATCTGTTTCCGCCGCAATTATCGTTTGTAAAGTAATGAAGTTGCCTGATCCAAGAACTACCGGTTCGGGCAATCCGGGCGCGACCAACGTACTGAGGGTTGGCGGCAAAAAAGCCGCTGCAATTACACTCCTGGTGGATGCGCTGAAAGGTTTCATTCCAACGCTTATTGCCGCTTTGCTGGATGCAGCACCATTGATTGTTGGCCTGACTGCAATTGCCGCGGTACTTGGTCACCTGTTTCCTGTGTTCTTCGGCTTCAAGGGTGGCAAGGGGGTGGCGACCAGCTTTGGTGCTTTTTTCGGGATTTCATGGCTGGTCGGATTGCTGGCGATCACGACGTGGCTCGCCTTCAGCCTGACCTTCAGAATCTCTTCACTGGCAGCACTCGCAAGCCTGCTATTTGCACCACTTTATATCTGGTTCACAACCAAATCCGGCACTTTGGTGATCTGCGGTGCGGTCATCTCGGTACTGGTGTACATCAGACACAAAAGCAACATCATCAGAATTATAAAAAAGCAGGAACCGAAAATCGGCGACAAAAAAAAGACCTGAAGCCGGGTTGCAGAGAAAAATCCCGGCACCGATATCACCCCGATTGTCGAGGTGCCGCCATCTCACTTAAAGGCCATCGGGGCCGAACGTTAATTTCCGCACCGCTATGTTCGCCTGCCAACAGCCGGAACGCACCGGCATAGGCGATCATCGCTCCGTTGTCAGTGCAAAACTCCAACCGTGGAAAATACAGTTCGCCTTCAATCGACTCGATGGTCTGCTGCAGCAGTGCCCGCAGCCTGACGTTCGCCGCTACCCCGCCGGAGACCACCAGCGTTTTCATGTTGTGCTGTTGCAACGCTTTTTTGCATTTGATCGCCAGTGATTCTACCGCCGCAAGCTCGAAGGCGGCGGCAATGTCATTGACCGCAGATTGATCGCGCCCGGTCTTGTCGAAGGCCGTTATGGCGGCAGTCTTCAAACCACTGAAACTGAAATTGAGGTCATCGCTTTTCGCCATCGGTCTTGGAAAAGTGAATTTTGAGATATCGCCGTTGGCCGCCGCTTTTGACAACGCAGGACCACCCGGGTAGCCAAGTCCGAGCATTTTGGCAGTTTTATCAAAGGCTTCGCCAACTGCGTCATCAAGTGTGTCACCCAGCAGTTCGTAGTGTCCGATCGACTCTACCCGGACCAACTGACTGTGACCGCCGGACACCAACAGACAGATAAACGGAAAAGTCGGTGCCGGTGACTCCAGCATTGGCGCCAGTAAATGACCCTCCATGTGATGAACGCCGAGCGCTTTGATACCCAGCTGCCAGGCCAGCGCTCTGCCCGCAACCGCTCCGGTAAACAGCGCACCCGCCAGACCGGGGCCTGCAGTGTAGGCCACAGCATCAAGATCTGAGAGGCTCAATCCCGCATCAGCAACACAGGATTTGGTCAGAGTTACCCATTTTCCTACATGATCACGAGAGGCTATTTCCGGCACCACACCGCCGTAGTCCGCGTGGATTTCGACCTGACTATGCAATTTATGCGATAGCAATCCATGTTCGGAATCGTATACCGCCACCCCTGTTTCATCGCAGGAAGTTTCTATGCCAAGGACTTTCACGTTGCTTTATGACCAGTTAAATCTATATTTGCCAGTTGAATCTGTATTTTTATATAGGTCGATTACTTGCTTGTACTACGCAAATCCTTATAATCCGCGGGCTAGCCTGCAGATTTCTGCACCTCTTGTTTATGGCGCAGCAAGTAATACGCGCCTATAGTAATCCAAGCCCGAATCCTTTGGAGACGTTTTTCCACTATGCCGATTGTACGTGTGAAAGAAAATGAGCCGTTTGAAATAGCCCTGCGTCGTTTCAAGCGCTCCTGCGAGAAAGCTGGCGTGTTAACCGAGACTCGCCGCCGTGAGTACTATGAAAAGCCAACCACCGAGCGCAAGCGCAAAGCGGCAGCTGCGGTAAAACGGCATCAGAAGAAACTCTCAAAAGAAGTGTCTCGTCGCGTACGGATGTACTGATCAGGATGTACTGATCAGCTTGGCTGATCTACACCTCCCCAATACCGCCCAATATCGCCCAATATCGTCTGGCTCCAGGTCCATGTCTGAAATCAAAACAGCCGTTCTGGCTGACATCAAAGCGTGCATGAAAAGTGGCGATAAAGCCCGCCTCGGTGTGCTGCGACTGATTTCATCTGCAGTCAAACAACGTGAAGTTGATGAACGCGTCGACACCGACGACGCCGCGATGATCAGCATTCTCGACAAAATGGCCAAACAGCGGCGGGAATCAATCGAGCAGTTCACCACCGCCGGTCGAGCAGATCTGGCTGATGCTGAAAAAGCAGAGCTTGAAATTATAAAAGCCTACCTGCCTGAACAGCTTTCCGAAGCTGAAATTAACCAGGCCATTGACAAAGCAGTCACTGACAGCGGTGCAAGCTCAATCCGTGATATGGGCAAGGTCATGGGAATCCTTAAACCTGAACTTCAGGGAAAGGCAGACATGGCAGCCGTCAGTTCTCTGGTAAAATCCAGACTCGGCTAAGCCACGTCACTCAGCCTGCGAGTACGCTCAGCTAAAGAGTACCAGCCGCCTTAAAACTCCCCCGCAACCAACGGCGTAAGACTATGGGAAATGTCTTCCAATTCCTCGACGCTCCGCGTCAGGATCCTGAAAAAAAACCGGTACAAGAAAGGATTGTTGAATTTGGCGAGATTTATGGCCAGTTCGATCCGGAAACCGCTGCAACGCAATCCGAAAGATGCCTGTCCTGTGGCAATCCGTACTGCGAATGGAAATGCCCGGTACATAACTACATTCCCAACTGGCTGAAGCTGGTCGCCGAAGGCAACCTGTTTGAAGCAGCAGAGATGAGCCACCGAACCAACTCGCTACCTGAAATGTGTGGTCGGGTCTGCCCGCAGGACAGACTCTGTGAAGGTGCCTGCACGTTAAACGACGGCTTCGGCGCAGTCACGATTGGCTCTGTTGAAAAATACATCACTGATGAAGCGCTCAAGCTAGGCTGGCGACCCGATATGTCAAACGTCACGCCAACCGGTAAAAAGGTTGCCGTTATTGGCGCCGGACCGGCGGGACTTGCCTGCGCTGACGTTTTGGTTCGCAACGGCGTTGAGCCCATCGTATTCGATCGCTATCAGGAAATCGGTGGCTTGCTGACATTCGGCATTCCTCCATTCAAGCTGGAAAAAGAAGTTGTCTTTACGCGCCGCAAAATCATGGAAGACATGGGCGTTACGTTTTCACTGAATGTTGAGATTGGCAAAGACATCACTATTGATCAGCTGCTGGCTGACTACGATGCCGTTTTTATGGGCATGGGCACTTACACCTCTATGCGCGGTGGTTTTCCAGGCGAAGATCTTGAAGGGGTGCACGACGCTCTGCCCTATCTGATCTCGAACGTCAACGAACAACACCAGTGGCAGGCTGACTCACCTTTTATCGATTTAAAAGATAATAGGGTAGTAGTACTGGGTGGCGGTGATACCGCGATGGACTGCAATCGCACAGCGATCAGGCAAGGTGCGGCAGAAGTAACCTGTGCCTACCGACGCGATGAAACCAACATGCCGGGTTCACGCCGCGAGGTAAAAAACGCAAAAGAGGAAGGGGTCCGGTTTCTCTGGAACCGCCAGCCGGTCGAGATAATCGGTGAAGGCAACAAGGTTGCGGGTGTTAAAGTAGTGACCACCCAACTTGGCCAGGCTGACTCACGCGGACGGCGCTCACCCGAAGCAGTGCCAGGCACCGAGGAAATTATTGTTGCAGATGCTGTGCTGATCGCCTTTGGATTCAGACCCAGCCCGGCCGACTGGTTTGGCAATCAATCGATTAACATTGATCAGTCGGGCCGTGTAGATATACCGGCCAACACTGGCTACAGCCACCAGACATCCAACCCTAAAATATTTGCTGGTGGTGATATGGTACGTGGCTCTGATCTGGTTGTGACTGCTGTATTCGAAGGCCGCAATGCAGCACAGGGCATCATAAATTACCTTGAAGTTTAACGGGCTGCTGGATTCAGTCGGCAATCGCCGCTGATCCATTCCAGTTACTCAAACACTGCAGGCAAGCAATGCACTCTATCAGGAACACCCGGTTACTTCGCGCACTGAAAGATCAACCCAACGATCGCACGCCTATCTGGATCATGCGACAAGCCGGTCGGTATCTGCCTGAATACAGAGAAGTCCGTGCCAAAGCCGGAGATTTTTTGACTCTGGCCGGAACACCAGAGCTCGCCTGCGAAGTCACATTGCAGCCAATCAGAAGATACCCGCTTGATGCAGCAATAATCTTTTCAGATATCCTGACCGTACCTGACGCAATGGGCCTCGGGCTGTACTTTGCCGAAGGTGAAGGCCCTAAATTTAAAAACCCGTCACGCACCCCGGCAGACATAGAATCACTTGGCACACCGGATCCGGAAACAGAGTTACGCTACGTGATGGATGCGTTAAGACTGACCCGCTCGGAGCTTAACGACAGCGTGCCGCTGATCGGCTTCGCCGGCAGCCCATGGACAGTCGCCACTTACATGATTGAAGGCGGGGGCAGCAAAGAATATGTACACACCAAAAAACTGATGTACGGGGATGACAACGCGCTGCATTCGCTACTCAACAAAGTCACCATAACCACGATTGAGTACCTGAAAGCTCAGGTGGCGGCCGGTGCTCAGGCGCTGATGGTTTTCGATACCTGGGGTGGCATACTAACGCCAAGAGCCTACAAAGAGTTTTCGCTGCAGTACATGCAACAGATCGTCAGTAGCCTTAAACAATCATACCCGGACACACCGATCACACTGTTTACCAAAAATGGCGGCATGTGGCTGCCAGAGATTGCCCGCACCGGCTGCGATGGCGTCGGAGTCGACTGGACCACTGACCTGCGAGATGCCCGAGCGCTGACAAGCAACAAAGTCACACTGCAAGGTAATCTGGATCCCGGTGTACTGTATGGCTCAAAGCCGAAAATCAGAGAAGAAGTTAGTCGAGTGCTGGAAAGTTACGGCACTGGAGACCGGCATATTTTTAACCTGGGCCACGGCATTCATCAGCACATCGATCCGGACAATGTCGAATACATGATCGAGACCGTGCACGAGTTGAGTCCGGCATTTCACACTAACTCGCCCAATAAATAGGTTGCCCAACAAGGTAACCGGCCTAACAAGCTGACGGTGAGCGACATAAGTAGACGCTGGCAAATACTGCAGCAGCACTGTTATGCAGGCAATAACCGCATCACCTGGCGGGTCCTTTATAGTGGACCCGTAACTTCACAGCCTCATTACTACGGCCTGAATCAATACAGGCCACGGCTATACAGCCCGCTGATTTCAGGCCGATTTCAGGCCGATTTCAGGCCACTCGACCACAGAGTAAGCGCATCAGCTGATTAAAACAGCGAATCAACTTCCTTTTTTTGCGCTGCTGGCTTTGGCCTTGGCTGCACCACCACTGTGGGCTGGGCCGGTTGCAACTGCGTAGTTGCAGGCCGCACCTGCTGCTCTGTTGCCTGCACACGGCTGTTGACAGGCTCAGCCAAAACCGGCGTTACCACGGCAGGCTGAACATTGGCATAAGGCTCGGCGTATTCCGTTGGAATATTCTCTTCTCTGAAATACTCGAAGTAGCTGCCATCGGCACCGGGTGTTGCCAGCTTGCCGGTCTTTCTATCAATCCGCACGGTCGCAATGCCTTCCGGCTGCAGCGCAGTGTCTTCCGGCACACCTTCCAGTGCCACCGCCATGTAGTCTATCCACATTGGCAATGCAGCGCGGCCGCCGCTTTCTTTTGGTCCCATAGACTGCTGCTCATCGTAACCCACCCAGGCAGTTGCGACTAACTGGCTGTTGAAGCCTGTAAACCAGGCATCGTATAAGTCATTGGTGGTACCTGTCTTGCCAGCCAGGTCACTGCGCCCCAGCGCTTTTGCTCGGCGTGCGGTGCCACGATCAATGACCTCACCAAGGATTGACTGCATGATGTAGGCATTGCGCTCATCGATAACCCGTTCAGCTGCCACTACCAGCGGCGCGTTAGGAATACCCTTAAATTTCTGATCGTCTTTGGCGACTGCATTAATTTCAAGCAGCTTGTCTTCTTCACCGGAATCATCGACCACGGCAACGTTTTCGGGCGATGTGACACCTTGGTTCTGCTCGTTGACCGCAGCACATTCTTCTTCATTTTCACAGCGCTGCACCACGGCTGCCTGATAGACAATATTGCCGGCGCTGTCTTCAATCCGCTCGATAAAGCGTGGTTGAATGGCGTATCCGCCATTGGCAAATATCATGTAGGCAGAGGCCAGTTGCAGTGGCGTCATATCACCACTGCCCAAAGCCAGCGACAAATTCCGCGGCAGGCTTCGCTCTTCAAAGTTAAAACGCTCGGCATAACGCACCGCTCTCGGGATACCCAGTTCCTGCAGTACTCTTATAGAGACTAAGTTACGGGACTTAACCAAAGCCTCGCGCAATCGGGTTGGTCCAAAGAAGCGGCCTGAGTAATTTCGCGGTCGCCATTCGTCTTCAAGCACGCTGTCTTCAAGCACTACCGGCGTGTCGTTATATATAGAAGCAGGGGTATCGCCGTACTCCAGCGCTGCAGAGTAGATAAAAGGCTTAAAGTTGGAACCCGGCTGGCGATAGGCCTGGGTTATCCGGTTAAATTTACTGCGATAAAAATCGAATCCACCGACCAGCGCCATTACCTTGCCGCTCTGTGGCGACAGCGACACAAATGCCCCTTCAACTTCCGGCATCTGCCCAAGTGAATAGACGCCGTTATCATCCTGCACCACATAGATGATATCGAGGGTAGAAAGAATCTCACCGGGCGTTGTTAGCGCTGGTTTTTCATCATCATCTTCGCTGCGCGGCGATGCCCACTGCAACTGGTCAAAACCTATCGTGACCTGCTCACCACCGATCAACACGGCGTAGGCCGCTTCAGAGTCTGTGGCAATCACCAGCGCTGGCTGCAGATTGCCGTGCGCAGGCAACTCGGCAAGCTGTATATCGATAGATTCCTGAGTCTGGGCATCTTCCGGACTCATTTTTCCGGGTAAACGAAAGCCATGGCGTTTTTCATAGTCAAGCAGAGCTTGCTGCAAGGCAGCATTTGCTGCTTCCTGATGTTCACTATTAATAGTGGTATAGACCTTATAGCCACCGGTATACGCCTGAGGCCCCAGCCATGCGATCATTTGCGCACGAGCCATTTCACTGACGTAGCTTGCCTCTACCTCGCTGGGGGTGCGATGCAAGGTGGCAGTTACCGGACTGGCGAGTGCCTGCTGGAATTCCTGCTGTGTGATTTTGCCCAGCTCAAACATTCGGCGCAGCACATAGTTTCTTCTTATTTGTGCCCGCTCTGGATTAACAATCGGATTGTAGCGTGATGGAGCTTTCGGCAATCCGGCAATCATTGCGATTTCGGGCAGGGTCAGTTCGTCGACCTGCTTGCCGTAGTAGACCTTTGCCGCCGAAGCGACGCCGTAGGCGCGATTGCCCAGATAGGGAATATTCAGGTAGAGCTCGAGAATAGAAGCCTTGCTGATCTGTCGCTCTATTTTAAGAGCTAACAGAATTTCATTGATCTTTCTTAGATAGGTTTTTTCCGGCGACAAATAGATGTTTCGCGCCACCTGCATCGTGATGGTACTGCCGCCCTGTCCTTTTGTGCCGGTTTTAATCAGGTTAATACCAGCACGCAAAAGCCCCTGGTAATCCACACCGGGATGCTCGTAGAAGCGATCATCCTCAGCCGAAATCACCGCATCGATGATTGCCTGTGGTGTGTCTTCAATCAGTAATTGCTCGCGACGCTTCTCACCAAACTCGGCAAGCAACTTGCCGTCGTTGCTGTAGACCAGCAATGGCACATGCAGCTCAACATCATTGAGTGCATCAATGTCAGGCAGGTTTGGCTCAAGGCGCTTGTAGATCATGACACCGGCTATGCCGACACCAATCACCGCAAGCAGCGAGAGGCCAAGGAAAAGTTTAAACAGACGTCCGATCAACGTTGGGTACTCCAGCAATAACTCTGACAGACAATTATCGCGCAGGCGGGTGTGGAATTGGGTTTTTCGTGTTTCACGATGTGCTGATTATCTCATCAAGTGTGGTCTTTTTAACGATTTTGAAGATCAAGCCAGAAACTTGGAGTGTCTTTTGCACCACAGATTATGACAGCTGTAGATGAATTTTAGTTAACACATTTGCAACTTATTAAAAATTAAGAACAAATTTCATATTCGAATTTGGAATTAATCATAACTTGAGCTTACAGCCTGGGTGCACGCCAGAATTATGAACTTCGGAAATAAACAATCGAATCTGATCGGTCTGGACATTAGCTCCACATCGGTCAAGCTCCTGGAGCTCAGTAAGTCGAAATCGGCTTACAAGGTAGAGAGCTACGCAGTAGAACCACTGCCAGCCAATGCCATGAACGACAAGAGCCTACAGGACGTTGAAGCGGTCGGCGAGGCGATAAAGCGCGCTGTGAAAAAATCCGGTTCCAAACGTAAATTTGCAGCTGTGGCGGTGCCAAGCGCGATGGTCATCACCAAGGTGATCCAGATGCCGGCAGGACTGAAAGACAGCGAAATGGAAGCGCAGATTCAGCTTGAGGCTGACCAGTACATTCCTTATTCACTCGACGAGGTTAATCTCGATCATCAGATCATCGGGCCATCGGAAGAAGAGCCGGGCACAGACGATGTGTTGATTGTTGCCTCACGTAGCGAGAACGTTGAAGAACGAACCGCTGCCTGCGAGATTGGCGGACTAACCGCCAAGGTGGTCGACATCGAGCCGTACACCATCGAGCACACTTGCAAGATGATCAAGGATCAGACTGATGTCGACTGGGCAGACAAAACCATTGCCGTACTCGACATCGGTGCAACGATGACCAGCCTAAACGTGCTGCGTGACGAAAAGCTCGTCTACACCAGAGAGCAACCTTTTGGCGGCAAGCAATTGACAGAAGAAATCATGCGCCGTTTCGGACTTTCCTACGAAGACGCCGGTCGGGTAAAGCGCGTTGGCGGACTACCTGACAACTACGAACCCGAAATTCTCGATCCTTTTAAGGACCAGATGGTTCAACAGGCAAACCGCTTTCTGCAGTTCTTCTTTTCTGCTGACAAAAACGACTACGTCGATCAGATTCTGCTTGCCGGTGGTTGTGCCGAGATACCAGGCATCTGCGAGTTAATAGAAAGCCAGATCGGCACACCGACGATCAAAGCGGACCCTTTTCACGACATAGAGTGTGCATCCGGTGTTGCACAACAAAGGCTTCAGTCTGATGGACCGGCAATGATGATTGCTTGTGGCCTGGCGACAAGAGGGTTCGACTAATGGCGAAAATTAATCTACTTCCATGGCGCGAAGAACAACGCGCCGAGCAGGCCAAACAGTTCGGTCTGACCGCATTGTTTACTGCGATTGTTGGTGCCGCTGCAGTCTACGCAGGCATACAGTTTGCCGATGGCAAAGTTGATCATCAGCGCAATCGCAATGCTTACCTGCAAACCGAGATCGACAACCTTAAGAAGGATCTGAAGGAAATCGAGGAACTCGAAACAACCAAGGCAAATCTGCTGGCTCGCATGGACATCATTCAGGAACTTCAGGCCAGACGGCCTCAGGTAGTTCATACGTTTCAGGAACTGGCTGAACGCGTACCCGACGGTGTTTTCATGATGTCGATGAAACAGGAAAGAGATGTACTTGCCTTTGAAGGCAAGGCCGACTCAAACGCACGCGTCTCTACTCTGATGCGTAATCTGGGTGCTTCTGACTGGTTTAAGCAACCGGGCCTGGAGTTAATCAACTCGCAAAACAGCGAAAACGGAATCAGCTCCTTCAAATTGCGCCTGTCGCAATCTGTAGCGAAGTCTGAAGACGCAGAATAACAGGGGCCAATCATGGATATCAAATCAGCTATAGATGACCTGAACGGTCTCGATGCCAGCGACCTGAAAAGGGTTGGCACAGCTCCATTGCCAGTAAAAGTATTCCTGCTTGCCTTGTTACTTGCGGCAATCATCGGTGCAGGCATCTGGTTGCTAATTAAACCGAAGTTCCTTGAGCTTGATAAAGTAGCAGCGCAGGAAACTACGCTTAGGCAAACCTTCGACAGAACTCAAGCCAAAGCCGCTAACCGCGAAGCGTACGTAGAACAGCTGAATGAAATGAAGCGTACTTTTAATGTAATGCTGCGACAGCTGCCAAATAAGACAGACATAGAAAGCCTGCTTATTGATTTATCACAAACCAGTGTTGCTGCAGGCCTCGAAGTTGAATTCTTCAAACCCAGGAATGAGGTTGCCAGAGAGTTCTACGTTGAATACCCGATTCAGATCAAAGTCACTGGCAACTATCATCAGTTCGGGAACTTCGTCAGTGGCCTTGCGGCATTACCTCGAATCGTCACGCTCCATGATATCAACATCACACCTATCAGCAAAAGCGCAAAGGACAGTGATGAAGCAGCTCAACAGCTGGAAATGGATCTAACAGCAACTACCTATCGCTACCTCGATGAAGATGAGGAGGCATAAAAATGATGTCAAACCTGAAAATAAATCTGCTCCACAACGCCAAACGTGCCGCACTGGCTACGCTTGCAGCAGCAGCGCTGACCGCGTGCGATAGCGATATGAGTGATCTCGAGCAGTTCGTTGCCGAGACACGTCAAAAGCATCAGGGGCGGGTAGATCCATTGCCACCTTTTATTGAATATGAAACAGTGACCTACACGGAGACCGGCTTACGCGATCCGTTTAAACCAAGCCAGCAAGCTGCAGCAACCACTGTAGTCAATGCAAGCGCTAAAGGACCACGACCGAGCGACAATCGCAGAAAGGAAGCACTCGAAGGCTTCCCGCTCGATTCTCTGAAGATGGTCGGCATCCTTCGGCAAAGCACCACAAGCTGGGCATTGGTACTAGATAAAGATGGCACGATCCACAGAGTTCAGCCGGGCAACTACGCAGGCCAAAACCACGGCAGAATCACAAAAATATCTGAAAACGAAATCAACCTGGTTGAGTTAGTACCTGATGGCATCAGCGGCTGGATACAGCGCCAGGCTCAGCTGAAACTGGATACTGGAGATAACTGATGGCTACACCTGACCAGCTAAAAAGAAATAACAAGTCGATGCAACGGAGAAACACGGTGAATAATCCCACAATCTGCAGCACACCAAACAACGGTGGTAATACCCGGGCGGCCCTGGGCAAGCTGCGGTTGTTGGCTATCGCTATGGGTGCAAGTGCTGTCATGGCTCAACAAAGCCTGGCGTCAACTCTTGACCACCTGAGCTACACCACCCTGCCGGGCAACCAGCAACAGATCGCGTTCAAACTTAGCGATCCGGTAAACGATACTCAGTCATTTAAAATCGATCATCCAGCGCGGATTGCGATTGACTTAATGGGAACCACTAACGCACTGGACAAGCGAGTTGTTCCAGTCGGTGTTGGCAATCTTGAAAGTGTAAGCATCGTTGAAGCAAACGACAGAACACGTGTTGTAATCAACCTGGGTGCAATGACCGGGTATCAAACAGAGATCGACGGTGACAGATTGCTGGTGACTCTCGACGGCGACGCGCAAGGTAACCTTCAGCCTGCTGAAGATCTGTTAGTCGAAACTTTTGATGACACTGACATCCTGATGCCTGCTGGCGAAGAAGTGATGATCGGCAGCGGAGCGGCAAACGGTGAACTGCCACTGGCAGAAACCTTTCCGGTCGGCTCAGTTGAAATCGCGCAGAACGTTCCCACTGAAAGTCTGGTGGTGGAACTGCCTTCCAGCCTGCCACTCGATTACAATCCTGAAGCAGCAAGTACAGAATCACCGGCACTGCCACTGGATGACTTCAAGGTAGAGACCGGTGCACCAATTGAAGAGTACGTTGAGCCTACCCGCACTGCAGCCCCTGCACCACTGCCGCGTTTTGAAGACACCAGCTTTAATGCTAACAGCACTGATAGCGGCATAGACTACTCGCGGCCAACTACAGCGCCAATCAACCCGCCTGCCTTCAAGCCAAAGCAAGTTAACTACAACGGCGAAGAACTGTCACTGAACTTTCAGGACATTGAAATCCGCTCTGTATTGCAGTTGCTTGCAGACTTCACTGACATGAACATTGTTGTCGGCGACAACGTTGATGGCACACTGACTCTCAGACTTAAAAATGTTCCATGGGATCAGGCACTGGATATCATCCTGCGCACCAAAGGGCTTGATAAGCGTCAGAACGGCAACGTTATCATGGTCGCCCCTGCTGAAGAGATTGCAGCCAGAGAGGCAGCAGAACGCGAAGCAGCGCAACAGGCAATCGCACTTGAGCCATTGCGCACCGAGTTTGTACAGGTGAACTATGCAAAAGCCAATGCCGTTGCAGCGATTCTTAAATCCGAGACCGGTGGTGTACTGTCTGAAAGAGGCAATGTCACCATTGACGATCGTACCAACACGATTCTGGTTAACGATACCGCTGAAGTACTGAGCAAGGTTCGATCTTTAGTAACACGCCTTGATGTACCGGTAAGACAGGTACTGATTGAATCACGCATTGTTATCGCCACAGACGATTTCAACCGCGAGTTGGGTTCGCGCTTTGGTATTAGTCGTGACACTACTAACCTGAATGACAACGGCTTTGCTCTGTCAGGTTCTTCTTCTGCAGTTGCTGATCTGATATCAGATGCAGGTGAGCTGGGTGAAGATCGCTTTAACGTTAACCTGCCAGTCATTAACAAGACTGGAAGCCTTGGCCTGGCGTTCGCAAAACTACCATTCGGCACTTTGCTTGAACTGGAACTTTCTGCCATGCAGGCTGAGGGTCGTGGTGAGGTTATTTCCACTCCTCGCGTTATCACTGCCAACCAGCACGAAGCGTACATCGAACAGGGTGTCGAAATTCCCTACGCTCAAGAATCCGGTAACGGTGCAACGACCACTGCCTTCCGTAAAGCGGTACTGGGTTTGAAAGTTCGTCCGCAGATTACACCGGATGAACGCATCATTATTGACCTCACCGTTAATAAAGACACGGTTGGTGAAGTATTCAGCGGTATCCCGAGTGTTGACACCCGCGAAGTAAATACTCAGGTGCTGGTTGCCAATGGCGAGACTGTGGTACTGGGTGGTATCTATGAGCAGTCAACCATTCAGCAACGCGAGCAGGTTCCATTCTTTGGTGATCTGCCACTGGTCGGCAAGCTGTTCCAGAACAATATCGGTGAAGATGATAAGAGCGAACTGCTGGTATTCGTTACACCGAAGATTGTCAAAGATGGCAGCAACGGCTTTGATCAATAAGTACTAAGCAGTAGCAATATAGAAAAAACCGCGGCCCGCCGCGGTTTTTTTTTGCCTTCAGATCTTTGCTTTTTTGCACGAACACAGCCAGATCGAATAGCGGCAACCACGCCATCGTGCTACTGTGGATCTTCCTTTATAACGGCCGATAGTTAACTACAAAAATATCGGTGTACCGGTATGGCGAGCATATTTTTGATAGGCCCGATGGGCGCTGGCAAAACCACAGTTGGCAGACAACTCGCCCGTCGACTCGGTCAGCCTTTCTTCGATAGTGATCGCGAAATAGAAACCGCCTGCGGGGTGGATATCCCGACCATATTTGATTTTGAAGGCGAATCGGGATTTCGTGGTCGCGAAGAACGCATGATCGACTTCCTGACTGGCAAACACGATATTGTACTCGGCACCGGTGGCGGCGCGGTTTTGCGTGAATCCAACCGCGTACACTTAAAGACCCGTGGTGTGGTTGTTTTTCTGGATGTTGAAATCGACGTACAGGTAGAGCGTACATCAAGAAACAACTCGCGTCCGCTACTGCAGCAAGGTGATCCAAGAGCAACCCTGCTAGAGATCAGCCGCAAGCGCGGTCCAATCTATCGCGAACTTGCACACGTACATATTAGTACCAGTAATCAGCGCCATCAAAAGGTGGTTGACAAAATCTGCCGTCAGCTCGACAAACTCGACCTCGATGCACTGGGCATCGTCGGGCCATGCACTGATAGTGAAAGTCTACCCACGGCAATGCCAGCTGAACCATTAACAGAGCCTGTAAAGGTGCCATCTTCATCCTCGGTTGTGCCGGAACTGGTCACCTCCAACATCAACAAAGACCCAAACACTAAAAGCTGACATGGCACTAACAACTACCCTCAACGTAGAACTGGGCGAACGCAGTTACCCGATTTACATTGGTCAGAATATCGCCAACGACCCAACCCTGTTGAATCGCCACATTAATGGTAAAAAGGTGCTTGTAGTCAGCGATGACAATGTCGCGCCACACTATCTGAATCAACTAATTGAATCCCTGCCAGACTATGAATGCCGCAGCGTGGTTCTGCCTGCCGGTGAAGCGCACAAAAATCTCGATGCGGTCAGCACCATATATGACGAGCTTATGCAAAGCCGCTTTGATCGAAACTGCACAGTCATAGCGCTGGGTGGTGGTGTGATTGGCGATATCACCGGCTTTGCTGCCGCTTCCTACCAGCGTGGCGTGGCGTTTTTACAGATTCCAACAACGCTGCTTTCACAGGTCGATTCATCTGTCGGCGGTAAGACTGGCGTCAATCATCCATTGGGTAAAAACATGATCGGTGCTTTTCATCAGCCGGTTTGTGTAATTGCCGATATGGACTCACTCGACTCACTGCCGCAACGTGAGCTAAAAGCCGGACTGGCAGAAGTCATCAAGTACGGACTAATAGACGATCACCCGTTTTTTCAGTGGCTTGAACAAAACATCCCTGCCCTGCTCGCGCTTGATAAGCCAGCACTTGGCAAAGCAGTCGAGAAATCCTGTCAGCGCAAAGCGCTGATTGTTGCTGCTGACGAACGGGAATCCGGTCAGCGGGCATTACTCAATCTGGGACACACATTCGGCCATGCTATTGAGACTTCGCAAGGTTATGGCAACTGGCTGCATGGGGAAGCCATTGCTGCAGGTATGTGTCTCGCAGCCAGCTGTTCTGCAGACCAGGGCTACTGCGATGCCGCAACTGTCGAGGTCGTTCGTCATATTTTTGCCAAAGTCGGCCTGCCGGTTGAACCACCACAGCAGATGTCAGCTGAACAATGTCTTGAACTGATGTCACGCGACAAGAAGGTCAGAGACAATAACCTCACACTGGTTTTGCTGCGCGGCATTGGTCAGGCGTTCCTATGTAACGATTTTGATCAACAAAAACTTAAAAACACGCTCGACTCAGCCTTCAATTGATTCGACTCTGAAACACAAGATGTCAAACTCGTAACCCTTTGTTACCTTCGCCTATCCAGCGTTGCCGTGATCAGTGAACTGCTCTACTATCGGCGAGTTAAAATTCAAGCTGCACTCGGTGACCGCTACACCGCAATTGGCATAACTGGCTGATTTCTTTAACCGGATTTTGCTGTGGCATCGCGCCCGCGTCTGTTTGATCCTCCCGCTTGCAGCACTCGATCGCACGTTTGATCGTTGCACCCGAACGTTATTAAAGGGAACGAACCTCTATGCCAGCCCAAGACGCGCACGCAAACAGCCGCCTTCATGACGAAACGCTAAGCGAACTCGGTCTGTCCGAGCAGCCGTTTCTGGAGGACAAAAAGCGTCAGCCCATGACCGATGCGGAAATCCAGAAAACCCGCGGTGCACTTGAACAGCAGGTCCGTTTTGGCAACTCGCTTCACTTGCTGATTGGCGAAGATGGCGCTGGCAAAACTGTTCTGCTGCAACAACTGCTCAAGCATTGTAAAAACAGCATCAAGCCATTTGTTGTCAAGGGCAGTGAGCAGTTTCAGGCTAAAGGATTCCTGCACGCCGTATTAAACGACCTCCTCAACGGCGACGAGCAAACATTAGAATCGCTGAATGAATACATCGAAGCACTGGTGCCGATTTTTGAGCAGGTGACCGATGATCACCTAAACCCGTTGTTGATTATTGATGATGCGCACGATGCACCAATGGAAGAAATCGCCTTCCTGGTGGATGCACTTGAGCACTTTGAAAATGAAGACGGTAAAACAGCTCGTCTGTTGCTGACAGGCACGCCAGCCCTGGGACAGGCAATTGACCGGTTTGAAGCGCAATTCGAGGAGCTGCAACTCAACCACAGCACCACAACCATGCAGCCGCTGGATGAAAGTCGCACCAAAGAATACCTGAGCAGCAAATTGCATCAGGCAGGGTTTGCCGACGCGTTTCCTTTCACCGACAAAGCTATCACCAAAATTCAAAGAGAGTCAGCGGGACTTCCGGGGCGTATCAACTCTAACGCTGCCAATTATCTCAACGGTGTTTATCGTGGTCAGGATGCAGCGGGTGCAAAAGCCAGCTGGCTGTCATCTGTTGAGTGGCCCGTGTTACTGGTCGGCGCCGCAGCTATCGGTGCAATCGGACTCGGCCTGACAATGTTTTTCGGCGACGAGCCCGAAGCCGATGTAATCACTGTTTTAAACACAGAAGACACTGTAGTTGAACAGCCGATAGTCTCGCCGACTGCCGAGCCTGCAGTGGTCAGCGGGGCAGGAAGTGAAACATCCTCGCTACCGGCCACGCCACTACCCACATCACCACCCACAACACCATTAGTACAGCCGCTGGAGCAGGACTCTCTGGCTGGTGATGCCGTCAACAACGGCACCGTCGCTGATAACACGCTGGCCGATGCCGGCCAAAGGCCCAAACCCACTGTTGACCGATCCGCCATTTCCGCGCAGCCAGGTACAAACACGCAACCATCGTCTGAACCTCTGGTATTGCCGGAACCGCCAACTCGGCCGCAGGCTGAAACCCGAACTATCACTACCAACGATCTGCCGAACGAAAACAACAGCCCGACCGAGTTCATTGTTCCTGCACCGGCACCCGGGCAAAGCTCTGGCCTGGCAGAGAACAAAGGCGTTGGCAATCCAGATCTGACAAGCGGGGATCAATTATCAGACAACAATTTACTTGATGAACCAGAGCAGATAGGAGCAGCCACGCCTAACGGTAATTCTTCTAACAATAATTCTTCGCTGGCCATCAACGAACCGGTTGCCGATCCGTTAGCCGATTTGATCGATGGCGACACTGACGCTGCAGCCGATGCACCGTTAGATAATTCACCGACCGAAGAGACGATCATCAACCAAACTGAACCCGCAGCGCCGAATCGCGCCATTGAGAACGAGCGCTGGGTGCTTTTTCAGTCGCCGGTCAAGTTCACAGTGCAGCTCGCAACTTCGCGCGAACGTAGCTACATCATAGAGTTGGCGCAAACCATGGACGTACAGGATCCGGTGGCGATTTATCCGTTCCTCACCACCAACAGTAACAACCCGGTATTTGGTTTGCTGAGCGGTCTGTACGACACCCGCTCCGAGGCGATTGCAGCGGTCGAGGAAATGAACGACGAGGCGAAAAAATTCGGCGTCTGGATCCGTCCGGTCAGCGATCTTCAGGCTGACATCAAACGGCGTAACTAAATCGCAACAAACTCTCGCTATAAGTCAAAAGTAAGGCAAAAAACCTTTAACCTTGCAGTTTTTAACGATTTCGCCCACTATTGCAGCGAGGCGGATTCGCACACACCACAAAAAAGCCAGCTATTTAAGCTGGCGGCACCCCCTCTCAGCCCGTGCCCGGGATTCCACCCGAAATTCACACGTTTGATGGCATAGTCGGGACCGAAGTCACGTTCGCAAACGTCGACTGCGGTAAACCGACTCCGGTCATAACTGGCTGAAGCTCCACACGGAGCTGACATAAAAACAAAACCCACCGCTGGCGGAAAACACAGAGGGTTATCATGAACGCACTGGATAAACTGGCGGCGACCGGTCTCTATCGCCCCGACTTCGAACACGACAACTGCGGTTTCGGGCTGATTGCTCAAATCGACGGACGACCATCACACAAACTGGTGAAGACCGCTGTCGAAGCGCTGGGTCGCATGACACACCGCGGCGCGGTAGCCGCCGATGGAAAATCCGGCGACGGCTGCGGCTTGCTGCTGCGTAAGCCGGTCAATTTTCTGCGCAGCAAAGCCGCCGAGTGCAACTTTGAGGTGGGTCGGAACTTCGCTGTTGGCATGGTGTTTCTCAATAAAGATAACGCCAAAGCCGATCTTGCTCGCAACACACTCAACAAAAACATAGAAGAGCGCAACCTGACGGTCAACGGTTGGCGCATTGTGCCGGTTGACACTGACGCCTGTGGTTTAGAAGCTAAAAAAACACTGCCACAAATCGAACAGATTTTTGTTACAGCGCCGGCCTACATGGACGCTGCCGAATTCAATCGCAACCTGTTTGTTGCCAGACGCAAAACTGAGCTGACACTGCGCGAATCCGATCCGGAGTTCTACATTAATACTCTGTCTGCAGACGTGATCCTTTACAAAGGGTTGATGATGCCAGACCGGCTGCCGGTATTTTACGAAGACCTCAACGATCCCACACTGGCCTCACGCATTGCGGTTTTTCATCAGCGGTTCTCAACCAATACAATGCCGCAATGGCGACTCGCACAACCGTTCAGATATCTGGCTCACAACGGCGAGATCAATACCATTCGCGGCAACCGCAACTGGGCCAATGCAAGAGCATCCAAGTTCCATAGCGAACTGTTGCCTGAACTCAGAGAACTGGTACCACTGGTGTCGATGGCAGGTTCCGATTCCATGTCACTGGATAACATGCTGGAAGTCCTGTTATCAGGCGGCATGGATATTTTCCGTGCGATGCGTCTGTTACTGCCACCGGCATGGCACAACATGAACTCAACCGACCCTGAAATGCGCGCATGGCTTGAGTATGCATCAATGCATATGGAACCATGGGATGGACCAGCAGGTGTGGTACTGACAGATGGCCGATACGCATCCTGTGTACTTGATCGCAATGGGCTGCGGCCGGCGCGATACGTTATCACGCGCGACCGCCAGATTACCCTCGCTTCAGAGATCGGCGTCTATGACTACGACCCGGAAGAGGTTGTTGCCAAAGGCCGTGTCAAACCAGGCCAGATGTTCGCTGTAGATACAGACACAGGTGAGATCTTACAGCCGGAAAAAATAGATGACATGCTAAAGACCAGCCGACCATTCGCCCGCTGGTTGCAAACGCATTCGCGTCATCTGCGCTCAAGACTGCGTGATACACCGCCAACCAAACCATCAATGGATGACAAGCAACTCAAAGTCCATGAAAAGATGTACGGCATTACCTTCGAAGAGCGTGATCAGATACTACGTGTACTTGCTGAAGACGCACAGGAAGCGATTGGCTCCATGGGTGATGACACACCTTTTCCGGTGTTCTCCAAAAAAGTCCGCTCTCTGTATGAGAACTTCCGCCAGCAGTTTGCCCAGGTAACCAATCCGCCCATTGATCCGCTGCGCGAATCAATTGTGATGTCTCTTGAGACCTGCCTGGGTGTTGAACAAAATCTTTTTAAAGAAACTTTTGATCACGCTCGCAGATTACTGGTGCGCTCACCAGTGCTGTCACGCGAAAAGTTTGAAACCCTGTTAGCAATGAATGATGAAGTTGAGTATCGCCATATAAAAATCGACTTAAACTTTGATCCAACAAAGCAAACTCTGCAACAGGCGATCGAGAACATCACCGAACAGGCCATCAGTGCAGTGCGTGATGAATTGGTTATTATTGTCCTTAGTGACAGCAACATTAAAGAAGGCTTGTTGCCGGTACATGCACTGCTTGCTACCGGCGCAGTACATCATGCGTTAATCAAAGCAGGTCTGCGTTGCGAAGCAAATATTGTTGTTGAAACCGGCACAGCACGCGATCCACACCATATTGCTGTACTGATCGGTTATGGCGCCACCTGCGTCTATCCGTACCTGTCTTATGAAAGCATTCGCGGCATGGTCCGCCGTGGTGAGATTGACCATACAGACGCACTCAAGCTCGAACAAAACTACCGCAAAGGTATTAATAAGGGCCTGTTGAAAGTGTTGTCAAAGATGGGTATCTCAACAATCGCAAGTTATCGCGGTGCACAGCTGTTTGAAATTGTCGGTCTGCATGATGAGATCGTGAACCAGTGCTTTATCGGTACTACCAGCCGTATACAGGGTGCTGACTACAGCGACCTGACTAAAGACGCTCAATCTCTTGCCGACCTGGCCTGGAACAAACGCGCAGACACCGGACATGGCGGACTTCTCAAGTACGTCGATGGCGGTGAATACCATGCATACAACCCGGATGTTGTGGCATCTCTGCAAGAGGCAGTAACCTCCGGTGAGTACAGTGACTACGAAAAATATGCCGCGTTTGTTGATGGCCGTGATCCAACCACAGTTAGAGATCTGCTGAAACTAAGAACAGCCAGTGAACCACTGCCACTGGATCAGGTTGAATCGGCCAAAGATATCATTGGTCGCTTTGACTCAGCCGGTATGTCACTTGGCGCACTGTCACCTGAAGCACACGAAACTCTGGCTGAAGCCATGAACGCGCTCGGCGCCAGATCAAACTCCGGTGAAGGTGGTGAAGACCCAAAACGCTATGGCACGAATAAAAACTCAAAGATCAAACAGGTGGCATCAGGCCGCTTCGGCGTAACCCCGCATTATCTGGTCAATGCCGAGGTGATTCAGATAAAAATCGCCCAGGGTGCAAAGCCAGGTGAAGGAGGCCAGCTGCCAGGCCATAAAGTGAACGAGACTATCGCGACACTACGATATTCCATGCCTGGTGTGTCACTGATATCACCACCACCACACCATGATATCTACTCCATTGAAGATCTCGCGCAACTGATATTTGATTTAAAGCAGGTTAACCCACAGGCGCTGGTTTCAGTGAAGCTGGTTGCAGAAGCAGGCGTTGGTACTATTGCTGCCGGTGTTGCCAAAGCCTATGCCGACCTGATCACCATTTCAGGTTACGACGGTGGCACCGGTGCATCACCACTGACCAGTGTTAAGTATGCAGGCTCTCCATGGGAGCTCGGTATGTCTGAAACACATCAGATTCTGCGTGCCAACAATCTACGCGATAAAGTTCGTGTGCAAACAGACGGTGGCCTCAAGACCGGCCTTGATGTTATCAAGGCGGCCTTGCTTGGTGCTGAAAGTTTTGGCTTTGGCACAGGCCCTATGATCGCAATGGGGTGCAAATTTCTGCGAATCTGTCACCTCAATAACTGCGCGACCGGTGTTGCAACACAACACAAAGTACTGCGCATGAGGCACTTTCGTGGCGACGTTGAAAAAGTCGTTAACTATATGGAGTTTGTTGCAGAAGATGTTCGCAGACATCTCGCCAGTTTGGGTTACCGAAGTCTGAACGAGATCATCGGTCGAACCGATCTACTCGAGCAGATGGAAGGTGAAACAGAAAGACAAAGCAAAGTCGATTTTTCAAAGCTGTTGTCCGACGGTGGTGTACCGATGGAAGCACCGCGCTACTGTACTCAGAAGCGTAACCGCCCTTTCGACAAAGCAGAGCTTGCCACACAGATGGTGGCTGAATGCCTGCCGGCTATTCAGTCTAAATCCGGTGGCGACTTTCACTTTGGTATTAAAAATATCAACCGTTCAATCGGTGCGCGCCTGTCTGGTGAGATTGCAAAGCTGCACGGCAATCTCGGCATGGCTGACAGTCCGATCAACGTACATATGAAAGGCACTGCAGGTCAAAGTTTCGGTGTCTGGAATGCCGGTGGCCTTAACCTGTTACTTGAAGGTGATGCCAACGATTACGTTGGCAAAGGCATGGCCGGTGGCAAGATTGTTATCCGACCACCTGTCGGCTCGCGCTTTGTCAGCACCGAAAACACTATTGTTGGTAACACCTGCCTGTACGGTGCTACCGGTGGTCACATGTATGTATCCGGCCTCGGTGGCGAGCGCTTCGCGGTGCGCAATTCCGGTGCAACGGCAGTGATCGAAGGCGTGGGTGATCATGCCTGCGAATATATGACCGGTGGCTGTGTTGCCGTACTGGGTGAAACCGGCGTGAATTTCGGCGCTGGCATGACGGGTGGTTTTGCCTTCGTGTTTGACCGTCACAACCTGTTTGTTGATCGATACAACCACGAACTGATAGACATCAGGCGTATTCACCCCGAGGCCATGGAAGCCTACCGTCACGTGCTGCAGGAAATGCTTGAAACTCACATTGCCGAAACCGGCAGTGAGTGGGGTCGTGAGCTACTGGAAAACTTCTACAGCCTCAGCTCCCGGTTCTGGCTGGTCACACCGAAAGCCGCCGAACTCTCGGCATTGCTGTCAACGCTTAAGAAAGCAGCCTGATCCACAGGCCATAAGACCACCTTCCCGCGCGGGGAAGGTGGTGCACTGGCACGGGCACTGGCACTGGCACTGGCACTGGCAGAATCACACAAGCCGGAGCCGGTAACTACTATCTCGCTATAGTCACCAAGCATCTGCGATAATGCCTCATGGCTGGCCGCATCCCACAATCATTTATCGACGATCTGCTCTCACGGGTAGATATTGTCGAGATTATTGATCGTTATGTGCCGTTAAAAAAGGCCGGCGCCAACCACAAAGCCTGCTGCCCGTTCCATGGTGAGAAAACCCCGTCATTTACCGTAAGCCAGCCCAAGCAGTTCTACCACTGCTTTGGCTGTGGCGTATCCGGTAACGCCATCAGCTTTCTGATGGAATTCGACAACATGCACTTTGTTGATGCAGTTGAGTTTCTGGCTGATCGTGCGGGTCTTGAGGTGCCTCGCGATGCGGTCGCATCAATCACACCTTCACAGCAGGGTCTTTTTGATGCACTGAATACCTGCAATGATTTCTATAAGCATCAGTTAAAGGAAGCACCAAAAGCTATCGAGTATCTCAAGCAGCGAGGTGTTTCGGGTGAGACTGCAAAGCGGTTTGACCTTGGCTTCTCACCCGATGCCTGGCATGCACTGACCGAAAAAACCAGCGCACCGGAAGCGTTTCTGCTGCAGTCAGGCATGCTGGTACGCAATGACAGCGGCAAAACTCACGATCGATTCCGTAACCGCATCATGTACCCGATACGTGATCGACGCGGACGAGTAATCGGTTTTGGCGGCAGAGTCATGGATAGCTCGGAACCGAAATACCTGAACTCACCAGAGACACCGCTGTTTCAAAAAGGTCGCGAGTTATACGGCTTATACGAACTGCGCCAAATCACCCGCGGAAGTCCTGAAAGGGTACTGGTGGTGGAAGGCTATATGGATGTTATCGCACTGGCACATGCGGGCATCAACACAGCAGTCGCCACACTGGGCACAGCAACATCCACCGAACAGGTTACCCAACTGTTCAGAGAAACGGACGAGCTTGTGTTTTGTTTTGACGGAGATAATGCAGGTAAAAAAGCGGCATGGCGAGCGCTTAATTCAGCCCTGCCCTGCCTTAAATCCGGACGCGACGCGCGATTTCTATTTCTACCCGATGGTGAAGATCCTGACTCACTGGTTAAGTCACTCGGGGCTGAAGCGTTTATGCAGAATTTACACGCTAATAGCATTGATGCTGCCAGCTTTATGTTTCAACAGCTCGAGATGCAGGCGGGCCTTGATCAGGATAAAAACAGCACCGGCAACAAAGCCAGGTTGGCTGAAATTGCAAAGCCACTGATCTCACAAATCCCGTCAGGTGTTTATCGCACACTGGTTGAAGAGCAATTACATGCAAAGGTTGGCGTTACAGTATTTAAGCCGCAACCGGTACAGCAAAGCCAGCCTGACTACCGCGAAACCACCACCAGACAGAATCATGCAGTGGGTGGACTATCACCAGTCAGGAAAGCACTGATCGCAATCCTCGATACGCCTGCAACCATCCTTGAAATTGACCCTGAAGAATTCGAGTTTTCAATTGATATACCCGGTGCAAAACTATTGATGGATATCGTATCAGTGGTAGAAAATAAACCGGATATAACCACCAGTTCAATACTTGAGCGATTTCGAGACTCAGAGCAATCCGAAGCACTGCATAAACTCGCACGCGCCGGCATGCAGAGCACCGAAGAGTCTGAAATTGAAACACCGTTACAACTACTGCAACACGCCATTGAGCAGCTAAAAAAAGACACGCTGCGTATGGAGCTCAAACAAAGCTCCAGCACTATGCAATCTCCCTCTTCAATGAGTGACAGCCAGAAAGACCAATTGCGTGAACGATTGAAACAGCTAAAAAACAACCAGCCATAGATAAATCAACTGTAGAAAACAGGTGAGAACAACAAGACTCTACATACCCGATGCAATCGACACCAACAGCATCAATAAAAACTCAAGCCCTTCAGTCACCCTGGATACAGAAGACTCACGCTATCTAATCAGAGTGATGAGGTACAAAGAGGGTGACAGAGTCGAGCTCTTCAATGGCGACGGCAATAACTACCAGGCCATAATCGTTAGCGCTGGTAAAACCACACAGCTGCAAGTTGAATCTTACGCAAAGAACGATACAGAATCGCCAATAGCAATCAACCTGATACAGGCACTGGCCAAAGGTACAAAACTCGACCTGGTAATTCAAAAAAACACAGAGCTTGGTGTAACCCGCGTTACACCTGTCAGCTCAGAACGCACTGTCCTGCAGGTTGATCAAAAAAAGGCAGAAAAAAAAGCAGAACACTGGAACAGGATTGCCCGCAGCGCCTGCGGTCAATGCAACCGCAGCCGTATTCCAGTAATCGATCCGGTAACCAGCCTCGAACAATGGTTACAACAACATAAAGACGAGCGCAGCATACTGATTCATCCCACCGCTGAAAAAACCATAAAACAAATCAAACCAGCCACATCACTCAATATTCTGGTCGGACCCGAAGGTGGCTTCAGCACCCGCGAACTACAAATGGCAACAGATGCCGGTGTCGAGTTAATAAAGCTTGGCCCCAGAGTTCTCAGAACAGAAACTGCCGGCTTTGCAGCAATTTCAATTATTCAGTCTCTTTTAGGAGATATGGGTTGATGTTGCCCACATCATCACCGTAGGGGAGATAAGCCGCGAGGTGCATCTACAAAGTTGCAGTACATCAAAAAGATAAAGTCTGCCTATAATGCCCTTCAGGCGGAGTAACTTTTCAAAAGACGAAAACTAACGAAAAATCTTTTTTGCGACTAACCAGCCCTGCGGGGTCCTTCGGAATTTTGAGCCTTATTGTTTTTATCTTTGGTCCTTCCAGTGGGTCGCGTAATATGTCTGACAAGACACCCTGATTGCTTATAGACAGATGGCTCTGCCCTACCTGACGCTCTACGTGCTGTACGAACGATAATCGAGCCCACACCGTTTCCAGGATCTTGTCCTTTTCGTGCCCCAACTCACTCACTACCATTCATTCAACTCCGATCAGAAACGCACAGGGCTTCCTGGGTTCTACAACGTATCTCTTCCTGCATGCCACGGCTCAGAACTCCGCCAGACCTCCGCACCCTCACCAGTACCTCTTTCCTCAGGTGCTTCTGTGTTGCATTCGGTGCGCGTTAAAACCCTCTGCGTCTGGATTGCACCTTTGGAAGCTAGATGTATATCTTCACGACCTTCAGGTGGTGTTGCCAGAGATAAACACCGATGCCGGTAACACCGCCAAGGTCACGTGTCCTACATGTCAGCAGCCGATGACGTTAGTCAACGTATCGCGGGCAAAGCGCGGTCTGCCACGACGCAAAAGTGGCAGGGAGTCGCCGTTGCCTGAGGATATTGACCAACTGATTTCTAGATAACGGAATCCGTCTGC